>NZ_JBFAIQ010000026.1:89774-111969 GCF_040654755.1 Streptomyces sp. NPDC050625
CCACCCGCCCACCCGTCTCGGTGGGCTGAGAAGTGAGCCCTGAGGCCCGGCTACAGCGCCCGCTACCAGCCGACCGAGTCCCCACCTCACCCGCCCACCCGTCTCGGTGGGCTGAGAAGTGAGCCCTGAGGCCCGGCTACAGCGCCCGCTACCAGCCGACCGAGTCCCCACCTCACCCGCCCCCGTCTCGGTGGGCTGAGAAGTGAACCCCGGGGCCCGGTCGCAAGGCCCGTTCACCAGTCGACCGAGTTCCCACCCCGCCCGTCTTGGTGGGCTGAAAAGTGAACCCCGGGGCGCGGTCGCAGGGCCCGTTCACCAGTCGACCGAGTCCCCACCTCACCCGCCCCCGTCTCGGTGCGCTGAGAAGTGAACCCCGAGGCCCGGCTACAGCGCCCGCTCACCAGCCGACCGAGTCCCCACCCCGCCCGCCCGTCGACGTCGGCTGAGAAGTCGCCCCCCAGGGTGAGGCCGCAGAGCGTGCCTGTCGGGTGGCCGAGGCTATGGCCAGTCATCTCGCGCAGCCGTGGAGGCGCCTCGGGGTGATGTCGCCGTGCTTGGCTTTTCAGTCGGCCGAGTCGGGTGGTGGGTGGGCATAGGTCGGGGGTCCAGGGGGCGGAGCCCCCTGGTGGGGGGTACGGGAGTAAGGAACGGGCCCGCCCCCGGGAGCCAGGGGCGGGCCCTTTTCCGTCCTCGCGGTGGCACCGCCATGCAGCACCGCGAGGGGTTCTATACCGGCATCGGCTCAGCCGAAGCGGCCGGAGATGTAGTCCTCCGTGGCCTGGACGGACGGGTTGGAGAAGATCCGCTCCGTGTCGTCGATCTCGATCAGCCGGCCGGGCTGGCCGACGGCGGCGAGGTTGAAGAACGCCGTACGGTCGGAGACGCGCGCCGCCTGCTGCATGTTGTGCGTCACGATGACGATCGTGAAGCGCTCCTTCAGCTCACCGATCAGGTCCTCGATGGCGAGCGTGGAGATCGGGTCCAGGGCCGAGCAGGGCTCGTCCATGAGCAGAACCTTCGGCTCCACCGCGATCGCCCGCGCGATGCACAGCCGCTGCTGCTGGCCGCCGGACAGACCCGAACCGGGCTTGTTCAGACGGTCCTTGACCTCGTTCCAGAGGTTCGCGCCCTTGAGCGACTTCTCGACGATGTCGCTCAGCTCGCTCTTCTTGTAGTTGCCGTTCAGCCGCAGCCCCGCCGCCACGTTGTCGAAGATCGACATCGTCGGGAAGGGGTTCGGGCGCTGGAACACCATGCCCACCTCGCGGCGGACCGACACCGGGTCTATGCCGACGCCGTACAGGTCCTCGTCGTCGAGCAGGACCTTGCCCTCGACCCGGCCACCGGGGGTGACCTCGTGCATACGGTTCAGCGTGCGCAGGAACGTCGACTTGCCGCAGCCGGAGGGGCCGATGAAGGCCGTCACCGAGCGGGGCTCGACGGTCATCGAGATGTCTTCGATCGCCTTGTGGGAGCCGTAGTAGGCGGTGAGTCCGCTTACGTCGATTCGCTTGGCCATGTCTACTTCACTTCCAGAAATCAGTCGCTGAGGGCCGCCGTCAGCGACCGGTCTTCGGGGCCTTCCAGCGCGCGATCGCGCGGGCCGCCAGGTTGAGGATCATCACGAAGGCGATCAGCGTCAGCGAGGCCGCCCAGGCCCGGTCGTACGCCGCACCGGAACCCGCGCTGTTCGCGAACTGCTGATAGATGTACAGCGGCAGCGACGCCTGCGCACCCTCGAAGGGGTTCGTGTTGATGAACGGGTTGCCGAACACCAGCAGCAGCACGGGCGCGGTCTCACCGGCGATACGGGCGACCGCCAGCATGATGCCGGTGGTGATGCCGCCGATGGAGGTCGGCAGGACCACCTTCAGGATGGTGCGCCACTTCGGGACGCCGAGCGCCAGGGAGGCCTCGCGCAGCTCGTTCGGGACGAGCTTGAGCATCTCCTCGGTGGAGCGGACCACGACCGGCATCATCAGGATGGCCAGGGCGAGCGAGCCGGCGAAGCCGAAGGGCTGCATGTCCCACATCAGCATCAGGCTGAGGATGAACAGACCGGCGACGATCGACGGGATACCGGTCATCACGTCGACGAAGAAGGTGATGGCCTTGGCAAGGCCCCCGCGTCCGTACTCGACGAGGTAGATCGCGGTCATCACACCGATCGGGGCGCCGATCAGGGTGGCCAGGCCGACCTGTTCGAGGCTGCCGATGATGGCGTGGTAGATGCCACCGCCCGGCTCGGTGTCGGCGACCACACCCATGGAGTGGGTCAGGAAGTAGACGTCCAGGACCTTGACGCCGCGCGCGATCGTGACCCAGATCAGGGAGACCAGCGGGACGACGGCGAGGATGAAGGCGACCCAGACGAGGCTGGTCGCGATGCGGTCCTTGGCCTGGCGACGGCCCTCGACGCGGGCGGCGATGCCGTACGTGCCGAAGACGAAGAGGAGCGCGGCGATCAGGCCCCACTGGATCTTGCTGTCCAGGCCGGCGGCCAGGGCGATGCCGATCCCGAGGGCGATCGAGCCGCCCGCGATCGCCCACGGCGACCACTTGGGGAGGCTGGCGCCACGCAGCGTGCTGGGGCGCTTGTCGCTGACGACGGCTGCGTGGCTCATGCGTTGGCCCCCGAGTACTCCGCGCGGCGGGCGATGATGATCCGGGCCGCGCCGTTGACCAGCAGGGTGATGACGAACAGGACCAGACCGGAGGCGATGAGCGCGTCACGGCCGAACTGCGTCGCCTCGCTGAACTTGCTGGCGATGTTCTGGGCGAAGGTGCCGCCGCCCGGGTTGAGCAGGCTGGCGTGGATGATGAAGTCCGGGGAGAGCACGGTGGCGACGGCCATCGTCTCGCCGAGCGCGCGGCCGAGGCCGAGCATCGAGGCGGAGATCACGCCGGAGCGGCCGAAGGGCAGCACCGACATGCGGATGACCTCCCAGCGCGTGGCGCCGAGGGCCAGGGCCGCTTCCTCGTGCATCTGCGGGACCTGGCGGAAGACCTCACGGCTCACGTTGGTGATGATCGGCAGGATCATGATCGCGAGCAGGATGCCGACCGTGAGCATCGAGCGCGGGGCGCCCTCGTCCCAGGTGAAGAGCCCGGTCCAGCTGAAGTAGTCGTTGAGCCAGCCGAACAGGCCGGTCATGTGCGGTACGAGGATCAGCGCGCCCCACAGGCCGTACACGATGGACGGCACCGCGGCGAGCAGGTCGACCACGTACGCGACGGGTCCGGCCAGCTTGCGCGGCGCGTAGTGCGTGATGAACAGCGCGATCGCGACCGCGACCGGCACCGCGATGAGCATGGCGATGATCGAGGAGACGATCGTGCCGAAGGCCAGCACGGCGATGCCGAACACCGGTGGCTGGAGGTTGGTGTTCCACTCGGAGGTGGTGAGGAAGTTCCCGTGGTCCTTGCTGATGGCGAGGGAGGCACGGTAGGTGAGGAAGACCGCGATGGCGGCCATGATCACCAACAGGAAGATGCCCGACCCACGGGAGAGACCGAGGAAGATCCGGTCGCCGGGTCGGGTGGCGCCACGGGAGACACGCTTCTGCGCGCCCGCGGTCGGCTGTGAGGTGGGGGGAGGTGCGTCTTCAGTGTTCCGTGTGGTTATGTCCATCGGGTTCTCCGGTCTGCGGAGCCATATGGGTTGTACGGCTCCTGGCGGCGGTGCACCGGACGGTGCGGTCCGGTCCCGGTAGTCCGGGACCGGACCGCACTCCTAGGTCAGCTCAGGCCCTCGATGGTGGTGCGGACCTTCGCGATGATCTCGTCGGGAACCGGCGCGTAGTCGATGCCCGAGAGAACCTTCTGGCCGTCCTCGCTCGCGATGTAGCGCAGGAACGCCTTGGTCGCCGGCAGGGTGTCGGCCTTGTTGCCCTTGTCGCAGATGATCTCGTAGGTGACGAGGGTGATCGGGTAGGCGCCCTCGGCCTTGGTCTTGTAGTCCAGCTGGAGCGAGAGGTCCTTGCCGGTGCCGATGACCTTCGCGGCGGCGATGTCGGCGGTGGCGCTCTCGGTGCTGGGGGCGACCGGCTTGCTGGCACCCGTGTCGATGGAGACGGCCTTCATGCCGTCCGTGACGTAGGACAGCTCGAAGTAACCGATGGCACCGGCGGTCTGCTTCACCTGCTGGGCCACACCCGCGGACTGCGGGGCAGCCTGGCCGCCCTTGGCCTGCCAGGCCTTGCCGCCGGAGTACTTCCAGTTGTCCGGGGTGGTGGCGATCAGGTACTTGGTGAAGTTGTCCGTGGTGCCGGACTCGTCCGAGCGGTGGAACGCCTGGATCTTCAGGCTGGGAAGCTTCGCGTCGGGGTTCAGCTTCTTGATCGCCGGGTCGTTCCAGGTCTTGATCTTGCTGTCGAAGATCTTGGCGAGGGTCGGCGCGTCCAGAACCAGGTTGTCGACACCCGGGACGTTGTAACCGAGGGCGATCGGGCCGCCGACCATCGGGAGGTCGATGCCCTGGCCGCCGGAGCAGACCTTCTTGGAGGCGGTGACCTCTTCGGGCTTGAGCGCCGAGTCGGAACCGGCGAAGGCGACCTGGCCCTGGGTGAACGCCGTGACACCGGCGCCGGAGCCGCCGCCCTTGTAGTTGATCTGGACGCCACAGGCCTGGGAGAACTCCTTCACCCAGGCGTCGATCGCGTTCTTCTGCGCGGAGGAGCCGTCGGCGAGCAGCTGGCCCTTGGCGTTGTCGCACTTGATCGAGCTGGCGCTCGTCGAGGACGAGGAGTTGTCCGTCGTCTTCTTACCGGTGTCGTCGGAGCCGCACGCCGTCAGGGCCAGGGCTCCGGAGACGGCGACAGCACCGAGGGAGATGGCGCGCAGCCGGTTCTTGCGCTGAAGCTTCACTTTCAGGAGTTCCTTCCTGGAGCCGCCACCGTCGGCGGCGTGCGAGGTCGTCGTCAGTGCGCGAGTTCCTGTCAGGGCCTCTCTCCGCACCGTGTACGGCCGAAATTAGACAGATCAGGTGAAGCCACCGATGGCCATAAGTGAACGGCGGGTGAACCCCTGCCGTCGGCCCGGTAAGGTCACGGAATGCTCACGGGGAGGGCACGCCAAGGTCCCGAACGCCGGGTTACATACAGTTGCCCGCGCGGCGCCCCGCCCGAGCGGCGCGCACGTGTATTCGAAGCCGGTGGAACCCTCGGTCCCCCGGCTTCGTCTCGTTCCACGAAAGCCGACGAAAGGCACGGGTATGGAACGGCGCACGTTCATCTCAGGCGGCGCGGCCGCACTGACTGCGGCCGCGACAGCGGGGTGCAGCGGGGGCAAGTCGACTGCCGGCCCCTCGACCGACACGGCCAATGTGGCCGATTCGTCCGCTACGTCCATATCCTCCGGCACGCAAGCCAAGACCGCCCATGCGGCGGCCGCCGCCAACTGGGCCGGCCTCGCCCGTGACCTCGACGGCCCTCTGGTCCGCCCCTCGGACGCCTCCTGGACGACCGCCCACCAGCTGTACAACACCCGCTTCGACGGCCTGAAGCCCGCGGCGGTCGCCTATGTCGCACACGCGGACGACATCCGCACGACGCTGGCCTACGCCAAGGCCCACGGCATCCAGGTGGCGATACGCAACGGCGGCCACTCCTATGCCGGCTGGTCCTCCGGCAACGGCCGGCTGATCGTCGACGTCTCGAAGCTGAACCGAATACGCGTGAGCGGAGGGCAGGCCGTGGTCGGCGCCGGCTCCAAGCTGATCGACGTCTACCGCGCGCTCACCGCGAAGGGCGTGACCATCCCGGCGGGCTCCTGCCCCACGGTCGGCGTCTCCGGCCTGGTCCTCGGCGGCGGCCACGGTGTCGTCTCCCGCGCCTACGGCCTGACCTGCGACAGCCTGACCCAGGCCACCCTGATCACGGCGGACGGCAAGCAGCTCGTCGCGAACGCCACCACGAACAAGGACCTGTTCTGGGCCCTGCGCGGCGCCGGCAACGGAAACTTCGGCGTCGTCACGGAACTTCAGTTCAGGACCCACCCCGCGCCGCAGGCCGTCACCGGCTATCTGACCTGGCCGTGGGCGAAGGCCGCGGCGGTGATCAAGGCCTGGCAGGAGTGGGGCCCGAGCCAGCCGGACGAGATCTGGTCCTCCCTGCACCTGGCGAACTCGGCGGGCGGCACCCCGACCGTCTCGGTCGCCGCGTTCTCCCTCGGCACCTACGGCGAACTCCAGAACGCGGTGGACCGCCTGGCACACCTGGTCGGCGCGAACGCGCGGAGCGTGTCGCTGCGCCGCCGCGGCTACGAGGAGGCGATGGAGATCTACGCGGGCTGCTCCTCCTTCTCCACGCAGGCCCAGTGCCATTTGCCCGGCTCCACCCCCGGCCGCTCCCCGCAGGGCGCGCTGGGCAGGGAGACGTACGCCGCCCGCTCGGACTTCTTCGACCGCTCCCTGTCCGCGGCCGGCATCCAGACGCTTCTCCAGCAGATGCAGACGGTGCGGGGCGGTTCGGGCAGCATCGCGCTGACGGCCCTCGGCGGCGCGGTCAACCGCGTCTCCCCCACGGCGACGGCCTTCGTCCACCGCCGCTCGCGCATGCTGGCCCAGTACATCGCCTCCTGGCGGGCCGGCACCTCGGGCGGCACGGCCCAGTCCTGGCTGACGACGGCGCACGACGCGATGAAGCCGTACGCGTCGGGAGCGGCGTACCAGAACTACACGGACCCGACGCTGAGGGACTGGCGCAAGGCGTACTACGGGGACGCGGCGGCACGCCTGAAGCAGGTCAAGACGAAGTACGACCCGACCCGCTTCTTCACCTACCCGCAGAGCCTCTGAACTGCCAGAGCCTCTGAGCTGCCCGCTGCCACTAGGCCCTGTCGGACCTAGGCCGCCAGGTCCCGCTCCTCGGACGCCGCCTGCGTCCGGGCCCCCGGGACCAGCGGCTCCCCGGTCCCGCCGGACGGCGAACGGCGACGGATCAGCAGCCCCGCCCTGGGCGAGCGCGCGACCGCCTTCGTCACCGGCGTGAGCAGGGCCATGGCCGGCGGGGACAGCAGCAGGACAACAGCCGTGCCGAGGGCGAAGCCCCCGACGACGTCCGTCGGATAGTGCACACCCATGTACACCCGGCAGAAGCCCTCGAACAGCGCGAGCCCGATCCCGGCGATGCCGAACCGCCGGTTGGCGACGAACAGCCCCACGCCCAAGGCCATGGTGATCGTCGCGTGGTCGCTCACGAAGGAGTAGTCGGTCTTGCCGGAGACGAGGACCGCGAGACCCTGGTGATCACGGAAGGGCCGGGGCCGCTCGACGAACCCGCGGATGGGCACGTTGACGAGCACGGCGATGGCGGCCGCGAGCGGCGCCCACACGAGCGCGGCCACGGACGACGCCGCCTCGTCCGCGCTGCCGGCCCGCCGGCGGACGGACCACCAGCACCACACCACCAGCAGCACCGTGGCGAGCAGCAGCCCGTACTCACCCACGAACTCCATGACCCGGTCGAACCAGTTCGGGGCGCTCTTGGCCAGGCCGTTGATGTCGTAGAGCAGGTCGACGTCGGGGTTCGATCCGGATTCGGCGAGTACAGCCATGGTGCTGCGGCCCCTTCGTCGTTGTTCCGGACGCACCTCACGTGCGCCGCTCCTGCCCACCCCCGTGGCTTGTAGGTTCCGCTTCCGCTGAGCGTCCGCTCGACCACGTCAACAGGAACGCACGATCCCCATTGATACGTTCCACACTCCACCGAATGATCACGCAGACGTTATCGAAGAGAGACTCATCGCCGCAGCTCAGGGGATGGGTTCACAGTCGGTTCACACAGTTGTCGGGAGCGCTTTCGCGCCATCTTCGGTGACGCGGGTGGCGCCGAAATAATCCGGGGTGTCGACCGGATCGAACCTGATCACGGCCCCCGGCCGCGGAGCGTCGATCATGTAACCGCCCCCCACGTACATTCCCACGTGCCGGATGGCCCGGGAGTCGGTGGGGTCGTCCGAGAAGAACACCAGGTCACCGGGGAGCAGTTGGTCCCGGGACGGGTGCGGCCCGGCGTTGTACTGATCGTTGGCGACCCGCGGCAGCGTGACCCCCACACTCTCGTACGCGGCCTTGGTCAACCCCGAACAGTCGAACCGGCCACCCTGGTCGGCGGTGCCGTTCCCACCCCAGAGATAAGGCGTGCCGAGCTTCTTCTGCGCGTAGTAGATGGCCCCGGCGGCCTGCTCGGAGGGATCGACCCGGGTGGCGGGTGCGGCGAAGCTCTCCTGCAGCGTCGTGATCGTCTTCACATAGCCCTGGGTCTCCTTGTACGGCGGCACACCCCCGTACTTGATGACCGCGTACGCCCCCGCGTTGTAGGCGGCGAGCATGTTGGCCGACGTGTCGCCGGGCACGTCCTTGACGTACTTCGCGAGTTCGCAGTCGTACGAAGCGGCCGACGGAATCGCGTCATTCGGGTCCCAGACGTCGCGGTCGCCGTCGCCGTCGCCGTCGACACCATGCGTGGCCCACGTCCCCGGGATGAACTGTGCTATCCCCTGCGCCTGCGCGGGGCTCTTGGCGTTCGGGTTGAAGCCGCTCTCCTGGTACAACTGGGCGGCCAGCAGAGCGGGGTTGAGGGCGGGGCACAGGTTGCCCCACTTCTGCACCAGCACCTGGTAGGCCGCCGGTACCGCTCCCTTGGCCAGCCCGACCCGGCCCCCGCCGAGGCCGCCCACGAGGTTCCCGGCGACGATGTACACCCCGACGACGAGCAGCATCACGAAGCTCAGGCCGAGCCCGACCGCGACGCCACCGGCCACCCATACTTTCCGCACGGGTCAACCCTCCCCCATAGACGGCCCGTTCAAGACCGCTTTTGCGTCGCGTCCGTCCGCGCGGCCGTCATTTCGGCCTGTTCGCGACGCTCCCGCGGCCTGCTCGACGCGAAATCCAAGCAGCCGAAGCCGTCCGGGTGCATCAGGGATCGGTCACCGCGTCCCGGTACAGCTCCGCGGCCTCCGCGCCCAGCACCACGCTGTAGGAGGTGTCGTCCGTGGACCCGCCCTGCTCGTGCCCGCCGAGCACACCCACGACCTCGTGGTCCCCGTTCACCCACGGACTGCCGCTGGTTCCTCCGCTGAAGCCGGGGCAGTCGATGCGCTGCTGCGTACTGCTGTGCGCGGAGGGCTTGTTGGTGCAGCTGATGGGCACCTCGTGGGAGTCGGGGTAACCGGTGACGGTCACCGCCGTCGCCCCGGTCGCCATCCCCGTCACGAAGCGGTTGCCGCCCACGACGTCCTCGATCCGCTTCCCGTCCAGCTCGTCCACGAACGCGAACGCGATGTCGCTGTCCTCGTCCTGCCCCCGGGACCACCCGTCGGGCAGGAACCGCTTCCCGACCTTCCACACCCCGTACGGCGCCTGCCCGTCCCGGTACCCCGGCACGAACACGAGGTCGGAGTCGTCGCCGCCCACGCAGTGCGCCGCGGTGACGATGAGGTTCCGCTGGGCGCTGTGCACGACGGAGGCGGTGCAGAAGTGGTTCCCGGAGAGGTCGTCGGCCTTGTCCGCGCCGAACAGCGCCCCGACCCGCGCGCCGCGCGCGGTGACGGCGGCCACGGCGGTGACCCCGAACGGTCCCGGCCCGTCGTCGGCCGCCGCGACGGAAGCCGAGGTGGCGGCCAGCAACACCATCGCGCCACCGAGCAGGACGGGACGCGAGGTACCTGAGATGCGTGAGATGCGCTTCATCAGGCCCCACTTTGTCCCACGAAGGTGAGAAACAGTTCCCGACTTCACTGAGATTTTCCTGTGAACCGCCCTGTCGGCCGCCGGACCACCGCACCCCGGCCGGCTCAAGTCCGGTTCGAGACCACCGTACTGTGCGGTTCCCTCCCCCGCCTCGTGCGTGCCACTCCCGTTGGGCCAATGTGCTGACGGCTCACCGACGACGTGCCGACGACCGGCCGCCCCCGGTCAGAACGTCGTCGTCATCCCGCCGTCCACCGCGATCGTCTGCCCGGTGATGAAGGACGCCGCATCGCTCGCCAGGAAGACGACGATGCCCGCTATCTCGGCCGGACGGCCCCAGCGGCCGAGGGCCGTTCGGGTGCGCAGCCAGCGGTCCGGGTCCGGGTCCGGGTTCGGATGCTCGGCGGGGTCCTCGGCGGGGTCCTCGGCCGGGTTCGCGGCCGGGTTCGCGTTCCCGTCGGTGGCGAAGGTGCCCGGTGCCACCGAGTTGACGGTCGTACCGCTGGGGCCGAGGTCCGCGGCGAGGGCGCGGGTGAGGCCGTCGAGGCCCGCCTTGGCGGTGGCGTAGGAGGCGTGCCCGGTCCGGCCGAGCCGGCCGACGGCCGAGCAGACGTTGATGACGCGGCCGGGAGTGCCGCGCTCGGCGAGGCCCCGGGCGACGGTCTGGCTCAGGGCGTACGCCGAGGTCAGATGGACGTCGAGGGCGTGGGCCAGTTCGTCGGGGGTCAGTTCCTCGACGCCCCGCCGCTCGCGGTGGCCCACGTTGTTCACCAGGACGTCGACATGGCCCAGGGCGGCCACCGCCTCGTCGGCGGCGCGCCGGTCGGTGACGTCGAAGGCGGCGGCCAGCACGTCCAGCCCGTCATCGCGGAGCCGCGCGGCCACGGCGTCGAGGGCGGCGGGGTCGCGCCCGTTGAGGATCACCCGGGCGCCGGCTCCGGCCAGCCCTCGGGCCATCTCAAGGCCCAGGCCGCGTACCGAGCCGGTGACCAGGGCCGTACGGCCGCCGAGCGTGAAGTCCACGGCGTCCGCGTCCATCCGGCCACCTCCTTGGAGCGGTTGATTCCGCTTACCGTAGCCGCCGCCTGTTCACGCGGTTCCGACCGCCCCTGTCACACCGCCTCGGCGATCTCGATGCCCCACTTGATGCCGGTCATGTCCTCGGACAGGGTCCACAGCCGCCGCGCGGCCGCCGGGTCGCTCGCCGCCGCGATACGGCCCACCAGGGTCGGCGCGCCGCGCATCTCGCCCAGGCCGTCCGGGCCCACGTAACTTGCACCGGGCAGGTCCTGGGTCGCGGCGTACAGGGTGGGCAGCGCGCCCGCCCTGTCGTCCTGCGCCAGGAACCGGTTGCCGACGAGCATGAGGCCCCGGGCGACCGGGTTCGCGGTGTGGCTCTGCAGATTGGTGGCAGCCCAGCCGGGGTGGGCGGCGAGGGCGCGGACGGGCGAGCCGGACTCCGTCAGACGGCGCTGCAGTTCCAGGGTGAACAGGAGGTTCGCCAGCTTGGACTGGGAGTAGGCGCGCTGGGGGGTGTAGCGGCCCGTGAGGTTGGGGTCGTCGAAGGAGATCGCGCGGTCGCCCATGCGGTGGGCACCGGAGGAGACCGTCACCACCTTGCCCGTGACGTGGGGCAGCAGCAGGTTCGTCAGGGCGAAGTGGCCGAGGTGGTTCGTGCCGAACTGCATCTCGAAGCCGTCCTTGGTCCGCTGCTCCGGGAGCATCATCACGCCCGCGTTGTTGATCAGCAGATCGATCGGGCCCTGCCACGCCCCGGCGAACTCCCGTACGGAGGAGAGATCCGCCAGGTCCAGGCGGCGCACCTCCGTGCTGCCGGTCACCTTCGCGGCGGCGGCCCGGCCACGTTCGAGATCCCGTACGGCGAACACCACGTGGGCTCCCGCACGGGCCAGCGCGTCGGCGGCGGCGAAACCGATGCCACTGTTGGCGCCGGTGATCACGGCCGTACGGCCACGGAGGTCGGGGAGGTGGGTCGCGTTCCATGTGCGCGCCTTGAGCGCGTCGTTCTTGTCAGCCATGACTTCAATGTAGGCGCCGCCAACAATGCTGTCAATGACAACAATGGTGACACCGCCAACAATGCTGCCGCCGTCTACATGCCGATACGATGGTCCACATGTCCGAGAGCCGCCCCTATCACCACGGAGACCTGCGCGCCGCCCTCCTGGAGGCCGCCGAGCGCACCCTGCGCGACCGGGGCGCCGCCGCGCTGTCCCTGCGCGAGCTGGCGCGCGAGATCGGGGTGAGCCACGCCGCCCCCGGCCGCCACTTCAAGGACAAACAGGCACTGCTCGACGCCCTGGCCCTGACCGGGTACGAGCGGCTGGCCCAGGCGCTGGAGTCCGCGGACGATCCCGCGCTCGCGCTGGAGCCGCGGCTGTGCGCGCTGGCCAAGGCGTACGTCGGGTTCGCCGCCGAGAACGCCGCGCTGCTGGAGCTGATGTTCATGCGCAAGCACGACCCCGAGGCCTCCGCACAGCTCGCCGCCGAGGTGGACCGCTCCGTCGGCTCCTTCATGCGGCTCGTCGCGGACGCGCAGGCGCGGGGCGAGATCGTCGCGGGCGACCCGGAGCGCATCACCCTCGTCGCGGCCGCGAGCATGCACGGACTCGCCTCCTTCGCCGCCAACGGCTCGATCCCGGCGGACCAGGCCCTGGCCGGCCTGGACGAACACGTGCACCACTTGCTGCACGGCCTCAAACCCCGCTGAGAAGCGGCGAAACACGGTCGGCCGGGCAGCACCCGGGCGGCATCTGTACTGTGCGCCGGGTCAAGCCGCCCCCACCCCGGCACCATCCGGCCCCCAATGGCCGGTAAGCCCGGCGTCCCTTTCAGTAACGCGGGAGTCAGAATTCCGCCACCTGTCTTGTTGTCGCGCACTCGACAAGCGAGGGTCGTCGTGTGTGCCGACGCCAAGTCCGCCTCGCCCGAAGCGACTTGGACGGCCACCCCCTGCGCCGAGTACCGCCGCGACGAGGGGGACGTGGGGTCCCCTCGGCGGCACGGGAAGGGAACGGGCCACGGCAGCCGGCCGCGGCCCGTTCTTCGTGCGCGAGCGAACGGACCGGCAGCACACGGCAGATGGCGCGGGCCTCGGCAGCAGCCGGGGCCCGTTCGTGATGCGCACCGTGAGAACATCGTCTCGACGACTCACCCGACCGGCCGTCAGAAACCGTGCCAGGTCGTAAGAGGGGTCAACGACGGAACCACACTACAGGTTCCGCTCAGGCCTCGTTGCCCGGCGTGACCTGCCGTGATACACAGAGTCACCGTACGTGCCATTCGTACGAAACCCGCCAAGCAATGACGTCAAGTCGACATACGACAGCGACAATCTCGGCGAGAATGAGGCGTGGCCTCTGCGCACCGCAGGGGCATATCCGAACTACCCACCAGGGGCGGTGACTTACATGCTCTTTGCGGCCGACAAGGGAGACATCAACACCATCATCGGCGGGATCGCTCCGGACTGGGGCCCCTTCGGCAGCCTGGGCAACGAGGCGAAGGTGATGATCGAGGTGGTGATGGCCGTAGCCATCCTGCTCTGCCTCGGCATCGCGGTCTGGGGCGCGGCCAAGCAGCGCATCGGCGCGACGGCCCTCCGGGACACCTTCAGCGCCGAACAGGGCAAGGGCCTCATCATCGCCGGTCTCACGGGGGTCTTCATCATCGGTTCCCTGGGCACGCTGTTCACCATCGTGTACGGAATGGCCGTGTAACCGCGCCCCGGGCGCGCCCGGACTGGCCCTGTCGTCCCCCTCCACCCCACCCGCCCTTCGTGCCCACCGGCTGAGGTTGCGTTTCCCTGATGTCGAGTCACCACACCGCGCCCGCGCGGGAACCAGCACGGCTACCGTCGTATTCCTACGCGGTCCGGTACGAGGGGGCTAACGCGGCATGAGTCTCGGAGACGAGCACGGTTCCGGCGGGTACGCCGACACGGGTCAGACACGCACGCGACTCCCCGAGGGCGACCCCTACGGCGGCGCCCGGCGCGGCGGCCGCTCGTCCTCACGGAGCCTGGTCACGGTCGTCGGGGTGGTGGTCCTCCTGATCGCCGCGATCGCCTTTGCGAACCGTGGAGGTGACGACGCAGCGACCTCCGACGGCACCACCGACAAGCCGGCCACGTCGTCCACAGCAGCAAGCGGGACGAAGCCGGTGGAGTCGAAGGCGGGGGGGATTCCGACGGGGTTCGCGCACAGCCGGCAGGGGGCGGAGAGTGCGGCGGCCAACTACTCCGTAGCAATGGGCTCGGCCGACATGTTCAACCCAGCGAGACGGCACGAGATCGTCAACACCGTGTACGCCCCCGATGTCGCCGCCGGCAGGCAAACCGACTTGGACGGCGCCTACTCCAGCGAGAAGTTCCTGGCCAACATCGGTCTCAGTAAGGACGGCACCGCGCCGCAGGGCCAGACCTTCATCTCCCGGGTCATCCCAGTGGGCACCAAGGTCACGTCGTCCAGTTCGGACAGCGCCACAGTCGCGGTCTGGTACACCTCGCTCTTCGGCCTGTCCGGAGAGGCCTCGACCAATCCGGTGTCCGAGAGCTGGTACACCACCACGTACGAAATGAAGTGGGTCGGCAACGACTGGAAGATCACCGACTTCCAGCAGAAGGACGGCCCCGTCCCGGTCGGCCGCGACCAGAAGGCCTCCACCGCTGACGACATGACGAAGGCCGTCGAGGAGTACGGAGGGTTCACGTATGCGCGCTAACCACCGCATCCTCAAGGTCACGGCCGTGCTCGGCGCCGTACAGACCACCGCGGTGCTGCTGGCCACCCAAGCCTTCGCCGCACCCTCTCCCAGCCCGTCGCCCTCGACGAGCAACAACGCCTGCGACCTCATCCGGGGGCCTGCCAAGGCTTACTGCGAACGCGACAGCGGATCCAAAGGATCCACCGGCACCCCCAACGACCCCCTCTCCACCCTCGACCCCCTCTCCTCCCTCGCCAAGGGCTGTGCCGACGCCGCCTCCTGGACCATCAACAAGCTCAGTGACGCCGTCAAGGAGACCGCGAACGTCGACTTCACCAACGCCAAGTTCCTCCAGCAGTACGCGGTGGTCTTCGCGGCGTCGACGATCCTGACCCTCCTGCTGTGGCTGCTGGCCGTGGCCAAGCGCGCGGTGCGCGGCGTCCCGCTCACCACCGCCCTCTCCGAGGCGATCGGCTTCCTCTGGCTGACCGTGCTCGCGTCGGCGTTCACCCCGCTGATCCTCTACACGGTCGTCTCGGCCACCGACGGCGTCACGGACGTACTCGCAAAGGCGACCGGCGACCAGACCGACACCTTCTTCGGCACCTTCTCCGGCGCCCTGGACAAGGGCGAGAACATCGGCGGCGGCCCGATCATGCTGATCGTCGTCTCCCTGGTCAGCATCCTCGCCGCCGGCATCCTCTGGCTGGAGCTGGTCATCAGGGCCGCCCTCCTCTACGTCGGCGCCCTCCTCGGCACCGTCGTCTACGCGGGCCTCGTCGACAAGAACCTCTGGGGTCACGTACGCCGCTGGGCCGGCATCATGATCGCCGTCATCCTCGTCAAGCCGGTGATCGTCATCGTGCTCGGCCTCGCGGGGGCCCTGTCCAGCGACAACGGACCCAACGCCTTCTCCGCCGTGGTCTCCGGCCTCGCCATCATCCTGCTCGCCATCTTCGCCAGCGCGATGATCTACCGCTTCGTCCCGGGCTTCGGCGACGAGATCGCCAACGGCCGCAACAACCGCATCATGCAGGGCGCCGAGGGCAAGGCAGCCGCGGTCATCAGCTCCCCGGCCACCCTGGTCGCGCAGGGCATCAAGACTCACAGCGCCCGTGCCGACAACAACGGAGGCGGCGGCCAGTCCGGCGGCTCCAACACCCCCCGCCCGGCCAACCCGGCCCAGGGCGGCGTCGCCGCGCACAGCTCGCGCGGCTCGAACGGAGGTGGCGGCGGATCCTCCTCCGCCACCCCCGCGCCGCGCGCCCCCAGCCCGGTGAACACCCCGCACGCCGGCAACACACGCAACAGCAGCAATCGCTCGGGAGGTGAAGGGCGTTGACGACCGAGTCCCACATGTCCCATCCGGTCACGCCCCGCCGTACGTATCTCATCGGCCGCGCCCGGCCGAACGCGATCGTCGGACGGAACCGTGAGTCCGGCGAGATCGCGCTGATCATCGCGGGCGCGTTCCTCGGCATGATGTGCGGGCTCCTGGTTCCCGTCCTCTCGCTGCGCATCGTGCTGCTGATGGGCTTCCCGCTGCTGGCGCTGATGGCGGTGTACGTGCCGTACAAGCGCCGTACGTTCTACAAGTGGTTCGAGATCAACCGCAGCTACAAGCGCACCCTGCGGCAGGGCACCGTCTACCGCAGCGGGGTGATGGAAGCCGGCACCCGGTTCGACGGGCGTGAGGTGGAGATCGGGCCGCCGCCCGGGATCGGCCGCATCAGCTGGCTGGCCGCGCCCTTCGGGCCGGACGAGATCGCCGTCCTGCTGCACGCCGACCGCCGTACCGTCACCGCGGCCATCGAGATCGAGGGCCCCGGCGTCGGTCTGCGCGACTCCGAGGACCAGGAGGCCCTCGTCGACCGCTTCGGCACGCTGCTCAAGCACGTGGCCAACGGCGACGGCTTCGTCACCCGGCTCCAGATGCTCGCCCGCACCCTCCCCGCCGACCCGGACGCCCACGCCAAGGACGTCGCCCAGCGCGGGGACGAGAAGGCGCCCGACTGGCTGGCCCGCTCGTACGACCAGCTCCAGTCGATGGTGTCCACCAGCAGCGAGCAGCACCGCGCCTACCTCGTCGCCTGTATGCACTACACGCGCGAGCTGGCCTCCGAGGCGCAGGCCATGGCCCGGGCGGCACGGCCACAGGCCGGGCGGAAGCTGGACCGGGACGCCGGGCTCGCCGTCGTCATGGCGCGCGAGCTGACCGACATCTGCTCGCGCCTCCAGGAGGCGGACATCCGGGTGCGCCAGCCGCTCGGCCAGGGCCGGCTCGCCTCCCTCATCCACTCCATGTACGACCCGGACCACCCGATCGACCACATCCAGGCGATGACGAAACGCAATGCCTGGCCGGCCGAGCTCGACGCCATGGAGCCCACCTACCTCCAGGCCAAGACCCGGGAGTCCTCGACCCGCGCGCCCTGGTGCCACGCCACCGCCTGGGTGAAGGAGTGGCCGATGACACCGGTCGGCGTCAACTTCCTCGCGCCCCTGCTGGTCCACACCCCGGACGTCATCCGCACGGTCGCCGTGACGATGGACCTCGAACCCACCGAGATCGCCATCGAGCGCATGCTGACCGAGAAGACGAACGACGAGGCCGAGGCCAGCCGCGCCGCCAAGATGAACCGCACCGTCGACCCGCGCGACATCGCCGCCCACAACCGACTCGACCAGCGCGGCGAGGACCTGGCCAGTGGCGCGGCCGGGGTCAACCTCGTCGGCTACATCACCGTGTCCTCCCGCTCACCGGAGGCACTCAACCGCGACAAACGGACCATAAGGGCCTCGGCCGGAAAGTCGTATCTGAAGCTGGAGTGGTGCGACCGCGAGCATCACCGGGCCTTCGTGAACACCCTCCCGTTCGCCACCGGTATCCGAAGGTAGGGGCCATACATGCGGGATCCGCTGTCCGTCCTCACCGACTCCTTCACGTCCTTCCTCTTCGGGAAGGTCGAGACGACCCGGCTGCCGGTGCGCACGTCCACGGGCCAGGCCCAGGCGGTCTACCTCCCGACCGCCGCCCCCGGCCTCGGCGACTCCGGCGTGATCATCGGCCGCGAGGTCTACTCCGGCAAGGGCTACATCTACGACCCGTTCCAGCTCTACGGCCAGCAGCTCCCCGCGCCGCACTGGCTGGTCCTCGGCGAGTCCGGCAACGGCAAGTCGGCCCTGGAGAAGACGTACGTCCTGCGCCAGCTGCGCTTCCGCGACCGCCAGGTCGTCGTCCTGGACGCACAGGGCGAGGACGGGGTCGGCGAATGGAACCTCATCGCGGAGGAGCTGGGGATAACTCCCATCCGGCTGGACCCGATGGCGGCCCTGGACCACGGCATCCGGCTCAACCCGCTCGATCCCTCGATCACGACGACCGGCCAGCTGGCGCTGCTGCGCACGATCATCGAGGTCGCGATGGGGCACGGCCTGGACGAGCGGTCCGGCTTCGCGCTGAAGGTGGCGCACGCGTACGTCAACGAGACGATCGTCGAGCGCCAGCCGGTGCTGTCCGACATCGTCGAGCAGCTACGGCACCCGGAGCCGGAGTCGGCCGAGGCGATGAACGTCGCCATAGACGACGTACGGGCCTGGGGCCTGGACGTGGCGCTGGTCCTGGACCGCCTGGTCGACGGTGACCTGCGCGGCATGTTCGACGGTCCCACCACGGTCGGCATCGACCTCGACGCCCCGCTGATCGTCTTCGACCTGTCCCACATCGACCGGAACTCCATCGCCATGCCGATCCTGATGGCGATCGTCGGCGTGTGGCTGGAGCACACCTGGATCCGCCCCGACCGGAAGAAGCGCATCTTCCTGGTCGAGGAGGCCTGGCACATCATCGCCAGCCCGTTCGTGGCACAGCTGTTCCAGCGGCTGCTGAAGTTCGGGCGCCGGCTGGGTCTGTCCTTCGTGGCGGTCGTCCACCATCTGTCCGACGTCGTGGACGGAGCGGCGGCGAAGGAGGCGGCCGCGATCCTGAAGATGGCCTCCACACGGACCGTCTACGCCCAGAAGGCGGACGAGGCGCGGGCGACGGGCCGGGTGCTGGGCCTGCCCAGGTGGGCCGTGGAGATCATCCCGACCCTCACTCCGGGCATCGCGGTGTGGGACGTCAACGGCAATGTCCAGGTGGTCAAGCACCTGGTGACGGAGACGGAACGCCCGCTGGTCTTCACCGACCGGGCGATGACCGAGTCGTCCCGGGAGATGGAGTCCGACGACGCGTTGCGCGCGGCCGAGCTGGAGGCGGAGGAGCGCGCGGCGGCCTTCGTGGAACAGCACCTCGGCGACTCCGAATCGACGGTGGCGTAGGGAGGAACCCCCGTGAGACCCGACGACCACCGCGACCCCCGCGACCTCCGGCGGGAGAACCAGGGCGGTATTCCCGACGGACTGCTGGTCGGCCTGCTCGCGTTCCTCCTCGGCATGACCCTGCTGGTGTGGACGGCGACGGGACTGGCCGGCTGGTTCGCCCGGGGCTCGTGGCCGTCCGGCGTCACCTTCACCCGGACCCCGCTGGCCATGCGGCACCTCATCGGCGAACCGCACGACATCACCGGCGCCTGGCCCAGCACACCGGCCGGGCAGCTCTCCGGGTACGGGCTGTTCTGGGGTCTGTTCATCGGCCAGCTGATGGTGCTGTTCGTACTGACCGTGTTCGTGATGGGAACGCTGGCGCGGTGGCGGGCGGGGAAGGTCAGACGGAGCTTCGAGAAGGGCGCGGCGAAGGGGCGCGCGCAGGCGGCGGGCGCGGCCCCGACGGCCTCAGCGGATCCTGCGCCCTCAGCGGATCCGGCGGCTCAGTCACAGCCGACTCAGCCACGGCCGACTCAGCCACAGGCACCCCAGCCCCAGCAGTTCGAGGTGCCCGAACCACGCAGGGAAGCGGAGCCCGAGCCGACGGAGGCCCTTCCCGGCTTCCCCGCCAACGGTGAACGCGTGGGCGCGTGGGAAGCCGGCCGCACCGAAGGCGCCGTGCTCTACGCCCCGCCCGAGACCCGCCACACCACCGCGACCCAGGCGATCCGGGACGCGGAAGGCCCCGCGCTGGTCGTCACGTCGAACCCCGTGCTCTGGTCGGAGACCAAGGACGCGCGCGCCAAACTCGGCCCCGTCCTCCTCTACGACCCGACCCACCTCTGCGACACCCCGGCCCGCCTCCACTGGTCGCCCACGGCGGGCTGCGAGGACAAGCAGACGGCGGTGCAGCGCGCGACGGCCCTGCTGGCCCCGGTCAGACCGACGGCCAAGATCGACCAGGCCCTCGTGGACACCGCCGAAACCCTGCTCCGCAGCTATCTGCACGCCGCCGCCATAGACGGCCGCACCATCCGCCACGTCCACCGCTGGACCCAGGGCGCCCAGATCCAGGACGCCGTACGAACCCTCCGTACCAACCCCAAGGCGGCCCCCGGAGCCGCGGGCGAGCTGGAAGCCGCGCTTACCGCACACCCCGAACGCCGTGACATCGCACAGGAGTTGACGAGCCGTGCGCTGGCCGCCCTCTCCACGGTCAATATCCGCGAGGCATGCACTCCGAACCGAACTGATGCGCTTGCCTTGGATTCCTTCGTCAACGAAGGGGGCACGCTTTATCTGGTGGGTGAATCCATCGAGGACCCCAGGACCAACCCAGGTGCGATGCCTCTTCTGACGGCACTTGTCTCAAGCGTGGTCGAGCGCGGCCGGCGCATGGCCGAACGGTCATCCTCCGGTCGGCTCGACCCACCACTGGCCCTCGTCCTCGACGACATCGCGGCCGTCGCCCCGCTCCCCCAGCTCCCCGAGCTGCTGACCAACGGGGCGGACCGCGGCCTGCCGACCCTGGCCCTGCTCCGCTCCCGGGAACAGGGCCGCGCCCGCTGGCCGCACCACGAACTGCCGGTCTGAGAAGCCTCGTTACGACTCAGGTAGGACCTACGATGCGTTACGACTTTTCGAGCACGAACTCCAACTCGGACTCCCCGGACGCCTGCTCCAACGGCACGATGACCCCGCTCGGCACGAACCCCACCTTGCGGTAGAAGCCCTGGGCCCGCCCGTTGTCCTCGTGGACGATCAGCCGCACCCGCTCGGCCCCGATCCCCCAGGCCCACTCCACCCCCGCCGCGAACAACGCCTCCGTCAGCCCGGTCCCCCGGTACCCGGGCTGCACGAACACCCCGACGACATGCCCCTGCTTCCGGTCGACCGCGAAGCCGGCCCAGTCGGTGGACCCCGCCTCCTCCACGAGCACGGTCAATGTGCCGACCCACGCCCCGTCGGGCCCCTCGGCGATGAACTGCCGGGCGCCGGCCGCCCCCTCGCCGGACCGTTCGGCCCGCCCCTGCCAGAAGGCGTCCGGCTCGGCCGCGGCCTTCTCGTACGTCTCCAGGAACGCCAGGTGGGCCACGGGATCCCGCAGCGCGTCGAGCCGCAGCCGCTTGACGGCCTGCCACTCGTCGGCCCGTATCGCCCGGATCACGTAATCATCGCTGATCAAGCTGCTCATACGGCCACGCTAGTACCAGCCCACCGGACCGCTCACCCGAAATACTCCGGGCTCGTTGTCAGTGCCGCGGTCTACCGTGGTCGCCATGACGACTCTGCAGAACAGGCCGAACACCGCACTGCTCATCGTGGACGTCCAGAACGGGGTGGTGGAGGGCTCCCACAACCGCGCCGACGTGATCGCGAACATCAACGTCCTGGTCGACAAGGCCCGCGCCGAGAACGTCCCCGTGATCTGGGTGCAGCACTCCGACGAACAGCTGAAGTCCGGCAGCGAGCCCTGGGAGTACGTCCCGGAGCTGAAGCGCCACGACACCGAGCCCCTGGTCCACAAGAACTACCCGGACTCCTTCGAGGACACCGAGCTGGAGTCCGTCCTGGCCGAGCGCGGCGTCGGCCGGCTCGTCGTCACCGGCGCCCAGACGGACGTGTGCATCCGCTCCACCCTGCACGGCGCCATGGTCCGCGGGTACGACGCGACGCTGGTCGCCGACGCCCATACGACGGAGGACCTCTCCGCTTACGGCGCCCCCGCCCCGGAGCAGGTGATCGCCCACACCAACCTCTACTGGAAGTGGCAGAGCGCACCCGGCCGCCGGGGCGGGAGCGTCGACACCGCGGAGGTGACCTTCACCGCGGCCGACTGACACCGTCAGTCGTCGTCGAGCTCCTTGGCCTGATCATTGGGCACGGCGCCATAGAGGTCGTGCCGGGGCTCCGGCATCCGCGACTTCGCCCCGCGCACGCTCTTCCAGATCGCCTCGTTGAAGGTCCGCTCGTCGATCTGGTCCTCCATGGTGAGGTCCTGCTTCGCCGACACACCGGCCATCGGCGAGTCGACCGTGTTCACCGCCGTGATTCTGCACAACCTCCGAGTCCTCGGGGTCGACCACCTGCAGGGACTGCGTGCCCTGACCGGCGTTGCTCACCCGGAGCATGCTCTTGTCGGGGGACAGCACGGCGTTGAGGGGGAGGTTGCCCAGCTGGGCCTGGCGCCCGGCCGGAGTGACCTTGTAGCCGACGGGAGTCACGGCGGTCCCGTCGCCCTTCGGTGCCCTGCCCGCCGCCGGCCGCGAGGGCGACAGCGGCAACCCCGTAGAACCAAGGTGCCGTGGTCATGACCGTGGCGTGAACGCGAAAGAGCCCCAACTCGCGGTTTTTCAACCGGAGTTGGGGCTCTTTCTCAAAATTTGTTCGGCGGTGTCCTACTCTCCCACAGGGTCCCCCCTGCAGTACCATCGGCGCTGTGAGGCTTAGCTTCCGGGTTCGGAATGTAAC
>NZ_JBFAIQ010000027.1:0-101426 GCF_040654755.1 Streptomyces sp. NPDC050625
GGGCCCGCACCCCCCGCCCCCCCCCGCCGCGGCCCCGGCCGCTGACCTCCCCCGGGGGGCCGTCGTCACCCGCGGTCCCCCCCCGGGGCCCCCCCGCTCCGGGGGGCGCCCGCCGGAGGTCCCACCGGACGCGATCCGCGGGACCTCCGGCGGCCGGTGCCACGCCACCGCCGTGGGCCGAGCGGCCGACGTCAACGGCCTTGCCGGTACGTGCTGTTGAACTTCCAACGGCTCGTAACCGGCGTGGCGCGTCCCCGGGTGATCGGGAAGGATGCTGCGGGCGCGGCCGACCACCGCGCACCCCGCTACGGAATGGAGCGCACCCATGACCTCTCCGGCCCCCCAGGACCTCGTCGTCACCCGGGCCACCCTCCGGGACTGGCCGGTGATCAGCGGGTGGGCGGCGGACGAGGGGTGGAACCCCGGGCTGTCCGACGGCCCCGCCTTCTTCGCCCAGGACCCCGAGGGGTTCTTCCTCGGCCGGATCGACGGTGAGCCGGTCTCGGCCATCTCCGTCGTCAACTACGGCACCGACTACGCCTTCCTGGGCTGCTATCTGGTCCGCCCGGACCTGCGGGGGCGCGGCCACGGCATCACCACCTGGAAGACCGCGCTCGCGCACGCCGGAAACCGCACCGTCGGCCTGGACGGCGTCGTGGCCCAGCAGGACAACTACCGCCAGTCCGGCTTCGAACTCGCCTACCGCACCGTCCGGTTCACCGGAACCGCGGCAGAGGCGGAGACTCCCACGGACGTCCGTCCCGCCCGAGCGGCCGACCTTCAGGCCATCACCGCGTACGACAGCGCCTGCTACCCGGCCGAGCGGCCCCGCTTCCTGGCCGAGTGGCTGACCGGCACCGACCACCGCACCTTCGTCCGCCACGACGGCGGACGTCTCACCGGCTACGGCGTCCTCCGGCCCGGCCGCGACAGCCTGCGCATCGGCCCGCTGTTCGCGGACGGCCCCGACGACGCCCGGGCCCTGTTCGCCGCCCTCACCGCCGACGCCGCCGGCCGCGACGTCGCCCTCGACGTCCCCGAGACGAACGCGGCGGGCATCGCCCTGGCCGAGGCGGCCGGATTCACCCCCTCCTTCGAGACCGCCCGCATGTACACGGGCCCCGTGCGCGACTACGCCCAGGACCGCGTGTTCGGCGTCACCACACTCGAACTCGGCTGACCGGCCCGGTCATGCGCAACCCCCGCCGCGCTTCCCGGGCGGGCGGCCCGTCGGCCGATCAGGTCTCCGCCCCGTGGAAGCGGCGATGCAGGGTGCGTACGTCCTCGACGAGTTCCGGCACCGGTCCCTCGACGAGCACCCCGGGCGCGACCTCACGGATGGGCAGCGCCCGGACCGGCGAGGCGGGAACCGCCAACTCAGCGAGCCAGAAGGTGAGTTGTTCCGAGGACGCCACATATACGATCCGCCCCAGCCCCACCCAGGCGTGCGCCGCGGCACACATCGGGCAGTGCTCGCCCGAGGTGTAGACGGTCGCCGAGGCCCGCTCCGCGGGGGTCAGATGCTCCGCCGCCCAGCGGGCCAGCTCGAACTCCGGATGCCGCGTACGGTCCCCGGAGGCCACCCGGTTGCGGTCCTCGGCGAGCACGTCGCCGTCGGCGGACACCAGCACCGACCCGAACGGCTCGTCGCCCGCCGCGAGCGCCTCGGCCGCGAGTTCCACGCAGCGGCGCACAAACGGCAGTTCGCTGTCCATCACCATGAGGCACAACCCCTCTCACCGCATGACTCCGGGGCGCACGGTACGGGCAGCAGGGCCGCTCCGGCCAGGGCTTTCCACGGCCGGACCCGAGGGGCGTACGGCCGGGAAAGCGTACCGCCGGCCCACGATGGCCACGGCGAGCGACACCGCCACCAGCGGGAGCGCCGTCCACGGCAGGGCACCGGGACCCATGCCGTCCAGTGCCAGGCCCCCGGCCAGGGAACCGGCCGCGATGCCCGCGTTGTACACCGTCGTCTGCAGGGAGGTGGCCACGTCCGCGTCGGCGGGGCCCGAGGCGTCGACGAGCGCGGTCTGGATCAGTGTCGGTGCGCCGCCGAAGGCCACCCCCCACACGGCGACGGCCCCGATGAGCACGGCGGGCGCACCGGCCGACAGGCCGAGCACGACCAGCACGGCCGCGAGCGACGACAGAGCGGCCAGCAGGGTGGTGCGCAGATGACGGTCGATCAGCACCCCGGTGATCCAGATGCCGACGACGGTGGCGCTTCCAAACACCGCGAGCAGCAGCCCTGTGTGCGCGAAACCCATGTGTGCCGCGAACGGCGCGACATAGGTGTACATCACCTGGTGCCCCAGCAGCAGGAACAGGGTCACGGAGAGCACCGGGCGGATCCCCCGCCGGGCGGCGACCCGGATCAACGGCAGGCGCGCGTACGGGGGTTCGCCGGGAAAGCCGGGTACCGACCACCGCGCGAAGAGGGCCAGCAGTACGGCGAGTCCGGCCAGCGCTCCGAACGCCGTACGCCAGCCGAGCGCCCCGGCCAGCGCGGTTCCGGCGGGCACGCCCAGCGCCAGCGCGAGGGTGATCCCGGCCAGCACGATCGCGATCGCCCGGCCGCGCCGCCCGGCGGGCACCATGCGGGCCGCGTATCCGACGAGCATCGCCCACAGCGTGCCGCCCATGGCACCGGCCAGCAGGCGGGCCATGAAGGTGAGGGCGTATGAGGACGAGACGGCGACCAGGGCGTCGGCGCACGCGAGGCCCAGCAGCGTGCCGATGAGCACCGGCCGCCGGGGCAGCCCGCGCAGGACCGCCGTGAGCGGGATCGCGGCCAGGAAGGAGGCCGCCGCGTACCCGGTGACCAGGAAGCCGACACGGGCCTCGGAGACACCGAACGCCGGTGCCATCACCGACAGCAGGCCGGCCGGGAGCAGTTCGGTCATGACGGCGGTGAAGGCCGCCGCGGACAGGGCCAGGAGCCCGGGCCAGGGCAGCGGCGTGGGCAGGGGAGTGCCCTTGACCGGGGAAACGGTGGACATGCGACCATGGTCGGACCTTCACATCAGTGTGAAGGCAAGCGCCGCCCGGAGGGAGGCATCCATGAGGATCGGCGAGTTGTCCCGCCGCACCGGCGTCCCCACCCGGCTGCTGCGCTACTACGAGGAACAGGACCTGCTCCACCCCGAACGCGCCGACAACGGCTACCGCTCCTACGGCGAGTCCGCGGTCCAGGACGTCCAGCAGATCCGCGGCCTGCTGGACTCGGGACTCACCACGGAGATGATCCGGGCGATCCTGCCCTACCTCTCCGGTCCGGAGCAGATCCATCCGCCCGCCGAGTGCGTGACCCCGCAGACCGCGGCCCTCCTCACCGGTCACATCGACCGTATCCAGGCCCGCATCGACTGCCTGGCCCGCAACCGCGACCGGCTCAGCGCATATCTGGCCGCGGTGCGTCCGGACGCCGCGGGAACCGCCGACCGGTAATCCCGTTGCCCGGGCCCGCCCCGGATGCTGGAGTGAACCCATGGATCACGCCTCGGTGCTCGCCCTGTACGACCGGGACATGCGCGAGGGCGCACGGCCCGACGGCCCCGGCGCCCGGATCGAGCGCACCGGGAACGTGGTGCGCCAGGTCGCGGACGCCCACGGCTGGAACGGCGTCGTCTGGTCCGGCCTGGACGCCACGAGCGCGGACCGGGCGATCGCCGACCAGATCGCCTACTTCACCGGCCTCGGCCGCGACTTCGAGTGGAAGCTGTACGGCCACGACCGCCCGCTCGACCTCGGGTCACGGCTCGTCGCGGCCGGGTTCACCCCGGAGCCCGAGGAGACCCTGATGGTCGCCGAGGTCGCCGCCCTGACCGCCGACACGCGGCCACCCGACGGGATCCGCCTCCTGCCCGTCACCGACCCGGCCGGCGTCGACCTCGTGGTGGACGTGCACGAGCAGGCCTTCGGCACGGACGGCACACGGCTGCGGCACCGGCTGCTCGACCGGCTGGCCGCCGCCCCGGACACGGTGGTCGCCGTGGTGGCGCTCGCGGGGGACGAGCCGGTCAGCGCGGCCCGCCTGGAGCCGGTGCCCGGCACGCGGTTCGCCGGGCTGTGGGGCGGTGGCACGGTGGAGGCCTGGCGTGGCCGGGGCATCTACCGTGCCCTGGTGGCCCATCGCGCCCATGCCGCGGCGGCCCTCGGCTACCGCTATCTCCAGGTCGACGCGGTGGCGCGGAGCCGCCCCATCCTGGAACGCCTCGGCTTCGCACCACTGAGCACGACGACGCCGTACGTGTACACGACCTGAGCCACGCCGTTCCCACTGAGTGAGGCGACGGCGCACCGGCCGGGCCGAACGGGCCGGTGCGCAGAGCCGATCGGCCCCATGCGTCCGCCGGGCTGAGCCACGACTCTTCTGGTGTGGGGGTCCGCCTCCCTCCGTGCCCGGCGCCGACCATGCCGGGCGCCCGGTCGAGGCGGCAGGCCCGCCGAACGCCGAGGGGAGCCGCGTCGGCGGGCCTGTGCGCGGGCAACTCCGCGCCAGGTCCACCACGGTTATTACCGGGACTTTCTGTTCACCTCACAGTCATGCCATGTACCTTTCAACCGATCGACGCGTGTAGAACCCTCAACCTGGTTCTACGCGCGCAGACTTGGCGCCCGCACCGCCTCTACCCCACCGCTCACGGAGGTTCGCCGGATGCTCGGATCCAGAAGATCCCGCCGCAGACTCACCACAGCCCTGGCCGGCTTCGGGCTGCTCGTCACGGGAGCCGCCCTCCAGGTCGGCACCACCGCCACCCCCGCCCACGCGGCCACCACGCACCGCGTCCTGTTCGACAACGCCCACGCCGAGACGGTGGGCAACGCGGACTGGATCATCTCCACCAGCCAGCCCGATCCGCTCGGCCAGGACTCCTCCCCGTCCGCCGAGACGGACTGGACCGGCGCCCTGTCCTCCTGGGGCGTCGCCCTCCAGAAGACCGGCAGTTACAGCCTGAAGACACTGCCCTCGGGCTCCAGCCTCAGCTACGGCGGCTCCTCGGCCACCGACCTGTCGAACTTCGACACGCTGGTCCTGCCCGAGCCGAACACGCTGTTCACGACCGCCGAGAAGACGGCGATCATGAACTTCGTGAAGAACGGCGGCGGTCTGTTCATGATCTCCGACCACACCGGCGCCGACCGCAACAACGACGGCCAGGACGCGGTCGAGATCCTCAACGATCTGATGACCAACAACAGCGTCGACTCGACCGACCCGTTCGGCTTCTCCATCGACTCGCTGAACATCAGCTCCGGCTACCCGGCGGCCATCAGCGACAGCACCGACCCGGTCCTGCACGGCTCCTTCGGCACCGTCACCAAGAGCCTCATCGCCAACGGCACCACCGCCACGCTCAAGCCCGCCGACAACTCCGCCGTCAAGGGCCTGGTCTACCGCAGCGGTTACTCCGGCAACACCGGCGCCTTCTTCCTGACCAGCACCTTCGGCAGCGGACGCGTCGCCTTCTGGGGTGACAGCTCACCCATCGACGACGGCACCGGCCAGTCCGGCAACACCCTGTACGACGGCTGGAACGACTCCGGCGCCACCAACGCGGCCCTCGCCCTCAACGCCACCGCCTGGCTGGCCGGTTCGGGCACCAGCGGCGGGGGCGGCGGTGGTGGCGGCACCTGCGCCGCCGCCCAGCTGCTCGGCAACAACGGCTTCGAGTCGGGCAACAGCACCTGGAGCGCCAGCAGCGGTGTCATCACCAACTCCAGCGGCGAGTCGGCGCGCACGGGCTCGTACTACGCCTGGCTGGACGGCTACGGCAGCGCCACCACCGACACCCTCTCCCAGTCGGTGACCATCCCGTCCGGCTGCACCGCCGCCGCCCTGAGCTTCTATCTGCACATCGACACGGCGGAGACCTCCACCAGCACGGCGTACGACACGCTCAAGGTCCAGGTCCTCAACAGCTCCGGGACCGTCCTGAGCACCCTTGCGACCTACTCGAACCTGAACGCGGCGAGCGGCTACACCAAGCGCAGCTTCAGTCTGGCGAGCTACGCCGGCCAGACCGTCACGCTCAAGTTCACCGGCACCGAGGGCAACACCCTGCAGACGTCCTTCGTCCTCGACGACACGGCGCTCGACGTCAGCTGACGTGCCGGGGCCCGGCGGGACGCCCCCGCCGGGCCCCACCGGGTCAGCCCGCCGGAACGGTCCGCTCTGCCGTGTTCCAGCCGGAGACCCGCACCCTTGGCTCGGATCCGTGCAGATCCGCCGTCCGGTAGGTGGCGGTCAGCGTCATCGACTCGCCCGGCCACAGGCTGACCTGGTTGTCCGACCACCGCACCGGCAGCACCGGCTTCCCCTTCGCGTCGACCAGATGGATGTCCGTCAGCAGCGACGGGGTCCTGCCCGTCCCCGTGTTGCGCACGGTCACCGTGGTGGTCGAGGTGCCGTCCGCCGACTCCGTCGAGGCCGTCGCCGACACCGGCACCTGCGCCATCGAAGCCAGCCCCTTGAGGTCGGCGTAGCTCGTCGTCGGCGTGTAGTACCAGTCGGTGTTGGCCCAGTCGAGCGTGTCCGCCTCGGTGGAGAGCCAGTACACGTTCCGGCTCACCTCCTTGCCGGAGGAGTCGGTCAGGGTGAGCCGCACCAGATACGTCGTCGACAGTCCGCTCACCGACGCGGGCAGCGTGAGCGCGTCGGCGTGCGCGCCGTCGCCCTTCACCGTCATCCCGGTGGCCGTCTTGTCGTACTTCTGCGTGCCGTCGGGGTTGAACAGCGTGGCCCGCGCGGTGAGTCCGGAGGCGGAGCCGTGCCGGTTGTTGACCACGACGACGGAACGGTTGTCGTAGGAGTACTGGATGTGCAGCGGCTCGTTGGCCTTCTTCGCCCCGAAGTAGGCGCCGCCCTGGTCGAGATAGCGGTCCAGCAACTGCCAGTGCAGGGACGTCCAGCCGCTGTTGAACATCCAGTAGATCACCCCGGTGGACGGCTTCGAGGAGTCCGTCGCATTGCGTCCGTACGCCTCGTACTGGGCGCGCACGGCCTCGTACTGCGCGAGCTGCGCCTTGCGGACGTAGTCGGTGAGGCCCTTGGGGGAGCCGTAGCGGCCGGCGAGGGCGGCGTCGTAGATCTTCAGCGTGCCGAAGACCGGTGACGGGGAGCGGTGGTACTGCTTCGTGCCCGGGTTCTTCCAGAGCGTGTCCAGCTCGGCGGGCGTCATCATCCGGCGCAGGGTGTCGAGGGTGGGGATGTCGGGTCCCGCGCTGGTCTCGGAGTTGAAGCCGGTGGCGCCGCCCTCGCGCTTGGCGTACCAGTAGTTCGGCGGGATCCAGTCGTAGGGGCCGGTCATCTTCATGCCCGAACTGCCCAGCTGGGGCGAGGACTTGGCGGACGCGGCGGAGACCACCGGGGTCGGCCAGTCGGCCGCCTTCAGGGCGTCCAGATAGTTCTTCTCGATCGTCCCGTCGGGCGCGAAGTCGCTGCCGATCAGGAAGGAGACGACACTCGGGTGGTCACGCAGCCGGGCCGCCTCGGCGGCCATCGAGGCCTTGGCGACCGGGTAGTCGGCGGCCGTCCACGGGTCGCCGGACTCGCCGCTCCCGTTGACCTGGCCCTCCCACTTGTCGCAGCACTCCCAGCCGGGCAGCGTGAGCACGCCGTAGCGATCGGCGAGGTCGAAGAACTCGTCGGGCTCGATGTGGCCTTCCAGGCGGATGGTGTTCAGGCCCAGGTCGAGGGCGTACTTCAGCCGGTCCTCGACATAGGTCCGGTCCCAGCGCAGGAACTCGTCCGGCGACCAGCCGCCGCCCTTGATCAGCAGCTTGCGGCCGTTGATCCGGTACTGGCGGGCGCTGTCGGAGTTCAGCGGTGCCTGCACGTCGCGGATGCCGAAGGTCCGGTGCACGGTGTCGGACCGGGTGCCGGAGACCGTGGCGGTGAGGTCGAGGTCGTACAGGGGCTGTCCGCCCATGGCCGCCGGCCACCACACCCTCGGCTCGGTGAGGTGCAGGCCGGGGAAGTCGGCCGGGGTGAAGATGACCGTCTTCGTCTCGTGGGCGGCGAGCGGCACGGTCCTCGTGAACGACGTTCCGGCGACGCTCCCGGAGACCTCGGCCGTGACGGCCGCGTCGGAGTCGTTGCGGGCCCGCGCCTTGACCGTCAGATCGGCCGTGGCGAGCGAGGGCACGTCCAGCCGGGTCGTCACATGCGCGTCCCGCAGGGCCACCGGGCCGCCCCGGCGGACCAGGACGTCCCGGACGATGCCCATGTTCTCGTCGGGCGGCGGCTGGAGCCAGTCGATCCAGCCCATGGTGAGCTTCTTGTTGGGCACGTTCGGCTGGATCCGGAAGGCCACCGTGTTCGTGCCGGGACGGACCAGCGAGGTGACGTCCAGCTCGTGGCGGGTGTAGGCGCCGGAGACGTCCGCGGCCCCGGCGACCCGGTGGCCGTTGACATAGACGTCGGCCGCCGAGATCACCCCGCTGAAGTCGAGGTAGGTGCGCTCGGCGGTGTCGGCGACCCGGAAGTCGCTGCGGTACCACCACGGGACCTGGAAGTCGGCCTTGGGGATCTTCTGCTGGTTGGTGGAGTAGAACGGGTCCGCGTAGACGCCGTCGGCGAGCAGTGCCGCGAGGACCGTGGAGCGGGGGCCCGCCTGATACCAGCCGGCAGCCGGGTAGCCGGGGGAGGAGACGTCCGACGCGGAGTCGCTCACCTCGGCCGTCGACCGGATCGCGTAGCCGGAGAGCGGGGTGCCGGTGCCCGCGGCGGAGGGCACACGGGTGACCGGGGTGTGTCCGTGCGCCGGGGCCGGATGCCGGGGCCCGGCCCAGGCACTGCTGGACAGCGAGCCGATCAGGCCCAGGGCCACGGCGGCTGCGGCGAGGCGGTGTCGGGGGGCGGGGCGAGGGAACACTGCGGTCTCCAGCCTCGTAAAGTTAGGAAACTTTACTAACCTGCCTCAAGCTAGGGCTCCGAGGGGGCCGTGTCAATCACCGTGGCCCCTGCGGGAATTGGTCGTCACCCGGCCGACCTGCGCTCGAACACCATCTCCCGTGCCGTCCCCAGAGCCGTCGCCACCGCGCCGAGGAGCACCGCGTCCTCACCCAGTCGGCTCGGCGCGATCTTCGGGCGCAGTGGGGTGAGCGTGCGCAGATGGTCCCGGACCGGACGCAGCAGCAGGTCCACGCTGTGGCCCACCCCGCCTCCGAGCACCACCAGATCCGGATCGAGCACGGCCGCCGCGGCGGCCACCGTGTGCGCTATCCGCTCGCCCTCCAGGTGAACCGCCCTGACCGCGGCGGTGTTTCCGTGCCGGGCCGCGTCGAACACGGCCTTGGCGGTCAGCTGCCCGCTCATCCCGAACCGGCGCGCCGCCTCGACGACGGCCACCCCCGACACCGCGTCCTCCAGCCGCTCCGGCTTCTGCTGCCCCGGCCAGGGCAGGAACCCGATCTCCCCGGCCAGCCCGTGCGCCCCGGTGAACAGCCGTCCCTCGCTGACGACCCCCATGCCGAGGCCGGTGCCGATCAGGATGTACGCGAACAGCCGGCTGCCCGCGCCGACCCCGTACGTGTACTCGCCCAGCGCCGCCAGGTTGGCGTCGTTGTGCACCTCCAGCGGTACGCCCAGCTCCTCGCGCAGCCGGTCGAGCAGTCCGGCGCGGCCCCAGCCCGGCAGATGCATCGCGTACCGCACCCGCCGCGTCTTCTCGTCGTACACACCGGGCGTGCCCACCACGCCGTGCACCACCTCGGCCGGGTCCACGCCGGAGTTGGCCACGACCTGGCGTGCGGTGGAGACGACCAGGTCGGCCAGGGCGCCCGAGCCGCGGGCGCGGTTGCGCACATCGGACCGGGCCACCACCGTGCCGTCCAGGTCGGCGACCGCGACCCGCAGCCAGCTGCGGCCGATGTCCACGCCGAGCGCATGACCGGCGGCCGGGTCGGGGGCGTACAGGACCGCGATCCGGCCGCGCTCGGGGGCGTGGGTGCCGACCTCGTGGACGAGTCCGGCGGACTCCAGCGAGGCGAGGGCGCTGGACACGGTCGGCTTGGACAGCCCGGTCTCGCGCGCCAGCTGGGCGCGCGAGGCGGAACCGAGGGCGCGCAGCCGGTCGAGGAGCAGCCGCTCGTTGGTGCTGCGCAGCCGCCGGCGGCTCCAGGGCTGTTCGTGCTGCTCTATGACGTCGCTGGCGGGCATCGCACCATTCTCACGCATTCCTCACGCATACTTGACGCATCTAGTAAGGCTCCTTAACTTTATCGGCCATCAGCCCCGCCGGATCGGCTCCAGCCCCGCCGGGCGAGCCTCTCCGTCCGCCGCGTCAGGAGTCCCCATGTCCGGTAGTCCGCCACCCACGGGTGGATTCGTCCGTCGCGTAGGCCTGTTCCAGGCCACCGCCATCAACATGAGCCAGATGTGCGGGATCGGTCCGTTCGTGACGATCCCGCTGATGGTCGCCGCATTCGGCGGCCCCCAGGCGGTGATCGGTTTTGTGGCGGGCGCGGTGCTGGCGCTCTGCGACGGGCTGGTCTGGGCCGAGCTGGGCGCGGCGATGCCCGGCTCCGGCGGCAGTTACGTCTATCTCCGCCAGGCCTTCCAGTACCGCACGGGCCGGCTGATGCCGTTCCTGTTCGTCTGGACGGCGATGCTCTTCATCCCGCTGATCATGTCCACCGGCGTGGTCGGCTTCGTCCAGTACCTCGGCTATCTCGCCCCCGACCTCGGCAGGACCTCGGGCGATCTGATCGGTCTCGGCATCATCGCCCTGGTCGTGCTCCTGCTCTGGCGCGGCATCGAGCACATCGCCCGCATCACCGCGGTGATGTGGACCGTGATGATCGCCTCGGTGCTCCTGGTGATCGTCGCCGCCGCCACCGACTTCAGCCCCCACCTGGCCTTCACCTACCCGGCGCACGCCCTCGACCTCAGCTCGAACCACTTCTGGCTGGGCTTCGCCGCGGGCCTGACCATCGGCATCTACGACTACCTCGGCTACAACACGACCGCCTACATGGGCGCCGAGATCAAGGACCCCGGCCGTACCCTGCCGCGCTCCATCCTCTTCTCGATCCTCGGCATCATGGCGATCTATCTGCTCCTGCAGATCGGCACGCTCGGGGTCATCGACTGGCACCGGATGACCGACCCCGCCGACATCGCCTCCACCTCGGTGGCCTCGGCCGTACTGGAGGAGACCTGGGGCAAGGGGGCCGCCGACACGGTGACCGTCCTGATCCTGATCACGGCGTTCGCCTCGGTCTTCACCGGCCTGCTCGGCGGCTCGCGGGTGCCCTACGACGCCGCCCGCGACCGCGTCTTCTTCCGGCCGTACGCGAAGCTGCACCCCAGGCACCGCTTCCCGATGCTCGGCCTGGCGACGATGGGCGTGATCACCGCGATCGGCTTCCTGATCGGCCGGCACACGGATCTGGCCACCCTGATCCAGCTCCTCACCACGGTGATGGTCCTCGTCCAGGCGCTGGCCCAGATCGTCGCCCTGACGGTGCTGCGCGGGCGCCGGCCGACGATGCCACGCCCCTACCGCATGTGGCTCTACCCCCTGCCGAGCATCGTCGCCTTCGTCGGCTGGTGCGTGATCTACGGCTACGCCGACGAGAACTCCCCGGGGCGCCACCCCATCGAGTGGTCCCTGGCCTGGGTCGCCCTCGGCTGCGTTGCGTTCCTGATCTGGGCGCGGCTGGAGAAGGTGTGGCCGTTCGGGGAGAAGGAGGTCTCCGAGGAGTACGCCGCCACGCAGGCGCCGGACACGGAGCCCGCCGGTACCTGACGGCCGGCCCTCGTGCGGTGCGCTCGAAGCACCGCCCGGCAGCCGGAGGCCGGTCCGCCCCTGCGGACCGGCCTCGATCTCCTTGTTCCTTTCCTCTGCGTTCTCTTCGTGGCTCGGGTGCGCTACGGCATGGGTGCGCTCTTCGCGGCCGTACCGGCGCACATCAGCCCGAGGATGATGGCCAGGGCGCCGATGATGATGTTGCTGATGACGACGCCGGTGTCCGGGCTGCTGCCGACGATCCAGGGCGCGATGATCATCCATATGCCCAGGGCACACATGGCCCAGCTCAGGCCGTACATACGCTCCGGGGCCGAGGTGAATCCGAGGGCCAGCAGGCCTATCGCGATGCCCATGATCAGGTTGTGGGTGGCGAGTGCGGGCTGGCTCGCCGAGTAGTGGAGGATCCACGGGGATGCCGCGCAGTACAGACCGAGCAGGAACACCGGTCCGTCGACCAGCGCCACATCCCGGCCACCGAGCATACGGGCGTAGCGTGCCCGCATTTCGTGGACATCGGGGTGGCTGGTTATGTCACCTCTGTGCGAGACGTTGGCCATGACTCGTCTCCTTTGACTTGCAGGCCTGACCGCGTCTGGTGCGGTGCGGTGAGCGCCGCGTAGGTACATTCTGCGCTTATTCCGTCCTTATATGTAGGGGCTGGGGCGGTCCAGCCGGTGGCTACGGCCCGTCGCTTTTCGGCCGGCGCACCGTCGCACCGAGGGCACCCGTCGCAGGCAGCCGGCGGTGGGTGCTGGGCGCCCCGTGCCGAGCCGGCCGGTCTGCCCGCGGCATGCCGTCGGCTGCGATCGAGGCCCACCTCCGACCTCCTGGTGAGCGGAGCGGGCTCATGTACGTTCGCGGGCTCGCCCGGAGCGGTTCCCGGTCGTGACCGTCGGCGAAATGACATGTCCGCAGCGATCCGGGGCAGGTGAAGGGTAGGGACGGCGCAGGGGGCGTCGCTGGTCGAGGCCGGAGGTGAACCGCCGCCATGGGCGCGAAGGTGTTGAAGCGTTTTCCCGCCGGGGCTCCCCGTGGATCGTGGCCGGCGGAGGAGTACGCGGCCGCGCGCCGCGCCGAGGGCGAGTGCGCGACCGTCGTCATGGACCTGAAGTCCGACGCGTTCCTCGTGGTGGTGCCCACCTGTGAGGAGGAGGCCGCCTAGCGCGGCGGGGCAAACGTCCGCTCAGGCTCGTGTGCCTGGGCGGCCAGTGCGTCGAGATGGGCCCTGCGGACCTTCGCCGTCTGCCCCTGCACCAGCAGGAACATCCCCTCGCGGGCCAGCCGCTGGGCGGGGCTGGACAGGGCCATGGTGCGTCCGCCGCCGGCCACGACCGCCGCGGTGGTGGCCGTGCGCATGAGGTCGTACGCCCGAGTCTTGAGCGCCAGACGTTCCTCGATGTGCTCGTGCGGCACGGGGTGGTCGGCCAGCGCGTACGCCTGTCGCCGCACCTCGTCGAGACGGGCCCGCAGCGCCCCGGCCGTCTCGGCGCCGTCCGCGGCGCTCTCCAGCACGCGCAGCGCGGCGTACGCCACGCCGAAGACCGCGGGGGAGGCGTTGGTACTGCGCGGGATGTCGATCTGGGCGAACTTCTCCCTCGGGGTGCGCAGCACCACGGACTCCTCGGGCAGCCACAGGCCGTCCAGTTCCAGCGACACCGTCTGCGCCGCGGACAGCGCCGCGAGCCGCATTGGCGGCGAGGGACGCAGTCCCGGCTGCTCGCGCGCGTCGGCGAACGCGAACACCACGTCGTCGCGCGCACAGACGCCGGCGAGGAGCATCACGTCGTTCAGACCCCAGCCCGTGTACCAGGGCACGGTGCCGTCGAAGCGCCAGCCGCCCCGCTCGGCCGTGGCGCGCACGGAAACCCGGGGGAAGGAGCGGACGTGGGCGTAGGCGATCCCGGCCAGCCGCTCGCCCGTCGCCAGCGGACGCAGCAGCCGCTCCCGCACGGGGAGTCCGGACCTCGCGAGCAGCTTCACCGGCGTGTGGTGCTGCGTCTGCACGAACCAGGTGGAGCAGCATGCCCCTGCCAGGATCTCCGCGACCTCCCGGGCCACCGCGTCGGGGGCGCCCGCTCCGCCGTACTCGCGCGGCGCGCTCACACCGAGCAGCCCGGAGCGCCTGACCGCCTCGATGTGGCTCGCGGGGACGCCCTCCCGGTCGACGTGCTCGGCCCGCGGGGCGAGCAGATCGTCCGCGAGCAGGCGGGCACCGGCGACGAGTGGATGTGCTGCCGTGGTCATGGAAAAGATTCTCCCGGAGGGGTGGGGCGAGGTGTCGATCCGGGTGACCGTCATTCGTGTAGGAGGTGACGGAAACCCCACGACGCCAAGGAGGACGTCATGAAGCACTACCTGCTCAGCGTGGTCCAGCCGGCCGGCGGCACGCCTCCCGCCCCCGACGAGCTCGCCGCGATCATGCGCGATGTCGAGGCCTTCAACCAGGAGCTGCGCGACGCCGGAGCCTGGGTGTTCGCGGGCGGGCTGCACGGCCCGGAGACGGCCACCGTGCTGCGCCCCAAGGACGGCGACGTGCTGATCACCGACGGACCGTACGCCGAGGGCAAGGAGTATCTGGGCGGCCTGTGCCTGATCAGGGCAGCCGACCTGGACGAGGCCCTGGAATGGGGCAGGAAGGCCGCGCTGGCCACCACCCTCCCCATTGAGGTACGGCCCTTCGTCGACCAGCACTGATGCACGACGCCACCGACGTCGAGGCCGTCTTCCGTGCCGAGTACGGGCGCGCGGTCTCCGTCCTCGTCCGCTTCCTCGGCGACATCGACCTCGCCGAGGAAGCGGTCCAGGACGCCTTCACCACGGCCGTCCGGAAGTGGCCGCACACCGGGGTGCCGCCCAGCCCGGCCGGCTGGATCATCACCACCGCGCGCAACAGCGCGATCGACCGTCTGCGCCGCGAGTCGTCCCGGGACGCCCGGCAGGCCGAGGCCGCCCGGCTGTACACGCCCGACGCACCGGCCGAGGAGGGCCCCGTGCGCGACGACCGGCTCCGGCTGATCTTCACCTGCTGTCATCCCGCGCTCGCCCTCCAGGCCCGCGTCGCGCTCACCCTGCGACTGCTCGGCGGACTCGGCACCGCGCAGATCGCCCGCGCCTTCCTGGTGCCCGAGCCCACCCTGGCCCAGCGCATCGTGCGGGCCAAGGCCAAGATCCGTGACGCGGGCATCCCGTACCGGGTGCCCCGTGACGCCGACCTCCCCGACCGGCTGAACGGTGTGCTGGCCGTCGTGTACCTGATCTTCAATGAGGGCTACACCGGCGATCCCGCCCTGTGCGCCGAAGCCGTACGCCTCGGCCGGCTGCTCGCCGAGCTCATGCCGGACGAGCCCGAGGTCATCGGGCTCCTCGCGCTGATGCTGCTGATCGAGGCACGCCGCCCCGCCCGGCAGGACGAGCGCGGCGAGCTGGTGCCGCTGCCCGAGCAGGACCGCACCCTGTGGGACCGCGACCTGATTACGGAGGGCCAGGACCTCGTCCGCCGCTGCCTGCGCCGCAACCGGCCGGGCCCGTACCAGATCCAGGCCGCGATCAACGCCGTGCACAGCGACGCGCCGACGGCCGAAGCCACCGACTGGGGGCAGGTCCTGAGCCTGTACGACCAGCTGATGGCCATCGCCCCGAGCCCGGTGGTCGCCCTGAACCGGGCGGTCGCGGTGGCCGAGGTCGAGGGCCCGCACACCGCCCTCGACCTGGTGGACGCGCTGGACCTCGACACGTACCACGTGCTCCACGCCGTCCGCGCCGACCTGCTGCGCCGCCTCGGCCGCCACACCGAGGCGGTACGGGAGTACGAGGCCGCCGTCGCGCTCACCGAGAGCCCCGCGGAACGCGCCCACCTCGAACGCCGTCGGCGCGACCTCACGCGCTGAGCGCTTCCCGCGGCACGGGTTCCGCGTCACGCCCACGGCACGGAAAGTATTTCGGTGACTGAAAGGTTGGTATTTACATCTGACTGATCGAGACCGTACTCTCGGGCCGCAAGACCCGAGCACACCAGCGAGGCATCGTGAACCACTCCACCCCCGAGCAGCCCGCCGACATCGTGGCCCGGCTGCGCGCCACCTTCCGTAGCGGCCGTACCAAGCCCGTCGAGTGGCGCACGGGTCAGCTGCACCGCCTGCGCGAGATGCTCACGGAGAAGGGCCCCGAACTGGCCGCCGCGCTCCACGCGGACCTCGGCAAGAGCTCCACCGAGGCCTATCGCACCGAGATCGACTTCACCGTCCGCGAGATCGACCACACCCTGGGGCACCTCACCGAGTGGCTGCGCCCCGAGTCCGCACCCGTCCCGGCGCACCTCGGCGACGACGCGCGGGCCTGGACGCAGTACGACCCCCTCGGCGTGGTCCTCGTCATCGCCCCCTGGAACTACCCGGCCCAGCTCCTGCTCGCCCCGATGGTCGGCGCGCTGGCGGCCGGAAACGCGGTGGTGGCCAAGCCGAGCGAACTGGCCCCGGCCACCTCGGCCGCGCTGGCCGAGCTGATCCCCGAGTACCTCGACACCGAGGCGGTCGCGGTGGTCGAGGGCGGCGTACCCGAGACCACCGCCCTGCTGGCCGAGCGCTTCGACCACATCTTCTACACCGGCAACGGCACGGTCGGCCGTATCGTGATGCGCGCCGCCGCCGAGCACCTCACCCCGGTCACCCTCGAACTCGGCGGCAAGTCACCAGTGTTCGTCGATCGTGACGCCGACATCGAGGTGGTCGCGGACCGGCTGGCGCGCGGCAAGTTCCTCAACGCCGGCCAGACCTGTGTGGCCCCGGACTACGTCCTGACTGACCCTCGGACCGCCGCCGCCCTGGAGCCCGCGCTGGTGCGCGCCGTCGAGGCGGTGTACGGCGCGGACCCCGCGGCCTCGGCCGAGTACGGCCGGATCGTCAACGAGCGCCACTTCGACCGGCTCGGCCAACTGCTCGGCTCGGGCCGCGTGGTGCTCGGCGGCGGCAGCGACCGCGCGACCAAGTACCTCGCGCCGACCGTGCTGGCCGACGTCGACCCGAAGTCGCCGGTCATGCAGGAGGAGATCTTCGGTCCGATCCTGCCGATCGTCACCGTGGCCGGCCTCGACGAGGCCATCGGCTTCATCAACGACCGCGACAAGCCCCTCGCGCTGTACGTCTTCACCGAGTCCGACGACACACGCGCGCGGATCGCCGCGGAGACCTCCTCCGGCGGCCTCGGCTACGGCCTGCCCCTCGCCCATCTCACCGTCTCCGACCTGCCGTTCGGCGGAGTCGGCGAGAGCGGGATGGGCAGCTACCACGGCCGCTACTCGATCGAGACGTTCAGCCACCGCAAGGCGGTGCTGGAGAAGCCGCTGAGCTGACCCCGTCGGCCCTTCGGGGCCCGGCCGTTCGAGCGGCCGGGCCCGACCCCTACTCCTGACGCCCCTTCACAGGGCATGGTGTCATGCACCTGACTGCCTCCTCCGAGGAAAGGCACCCGCATGCGCACCCCCCACGCCCTGCTCGCCACGACCGCCGCGCTGGCCGCCGCGGTCGTGGCACCTCCCTCCCACGCCGCCACCGCGGTCCCGGCCGCCGGCGCCTACTACGTCCAGAGCGCCGTGACCGGTCTCGACGCGGCGGACAACGGCGGAGCGGTGGAACAGCACAGACCCAAGGGCAACGAGGACCACCAGCAGTGGAACCTCCGGACGAGTGGATCCTCGTACGTCCTGGAGAGCACCGACACGGCCGGCAGCTGCCTCGGCCGCTCCGGCGACCAGGCCCGGACCGTGTCCTGCGCGAGCGCCGACGCGGCCTGGGAGATCGGCACGGTCGGCGCCGACCGCTACACGCTCAAGGCGCCGGGCACCGAGCGCTATCTGACCGTGGCGCCCCAGCCCTCCGGCGCCAACTACCCCGCCCAGCTGGCCATCGGCACCTCCGGCACCCTCGCCGCCTGGTACCTCACCCCGGTCGCTCCCGCCACCGGCCCCATGCCGCCGCAGGACCGTCGCACCCTCGACCAGGTCACGTTCCTCACCGCGCACAACGCCTACGCCAACGGGGTCGACGGCGGCTTCGCCCCGCCGTTCGTGAACTTCTTCCCCAACCAGGCCCGCGGCATCGACCGGCAACTGACCGACGGCGTCCGCGGATTCATGCTGGACATCCACCAGACCCCGGACGGCGCGATCCTGTGCCACAACAGCTGCACGCTGGTCAGCAAGCCGGTCGCGCTGTGGGTGGACGTGCAGCGGATGGTGAACTTCCTCAAGGCCAACCCCGACCAGTTCATCACCGTCTTCCTGGAGGACTACGTCGATCCCGGCGTCCTGCGCTCCGAACTCGCCCGCGTCAGCGGCCTGTCGGACGTGCTCTACCGCCCCGACCGGACAGGTGTACGGCAAAGCGGCTGGCCCCGGCTCGCCGACCTGATCGCCGCGAACCAGCGGCTGCTGATCTTCACCGACCACAGCCGCTCCGCCGACGAGTCCGCGGGACTGACCCGGGACAGCTTCGGTGTGATGTACCAGCGGGAGTGGACCGTCGAGAACTACTGGTCCATGGGATCGGGCCTGGGCTCCTCGGACTGGTCCTGCTACAGCCGCTGGTACGACCCGGGCACCAACATCCCGCTCACCCGCACCGAGACGGGCTTCAGACCGCTGTTCGTCATGAACCACTTCCGTGACGCCACCATCGCCTCCACCGCCGGCACGGACAACACCAAACTCGCCGACCGCGCCCGGCGCTTCTGCGAGCCCGCGGCCCGCAAGAAGCCCAACTTCCTTGCCGTGGACCGCTATGACCTCGGCGACCCGGCGTCGGCCGTCGCGGCCCTGAACACCTACACATATCCCTAGAACCGCTCGCGGGGCCTCGGTGACCTGCCCGTCAGCCGCATCGGCTTCGGCGCCCTGCGGCTGACGGGCAGCGCGGTCTTCGCCCCGGGCGCGTTGCGACTCACCGGGGCCGAGCCGGCGCGACTGAGCGGGGGCCGTACGGCAGCGGCGGGCACGCAGTGATGCCACCCCCTACGAGCCGACTACAATCACGTAGACGATCTGTCGAATCGTGGACGAGGACGGAGCGAGGAACGTTCCCATGGCCGACTCGAAGGATGAACGGACCGACGTGAAGGACGAGCGTCGGCCGTCCGGCGAGCTGGAGGCGAGCGTCATGGCCGCGCTCTGGGCCGCCGCCACGCCCCAGACGCCTGGCCAGGTGCAGCTCAGCCTCGGCTCCGGCCTGGCGCGCACCACGGTGACGACGATCCTCTCCCGCCTGCACGACAAGGGTGTCGTCGACCGGCGGCGTCAGGGCCGCGGCTATGCCTACTTCCCGGTCCAGGACGCCCAGGGCCTCACCGCCCGCCGTATGCACACCGAACTCGACCGCGACAGCGACCGCGAAACGGTGCTCGCCCGCTTCGTCGCCCAGCTCAGCGCCGACGACGAGCGCGTCCTGCGCGACCTGCTCGAACCCGGAGAGCGATGACCGTCCTGCTGCTGGTGCCGCTGCTGCTGCCGTGCGCCCTGCCGGTCCTGGCCCGGCGGGCCCTCGACCGGCTCGTGCCCGCCGCCGCGCTGTGGCTGATCACGGTCTCGGCCGTGGTCCTCGCGGGCTGCTCGGTGGCCGCGCTGGGCGCGTTCGTGCTCATCGGGCTGCTCAAGCTGCCGCCGTTCGCCGCGCTCGGTGAGCTCGTGCATCCGCTGAGCACCGCCTCCGACGTCTTCGTCGTCCCGGCGGCGGCGACCTCCGTGGGAGCCCTGGCCGTGTGCGCCTGGACCGTCGTCCGCTCGGTGCTCCACCAGACCCGTGCCTTCCGCGCGGCCCGCTCGGCGGCCGGCCGCGGACCGGCGGCGGGTGATCTGTGCGTGGTCGACTCGCCGCGCCCCGACGCCTACGCCCTGCCCGGGCGCCCGCACCGCATCGTCGTCACGACCGCGATGCTGCGCAGCCTGGACGCCGCCGAGCGGGAGGCGCTGTTCGCGCACGAGCGGGCGCACAACGAGGGCGGCCACCACTACTTCCTCGCGGCGGCAGAGCTGGCCGCCCACTGCCATCCCGCGCTGCGGCCGGTCCGCGACACCATCCGGCTCGCCGTCGAACGCGCCGCCGACGAGGCCGCGGCGACCGCCGTGGGCGACCGGCGACTGACCGCCCGTGCCATCGCCCGTGCGGCCCTGGCCGGCCACGACGCCGCCCTGGAACGTCCGGACTTCGCCCCCGCCGCGACCACCGGCCCCGTCCCGCGGCGCGTCCAGGCCCTGCTGGCCGCCCCGCCCGCCCCGCGTCGCGCCGCCCGTTCGATCGCCGTCCTTCTGGCCGCCTGCACGGCCGTCTCCTGCGTCGCCTCGGCCACCGGCGTGATCGACTTCCATCACCGGGTGGAGGTCGCGCAGGGCGACGCGAGCCGCTGAGCGAGCCTCCGCCGGGCGGCTGTCCGGGGGAGAAGCAGGGGAGGAGCAGGCACCGTTCCACGTACCTCCCGGGGCGACTGGCGTCCGCGACGTTTTACGTATAACCTCTCCCGCTAACCAACCCCGCCGAGAGGTCCCGATGAGACGCGTCGCCCTGGTCACCCTCGTCGTCGACGACTATGACGAGGCGATCCGCTTCTACACCGAGGCCCTCGGATTCCGGCTCGCCGAGGACACGCCGCGCCCGGACGGCTCCCGCTGGGTCGTCGTCGAACCGGGGACTGCGGCGGCCGGCACCGGACTGCTGCTCGCCCGCGCCAAGGGGGAGGACCAGCGGGCCCGCGTCGGCGACCAGACCGGCGGACGCGTCGGGTTCTTCCTGCACACCGACGACTTCGCCCGCGACCACGCCCGGATGACCGCCGCCGGCGTGACCTTCCTGGAGGAGCCGCGCCACGAGCCGTACGGCAGCGTCGCCGTCTTCCAGGACCTGTACGGCAACCGCTGGGACCTGCTCCAGCCCGCCGGCTGAGCTTCCTTGTCGCCGCCGGCTGCTCCCGCCGCACGCACCTTCCCCCGCACTCTCCCACCGCTGCTTCGAACCACCCGCTCAAGGAAAGACCCGCCATGACTGCTACGCGCGTAGACGCCGACGTGATCCGCCGCCTCCCCAAGGCCGTCCTGCACGACCACCTCGACGGCGGCCTGCGCCCCGCCACCGTCGTCGAGCTCGCGGCCGCGGTCGGCCACACCCTGCCCACCACCGACCCGGACGAGCTCGCCGCCTGGTACTTCGAGGCCGCCAACTCCGGCGACCTGGTGCGCTACATAGCCACCTTCGAGCACACCCTCGCCGTCATGCAGAACCGCGAGGGCCTGCTGCGCGTCGCCGAGGAGTACGTCCTGGACCTCGCCGCCGACGGTGTCGTCTACGCCGAGGTGCGCTACGCCCCCGAGCTGAACACCCGGGGCGGGCTGTCGCTGAGCGAGGTCGTGGAGACCGTCCAGGAGGGCCTCGCTGCCGGTATGGCCAAGGCGGCCGCCGCCGGCACTCCCGTCCGGGTCGGCACCCTGCTCTGCGGCATGCGGATGTTCGACCGCGTCCGCGAGGCCGCCGACCTGGCCGTCGCCTACCGTGACGCCGGCGTCGTCGGCTTCGACATCGCCGGCGCCGAGGACGGCTTCCCGCCCGCCGACCACCTGGAGGCCTTCGAGCACCTGCGCCGCGAGAGCGTGCCCTTCACCATCCACGCCGGTGAGGCGCACGGCCTGCCCAGCATCCACCAGGCCCTCCAGGTGTGCGGCGCCCAGCGCATCGGCCACGGCGTGCGGCTGACCGAGGACATCGTCGACGGCAAGCTCGGCCGCCTCGCCGGCTGGGTGCGCGACCGTCGTATCGCCCTGGAGATGTGCCCGACCTCCAACCTCCAGACGGGCTGTGCCACCTCCATCGCCGAGCACCCGATCACCGCCCTGAAGGACCTGGGCTTCCGGGTCACCGTCAACACTGACAACCGTCTGGTGTCCGGCACGACCATGACCCGTGAGTTGTCCCTGCTGGTCGAGGAGGCGGGCTGGACGGTCGAGGACCTGCGCACGGTCACCGTGAACGCCCTCAAGAGCGCGTTCATCCCGTTCGACGAGCGCAACGCCCTCATCGAGGACGTCGTCCTGCCGGGTTACGCCGCCGCGCTCTGAAGCAGCCCCCGCAGATAGGCGGCCTGTCCGATGTGCTGCAGATCGTCGGACAGGACGCTGACCAGCCGTACGCCGAGGCTCACCGGCGGGTCCCAGCGCTCGTCCACGATGCGCTCCAGATCCTTGGCGGGCAGCTCCCGCAGCACCCCCAGGGTCTGCTCGTGCACGGCGTCGTAGTACCCGGTCAGCAGCTCGGCGGACTCGACGCGCACCTTGGCGACCTTCGCCGCGCCGTGGCCGTATCCCGTGTCCCGGCGCGGCAGGTCGAGTCCGAAGCGCTTCTCCCAGCCCTGCGACAGCCACACCTGTTCGAGGTCGAAGGCGTCGGCGACATGGTCGTCCTGGACCCGGGTGAGATGCCAGACGAGCCAGGCGACGGAGTTGGCGCCGGGCGCCGGGCGGGCGTGCAGCGCGTCCGGTCCGAGACCGTCGAGGGTGGCATGGACTTCTTCTTGGATGCGGCCGTAGCCGTCGATGAGGATGTCCCTTGCATGCATAGGTCCACCATCGCGCATCGCACGCCCTCACGCGTCCGGAATCCAGCTCCCGTGGGCGCGGGGTCCCGCGGCACGAACACCGCCTCGCCCGCCGCCGCGCCCTTCGGCAGCCGGTGCACCTGGGCCGTGCCGCGCAACAGGTCGTGCTTGATGAGCGCGTTGGAGAAGGCGCGGTCGGGCGGGTTCCCGTCGGGGACGGGGTAGGCCGGCGTCAGGTCGGCGGCCGCCGCCGAGTAGCCGTAGCGGTGGCGGCGGGACACCAACACCTCGTTCACGCGCGGGAATTCCTGCGGCCGGTCGTCGAGCGTCCGCTGCCGCACGCGTCCGTGGCGCAGATCGATCGTCCAGCGTTCGAGCCTCGCGGTCCCCGCCGCGTACGGCCCGTCCGAGCCGCGCCCGGCGACGTAGAAGGGGGCCGGATACGTCGTCAGGTCGACGACCACGGACGACCCCTCGTCGTAGGCGTTGAGGGTGTGCGAGAAGAAGAGCGGCTCGATACCGAACCTGCGCACGGCGCCGCCCGTCCGCGGCATGACACCCACGCGCGTGGGGTGCTTCCGGTTGCCGCACGTGGTCCCAGGTCGGGTAGTAGGCGAGGGCATGCAACTCGCCCGCGCGCGCGTCGTACGGTCGAAGGCCGTCAACTCCTCGGTGACGGGAGTGAACGCGCCCTCCAGAAAGGGGTAGTGACGGTCCGTCGCCCGTCCTGGACGCTCCGCGGCCCGAGGTCCGGCCGCCCCGACGAGTGCGCCCGCCGCCATTCTTGCCGCGCCGCGCAGCACGCCCCGCCGTGTGGCGGCGGGACGCCGAGGTCAGGAGGGGTGGGACCCGTCATGGGGTGTCGCCGGACCCCCTGTTTCGAGCAGAGCGACCAGCGCGCGGGCCGCCGGGCTGGTGGCCGTCTCGGGCGGCAGCAGGGCGACCGTCTCGTACTCCGCCTCACCCGTGCCCTTGAGGGGGAGCGCCAGCAGAGAGGTCCGCTTGTGCCGGAAGTGCCGGGGTACGACGGCGATCCCGAGGTTCTCGTCGACCAGGTCCAGGAGGCTGTGCACGTCGTTGACCTCCAGCGCCACCGTACGGCGGACGCCGGCCGCGGTGAAGGCGGCGTCGGTGGTGCGGCGCGGGCCCCAGTCCGGGTGGAAGTCGACGAAGACCTCGCCGTCGAGGTCGTCCGCCGTGAGGGCCGCTCCGCCCCTGGCGAGGCGGTGGTGCGGGTGGCAGAGCACGGTCATCGGCTCGCTCGTCAGCGGCACCGAGCGCAGCTGGTCCGTGTCGTCCTGCGTGCGGTAGGCGAAGGCCAGGTCGAGCCGCCCGGCCGCGACCTCCTCGGCCAGCGCGCCCGAGCCCGCCTGCCGCAGCCTGATCTCCACGTCCGGGTGCCGGCGCCGGAACGCGGCCAGCAGCCCCGCCACATGCACTCCGGCGATGCACTGCTCGGTGCCGAGCGCCAGTGTCCCGCGCAGCACGCCCTGCACCGCGGCCACCGCCTCGTGCGCCGCCCGTACCTGTGCCAGGATCCGCTCGGCCTCGGCGAGGAGCGCCCGCCCGGCCTCGGTCAGCGTCACCCGGCGGGTGGTGCGTACGAACAGCGGAGCCCTGAGCTCCCGCTCCAGCGCCCGGATCGAGGCCGACAGACCCGACTGGGACACCATCAGCCGCTCGGCGGCCCGGGTGAAGTGCTGGTCCTCGGCGACCGCGACGAAGTGCTGGAGGTGGCGCAATTCCATGATTGAGAAGCCTAGCCGCACAATTCCATCGGATTCTTCTGTTGGACCGCTGTACCCGGCCCGGGGAAGAGTGGAAGAGGTAGATCCTGTGCCCACCCCTCTGGAGTCGCGTTGTACACCGCACACCCCGACCGCTACGCCGACATGCCCTACCGGCGCACCGGACGCAGTGGTCTGAAGCTTCCCGCGCTGTCGCTCGGCCTGTGGCACAACTTCGGCCCCGACCGCCCGGTGCAGACCCAGCGCGCCATCCTGCGCCGCGCCTTCGACCTCGGCGTCACCCACTTCGACCTGGCCAACAACTACGGCCCGCCGCCCGGCGCCGCCGAGTCCGCCCTCGGGGAGGCGCTGAAGGCGGACTTCGCTTCGTACCGTGACGAGCTGGTCATCTCCACCAAGGCCGGGTACCTGATGTGGCCCGGCCCGTACGGCGAGTGGGGCTCGCGCAAGTACGTGCTGTCCTCGCTCGACCAGAGCCTCACCCGGATGGGTCTGGACTACGTCGACATCTTCTACTCGCACCGCCCCGACCCGGAGACTCCGCTGGAGGAGACGATGGGCGCTCTGCACTCGGCGGTCCAGCAGGGCAAGGCACTCTACGTCGGCGTCTCCAACTACTCGGCGGAGCAGACCCGCGAGGCCGCGCGCATCCTCGGCGAGCTGGGCACCCCGCTCCTCATCCACCAGCCGCGCTACTCGATGCTCGACCGCCGCCCCGAGGACGAGGGCCTGCTGGACGCCCTGGACGAACTCCAGGTCGGCTCCATCGTCTACTCCCCGCTGGAGCAGGGCCTGCTCACCGGGCGCTACCTCGACGGCATCCCGGAGGACTCCCGCGCCGCGAGCGACAGCCCCTTCCTGAACTCGGACGCGGTCACCGAGGACCTGGTCGGCCGGCTGCGCGCGCTCGACGAGATCGCCAAGTCCCGCGGCCAGACCCTGGCCCAGCTGGCCCTCGCCTGGGTGCTGCGCGGCGGGCGGGTGACCTCCGCCCTGGTCGGCGCGAGCAGCCCGCAGCAGATCGAGGACAGCGTCGGCACCATCCGGAACCTGGACTTCGACGCCGAGGAACTGACGCGGATAGAGGCGATCGTCAAGCCGTAGCGCGCACGCCCACCCCGGAGGCGGACCGCCGCCTCCGGGCCGACCGCGCGCGGCGGTACACCGGGCGGCCTCGCGCCGGAGCGCCACTCGTCCTCGTCGCCGACGTTCACCGGCGGGCTGATCTTGAACCGCCCTAGGAGCCGAGCCGCTCCAGCAGGTGCACGGTCACCGTGTCGCCCTCCTCCTTGCCGATGATCCTTCGGATCTCGGCCTTCACCGGCAGCTTGTGGGTGCCGTCGCCCAGGGCCATGAAGGAGCTGCGGAACGGCTCCCCGTCGATCGTGCCGCGCACCTTGACGAGTCCGCGGGTGCCGAAGAACTCCACGGAGTCGGGCCACACGACATACGTCCACCCGCCGTTGTCCGGACTCTTCCGCAGGACCGCGGTGAATCGCTCGTCCAGGTCTCCCGCCTTGGTCATGTCGTCCTCCGCTCGCGGTGCTCTGCTTGGGTCTTTCACCTCAAGAGACCACCGCGAGCGGGAAAACTCATCGCGGACCTCGCGGGTCACACCCCGGCGGGCACCCGGTCCAGGAAGCCCAGCACCTGCCTGATCCGGCCCTCGGGGTCCAGCGTGATCACGTCGAAGCCGGCCACCGGTGCCGAGCCGTCCGCCTCGTTCACCAGCTCCCAAGAGAAGCGCGCCGTGTCGTGGTGCCCGTCCACGGCGCCGAGGGGACGGAAGGAGAAACCGGGGAACTGCTGGTGCGCCGCCGTGATCACGGCCGTGATCTGCTCGTGCCCGCGGACGTCGGCGAGCGGGTCGGTGTAGCCGCCGTCCGCGCTCCAGGCCTCGGTGACCGCCTTCGCCAGGGCCTCGGGCTCGGTGGCGTTCCAGGCCTCGAAGTAGCGGGCCACGGCACTCTCGTAACGGTCGGTGTTCACGGACATGGCGAATCAGCCTCCATCGAGGTCGTTCTTGCTGGTCAGGAACCGGAGCCTCGGTTTGTCGAGCCGGTACGACCACCATGCCCGGGTCCACGGGACGGGTCGATTACCCCTCGGGTAATCACCGCGGGACGGAGCGGGAACCGCATTTCGGCCAAAAGGTGCGGTGAATATGCCAAGAGACTGGCCGGAAAGTCATGGTGACAGTGTTTCGGGAGTGAAGATACTCAAACGCCAGGGGCACTTCACCGCACAGGAGCCGCGCGGAAAGCGAGGACCGGCCGGCACACGAGGAAACGCGACGGGGGAGTGATCGTGCACGACGAATTCCTGTGCCATGTCACGGCGTACGGCACGTGCGAGGGGCGGCGCATCGGCGTACCCCTCGGCACCTATCGCGCGCCCACGCTGGCCCTGGCGCTGTGGTGGCTGCGGGACCGCGCCTCCTGGATCGCCGAGCGGCTGGACCCCTTACCCGAGAACCCGCGCTTCCCCGCCGGCGCCCTCGTCCCGGTCGCAGAGAGCGTGCCCGACGTGCCCGGCGTGCTGCGCGCCTGGTGCGCCGACAGTGCCCAACAGGAGCTGGTCGCCGACGAGTTGGCGGGCGGCCGGCTGGTGCGGATCGCGGCCGGCGACGACACCACCGAGTACGAGCTGCTCGCCGAGTCGGTCGACGCCCTGCGTATGCAGCGCACCATCCCGGCGCTCGTCGTTCCCGTCGCCTGACACGTGACAGCCGCCCGGAGCGGGGTGGTGGCGGCCCGGCGGACGACCACCGGTCGCCGGACGTCCGGGGCCGGCCCGTGGCCAGGCGCACATGTGAGCGAATCGGTAGAATTCAGGCCATGGCGGAGCGGCAGGTCGCCCCGACTGCGCCCGAGCTCGTGCTGGAGACCGACGCGGGCTCCACGGTGATGAGTCCGGAGCGCGACTACCACGTGGGACGGGATCCGTTGTGCGACGTCGTCATCGACGACGCCCGGGTCTCGTGGCACCACGCCGTGCTGCGCCCCGAGGACGGCCACTGGACGCTGGAGGACGAACACAGCACCAACGGCACCTACGCCGACGGCCGCCGCATCCAGGAGTCGGGCGTCGGGCCGGGCAGCGTCATCCGCTTCGGCAGCGCCTCCGACGGGCCCCGCGCGGTCCTGGTCGGCCCCCCCGAGCCCGCCCCCGACCGTCCCTCCGCCGTGTCGATGCCCGCCCTGACCGGCACCTTCCGGCAGCCCACCACCGTACGACCGCTGCCCACGCGCACCGTCCGCATCGGCCGCGCCGCCGACAACGACCTCGTCGTCGACGACCTGGTCGTCTCCCGCCGGCACGCCGAACTGCGCGCCCTCGCCGACGGCACCTACGAGATCGCCGACGTCGGCAGCCACAACGGCACCTACCTCAACGGCCAGCCCGTCACCCGCGCCCGGATCCGTCCCGGCGACATCGTCGGCATCGGCCACTCCACGTTCAGCCTCGTCGGCGACACGCTGCAGGAGTACGTCGACACCGGCGAGGTCTCCCTCGACGTGCAGGACCTCACGGTCGCCGTCGACCGCGGCCGCAAGATCCTCCTCGACCGCGTCTCCTTCCCGGTGGGGGAGAAGTGCCTGCTGGCGGTCGTCGGACCCAGCGGCGCGGGCAAGTCCACACTGCTCAACGCCCTCACCGGACAGCGCCCCGCCGACCACGGCACCGTCCTGTACGACGGCCGCGACCTCTACCACGACTACGCCGAGCTGCGCCAGCGCATCGGCCTGGTCCCGCAGGACGACATCCTGCACGCCCAGCTGACCGTGCACGCCGCCCTGTCCTACTCCGCCGAGCTGCGCTTCCCGCAGGACACGGCCCCCGAGGAGCGCCGGACCCGGGTCGACGAGGTGATCCGGGAACTCGGCCTGGAACAGCGCACCGGCCAGCCCGTGCACAGCCTCTCGGGCGGCCAGCGCAAACGGGTCAGCGTGGCCCTTGAGCTGCTGACCAAGCCGTCGCTGCTCTTCCTCGACGAGCCGACCTCCGGACTCGACCCCGGCATGGACCGGTCGGTGATGCACATGCTGCGCGGGCTCGCCGACGACGGCCGTACCGTCATCGTCGTCACCCACAGCGTCCTCAGCCTCGACGTCTGCGACCGCCTCCTGGTGCTGGCGCCGGGCGGCAAGGTGGCGTACTACGGGCAGCCCGACGACGCCCTCGCCTTCTTCGGCTTCGAGCACTGGCCGGAGGCCTTCGAGGCCTTCGAACGCGACCGCGACCGCGACTGGGCGCGGGAGTACCGCGAATCGCCCTTCCACCGGCACTACATCGCCGAGGCGACCGCACAGCCCCGCCGCCCCGGCGCGGGCCCGGTCGCCCCGGCCCCGCCGCCCCGCCCCCGCAGCTGGGGCGCCCAGCTCTCCACCCTGGTGCGCCGCTACACGGCCGCGCTCGCCGCCGACCGCATCTTCGTGGTCACGATGATCGCGCTGCCCTTCGTGATGGGCGTGATGGCCCGCGCCCTGTCGGGACCGAAACTGACTCTGGACACCGCGATGAACGCGCTGCTCATCCTGTGCGTCGGCGGCGTGTTCATGGGCGCGGCCAACGCCGTGCGCGAACTCGTCAAGGAACGCGTGATCTACCAGCGTGAGCGTGCTGTCGGCCTGTCCAGATCGGCGTACCTGGTCTCCAAGATCGTCGTGCTGGGCACGATCACCGTGCTCCAGGCCGTGGTGCTCACCCTCGTCGCCCTGCTCGGGGTCGATCTCAACGCGCCCGGCGGCAGGGGCGTGGTGACGGCGCCGCTGCTCGAAATCACGGTCACGGTCGCCCTGCTCTCCTTCACCGCGATGATGCTCGGCCTGGTGGTCTCGGCGGCGGTGCGCAAGGAGGACGTGACGATGCCGCTGCTGGTGCTGATCTCCATCGTCCAGCTGGTCTTCTGCGGCGCCCTGCTGAAGCTGTACGGCGTGCCCGTCCTGGAACAGATCGCCTGGCTGGTACCCGCCCGGTGGGCCCTCGGCGCGATGGCCGGCACCATCGAGGTGTCCCGGATCGTCCCCGGCCGACTGACCGCCGACCCGCTGTTCCGGCATGCGACGGATGTGTGGCTGGTCAACATGGCAATGCTGGTGGTGCTGTCGGTGGTCTTCGGCGTCCTGGTCTCCTGGCTGCTGCGCCGGTACGAACCCGTGGTGATGCGGAAGTAGGCGGCACGATGACGGCCCCCGGCTTCCGGCCCACCCACGTCGTCCCCCCGGACGGGATGCCCGCCTGGGAGGCGCCGGACCCTGCCCGGCCCACCCTGCCCCTCGACGCGCTGCTGCCCGTGCAGCTCGTGGAGCGGCGCGGCGACTGGGGACACATCCGGTGTGCCAACGGCTGGTCCGCCTGGGTCGACGGCCGCTATCTGGTCGCCGTGCCCGAGGACCCGCCCGCCGCCGGCACACCCGGCGACAGCGCCGATCCGCGCCCGCTGCTCGCCCGCGCCGAGGAGGCGCTGGCCGACTACCGCGCCGCGGTGAAGGAACTGGCGGACGGCCGCCTCGACGGAGAGTCCTTCCGCGGCCGCACCCGGGGACTGCGGATCGGCGTCGTGGTCGACGGGGAGGCCATGTGGCTGTACGACCCCGACGAGGGGCGGTGGATGTACGGCGACGGGAGGAGGCTGAGCACCTACGCCACGGACACGGGCACACCCGGCACCAGCGTCCCCGGTCACCCCCCGACCCGCGTCGTGACCCATGAGGGCGAGCCGTGACGGCGCGCGAGGCGAGCGTGTTCTCCGGGCGGCCGTCCGAGCTGGTCGGGAAGCAGATCGCGGGCTACCGCATCGAGGACGAGATCGGCCGGGGCGGCATGGCCGTCGTCTTCCGGGCCCATGACGTGCGGCTGGACCGCACGGTCGCGCTCAAACTGCTCGCCCCGGAACTCGCCCGCAACGACACCTTCCGCCGACGCTTCACCCATGAGTCCCGGGTGGCCGCCGCGATCGACCACCCCAACATCGTGCCGGTCTTCGAGGCCGGGGAGACGGCCGGTGTCCTGTACATCGCCATGCGGTTCGTCTCCGGCAGCGATCTGCGCCATCTGCTGGACCGGGAGGGCCCGTTGCCCTTCCCGGCCGCGGTACGGATCGCCGCGCAGGTGGCATCGGCGCTGGACGCCGCTCACGAGAACGGGCTGGTCCACCGGGACGTCAAGCCCGGCAACATCCTCGTCGGCCGGGGTACCGACAGCGATCACCCCGAGCATGTGTACCTCACCGACTTCGGGCTGACGAAGAAGTCGCTCTCCCTGACCGGCTTCACGACCGTCGGCCAGTTCGTCGGCACGCTGGACTACGTGGCACCGGAGCAGATATCCGGCCGCCCCGTGGACGGCCGCTGCGACGTCTACGGCCTCGCCTGCGTCGTCCACGAGACCCTGGCCGGCCATCCGCCCTTCCAGCGCGACGACGACATGGCCCTGCTGTGGGCCCACCAGTACGACGAGCCGCCACCTCTGTCAGAGGCCCGCCCCGACCTGCCCCCGGCCGTCGACCAGGTCTTCGCCAAGGCCATGGCCAAGAGCCCCGACGACCGCTACGACTCCTGCCTCGCCTTCGTCGCGGCCCTGCGCGCGGTCATGACGGGCGGACCGCAGCCGGAGCCCGGCCACCCGGCGACCGAGGTGGACCTCCCGGCGCCGGGAGGTTCGGGGCCGGTGGCTGAGGTCTCCGCGCCGGGAGGTCCGGGGCCGGCGGCTGAGGTCTCCGCGCCGGGAGGCCTGGAGCGGGCGGCTGAGGTCTCCGCGGCCGAAGGCCCCGAGTCGGCGGCAGAGGTCTCCGCGACCGGAGGTGGGGACTCGGCGGCAGAGTTCCCAGCGACCGAAGGTCTGGAGCCGGCGGCAGGGTCCCCGGCGACCGAAGATCCGGAGCCGGCGGTGGAGCTCCCGCCATGGGCCGAGCCGGTCTTCCGGGGCCGGCGGCCCTGACCCGGACCGGTCAGCCGGGGCCCGCCGGCACCTCGCCCCGGCGGTGCACCGGGCGGGCCAGCAGACCGCCCAGGAAGCCGGCCACCAGCCCCCACAAAACCGCGAGGCCCACCGCCGACCACACGTCGGGGTTCAGATACAGCTCGCCGGAGAGCCCACCGCCCAGGTTGCCGATGCCGAGCAGGGAGAGGCCGTAGTGTGCGGAGATCCGGCCGAGCAGGCAGATCATCAGCACCGCGAGGGCGAGCGCGACGGCCAGGCGCAGGGCGTGCTGCCACAGTCGTATCCGGGCCGGTGAGCGCACCGCCATCAGGAACCCGGCGGCTAGGACGAGCACGACGTCCACCACCAGGAGCCACCACATCCTGCCGTCCTGCTCGGTGAGCGTGCGCAGGTTCAGCGTGGAGACGTCCGGGGTGCGCAGCACCTCGTCGAGAACATGCGGCATGGGCAGCCCGAAGGGGCCGTCCACCCGGCCGTGCCAGGTCGCGCCCAGGCCGATGGTGAGGGCCGGCCAGGCCAGGTTCGGCAGGCCCAGCAGGACGACCGCGAACGTGTCCGCGGGGTGTCCGCGCGTGGCCGCCGCGACCAGTGCGACGACGACGGCCAGCGCCACGTACGCCAGCAGCAGCGCGACCACGGCGTACGCCGCCGGACGCACCGACTCCTGGAACCGCAGCAGCCGCGCCGGCAGGGGCGCCCCGCGCGACACCAGGAGCGCCAGTACGAGCGCACCGGCCAGCCACAGCAGCCCGTACACCACCGTCAGCAGGGAGTTCGTGGTGAACCCGACCGTCGGGGTGGCGTCGAGGAGTTCGCCGATGTCACTGAGCATGCCGTTGCCGAGGTCGACTCTGAAGGTCTGACGGGCCGCCAGGGCCAGGCCGATCAGCGCGAACAGCCACAGCACCGCGAGTCGGGCGGCCCACCCGGCCAGTTCCCCGGCCCCGGCGACCGCCCGGTGCCGCAGCGGCCGCAGGAATCCGGCGGCGATCACCAGGGCGCCGGTCAGTGTGACCGACAGCGGGATCACGGTCAGCTCCGCCCGGGTCCTGGCGAGCGATCCGGCGTTCCCGGACAACTCGACCGTGCCTCCGACGGCCGCCACGACGGTCGCCGCGACCACCCGCGGGAAGGCGCCGCCCGGCAGCTCGCCGGCGCCCGCCGCCCACAGTCCCAGGGCGGCGACCACGACCATGGCGGCCAGTCCGGCCAGCACCACGGCCAGGGCCTGCACCCAGCCGTGGCGCGCGACGGGCCGGTCGGGGTCGGTCCGGGGGCTCACGCTGCCACGCTAAGCAGCCCCCGGCAGGGGCGCCCCCCGGGTGGGCCGTCCGCGTCGGCTTGCGGGCCGCGTGGGACGGGAGCACACAATGGGTTAGTTGTGATATGAGCGGCAATTGGGTGAAACCAGACGCTCGGTGCAACCGATCGCGTGCGGGAGGAGACCTCGTGAGCGTCGAACCTCCGTCATCCGGCCGTCCGACGGGACCGCCCTCCGGCCCCCTGTCGGGGGCCCAGCCGCCCTCCGAGCCACCGCCGCGGCGACCCGCGGGCGGCGGTGGCGGGGCGCCGGAACCGCACCAGCCGTGGTGGAGGTCCGCACCGCGCATCGCGTTGCTCACCACGGCCGTCGTGGTCGCCGTGATCGTCGCCGTCGTCCTGTCCAACGCGGGCGGCGGCGGTACGGCCAAGGCGAGCGAGGTCTTTCTGCAGGCCGCGAACTCGACGGGGCAGGACCCCTTCACCCCGTCGACCGCGAAGAGCGGCTCCGTCACGCCGATCACCCCCTCCGCGACCGTGACGTCGGCCACGGGCAACGAACTGCACAGCGTGCGCGGCGGGGACCCCGGCCTGTACGCCGGTACCCGCAACACGCCCAGCTGTGACGTGCCGAAGCAGATCAGGGAGCTGCAGGCCAGCCCGGCCAAGAACAACGCGTTCGCCTCGGTCGTCGGCATCCGGCCGTCGGCCGTTCCCGCGTATCTGCGCTCGCTCACCCCGGTGCAACTCCGCGTGGACACCCGGGTCACCGACCACGGGTACCGCAACGGCGCGGCCACCGACTACCAGGCCGTCCTGCAGGCGGGCACCGCCGTGCTGGTCGACGGGCACGGGGTGCCCCGCGTGCGCTGCGCCAGCGGCAACCCGCTGACCCCGCCGGTCGCACAGCGGACCCCGCCGAAGCCGGTGGGGGACCACTGGGCGTCGTACCGGCCCTCGGCGGTCGTGGTGGTCCGGCCCGCGCCGCAGATCATCAACTTCTTCATCATCTTCGACGGCCACAACGACGAGTGGATCCAGCGTCACCGCGGTGACGACACGGGCGACCAGGACCACAGGACCAGTCCGCCGCAGCATCAGGTGAACCCCTGGGCCACGCCGTACACACCGCCGACCGCCCCGACGTCGCCGACATCGACGGGCCCGTCGTCGCCGTCCTCCCCGTCCTCGGAGTCCCCGACCTCGCAGTCGCCGTCGTCCGAGTCGCCGTCCTCCCCGTCCTCGCAGGCCCCGTCGTCGGAGTCCCCGACCTCGGAGTCGCCGTCCTCGCAGGCCCCGTCCTCGCAATCCCCGCCGTCCGAGTCCCCGTCCTCGCAGGAGCCCTCCTCTCAGGCCCCGTCCTCCGAGTCGACCTCGACCTACGGGTCTCCCGCCTCCGAGGAGGGGACGGTCACCCAGTCCCTGGCCCCCGAGTCCCCGGCCACCCCCGAAACGCAGCAGCAGCCCGGGGCGACCTCGAACGCGCCGCAGCAGGAGACGGGGAACGTTCCGGCACCGCAGGGCACCGGTGGCCAGCCCAGCTAGGACCTGTCGGGCCGGTGTGCGCGCTCGGCGAACACCGTCTGGGACTGTGCCGCCCCGCTCGGGGTACGAGGACTGGTGCAGCAGAGACCGGCCGGACCGGCTTCCGAGAGAGAAACGCATGACCGAGCATCTGGACGGGGCAGTGATACCGACTGGTTTCGACGTGCCCGTGGAACCGCTCCGACGGGCGGCGCACTACACCGGCGAACAGGGATGCATCGCCGCGGCACGCACCTTCGCCGCGCTCTTCCTCGACCAGCTCAGGACCGAGTGGTGCGCCGGCATCGACGACCGGACCGACGGTGAGCTGCTCCTGGTGGTCAGCGAGTTGGTGACCAACGCGGACCGGCACAGCAACGGCCCGTACATCCTGGAGCTGGAGGGCACGGACAACGCGGTCACGGTGTGTGTCTACGACAGCAGTGCCGCGCTGCCCCGGCGATTCCCGCGCGACCCCGAACGCGTCGGGCGGCACGGTCTGGAGATCGTGCACGCCCTGGCCACGGAGGTGACCGCCGAGCGCGTCCCGGTCGGAAAGCGGGTGCGCGCGCTGGTGAACCTCGCCCACTGAGGACCGGGCGGTCAGGCGCAGCCCAGCTCGCCCAGCATGCCCTCGCGCAGCCGGGTGATGATGCGCTTGATCAGCCGGGAGACATGCATCTGCGAGCACCCGAGCCGTTCGCCTATCTCCGCCTGGGTGGCTTCCTCCACGAACCGCAGATGGATGATCTCGCGGTCGCGGTCGCTGAGTTCGGCCATGAGCGGGGCGAGCGACTGGAAGTCCTCGACGAGCCGCAGCCCCTCCTCCTCCATGCCGATGAAGTCGGCCAGCACGGCCTCGCCGTCCTCGGGCCCGTCGCCGGTCAGGGCGGCGTCCAGCGAGGCGGAGTTGTACCCGTTGGAGGCGAGCTGCGCCTCGACCACCTCGTTCTCGGTGATGTTCATCAAGGTGGCCAGCTCGGCGACCGTCGGCTCGCGGTCCAGCAGGCAGGAGAGCTCCTCGCGCGCCTTGGCGAGCTCCACGCGCAGCTCCTGCAGCCGCCGCGGGACATGCACGGCCCAGGTGGTGTCGCGGAAGAACCGCTTGATCTCGCCGACGATGTACGGGAGCGCGAACGACGTGAACTCCACCTCGCGCGAGAGTTCGAACCGGTCGATCGCCTTGATCAGGCCGATCATTCCGGTCTGGACGATGTCCTCCATGTCGTCGCCGCGGTTGCGGAACCGTCCGGCCGCGAACCGCACCAGCGACATGTTCATCTCGATGAGCGTGTTGCGTGCGTACTGGTACTCGTGCGTGCCCTCGTCCAGCTCGGTCAGACGCCGGAAGAACTGACGTGACAGCTCCCGCGCGTCACGCGGGGCGATGCTCCTCGGGTCCGCTATTCCCGGCAGCGACCCCTCGTCCGTCGTGCTCCCGGCGGTCTGCTCGACGACCACTGCTTCCGACCGGATCCCGGCGGTGTTCATTACCTCTCCCACGAAAGTCACGGTTCGACGTCTGCCTCTTCGGCCTCTGCTGTTCCGGGCACCTTGCTCGCGTTGCGCGACGGGCCGTGTACCCGGAACCGGTGCGTCCCATGCGTGCTTCCTGGTGCGGGTACCCGCAGTCACCCGGCGCATGCGTGGTGTGGACGGGCCTGGCGCAAATTGGGTGGCGGCGACGGTCGGCCACGACGGATCCTCGGTCGTATGGCCGACATCACAGAGCCGCAGCAGGCGCAGCCCGGCCGGAGCTTCGGCTGGTGGGACATGTTCGTCAGCCCCGAGGACGATCCGCGCAGCGACGGCGGTTTCGTCGGGGAGCTCGACACGCTCGTCGGATATCTGCGAGATCAGCGGCTGACGCTGGAGATGAAGTGCGCGGGGCTGGACGCCGAGGCCATGGCCCGCCGCTCGGTGCCGCCGTCCGACCTGTCGCTCCTCGGACTCCTGCGCCATCTGGCCGAGGTGGAGCGGCACTGGTTCCGGCAGGTCATGGCCGGGCAGGACGCACCCCGGCTCTACCGCACGGCCGACGATCCGCACGCGGACTTCGACGGCGCGGCGCCCGACCCCGGCCTGGTGGCCGAGGCCTGGCGGACCTGGCGCGCCGAGGTCGCCTTCGCGGAACGCCTCGTCGCCGAGGCACCCAGCCTCGACATCACCGGCTTCGACGCCGACGAACCGGTCGCGCTGCGCGAGGTGCTGGTCCACATGATCGAGGAGTACGCCCGCCACAACGGCCACGCCGACTTCTTGCGGGAGCGGATCGACGGGCGGGTGGGGCAGTGACCCGTGAGCGTGGCGGCCCGTCGTGAGGTCGTCGAAGAACGGTGAGTCGGCCGACTTGCCGGTATCCGCGACCGTCTCGGCCTTCGGAACGAGTGGCGGTCCGGGGCGTGGCCGGATCCCATCGCTCGTGGCAGCGCTGGACGCGGGCGAAGAAGTCCAGGGTGCCGCCCGCCATATGCTCGGTGGTGACGAGCGCGAGCCGGCCACCGGGACGCAGCGCCCGCGCCGCCTTGACGACCCGGACCGCCTGATCGAGCCGGTGGAACGCGGTTGCGCACACGACCGTGTCGAACGGCTCGGCAGACGGCTGCCGGCGCTCGAATCCGGCCACCGCCACGGCCACCTCCGCCGACGGATGTCCCCGCAGGGCCCGGTTGTTCGGACCGATGCCGGCGACCCGGGGCAACTCCTCGATCCGTTCGCCGGATTCCCCCCACAGCGCAATGCCGGTCCCTTCCCCCGGTGCCCGGGGCTCCTAGGCTGAACAGGTGACCAGCCATGTGCCGAACCAAGCCCGCGTGATTCCCCTGCGCTCGGGGACCGCCCGCCCGGAAGTGCCCGCGCCCGAGCCGAAGGAACCCCTGTGGCGCGACCTCGTCGGTGATGTTCTGCGTCGTGAGCGTCAGGCGCAGGAGCGCACGCTCAAGGATGTGGCCGATGCGGCCCGGATCTCCATGCCGTACCTGTCGGAGGTCGAGCGCGGCCGCAAGGAGGCCTCCTCGGAGGTTCTCGCGGCCGCCGCCCACGCCCTTGGACTGGGGCTGGGTGATCTGCTGTCACGGGCGCAGGGCGAGCTGGCCCGCCAGGCCGACGCCGGGCGTCGCGCCGGCCGTCGTGCGTCCGCTTCGCCGTACCAGGGGCTGTGCCTGGCCGCTTGACGGGGCGTCAGCCGGAGGTCTGCTCCCGCAGTTGCCGGAAGAAGGCCCGGACATCGCCGACCAGCAGGTCCGGCTCCTCCATGGCCGCGAAGTGCCCGCCCCTGTCGAACTCCGTCCAGCGGACGAGGTTCTCGGTGCGCTCGGCCCTGTGCCGCAGCGGAAGCTGGATCTCGGCGGGGAACACCGCCAGAGCGGTCGGTGCGGTGGACGGCTCGGCGGGGGCGGCCGCGCGACCCGTGGCGTGGGCACGCTCGTAGTAGATCCGGGCGGACGAACCGCCGGTCCCGGTCAGCCAGTACAGCATCACGTTGGTCAGCAGCAGGTCCCGGTCGATGGCCTCCTCGGGGAGTTCCCCGGAGTCCGTCCACTCCCGGAACTTCTCGATGATCCAGGCGAGTTGACCGACGGGCGAGTCCGTGAGCCCGTAGGCAAGCGTCTGCGGGCGGGTGGAGTGCAGCAGGGCGTACGCCGACCCGTCGGCCGACCAGGCGGACCAGCGCCGCCACGAGGCGAGCGTGCGCTCCCGCTCCTCGGGGCCGAGCGCGTCCAGCTCCTCCTCGGTGGGCTCGCTGGTCGCCTGCGCGCCCGGCAGCAGATTGAGATGGACGCCGATCACCCGGTCGCGATGGGCGCGGCCCAGCTCCCGGGAGATCATCGCGCCCCAGTCGCCGCCCTGCGCGCCGAACCGCTCGTAGCCGAGGCGCCCCATCAGTTCGGCCCATGCGTCGGCGACGCGGCCCGCCTCCCAGCCGGTGTCCGTCGTGGGCCCGGACAGCCCGAACCCGGGGATGCTCGGCACCACGACGTGGAAGGCGTCGGCCGGATCGCCGCCGTGCGCGGCCGGATCGGTGAGCGGTCCGACGACGTCGAGGAACTCGACGATCGAGCCCGGCCAGCCATGGGTGATGATCAGCGGGGTGGCGCCGGGCACCGGGGAGCGGACGTGCGCGAAGTGGACGCTCGCCCCGTCGATCGTGGTCGTGAACTGCGGCCAGGTGTTCAGCCGTGCCTCGGCGGCACGCCAGTCGTAGGTGTGCCGCCAGTACCGTACGAGCTCGCGCAGATACCCGGCCGGCACGCCGTACGCCCACCCCACCCCGGGCAGTTCGTCGGGCCATCGGGTGCGGTCGAGTCGTTCGTTCAGGTCGTCCAGGTCGCTTTCGGGGATCGCGAGGCGATGGGGCCGGATGGTCTCTGCGGACGAAGACGTCATGATCCGGATGCTAGGCCCTGTCCGGGAGGGACCCACGTCCATCCGGAGGAGTCGGCCTTCCGGCCGATGAGTTTCGCGGCGACGATCGGTCGACACAGGTGACCGCGTTCCACGCCCCAGGAGGTAGCTCATGGCCACCGACGGATTCACCACGTGCCTCTGGTTCGACGACCAGGCCGAGGAAGCCGCCCACTACTACGTCTCGATCTTCAAGAACTCCACCGTCGGCAGGGTCACCCGCTACCCCGAGGGAGCCCCCCGTCCCGCCGGCACCGTCCTGACCGTCGAGTTCACGGCCAACGGCCACAAGTTCGTCGCGCTGAACGGGGGACCGGAGTTCAAGTTCAACGAGGCGATCTCGTTCCAGATCTTCTGCGAGAACCAGGAGGAGATCGACCACTACTGGACCAAGCTCACCGAGAACGGCGGCGAGCCCGGCCCCTGCGGCTGGCTCAAGGACAGGTTCGGGATGTCCTGGCAGGTCATCCCGGCCCGGCTCGACGACATGGTCAGCGACCCGGACCCGGCGAAGGCGGCCCGCGCCACCCAGGCCATGCTGTCGATGCACAAGCTCGACATCGCCGCCCTGGAGAAGGCATACGCGGGCGAGTGAGGATCCGTAGGGGGCGCGGGCCTGCAGCGGCCGGGACCCCTAGGCGGATTCGGCGAGGATCTCGCGGATCACATGCCGTGAGTTCTCCGCCAGCGGCGGGTTGGTGTCCCAGTAGTACGGCAGCTGGATGAGCGAGATCGACAGCGCCCAGCCCCGGCCCCGCGCCCACTCGGCGTCGTCGGCGCCGACGGCCCGGCGGAAGGCGTCCCGGGCGGTCGCGGGCAGCAGGTTCCAGGCCACGATCAGATCGACCGCCGGATCGCCCACCCCCACGGTGCCGAAGTCGATCACGGCGCTGAGCCGGCCGTCTGCGACCAGCACGTTCCCCGGCGACAGATCGCCGTGCGCCCAGACGGGCGGGCCGGTGTGCTCCGGCGCGCGCAGGGCCTCCTCCCACCGGGCGGTAACCGCCGCGGTGTCGACCCTGCCCGCCAGCCGGTCGATGGCGTCGCGGGTGGCCGCGTCCCGGGTGGCGAGCGGAACGCCCCGGTGGTTGGGCGGCCCGTCGTGCGCGTCGATCCTGCGCAGGGCGCCGATGAACGAGGCCAGGTCCTCGGCGAGCGGTCCGGGCTCCTCGACGGCCCCGGCGACGGGATTGAGCCCGTCCAGCCAGCGGTACACGGACCAGGGCCAGGCGAAGCCCGCGCCGGGCCCGCCCCGCCCCAGCGGCTCGGGCGTGGCAACGGGCAGCAGCGGCCCGAGTCGGGGCAGCCAGTGCTGCTCGCGGGTCACGTCCGCCACGGCACCGGGGTGCCGGGGCAGTCTTACCACCAGGTCCGTGCCCAGCCGGAACATGGCGTTCTCGGTCCCGGAGGACTTCAGACGCCGCGCGGGCAGGGACGCCCAGTCGGGGAACTGTCCGGCGATCAGCCGGCGGACGACCGAGGCATCGAGATCCACCTCGTCCTCATGCATTCTCACGGCACACACGCGGGCCATTCCAGCCGCCGACGGGCCTGCTGTCGACCGAAATTCGAGGGCGCTGGTCCCGCACGCGCCGGGGCCGGGGCGGTGTCCCGCGACACCGCCCCGGCACAGCGGCGGCCTTGGAGCGACGGCCTCAGATCCGGTCGGCCACGATCAGCAGGTACTGGAAGCTGCCGTTGCGGTAGGCGGACAGGAAGGTGTCCTCGATGCCCGTCACCAGGTGGTCGGCGTCCTTGCGCAGTTCCCAGTAGGGGATCGTGGCCTCGGTCAGGTCCTCCACGTGCACCGGCACCAGCCGGTTGCGGGCCATGGCCCGGAAGTACTCCGACCTCGGGTGGATGTCGCAGATGTAGTGCGCGTTGATGAGGGACACCTCGCGCGAGGCCCGGCCGTAGGTGTCGTTGTAGCAGCCGGTGATCACCACATAGCGTCCGCCGCGCCGCAGCAGCCGGGCGTGCTCGGCGAACAGCAGGTCCAGCTCGACGTACATGGTGGACTCGTTGTTCCACGAGGCCGCGTACGCGCCGGACTCGAAGCCGGTGTCGAGCATGTTGCGGTGGTGGTAGCGCACCTTGTCGTCGATGTCCCGCCGGCGGGCCGTCTCATTGGCGAAGTCGGCCTGCTTGGCGGAGATGGTGACGCCGTCGGCGTGGCAGCCGTACCGCAGATTGGCCACCACACTTCCGCCGCCCCGTCCGCAGCCGGCGTCGAAGACGCGGTCGGCCGGGGTGAGCGGGCCGAGCCGGGAGGCGAGGAACTCGGCCTGGGCGTGCTCCAGGCGGTGCAGTTCGGCGGTGATCCGCTCCCGGCGCAGGTCGGGGTCGGGCTCGTCGAGCACGGTCCAGTCGACGTTACCGATGCCGTAGTGATGGTGGTACAGGTCGTCGATCTTGCCGAGTTCGAGGTTGACCGGATTTTCCTCGGCGTTCCAGTAGTCCGCGACGCGGCTTTGGTACGTGGACTGGGTCGGCACAGCTGCGGTCGTGGTCCGGGCGAGGGGGGCGGTGGTCAACAGTGACTCCTCGTGATGCGTCTGACGCTGTTTCAGATACTGCTCGGTGGTGCGGAATCGGCGCGGTTACCAGTAGTCGGGCAGGTGGTATCGATGGGTGTTGGTGGCATGCCACTCGTGGTTGCCGGACACCCAGGCGGCAAGCCCCTGGGCATAGCGCTCCACGAGGGGCGAGGTGGCGGACAGAAGGGCGGACTCCTCCTCGAAGGCCTCCATGATCCGGTTGTGGATCTCGACGGACTTCAGATAGGCGGCCTTCAGCCCGCACCGTTCGTCGGCCGCGACGACCTGCGGCAGGTTGAGGTGATCCGGGTCGCTCTCCAGCTCCTTGGTGAAGGAGTAGAGGTCGTTCACGACGGTGGTGGCGTTGCACGCGAGGGCGGTGATCCGCTGGATCTCGGGGCTGGCGTAGACCTGCTCGGGCAGTTCGTAGCCGTCCACCGCGTCGACGAGCGACAGACAGGGGCGGAAGTTGTTGAACTGCCGCATCACCAGGTACTCCCACACCCGCGGCTTGTACCGGGTCTCCATCCAGGCGGCCTCGCCCAGATAGCCCAGGTGCAGCCGGGCCATGTCGTGCACGAACCTGCCGGTCTGGCTGGGGGTGGCGAAGGCGGCGTAGTCCGCGAGGGCGAACCGGTACGAGCGCAGCGGTCCGTCGGCCGACAGGCCCTGGCGCCACTCCTCCTCAAGTTCCGGGGTGCCGTGGAAGGGGTCGAGCGCCGACTGGGCGATGATCAGCGGGCCGCCCAGGCCGCGCCGTGAACCGCCCCGGCCCTCGTCCTCCTCGCAGTAGCAGGAGTCCACGATGTTCTCGGCGAGCAGCAGCTTGCCGGCCGTGGTGAGACGGTCCAGGTCGAGGGCGCCCGGATGCTGGAGCGTGACGGCCCGGCCGAACTGGAAACCCGCGAAGTCCCCCTTCCAGGCCTGCGGGAACAGATCGAGGTCACGGGCCCAGGCCTCCAGCCTGCGGTCGATCTCGGCGGCCTTGTCCGGATCGGCGGGAACGGCCGGCCGGTGGTGCAGTCCGGGGATCACCCCGGTGCGCCGGGTGGTGCGCAGGCTCTGGGCGATGTTCGGCGGCCCGGGCAGCGCGTAGGGATGGGTGGGTGTGCTCATGGTGTGCTCCAGGCCGTCAGTCGGCGGTCCGGCCGAGCTGGACGTTCTCCAGGATCCCCGCCGCGTCGGGGACGAGGATGGCCAGCGAGTAGTAGGCGGTGACGAGATAGCTGATGATCGCGGCGGTGTCGATCCCCATGAACCGCACATTGAGGCCGGGCCGGTACTCCTCGGGGATGCCGGTCTGGTGGAGTCCGACGACACCCTGGTCGGCCTCGCCGGTGCGCAGCGCGATGATGCTGCTGGTGTGGTCGTCGGTGATCGGGATCTTGCCGCAGGGGAAGATCGGGACACCGCGCCAGGCGGGGATCTCGTGCCCGTCGACGCTCGCGGTGCCGGGTACCAGGCCGCGCCGGTTGCACTGCCGGAAGAACGCCGCGATCGTCTTCGGATGGGCGAGGAGCACCTTGGTCCTGCGGCGCATCGAGAGCAGCTCGTCCAGGTCGTCCGGGGTCGGCGGGCCCGTGTACGTGCTGATGCGCTGCCCGTGGTCGACGTTGTGCAGCAGCCCGAACTCCCGGTTGTTGACCAGCTCCCACTCCTGGCGCTCGCGGATCTCCTCGACGGTCAGCCGGATCTGCTGCTCGGTCTGGTCCATCGGGTCGTTGTAGAGGTCGGCGACCCTGGTGTGCACCCGCAGCACGGTCTGGGTGAGTGACAACTCGTAGTCGCGCGGGGCGAGTTCGTAGTCGACGAAGCCGCCGGGCAGCGTCGGCTCGCCCACATGGCCGGCCTGCAGCGGAACGTCCGCCTCACCCTTGCGGTTCACGGGCTTGCGCTGCCGCTCGATGTACGCCCGCAGATGCGCGGCGAGGGACGGTGCCCGTTCGGTGAACTCCTCGACGACCGCCCAGGACAGTGCCAGTACCACGCCCGCGGTCTCGGCCCGCACCGAGCTCAGCCACAGCGGGTCCACCTGGCCGACGGCCTCGTCGCCCATCTGGTCGCCGTCGGTGACGACCCCGAGCACCTCTTCCTCGCCGTACTTGCCTGCCGTGTAGCGGGTGAACCGGCCGTGGACCACGAGGTAGGCCTCCGTGACCGGCTGGCCGGCCTCGAACAGCACCTGCCCCGGCCGCACCTCACGGGCCTGGAAACGGGCGGCGATCTCCCGCAGCACGTCCGTGTCGGAGTAGCCGCGCAGGACCGGGAGTTCGGTCAGCGTCTGGGGGACGACCCGGATGTCGTCGGCGCCGTTGTGCTCGAAGTGCACCCGGCCGCGGCCGGTGCGCAGCGTCAGACGCCGGTTGACCCGGTAGGCGCCGCCCTTCACGTCCACCCAGGGCAGCGTCTTCAGCAGCCATCGGGAGGTGATGGCCTGCATCTGCGGTTCGGACTTGGTGGTCGTGGCCAGCTGGCGCGCCGCGCGGGTGCCGAGGCTGGTGGGCTGCCCGTCCACGGAGGGGTCGGGGGCGGGCTCGTCGATGGCGGAACCGGTGGCACTGTCCGGTGTGGACACATTCCCTCCCGGGAGGTGAACGGGGTGACCGGATCGGTCGGTGGTGTGCGAGTTGGTGGTGCGCTCGGACAAGCCAAACAGCCGTGGTGATCTTCCGGTACGGCGCGAAAGGGGCGGTTTCATTCCTTGGTGGTGCAAACCTGTCGTTCGGGGCGTACGGCACAGGGGAGCGTGATCGCGCGCGCAGGTTCCGCCCCCGCACCCCGGGGGCTTGTGGATCATCCGGGGTTTGGGATCAGGAGAGATCGTTCACCAGGACCGCCGCCCCGTCGAAGCGGCCGGCCTTGAGGTCCCTGAGGGCCTGGGGCGCCTGCGACAGCGGATAGGTGTGGGTCGTGGCGTGGATCCCGTGCCGTGCGGCCTTGGCGAGGAACTCGCGGGCGTCCGCGCGGGTGTTGGAGGTGACGCTGCGCAGTTCCTTCTCGTAGAACAGATCGGTCTCGTAGTGCAGCGGCGGTACGTCGCTCAGGTGGATGCCGGCGACGGCCAGGACCCCGCCCCGGTCCAGGGCCCGCAGGGCGACCGGGACCAGGTCGCCGACCGGGGCGAACAGGATCGCGGCGTCCAGGGGCTCCGGGGGCAGTTCGTACGCGTCGCGCGCCGAGGCGGCGCCCAGTTCGAGGGCCAGCCGCCGGGCGTCCGCGCCCCGTGTCAGGACGTGCACGGTGGCCTCCTCGGCGAGTGCCACCTGCGCGCACAGATGGGCGCTGCCCCCGAACCCGTACAGCCCGAGCCGGCCACGGTGCGGCAGCGAGGTGCGGCGCAGCGCGCGGTAGCCGATGATCCCCGCGCACAGCAGCGGGGCCAGGGCCACGTCGTCCAGTTCGCCCGGCAGCCGGTGGGCGAAACCGGCCGGGACGGTCGTGTACTCCGCGTAGCCGCCGTCCGCGTCCCAGCCGGTGTACCGCGACCGGGGACACAGGTTCTCCGAGCCCCGCAGGCAGTATCGGCACTCGCCGTCGGTCCACCGCAGCCAGGCCACGCCCACCCGGTCGCCCACGGCGAAGTCCGCCACGGCCGCCCCCTTCCCGGCCACCACACCGACCACCTCGTGCCCGGGAGTCACCCCCGGCCGGCGCACGGGCAGGTCCCCCTCGGCGACATGCAGGTCGGTGCGGCAGACCCCGCAGGCACGCACCCGCACCAGGAGCTCGTCGTCCCCCGGCACGGGCACCGGCCGCTCGACGAGCCGCAGCGGGTCCTCCTCGACCGGTCCGGGCCGGGTCACCGACCACGCCCGCATCGTGCCTGCGACCACCGAGTCCGTCATGCCGCGCCCCGTCCTGCCGACGCCCGCCGTCTCCGCATTCCAGTGTCCGGCAGAGCGGTCGGTTCGGCGCGCGGGCCGACCGGGTGATGGCTAGCGTGTGGAGCGTGACGATCCAGACAGTCCCAGTCCGTCCATGACGATCCAGGCAGTCCGTCTATCCGGAGAGGTCCCGCACCATGGCCGTACAACCTGAAGGAACCCCCTGCTGGGCCGACGCGATGTTCGGTGACGTCGAGGGAGCCAAGAGCTTCTACGGTGAGGTCCTCGGCTGGACCTTCGGCGAGGCGTCGTCGGAGTACGGCAACTACACCCAGGCCTATGCGGACGGCAAGGCGGTGGCGGCCGTCGTACCGCCCATGCCCGGTCAGGAGGGCCAGTCGCAGTGGTGCCTCTACTTCGCCTCGCCAAACGCCGCGGCCACCGCCGAGAAGATCCGGGAGAACGGCGGCGAGGTACTGATGGAGCCGATGCAGGTCGGCGACTTCGGCACGATGTGCCTGGCCCGTGAGCCCAGCGGCGCCGTGTTCGGCGTCTGGCAGGGGGGCGCTCACGAGGGCTTCGAGGCGACGGCCGTGCCCGGCGCCTACTGCTGGGCCGAGGTCTTCACCCGCGAGCCCGAGCGGGCCGACACGTTCTTCTCCGCGGTGTTCCCGTACACGGCCAAGCAGATCGACGACGCCTCCGTCGACTTCCGGATGTTCAACCTGGGGGAGAACACGGTCCTGGGCCGGATGAGGATGACCGACGACTTCCCGCCCGAGGTGCCGTCGTACATCAATGTCTACTTCACCGTCGGCGACTGCGACGAGGCCGTGGCCAAGGCCACCAAGCTCGGTGCCATCCTCCGGTTCGGGCCCATGAGCAGCCCGTTCGGCCGGTTCGCGGCCCTCAGCGACCCGCAGGGCGCGAACTTCTCGGTGATCGACATCACGACCACCGAGGGCGAGATGCCCAGGACCATGGACGTCTGACCGGCCCGTTCGGGGGGTCTCCGCGGCCGTGGCATGATCGTGCCCATGCGTGAACGTGTTGTGGCCGCGTGCGACGGGGCTTCGAAGGGAAACCCCGGACCGGCGGGCTGGGCGTGGGTGGTGTCCGACGACTCCGGGACGCCGGCCCGCTGGGAGGCGGGGCCGCTCGGCAGGGCGACCAACAACGTCGCCGAACTGACGGCGCTGGAGCGGCTGCTGGCGGCGACCGACCCCGGCCTGCCGCTGGAGGTCCGGATGGACTCGCAGTACGCGATGAACGCCGTCACCACCTGGCTGCCGGGCTGGAAGCGCAACGGCTGGAAGACGTCCGCCGGAAAGCCGGTCGCCAACCAGGACCTGGTGGTGCGCATCGACGAGCTGCTCGACGGCCGTTCCGTCGAGTTCCGCTACGTCGCCGCGCACCAGGTGGACGGCGACGCGCTGAACGACTTCGCCGACCGCGCCGCCAGCCAGGCGGCCTCGGCCCAGGAGTCCGCGGGCAGCGCGCTCGGCTCGCCCGAGCCGCCGCCCTCGTCCGTCACCGGGGCGTCCGCCGCCCCGCGCCGCAAGGCGGCACCCCGCAAGCAGGGCGGCGGTTCGTCCTCCCGCACGATCAAGGCGAAGTTCCCCGGCCGCTGTGTGTGCGGCGGCTCCTACGCGGCCGGCGAGCCCATCGCCAAGAACACGCAGGGCTGGGGTCATCCGAAGTGCCGGACGGCGCAGGCCTGATCCGGGCCTCCGGCTCCCGACCCGAACTCCTTGCCCCTGATCAGACGTCGAACGTGTAGAACTTCGTGTGGTCCAGCAGATCCGCCGGCCGCACGTCGTTCCACGGCTTCATCGTGTCGTTCAGGTCGACCACGTCCGGAGTCCCGCCGGTCGGCGCGTAACCCGCTCCCGGGTGCCGGCGCTGCCAGTCGGCCCACAGCTTGTCGATGAAGGCGTGGTGCAGCCAGAACACCGGGTCGTTGGGGGAGACACCGGTGCCCATCTGCCCGCCGACCCAGACGTGGACCCGGTTGTGCAGGTTGACCCCGCGCCAGCCCTCCAGATGGTTGCGGAAGCCGTCCGAGGCGCTGTTCCAGGGCGCCATGTCGTACGTCGTCAGCGCCAGCACGGAGTCGACCTCGGCGCGGGTCGGCAGCTCGCGGACACCGGCCCCGAGCGACCTGCGCAGATAAGTACGGCCGTCCACCCGCACGTTGAGCGGCCAGTTCCCGGCGCCCGCGGCGAACGGCCCGTCCATCACCCGGCCGTCCGAGCTGCGTCCCGTGCCGCCGAGGAAGTCGGGCGCCCACAGGGAGGCGCGGACCGTGCGGTCGGCGGTCCAGTCCCAGTACGGCAGCGCCACCGACGCGTCCACCGACTGCAGCGCCCGTTCGAAGTCGAGCAGGAATCTGCGGTGCCAGGGCAGGAAGGACGGTGAACGGTGGCCGGTCCGCTCGGAGTTGTCCATGTCGGACATGATGAAGCCGTTGTGCGTCGTGACGAACGCGTCGTAGCGTCCGCTGCGCTTGAGTTCGAGGACGGCGGCGACGAACCGCCGCTTCTCATCGGCGGTCAGGTCGGCCTGGTTCTTGCGTACGGTCATGTGCGGGTGACTCCGGATTTCCTTGCGGGGGCGGTCAGTTGGCGGGGAAGGGGAGGAGCTTGGCGCCCTGGAGCTCGTCGACCGCGGCGCGGGCGGCGGCACGTGGCGTGGGCACCGGGTCGTAGTGGCTGACGACGCTGATCCAGCTGCCGTCCGCGTTCTGCATCACATGCAGCTCCACCCCGTCCACGAACACCCCGTAACCGGCGCCGTGGTCGTGGTGGTGACCGCCCCCGCTCATCGGACGGCCCTGTATCCGGCGGCCCTTGTAGACCTCGTCGAAGGAATCGGGGGAACCGTGCTGATGCCCGGCGGCCGAGGCGGTGGGCGCGACGAGCGTCTGGGCTCCGGCGGCCGCGGCGAGGGCGGCCGCGGCGGTGAGCGCGCGGCGACGGGTGAGTTCCGGCATGCGGGACCTCCTGGTGCGTTCGGGTGATGTCCCCGCATGCCTATCGGCCCCGCCGAGAGCGGGAGAAATCGTCCGGAGTCGGTTGGCTGCGATCAGGACAATTAGCCACATGCCGTACAGGATTGAACGAAGGTGATCTTGCTGTGGAGTGCCCCTCCCGGCCCCCGGAAGGGGCAATTCCTTGCCGTCGCGGGGGTGTTCGCGGAGATCTTTCGCGGTCGACGGCATCCCGAGTGGCGCGGCTCACGCCGGCAGACTGACGCGATTCGAAAGCCCGGCCGCATGCGCCCCTCGTGCCGCCCTGTGGTGCCGATCGGTCGCGTTGCGTGACGCAGGCCGACGTGCGAACCTCGGCGGGCGGCAGGGGCAGATGTTGGTGAATTACTATTCACCTAGTAAGGTGAATTCATATTCACCTCATATTCCTGACGTCAGTTGGAGTGCCGATGGACCAGCCCGCTCCGATATCCTCCCCGCCCGGAGCGAGCGCCGGGGCCACCCGAGTACGGGACCGGCTCACCATTCCCGTACTGGCATCGGGCGGCATCCTCATGGCCGTCATGCAGACCGTGGTCGTCCCGCTGCTGCCGGACCTGCCGCGACTGACCGGCGCCTCGGCGGGCGCGGTCTCCTGGATGGTCACCGCGACCCTGCTCTCCGGAGCGGTCCTCACCCCGGTCCTCGGCCGCGCCGGCGACATGTACGGCAAGCGGCGGGTGCTGACCGCGGCCCTGTCCCTGATGACCGTGGGCTCGGTGATGTGCGCCCTGTCCTCCGACATCGGCGTGCTCATCGCCGCCCGCGCCCTCCAGGGCGCCGCCGCCTCCGTCGTCCCGCTGTCGATCAGCATCCTGCGCGACGAACTGCCGCCCGAGCGACGTGGTTCGGCGGTCGCGCTGATGAGCTCCACCGTCGGCATCGGCGCCGCCCTCGGCCTGCCGCTGGCCGCGGTGGTCGTGCAGTACGCCGACTGGCACACCCTGTTCTGGATGACCAGCCTGCTCGGTGCGCTGGGCGTGACGGCCGTGTGGTGGGCGGTCAAGGAGTCGCCCGTGCGCGAGCCGGGCCGGTTCGACGTGCTCGGCGCCCTCATGCTGGCCGTCGGACTGACCTGCCTGCTGCTCGGGGTGTCCCAGGGCGGGCAGTGGGGCTGGGGCAGCCCCCGTGTGCTGGGCCTCTTCCTCGGCGCGGTCGTCGTCCTCGCCCTGTGGTGGTGGCAGCAGCTGCGCACCGCGCAGCCGCTGGTCGATCTGCGGCTGGTGACCCGGCCCCGGGTGGGCCTGCCTCATGTGGCGGCCCTGCTGACGGGGTTCGCCTTCTACGCCAACTCACTGGTCACCGCCCAGCTGGTACAGGCGCCCGAGGCCACCGGCTACGGGCTCGGACTCTCCATCGTCGCCACCGGCCTGTGCCTGCTGCCCGGCGGTGTCGTGATGCTGCTCCTCTCGCCCGTTTCCGCCCGTATATCGGAGAAACACGGCCCCCGCATCACCCTCGCCCTCGGTGCCGCCGTCATTGCCTGCGGCTACGCGGTCCGCATCGCCGACAGCCGCGACCTGTGGATGATCATCCTGGGCGTCACCGTGGTGGCCATCGGCACCACGCTCGCCTACTCGGCGCTGCCCACCCTGATCCTGCGTGCCGTCCCGGCCGCGCAGACCGCGTCCGCCAACGGCGTCAACGTCCTGATGCGCACCATCGGCCAGGCCACGTCCAGCGCCGCCGTCGCCGCCGTCCTCGTGCACCACACCAGCCTCGTCGGCGGGGCCCCCGTACCCACGCTGCACGGCTATCTGCTGGCCTTCGCCATGGCCGGCGCGATCGCCCTCGCCGCGAGCGCGGCCGCGCTGACCATCCCGGGCGACAGCCGCCCCGACGGCACACGACGGGCCCGAGGCGGCACCCGGGGCGCCCGCGACGAGGCGATGGAGGGAGCATAAGTCCGTGAGCACTCCATCCGGCGCGCCCGCCGTCACCCCCGTCCGCCGGGACGCCGAGACGACCAAGGCGGCCATCCTCAAGGCGGCCCGGTACCTCCTCGCCCGGCACGCCCGCGCCGACATCACCCTCAAGGCCGTCGCCGAACGCGCCGGTGTCAGCCCGCCGCTGATCCTGAAGTACTTCGGCAACAAGGACGCCCTCTTCACCCGCGTCATGTCCTTCGAGGCCGACGCGGACGCCCTGCTGGACGCGCCCCTGGCGGACCTCGGCCGGCACATGACCGAGCACGTCCTGCGCAGCCAGTGCGAACGGGGCGCCGACCCCCTGGTGCGCATCGCCTTCGCGCCCCTGCACGGCGACCACGGCGACATCGTGCGCGCCAACTTCCGCGCCCAGGTGACCGAACGCCTCGCCGACCGGCTCAGCGGCCCCGACGCGGGCCTGCGCGCCGAGCTGGCGGTCGCCACGCTCATCGGGCTGGGCGTGATGTACGGCATCGCGCGCGGGGAGCGGCTGCGCGCGTCCGCGATCGACACCATCGCCGACCGTTACGGGCTCGTCGTCCAGGCACAGTTGACACCCTGACCCACCGCCGGGCGACCGGACCGGCGTCCCGTACGGCCCGGGAAGTGGTAGGTCGAGGGACGATCCGGCCACCGGTGGATGGCAGACTGGCGGCATGGACGAACGCGTAATCGGCAGGTCGGGTCAGCGGGCATCGGTCGTCGGCCTCGGCACATGGCAGCTGGGCGCCGACTGGGGCGAGGTGGACGACAAGCAGGCCCTCGCCGTGCTGGAGACGGCGGCCGAGTCGGGGGTGACCTTCTTCGACACGGCCGACGTGTACGGCGACGGGCGCAGCGAGCAGACCATCGCCGCCTTCCTCGGCGCCAGGCCGGATCTGCAGGTGATGGTGGCCACGAAGATGGGCCGCCGACTCGACCAGATCCCCGAGAACTACGTTCTCGACAACTTCCGCGCCTGGAACGACCGCTCCCGCCGCAATCTCGGCGTCGACCGCATCGACCTGGTGCAGCTGCACTGCCCGCCGACGCCCGTCTACTCCTCGGACGAGGTGTTCGACGCCCTGGACACCCTGGTCGAGGAGGAGCGCGTCGCGGCCTACGGCGTCAGCGTGGAGACCTGCGCCGAGGCGCTGACCGCGATCGCCCGGCCGGGTGTGGCGAGCGTGCAGATCATCCTCAACCCGTTCCGGATGAAGCCCCTGCGCGAGGTGCTCCCGGCCGCCCGCGAGGCCGGCGTCGGCATCATCGCCCGTGTGCCGCTGGCCTCCGGTCTGCTGTCGGGCAAGTACACCAAGGACACGGTCTTCGCCGCCGACGACCACCGCACCTACAACCGGCACGGCGAGGCCTTCGACCAGGGCGAGACGTTCTCCGGCGTCGACTTCGGGACCGGTGTGGAGGCGGCCGCCGAGTTCGCCGCGCTCGCTCCCGAGGGATACACCCCGGCCCAGCTGGCGCTGCGCTGGATCATCGAGCAGCCCGGCGTCACCAGCGTGATCCCGGGCGCCCGCTCCGCGGAGCAGGCCCGTGCCAACGCGGCCGCCGCGAAGCTGCCGGCGCCGCCGGAGCAGACGTTCACGGCGATCCGGGAGCTCTACGACCGCCGGATCAAGGACCAGGTCGAGAACCGCTGGTAGTCCGCGTGCCGCCGGGAACGCACGCCCCGGCGCTCCCGGCGGCCCCCTTCGTTTGGGCGATCGGCGCCACGGTTACTCGCAGGGCATGACGCAGGAAGTGAGACGGAAGGGGCGCGACGAGACCGAGGAGGAGCGGGCCGACCGGATGTGGAGCGACCTCATCCAGGAGGTCCGCGTCGCCCAGACCGGCGTGCAGATCCTGTTCGGCTTCCTGCTCACCGTCGTCTTCACCCCGAAGTACGACGGCCTGGCCCACACCGACCAGGTCATCTACATCGTGACCGTCATCCTCGGCGCGTCCGCCACGGGCGCGCTCATCGGGCCCGTGGCCCTGCACCGCCTGGTGACCGGGCGGCGTGTGAAGCCCCGGGCGGTGCGGCTGGCGTCCCGGCTGACCTTCGTCGGCCTGCTCCTGCTGCTGGCCACCATGACCGCGGCTCTGCTGCTGATCCTTCGGGTGGCGACCCACGACGGCTTCGTCGCCTGGCTGATCGCCCCCGTGGTCGCCTGGTACCTGCTGTGCTGGTTCGGGCTGCCGCTGTGGGTGCGACGCCGTCACACGCACCGCTGAGGCCTGTCCCTCAGCGCCGCCAGCTGCCGGTCGTGCACCCGGCTGAGCACCAGCACGGAGACCGTGGCCCCGATCAGGGCGCAGAACATGTCCCACTGCGTGTCCCACACATCGCCCTGGGTGGCGAGGAAGGCGTCCGCGCCGTGTCCGCCGATCTCGGCCGCCGCCCACTCCAGCAGCTCGAAGCACGCGCTGAAGGCCAGGCAGGCGCACACGGTCAGCGGGGCCAGCCAGCGGCTGCCGCGCAGCGGCGAGGTGCGGCTGAGCAGTTCCCGTACCAGGACGGCCGGGACGAAGCCCTGCATGAGGTGGCCGAAGCGGTCGTACGGATTGCGGTCCAGGCCGAAGGTGTCGCGCACCCAGTCGCCGAGCGGCACCTGCGCGTAGGTGTAGTGGCCGCCCACCGCGAGCACCACCGCGTGCGCGGCGAGCAGGCCGCACAGCAGGCCGGTGAGCGGGAACCGCCGCCAGGTCAGCACCACCAGCGGAAGTCCGGTCAGCACCCACACCGTCTCCAGGAACCAGGTCGTGCGGTCGCGCGCACCCCATGCCGACAGGGCCGTCGCGGCGACGACCGACGCGGCCAGAACGACGGGCAGGGTGAGGCGGGTGGCGCGGCGCGGGGCCTGGTGCACTGCGGTCATGGCGGGCTCCTTGTCGTGGAGGCCCCATCGTGGTGCCGGGGGACCGGCCAGGGCATGAGTACGGCTACTCAGCCCGCGGCCAGGATCTCCGCCAGGACGTCGTCGACCCGGACCTCCTCCTGCCCCGGCGGTACCACTTTCCGGGTCTCCCGCACGAAGGCCGCGACCGCGGGCGCCCAGGCGAACGCCACCGCGCGGTGGCGGCCGCCGTCGGGCCGTACGTCGCCGAGGAACTCCATGCGCAGCTCCTGCCACATACCGGTGGCCACCGGGCGCAGTCTCACGTCCCCGACGCCGACCGCCCCGCGCAGGCCGTCGGCGAGCATCTGCCGGTCCAGCCGCCAACGGGCCAGCACACGGCCGTCGTGGGCGAACACCGCCGTGACGGCGAACGGGTCGTCGGCGTCGTACGTCAGGTGGGCGAGCACGGAGAAACGGTCGGTGGCGCCCGCCTGGATCTGCACCACCAGGGTCTTGCGCACGAAGGGGTTCACGTGGGGCCTCCGAGACCAATCGACGTAGGGCCCTCTAGTACCCGTCCCGCGGCGCATTTGCTCATTCGCCGGGCTGATTTCCTCCCGCGCCCCGCAGCGCGGTGAGGCAGGTGCCGATCGCCTGCTGCAGCTCTTCGAGGCGCTGGACCATGTCGTCCTCGTAGAAGTCCTGCGCGTCGTCGAAGGTGAGTTCCTCGAACGCCCTGGTGGCCTTCTGCAGGCTGTTGTAGAACTTCGTCCGCCGTTCCCGGACGCGCAGTTCGGGGTCGGCCTCGACCGCCTCGGCCACGAGGGACTTCATGGTGTCGTAGGCCTCGGTGGCCCACTCGCCGCTGTCCTCGCCCTCGTCCAGCTCGTCGATGAGCGACAGATGCCGCTCGGCCTCCTGGCGCACGTCGGCGGGCGCGTCCACGGTCTGCCCGGCGGGCGTCCTGATCTGCCCCGACTCGGCGATCTGCCGCACGTATCCGATCCGGTCCGCCGACCGGCTCTCGCTGGCCACCGCCTTCTTCAGATCGTCCGTGCGGACCACGTCACGGGCCAACTCGGCCTGCAGATCGGGGTCTTCCCGCACCCGGTCCAGCAGGGCCGTGCGCGCCGCGCGGGCCGTGGAGGGGTCGGCGAGGATCGCGGCGCGCAACGCGGTGGGGTTCTCCGCGACCTCCAGGGCCTTGGTGGGCCGGATGCCCTCGGCCTCGGCGGCCTCGGCGATGGCGGCGCCGCGCTCGGAGGCGGCGCTGGAGCGGGAGACGTAGTAGCCCAGCCACACGTCTGCGTCCGGCAGTTCGACCTGCTGGCCCGGTGCCAGCGCCTCGAAGTGGGGGACGAGACCGTCGTCCGCGGCCCGGTCCCAGGCCTTGTAGTAGCGCATGACCCGCTCGGCGGAGCAGCCGGCGAGCTCCGCGAACTCCTTGGCCGACACCTTGGGCGTCTCGTCCGCGCCCTGTCCGCCGGGCCGCACGCTGCGCGCCACCATCAGCCCGAAGGCCCACCCTCCGGTCCGCGCGTAGACCCCGAACTCACGCGCGTCGCGCGCCACGAGGTCGGACAGGGGTGCCGGGGTTGCGGGGGACGTCTCGGAGGGGACGGTCGCTACGGTCACGGATGACTCTCCTGGGAGCGCGGCTGGTCGGACTGCACTGTGCAGACCGACCACCCTATATGGACCGTTTTCACCACCGGAACGTGCCCAGGATCGTCTTCAGCGCCAGTCGGTCGGCGGTGGTGTTCCAGGCGGTGGCCGGGGTCGTGAAGCGCAGTGAGTAGCTGTGCCCGCCGCCGATCAGGAAGCCGCGGCCGAAGGTGCGCACCCGGTCGCCGCCGGATCCCGAGAACCATTCCATGTCGGCGCCCTTGTAGCCCTGGTACGTCGTCGCCTCGATGTCCCCGATCCGCTGGAATCCGGCCGTGCGCCGCAGTGCGGGCTGGACCTCGTCCCGCCAGACGGCGACCGGGTCCGGGCCGACCCGCGAGCTGTAGGTGACCGCCAGGGTGCGCGGATCGCCGCCGCCGGGTCCGAACGTGACGCGGTAGGCGAGAGTGCCCTCGCGTGCGGTGGTCCGCCGTTTCCAGTCGGCGGGCAGGGCGACCGAGAAGCCCTCGGGGGCGGTGTAGCGGCGGAAGCCGGCCGGCAGGGCGTCGGCGGTGGCCGAGGGGGACGGCGAGGCCGTCGCGCCGGGGGTGGCGGCGCTGGGCGTGGGTGTCGGGCTGGGGGTGCGGGAGCCGTTGCCGTCGGTGCGCTTGCCGGTCGGGTCGGCCGCGGCGGACGGCCGGGCCGCCGATCCCGCCGTGTCGGAGGTGTCGGTGCCGGGGAGCCCGTGGGTCGCGGCGAGCACGGCGGCGGACACGGTGAGGACGGCCAGCGCGGTGCCGACGGCCATGGTCCTTCTGCTCCATCCCCGACCGGCGCGCAGGGCGCTCAGATAGACGCCGCGCAGCCGGGGGACGGGGGCGGGCTCCCGGTCCGCGTCGGCGTCCTCGGCGAGGATGCGGATGAGGGCCTCGCGTACCACGGTCACGGTGAGCCGCTCCCGGAAGTCCTTGCGCAGCAGTCCCTGGACGACCTGGGCCAGCGGACCGGCGCGCAGCGGGGTGCGCAGGGGCAGCCGGTCCACCGCTCTGAGGGTGGTCTCGGGCCGCCCCCGGTCGCGGAACGGCGGACGTCCCTCGACCATCGTGTAGAGGATCGCGCCCAGGGCCCACAGGTCCGCGGCAGGGCCGAGGCGCTCGTCACGGGCCTGTTCGGGAGCGGCGTACGACGGTGCCGTGACCCGCGGGGCCAGGGTCGCGCCCGCCAGTCCGAAGCCCGTGACCACCACCGGGCCCTGGTCGCGCACGAACACCTGGCCGGGGCTGAGTTCGCCGTGCGTGAAGCCCTCGCCGTGCGCGGTCTCCAGCACATCGAGCAGTTCCAGACCGATCCGGGCCGCCCGCACGTAGTTCAACGCGCCCTGCTGGGAGAGGAGTTCGCCCAGCGGCATGCCGTCGATCCACTCGATGACCGTCCACAGCGTGCCGGAGTCCTCGATCGCGTCGATCACCGTGGCCACCCGGCCGGGCCGGAGCATGCCCATGAGCTCGGTGGTGCGCAGGACACGGGCGGTGGTGCGGCGCGCGGTCTCCTCGGCCGGCTGGTCCGGCAGTTCGGTCTGTGTCACCAGCCGGGGCCGCTGCGCCTCCAGGTCCTCGGCGTACCAGCAGACCCCGTTCGTCTCGCGGTGGACCACCTCAAGAAGCCGATACCTCCCGGCGACCAGTTCCTGTCCGGAGACGTGCGCCTTGACCATGGTCATCCCTCGCTGAAACCCCTGCCTCGTCTTTCCCAGAGGTACGCGGGGCGCGCTGGTGAGTGTTCAAAGGATCTGCAACTCCGGGCTGCTTCCTGCCTTTTATTCAACCGGCCCAGGGCGCGCACGACTTGTGGATAACGGCGAATTTCCCCACCTCGACCTGCGGGTAACCAAGGGTAAACATTCCGGTGCGGTGCCGCCTCAACACAGGCCGAATTGTTCGGACCACTTCTTGACGTCCCCGGGGCTCGTGTTGCCCCCGCACACCACCAGCCCGAGCCGGGCGCCCTCGCCCACCCGGTCCAGCACCTGCCGGGCCGCGGGCAGCAGACAGCCGGCGGCCGGTTCCGCCCACACCTTGGCGTGCTCGGCGAGGTCGAGGCAGCCCCGCACGGCCTCCCGGTCGGGGACCACCAGGACCTCGGTGACCAGGGCGCGGACATGGTCGTACGTCAGCTGCGACACGCTCGGCGCGCTGAGCGTGGTCACGATCGACGACAGCGCGACCGGCACCGGCCCGCCCGCCGCCAGCGCCTCGGACATGGCCTGGGCGCCCTCCGTCTCCACGCCCCAGATCCGGACGCCGGGGCGAAGGGCGCGCAGCGCGGCCGCCACACCGGCGATCAGACCCCCACCGCCGATGCTGACCAGCACGTCCGTCAGCTCACCGGCGTCCGTGGCGAACTCCAGGCCGACGGTGCCCTGTCCGGCGACCACGACCGGGTCGTCGAAGGGGTGGACCAGGGTGAGCCCCTCGTTCCGCAGCCGGTCCATCAGCTCGAACGCGCTGTCCATCCCGTCGGTCAGCCGCACCGACGCCCCCGCGTCCCGCGCGATCGCGACGGACCGCGTGGGCGCCGTGCGCGGCATGACGACCGTCGCCTTCACATCGAGAGCGGCGGCCATCACCGCGAGGGCGATGCCGTGGTTGCCGCCGCTGACCGCCACCACGCCCGCGGCCCGCTCGGCCTCGCTCAGCGACAGCAGCTTCGCGGTCGCGCCGCGTGCCTTGAACGAGCCGGTGCGCTGCAGGAGTTCGAGCTTCGTGGTGACCGGGACGCCGAGCAGCGCGGACAGGCCGGGGCTCGGCACGGTCGGGGTGTGGACGACGTGCTTGGCGATTCGCTCGGCGGCGGTTTCGATGTCCGCGATGTCGATCAAGGAAGTTCACCCTCTCGGCGCGGGGTGAGGGTTCGCGCCATCTGCACCCTGACCCGGCGACACGGTGCAGGTCAACACGGTCTCAGAGGTCCCGGCGCAGCAGGTGGTCCAGCAGGCCGTGCAGCTGAGCGGCGGCGCCGGGCGCGAGCGGCGCGCCGATGAGCGCCGACTCGGCGGCGGCCGTGTGCCGACGGGCTTCGGTGAGCGCCGCCGCCCGGCCGCCCGTCTCCTCGATCAGCGCGGCCGCCGCGACCGTCTCCTGGGTGTCGAGCAGTACGGCCAGGCGCTCGGCGGCGGGGGAGGAGAGCGCGGCCAGCACCGGGAACGTCTTCTTCCGTTCGCGCAGATCGCCGTGCACGGGCTTGCCGGTGACGGCCGGGTCGCCCCAGATCCCCAGGACGTCGTCGATCATCTGGAAGGCGATCCCCAGATGCCGCCCGGCCCGGTCCAGCGCGGCGACCACGGTCTCGGGAGCGCCGCCGAGCGTGGCACCCAGCGCGGCCGCGCAGCCCAGCAGGGCACCGGTCTTGTGCTCCGCCATCTCCCGGTACTCCTGCGGCCGGACCCGCTGCGGACCGGTCCAGGGCCGGGTGCTGAACAGCAGGTCGTCCGCCTGTCCCCGCACCAGGTCGGCCAGGGCCGCGGACAGCAGCCGCAGCGCCGGCGCACCGCCGGGGCCGGCGGCAACGGTCTCGACGGCCAGCGCGAACAGGGCGTCCCCGGCCAGTACCGCGGGGCCGGTGCCGTAGGCCTTCCAGACGGTGGGGCGGCGGCGCCGGGCGGTGTCGCCGTCCATGATGTCGTCGTGCAGCAGCGAGAAGGTGTGCACCAGTTCCACGGCGACCGCCGCGCCGACCCCGGCCCGCCCGGGCGCGCCCGCCGCCTCGGCCCCGAGCACGGCCAGGGCCTGCCGCACGCCCTTGCCGCCCGGCGCCGCGGCGGGTGCGCCGCCGATCTCGCACCAGCCGAAGGAGTAGGCCGCCATCTCACCCACCCATGGGTGCAGGCGCCCCACGGCGTCGGCCAGCGCGGGCCGCACCAGCTCCCGGCAGCGGTCGAGGACCTGGGACGCGGAGGGCGGTGCCTGCACCGCCGTGTCGAGCGCCGTCACCGTACGGCCTCCGCCCCGACGAGACCGAACTCCTCCTGGGCGCGGGCCACCATCTCCCGTGCGTGCCGCAGCCCGCTGCCCTCCAGCGTCCGGGCCAGATCCGCCAGTTCGGCGGCCGTCTCGGCACGGTCGCGGCCGAGGCGGGCGAGCGACTTGGCCAGGCCGAGCCGGGCCAGCGCCTCGCCGCGCGGCTCGCGCATCGCGCGGAACTCCTCGAGCGCCTGCTCGTACAGTTCCCGGGCCTCGCCGTAACGACCGGCGCGGTAGAAGACGTTGCCGCGCATCTTGTGGTTGTAGGCCAGTGCGCTGGTGAGGTTCATCGCGCGGCACATGGCCTCCGCCTCCGACAGCAGCTCCAGCGCCCGGCCGGTGTTCCGGTCGCGCACCGAGAGGATGTCGGCGAGTCCGCGCAGGGCCCAGGCGTGACCGCGCCGGTCCTCGGCCTTCGCGGCTATCTCCGCCGCCTCCTCGAACATCGCGTACGCCGTGTCGTAGGAGCCGGTGTTGCGGTGCATCTGCGCGATGCCCTCCAGCGCCCACACCGTGTGCCGTGCCTCACCGCGCCTGCGGGCCTCGGCCAGGAGCTGCTCGTGCAGCCGGCCCACGGCCTCGTAGTCACCCTGGATACGCCCGGTCTCCGCGAGTCCGGCCAGCGAGTAGCCCCGTACGACGATGTCGCCGCCGCGCTCGCCGAGTTCGGCCGCCAGCCCCAGCAGCCGCCAGGCCAGCGGGAACGCGCCGCGCTGCCGGGCCAGCGTGCCGCCGCTCCACAGCGCCCAGGCCATCGCCGCCGTGTCCCCGGCCTCCCGGGCGGCGCGGTAACTCGCCTTCCATGCCCGGTCCGCGTCACCCACCTGGCCGAGCCGCCGGTGCGCCTCGGCGACGGCGAGTCCACAGCGCGCCGCCTCGTCGCGCCGTCCGGCACGCTCGGCCTCCCGCAGCTGCTCGGTGCCCGCGGCGAGCACGTCGACCAGGGAGGAGTTCACGGACAGGGTGGTCAGGGCGCCCTGGTACTCCGGGGCGGATGCCTTGCCGTACATGGATGCCTTTCTCTACGTGGGGTATGCACGGCGTGTATGCACTGCATGTATACGTGCCGTGTATAGTCCGCCGGAAATGTGCCCTGGCCACCCGGGCCAGGGCATCACCTTGTTGTCGATCAAGACGCCGGCGAGAACGGAGGGGTTGCCTCCGAGACGCAGATCACTTTGCCGTGGGTCAGTGCTGCTGTGCCTTCTGCGGTGTCGCCTCGCTCGGGCGGACCACGACGTATCCCTCGCCCTGCAGCATCAGTTGGACGGCCTCCCCGGAACCGCCGCGCAGCATCGACCCGATGGACTGCGAGCGGTGCAACGACGTCTGCAGGTGCGCCGTCCAGCCCACCACCGCGTCCGTGTCGACGTACACCGGCTGCTGCGCCGAGACCGGTATGACCAGCGGGTTGCCCTCGCAGACCAGGCCGAGCCTGCCCTGGCCGGTGAAGACGCTGTTGAACAGGCCGCCCCCGGCGATGCCCGAGCCCTTGACCGTCTTGATCTCGTACGACAACGAGGCGTCGAAACACAGGACGTTGCGGCCGTTGACGGTGAACTCGTCCCCGGGCTCGACCTCGACGATGAAACAGTTCTGCGCCTCGTGCGCGAACCACGCCTCGCCCTGGCCGCGCACCGCCATCAGCGGCAGCCCCTCACCGGTGACCGCGCGCTTGAGCATGCCGCCCACGCCCTGCCCCTTGCGTTCGAACTTGAGGCCGCCGCGATAGGCGACCATCGCGCCCTGGCGGGCCAACATCTCGCCGTTCACCGCGTACTTGAGGCACTTGGCGTTCTCGACGGTCATGCCCGGCTCGACGGCCGGCTGCACCATGTGCGTACTGGAAAAGAGATCACCCTTCATGCGGGCATGGTGTCCCGGAGGGGACCGTTCCGCCAAGATCGCGGACGGCGCCTGCTCAGGCACCGAAGAGCTGGGTCCAGTACGTGCCCGCCCGGCCGCCGCCCGCGAAGCCGACACCGATATGGGTGAAGCCGGGTTTCAGGATGTTGGCGCGGTGGCCGGGGCTGTTCATCCAGCCCTCCACCACCTCGGCCGGGGAGCGCTGACCGCAGGCGATGTTCTCGCCGATCGTGCGCCGGGCCGAGCCCGCGGCGGCGGCCCGGTCCCACGGCTGGGAACCCTCGGGCGCGGTGTGGGAGTAGAAGTCGCGCGCCACCATGTCCGCGCTGTGCGCCTGGGCGGCGGCCGTGAGCAGCGGATCGACGGCCAGCGGCGGCAAGGCGGCCCGGCGGCGCTGTGCGTTGGTGAGCTCGACGACCTCGGCGCAGGTCCGGTCCAGGTCGCCCGCGGCGAGGGGCCGGGCCCACAGGGCGGTCCAGTACGTGTCGCCCGCCCGGCCGCCGGAGACGTACGCCAGGCCGGCCTGGGTGAAGGCGGGGTCCTGGAGCGTGCCCCGGGCCTCCTCGGTGCGCAGGCAGTACGCGATGAACTCGGCGGGGGTGCGCGGTCCGGAGACCAGGTGCTCGCCGACAGTGATGTACGTGTATCCGGTGGCCGTGATCCGCTGGTGGACCGAGGTGCCGTCCCGGCTCTCGCCGCCCAGGCGTCCGTCGGCGGCCATCGCGGCGGCATGGGCCCGGGCGGCCGAGACGAGACGCGCGTCGAGGGTGACCGGTCGGGAACCGGACTGGGCGCGGGCGGAGTTGACGAGGCCCAGGAGCCCCTCGGGATCGGAGGCGGGGACCGCGGCCGACGCCGGGGGCCGCGGTGAAGGGGACCGCTGTGAAGGAGGCGGTGGTGAAGCGGGTCGTGCGGCAGCGGGCCGTTCGGAAGCCGGCCGTGGTGAGGAGGGTGCCGATCGCTGTTCCGGCACGCTCGGACGGTGCGCGGGTGCCGTCGGCCCGGGCCGGTCCTCGGCCACGTCCACCCCGAAGTCCCGGGCCAGCCCCGCCAGTCCGTCGGCGTACCCCTGCCCGATCGCGCGCAGCTTCCAGCCGGTGCCCCGGCGGTATATCTCGGCGAGCAGCAGCACGGTCTCGCGCTGCGGGCGGGGCGGGGTGAAGCGGGCGAGCATCCGGCCCCGCGGATCGGTGACCCGCAGCTCGGACGCGGGCAGCCGGCCGAGGGGCGTGTCCGGCTCGGCGGCGCTGACGGCCACCGTGACGCGCACGGCGCCCGGGCGCAGCAGCGCCGGTTCGACGGTCAGCGTGTCGCCGCGCAGCCGGACACCGGGGGCGGCCGGCTGGTTGTAGAACACGAAGTCGGCGTCGCCGCCGACCCTGCCCTCGCCCCCGGTGATGAGTGCCGACACGTCGAAGGGACCGGGTACCCGCAGGATCAGCGAGCCGCCCGGAAGGGGCAGATTGCCCCCGGGAACCAGCTCGCTCATCGCGCCGCCCAGGAGTGGTGGGACCTCGGCCCCGGTGGGGAGCCGTCCGTACAACGTCCGGGCGCGGGGAGCCGGTTCCCGTCCTGCCTCAGTTGCGTGCCACCGCCGGCACGGCGTCCCCGTTCCGCCCGGCGGCGGCCGCGTCGCGCGGTGCCTTCTTCGGCTTGCCGCAGAACGCCGACTCCAGCGTGCCCGCCATCGTGTCGAGCACGGTGCCGTTGTTGGAGGTGGTGGCGACCGCGGCCAGGCTGCGCCGGCCGTCCTTGGTGGTGAAGGCGTAGGTGTAGTAGCCCTGGACGACGCCCGTGTGGCCGTACACCGAGATCCCGCACGACAGGGTGCGGCGCCGCAGCCCGAGTCCGTACGCCGTCGTGCTGTTGACCGGTGTCCAGCGTTCCATCTCGGCCAGGCGTGCGGACGAGGTCAGCCGGCCGCGGACCAGCGCCGAGTAGAACGTGTTCAGATCCCGTGTGGTGGAGATGATGGCGCCCGCGCTCTGGGCCCAGGACAGCGTCTGCTCGGTCGCGTCCACCAGGGGGGCGCCGGCCGTGTCGGGGGTGAGGTAGCCGCGGGTGTAGCGGCCCGGGAGCTTCTTGTCGGGGTGGACGTAGAAGGTGTCCTCGAGACGCAGCGGCTTGAAGATGCGGTTCTCGTACTCGGTCCGCACGGGGTGGCCGGTGAGCTTCTCGATCAGCATCCCGGCGACGACGAAGTTGGTGTTGGAGTACGAGTAGGCGGCCCCGGGCGCGTTGGTGCGCGGCTTCGCGAGGGACAGCTTCACCAACTGGCGGTAGGTGAAGACCTTGTTGCGCACCGACTCGAAGCCGGAGACGGAGCGGGCGAACATGTCGTTCGTGTAGCCGTACAGCCCGCTGCGATGGCTCAGCACGTGCCGCACCGTGATCCGGTCGTCGGGCAGCAGGCCCGGCAGATAGCGGTTGACCGGGGCGTCCAGGGCGAGCCGGTGCTCGTCGGCCAGTTGCAGCAGGACGACGGCGGAGAAGGTCTTGGTGACGCTGCCGACACGGAAGCGGTCGTCGCCGTTGATGGCCCGCCGGGTACCGCGGTCGGCGAAGCCGTAGGTCGCCCGGTACATCGACCCGTTGTCGTCGATGCGCGCCATCGCGCCGGGCGCGCCCTGTGCGACCGCCGACCGCAGCACGCTCCGCAGACCCGCGGTGTCGGGTGCCAGCAGCCCGGCCGCCGCACCTGTGCGCGCCTGGCCGGCCGCCGTCCCCGCGTGCGCCTGTCCGGTCGCCGCCTGTGCCGGCACCGCGAGGAGCGCCACCACGACCGCTCCGAGCACCGTGCCCCTGCCCACCGTTGCCGAGACCATCCGTTGCCTCTCCCATCTCCACGGTTTTCAATGCGAGATCGGTCACATTCCGCCGAGGGAACCTACTCGCAGCGCGTCACATCTCCACAGCTGACACACACTTGGTCGGCTGTTGATCACCCTGCGGCAGGCTTTTGCAAAGGATTGCCATAGAACGCCGCGAAATCGATCATTCCGGCTTTACGTGGACATGACTTATCCGTAAGGGTTTCGTCCGGGGCCCGACCAGCTCCCATGGTGCTCAACAACGCCATGCCGCAGGGCGGTTGGTGATCCCGACCGCCTTCGAACGAAGGAACCCTGATCAGTGCGTAGACCGCACATACGCAGCGTGGCGGTTGCCGTCGCCGTGACGACGGCCGCCACGGGCCTCGCCGGTACTGCATTCGCGGGTCCCTCCACGGGGGTGGAGCACGGCGTGACGTCGCAGGCCTCGACGGCCGCGTCGGTGGTGTCGGCGGCGCGTGCCGCCGCCTTCGCCCACGCGTCGGCGACCGGCGTCTCGCAGGGCGACCGACTTCACGCCCAGGACGTGATGATCGACCCCGAGGGCGCCCGCCACGTCCGGTTCGTCCGGACGCACAACGGAATGCCGGTGCTCGGTGGCGACCTCGTCGTCCACCTCTCCCGGCAGCTGGGCTACGCGGGTGTCACCCGCGCGGCCGACCACGCCGTCAAGCCCGCCGCCGCACAGGCCAAGCTGACCGCCGAGCAGGCGGAGCAGAAGGCCGCCGCGGCCGCCAAGGGCGACGCGGGCACCGCCCAGCTCGTGGTGGACGCCCGCGAGGGCGCCTCGGCCCTCGCCTACCAGGTGACGGTGACCGACAGCGGCACCACCGAGGGCAACGGCGCCCGGACGGTCGTCGTCGACGCCGTCACCGGCAAGGTACGCAGCAACGCGCCCGTCAGCGACGAGTTCCTGTCGCCGAAGCTGCTCGACACCCTGCAGAAGCGGGGCGAGACGATCGACCCGGCCACCGGCCTCGGTACGCAGGGCGCCGGCCTCGCCGGGTCCTCGCTGTCGTCGGCGGCCGGCGCCACCGGCTACCCGAAGACGGTGGCGGGCACCGGCAAGTCGCTGTTCGTCGGCACGGTCGGGCTGACCGTCCAGCAGACGGCCCGTACGACCTTCCTGCTGAAGGACCCGAACCGCTACGGCACCGAGACCCGGGACGCCAAGGGGACGCAGACCGAGAGCTTCGGCGCCGGGAAGAAGATCACCAGCTCCAGCAAGACCTTCGGCAACGGCACGACCTCCAGCCGTGCCAGCGCCGCGGTCGACGCCCAGTACGGCATCACCAAGACCCTGGACTTCTACAAGAAGACCTTCAACCGCAAGGGCATTGCGAACAACAGCAAGCCCGCCAAGGGCATGGTGCACTGGGGCAAGAAGGTCGCCAACGCCTTCTGGGACCCGACGTGCGGCTGCATGCTGTACGGCGACGGTGACGGCACCATGTTCAAGAAGCCGCTCGTCGTCCTCGACGTCACCGGTCACGAGCTGACCCACGGCGTGGTGGACGCGACCGCGAAGCTGGAGCCGACCTTCGTCGACGAGCAGGGCAACCAGTACGGCGAGCCCGGCTCGCTGAACGAGTCGCTGGCCGACATCTTCGGCTCGAACGTCGAGTTCTTCACGAAGAACACGAAGGACACGCCGGACTACCTGATCGGCGAGAAGCTGGGCCTCCAGCAGAAGTTCCTGCGCCGCCTCGACAAGCCGTCGCTGGACCGGCTGGAGGGCACGATCGACTACTGGAGCCCCGAGGTGTACTACACCGAGGTGCACGCCGGTTCCGGTGTCTCGTCGCACGCGTACTACCTCCTCGCGGAGGGCAGCGGCCAGAAGACGATCAACGGCGTCAAGTACGACTCGCCGACCTACGACGGCGGGATCGTCAAGGGCATCGGCCGGACCAAGGCCACGGCGATCTTCTACCGTGCCCTGACCCGCTACATGGTCTCCTCGACCGACTTCCACGACGCGCGTGTCGCGACGCTGAAGGCGGCCAAGGACCTGTACGGCGCGACCAGCGTCGAGTACAAGACGGTCGACCGGGCCTGGGCCGCGGTCAACGTCACCGCCGCGAACACGCCGGCCGCCCGTCACTGACGGCAGGCCGGCCGCACGGCAGACCAGGGTGCCCCGCCATGCGCGGGGCACCCGCATGCCGGCTCCCGCCGCAACTGCTGTTCCGGCAACCGCTGTTCACCGTTTCGAGTGTCACCCGGAAGCGGTCGGCTCCGGGGTGATCAGGCCCTCGCGGTAGGCGATCGCCACCGCCTCCGTGCGGCTCGCGGCGCCCAGCTTGGCGAGGATGTTGGAGACATGGACGCTGGCCGTCTTGCCGGTGATGAACAGCTCCTCACCGATCTGACGGTTGCTGCGGCCCCGCGCGAGGAGCCGCAGCACGTCCTGCTCGCGGGCGGTGAGCGGTGAGATGCGCTCCTCGCCCGCCGGGGTGTCCGCGAGGCGGCCGCGGCGGATCAGGGCGTCGATCCGATCGAGCAGCGGCGCCGCGCCCAGCCGGGCGGCCGTCTTCCGTGCCTCCAGCGCCGGGGCGACCGCCTCCGCCCGCCGGGCGGCCGCCAACAGGGCCTCGGCCAGCCGTATCCGACACCGCGCCGTCTCGTACACGTCCACGTCCTCGAACGCCATGACCGCCTTCTGCCAGGCCGCCGCGTCCGGCCCGGACCCGGCCCGCGCCCACTCCGCCTCGGCGCGGGCCAGCCACGCCAGGCTCTCGGGACCCTGCGTACTGCCGTCACCGCCCCGCTCGGCCGTGGTCCGCGCCAGCTCCACGAGCTCGGCCGCGGTGTCCGTCCAGCGCCGGAGCCCGGCCTGGTCACCGGCGCGGCGCAGTTCGGCGGCCCGGTCGGCCACGGCGGCCAGACAGAGCGCGGCCAGCCGGACCGTGACGTCGGGGCGGCGGCCCGCGTCGTCGGTGAGTGCCGCGACCGTCGCCCGCATCCGCTCCACGGCCGCCTCGGCATCACCGTCCAGTGCCGCGGCGTCCGTGAGCGCGATGCCCGCGACCAGCGTCCCCATCCAGTCGAACGGCCCTTCCAGCAGCGCGCGGGCACCCTCGACGGCTGCCCGGTCGCCGCGCGCCAGCGCCACGTACAGCACGGGACCGGCCGCGTAGCCGTCCACCTCCGTGGCGTCCGTGTGCGCCGCGCGCACGCACTCGTCCCAGCGGCCCAGCGTGTACAGCACCAGCAGCCGCAGATAGCGCATCTCACGCGGATACGGCGAGGACAGCAGCCCGGCACGACGGGCCCGCTCCAACCCCTCGTCCAGCCACGGCAGACACTCCTGGAGGTCACCCGACTCGAAGCAGCCCACGGCGAGGTTGAACAGCGCCCGCATCTCCACGGGCGCGTGCCCGGCGCTCCTGGCCAGTTCCCGCGCCTCCCGCAGCCGCTCACGGCCCTGCGGGGTGCGACGGCCGCCCCCTTCGAGACCGGCCAGGGAGATCAGCAGATCGGCCCGGGCATCGGTCACCCCCAGCTCCTCCGCGACGCGCAGCGCCCGGCGGGCGACCCGGCGCGCGGCCTTGTCCTCGCCGACCTGACGTGCCGCCATGACATGTGTCGCGGCCGCCCACACCCAGGTCCGCGACGGCGGCTCGGCCGGGATCATGGCGAGCGCCTCGCTGCTGTACTCGAAGGCGGCCGTCAGACTGTCGACGCTCAGCAGGTTCCCGGCGAGCATGTAACGGACCCGGGCGGCGAGCTCGGAGTCGGCGTCCTGGCCGACGCCCGCGAGCGCGGCCCGGGTGAGGGACACCGCCCGGTGCGAGTCCCCGGCGTGCGCGGCGGCCCCCGAGGCGCGCAGCGTCAGCGTCACCCGGTCGGGACCGGCGCCCGCCGGCCGCGCGGCCGGCTCGACCGAGGGCCACAGTTCCAGCGCGGTCTCCAGGTGCCGCAGTTCCTCGGCGGGCGCGCCCACCCGCTGGGCGTGGTCGGCGGCCTCCAGCGACGCGGCGAGCGCCTCCGGCAGATCGTGGCTCTCGCGGTAGTGATGGGCGCGCTCCGCCGCGCTCTCGGCCGTCCGGCCGCTCGCGGCGAGCAGCCGGGCGAACGCGCCGTGCAGCCGGGACCGTTCGCCGGGCAGCAGATCGGCGTACACCGCCTCGCGCGCGAGGGCGTGACGGAAGGAGTAGGTGTCCGCGTCACCGGGAACGAGCAACTGCCGACCGACGGCCTCGCGCAGCGCCGACTCCAGCTCGTCCTCCGGCAGTCCGACCGCGTCGCGCAGCAGGTCGTGGCCGACGCGCCGCCCGGCGACGGCGGCGGTGCGCAGCACCTGCTGGGCCGTGTCGGACAGTTGCTCGACCCGGATGAGCAGCAGGTCGGCGAGCCCGCTGGGCACCCCGTCGGCGTCCGCGCCGGTCGCCGCGACCAGCTCCTCCACGTAGAAGGCGTTGCCCTCGGCGCGCCGCACGATCCGGTGGACGGTGGCCTCCGGCAGCGGACGGTCCTGCAGCGCCCGGACCAGCCGGGCCACCTCGGGGTCGGCCAGGGGCCGCAGTTCCAGGCGCTCGACCGAGGGCAGCCGGACGAGTTCGGCCAGCAGGGGGCGCAGGGGGTGGCGGCGGTGCAGGTCGTCCGCGCGGTACGACGCGAACACCGTGAGCCGGTGCGCGGGCGCGCCGCCCGCCGACCGCTGCAGGATGCCGCGGCTGAGCAGGAATCTGAGCAGGTCCCGCGAGGACTGGTCGGCCCAGTGGAGGTCCTCCAGGACGACGAGCAGGGGAGCGAGGTCCGCGAGGTCGGCCAGCAGTCCCGCCACGCCCTCGAAGAGCCGCAGCCGGGCGTCCGCGTCCCGTGCCGTGTCCGTCCCGCCGCCCAGCAGCCGGTCCACCACCGGATGCGCGGCGACAGCGGCGGCGAACCGCTCGTCGGCGGCGAGCGCACCGAGGATCTCGGTGAACGGCAGATACGGCAGTCCGACGTCACCGAGGTCGACACAGTGTCCGGTGACCACCGTCGTCCCGGCCCGTGCCGCCCGCTCGGCGGCCTCGTCCAGCACCCGCGTCTTGCCGACCCCCGCGTCCCCGGCGATCAGCACGGCGCGCGCCTCGCCGCGCCGGGCACGCTCCAGCACCCCCGTGAGACGGTCGAGTTCCTCGTCCCGGCCGATCAGCGGTGGTGTGGTGAAGGCGGTCTGCGGCACGGACCCATCCTGGCACGCGGCACCGACAACGCGGCCCGCGGCCCGTCACCGCGGGCGCTCAGCGCAGGGTCTGCGCCCAGTTCTCGGGCACCCGTCCTGCCGGGCCGGGCGCGGGCTGGTCGGCGGGGTGGGCGATGGGGGCAGCGAGCTCGGGACCGGATGCGTACAACTCGTCGGTGTCGTAGTTCCAGAACCAGTCCTCGCCGGGCTCGAAGCTGCGGATGACGGGGTGCCCGGTGGTCCGGTAGTGGGCCGTGGCGTGCTTGGCGGGGGAGTCGTCGCAACAGCCGATGTGCCCGCACTGCGTACAGCGGCGCAGATGGAACCACCAGCCGCCGGCCTCGTCGCACTCGACGCAGCCGGTGCCGCTGGGCGGGACGCTCGGGTCGATCGCGGGATCGGTGCTCATGCTGTCTCCTCGGGCGTCTCGGCGGTCAGCGGCAGCAGGACCTGGAAGCGGGTGTCGCCGGGCGCGGACTCGACCTGGAGGCTGCCGTGGTGCTTGTTGACGACGATCCGCCAGGAGATGTCCAGGCCCAGGCCGGTGCCCTGGCCGACCGGCTTGGTGGTGAAGAACGGGTCGAAGATCCGGCTTCTGATCTCCGGGGCGATCCCCGGCCCGGTGTCCCGGAACTCCACCAGCACCCGCTCGTGGTCGAGTGCCGTCCGCACGGTCAACGTGCCTTCTCCACCGGCGTCGTTCATGGCGCAGACCGCGTTGTCGATGAGGTTGGTCCAAACCTGGTTGAGTTCGGCCGGGTAGCCCGGGACCGGCGGGAGCGTGCGGTCGTACTCCTTGACGACCTCGATGCGCTGCCCGATCTTGCCGGACAGCATCAGCAGGGTGCTGTCGAGGAGTTCGTGCACGTCCACCATCCGGTAGGGCGCCCGGTCCAGTTGGGAGTACTGCTTGGCCGCGTCGACCAGATGCGAGATACGGGTGGTGGAGTCCTCGATCTCGTTCATCAGCAGCTCGGTCTCGATGGTGTAGTTGAGCCAGCCGACCGCCCCGGGCAGGATCTCCTCGTCGACGGCCGCCGCGACCTGCTCCAGCCAGTCGACGTCGAGTCCGGCCTGGACGAAGGTGGGTGCCAGCTGCCAGCCCTGGTCGATGCCGTGGTCCTCCAGCCAGTCGGTGAGCGCGTCCTCCCGGTCCGAGGCCTCCAGCGGGCTGAGCGCCGGTGCCTTGGAGACCCGCTCCGCGGTGCGTTCCTGGATCTCGATCAGGCTCGCCAACGCGTCGCGGGAGAAGGGCCCTTCGGCGATCACGGCGAGCTTGTGCCGCATCTTCGCGACCCGCTCCCGCAGCGTCGAGGTGGCCCGGACGGCCGCCGCTGCGGGGTTGTTGAGCTCGTGCGTGAGTCCGGCCGACAGCGAGCCGAGCGCCAGCAGCCGCTCCCGCTGGCCGATGGCGGCCTGCATGCTCTTCGAACCGAAGAACAGGCCCTCCAGCAGGTGCACGGCCATCGGGAACCACTCGCTCATGATGTCCGCGAAGGTGTCCCCGGGCAGCACGAAGAACCTGGTCGGCTCCGTCACCCGCATCGAGTTGTTGTACACCTGGCGCACCCGGTCGCCGAGATAGGCCTGCATGGCGCCCGCGTACACCCCGGGCTGCGAGGTCCGGGTGACCTCCACGTCGTCCCCGCCGACCCGGCGGGACAGCACGACCGTGCCCTCGATCATCACGTAGAAGCACGTGGCCGGATCACCTTCGGTGTAGACCGGGCCCGGCTGGAACAGTTCCACGCGCCCCGCGCTGCACAACCGCCCGAGCTGCTCCGGAGCCAGCTTCTCGAACAGGAACAGCGAGCCGATCTCCTGCGGGCTGCACGGCATCGACTGCCCGCTCATGACTGCTCCAGATACCGGTGGACGAGCATCACGGCCATGGCTCCTTCTCCGACGGCGGACGCGACCCGCTTGGCGGACTCGGCGCGGGCGTCGCCCGCCACGAACACGCCCGGAACGCTGGTCTCCAGGTGGTACGGAGGCCGGTCCAGCTCCCAGCCCGCAGGCGGCCGGCCGTCGGGGGTCAGATCGGGTCCGGCGAGGATGAAACCGCGCTCGTCGCGCAGCACGCTCTCGCCCAGCCAGTCGGTCAGCGGGGCCGCGCCGATGAACACGAACATCCACTGGGCGTCGACCAGTTCGCTCTCACCGCTCGCCACATGACGCAGCGTCAGCCGCTCCAGACGGTCGGTGCCGTGTGCGGCGTCGACCACCGTGTGACTGCGCACCGAGATGTTCGGTGCCTCGTCGATCTGCTGGATCAGGTAGTACGACATCGACGCCGACAGATCGGCGCCGCGCACCAGCAGGGTCACCGACTTGGCGAACCTGGACAGGTACATCGCCGCCTGGCCCGCCGAGTTGGCGCCGCCGACGATGTACACGTCGTGCCCCTGGCAGGAGGCCGCCTCGGTCAGTGCGGAGCCGTAGAACACCCCGCAGCCGGTGAGGTCGATACAGCCCTGGGCCTCCAGCTGCCGGTACTGCACGCCCGTCGCCAGGATCACGCTGTGCGCCGCGATCGCGGAACCGTCCGCGAACCGTACGACGCGGGCCGCCCCGTTGGCCTCCAGTCCCGTCACCTCGCGCGCGGTGAGGATCTCGGCACCGAACCTGGCGGCCTGCCGCCGGGCACGCTCGGTGAGCTGGCCGCCCGAGACGCCGTCGGGGAAGCCGAGGTAGTTCTCGATCCGCGAACTCTGCCCGGCCTGCCCGCCGGTGGCCGACCGCTCCACCAGCACGGTCCGCAGCCCCTCCGACGCCCCGTACACCGCCGCGCCGAGCCCGGCCGGGCCGCCGCCGATGACGACGAGGTCGTAGAAGTCGGCCGTCGGCGTGGTCGCCAGCCCCACCCGGGCGGCCAGTTCCGGAGCCTCGGGCTCCACCAGGGGCGTGCCGTCCGGTGTGATCACCAGGGGCAGCCGCTGCCCGTCCTGTCCGGCCGCGGCGAGCAGCCGCTGTCCCTCCGGCTCCTCGACGGAGTACCAGCGGTACGGCACCTGGTTGCGGGCCAGGAACTCGCGCACGTCCGACGAACGCGCCGACCAGCGGTGCCCGACGACCTTGGTGCTGGGCACGCAGTGGAAGTCGCTGCGCCGCCAGGCCTCCAGCAGGTCGTCCAGCACCGGATAGAGCTTCTCCTCCGGCGGGTCCCACGGCTTGAGCAGATAGTGGTCCAGGTCCACGACGTTGATCGCGTCGATCGCCGCGTTCGTGTCCGCGTAGGCGGTCAGCAGCACCCGCCGGGCGCCCGGGTACACGTCCAGGGCCTGTTCCAGGAACTCGATGCCGTTCATCTGCGGCATCCGGTAGTCGGCCAGGATGACCGCCACCAGGTCGCCGCGCAGCTTCAGTTCGCGCAGCGCCTCCAGCGCGGACTCGCCGGACTCCGCGCGCACGATCCGGTGCGACTCGCCGTAGCGCCGCCGCAGGTCCCGGGCGACGGCTCGGGACACCCCCGGGTCGTCGTCCACGGTCATGATGACGGTCCGCGCTGTGTCGGCGGCCTGTGCCATACGTCTCCCACCCCGAGAGGTCGTTTCACGGGACGGTGTCGCCGTTGTCACCGCACCGGTTCCCGCCCATCGTATGTTCGATCGCCCGTATTCGCTCCGGTACGCGGAACCGGGCGGCCACGCGCCCCGGCGCCACCGGGGCGGCCGCGTCGGCGTTCACCTGCGCCCACTGCGTCGCCGTGGTCGCGGCGTAGTGAAGACTGGCCCCTCAGACGGCGGATCACGAGGAGGCCGGAGCATGACACGCCCGATCACGGCAGGGGTCGACGGTACGGAGGAGAGTCTCGCCGCGCTGGCCTGGGCGGCGCGGGAGGCCGTACGCCGGGAGCTGCCGCTGCGCGTGGTGCATGCGTGGCGGTTCCACCCGCATGAGGCGGAGGGCGCCGGGGACCGGGACACACAGCACCGATGGGTGTCGGACGGCGTCACGGAGGCCGTGCGTGCCGTCACCGAGCGCCACCCGGAGCTGACGGTGACCATGGACGTGGTCGAGGGGCACGCCGCCGAGGTACTGGTCGGGGCCGCGGCCGAGGCGGAGATGCTGGTGCTCGGCTCGCGCGGGCACGGGGCCGTCGTGGGGTTCCTGCTCGGCTCGGTCGGACAGCAGGTGATCGCCGAGGCCGCGCGGCCCGTGGTGCTGGTGCGCGCCGGGGACCGGCCGGCCGCGGAGGCGGCCGGGCGGGAGGTGGTCGTGGGCCAGCAGGGCGGCCCGCAGGACAGCGCGGCCGTCCTGCGGTTCGCGTTCGAGACGGCGGCCGCCCGCGGGGCCACGGTCCGGGCGGTACGCGCCTGGACGCTGCCGCCGGTCTTCGCCTACAGCCCGGGTTCGCTGAAGCTTCTCGACGAGGCCGGCGGCCTGGAGCCGTACGAGAAGAAGGCCCTGGCCGACGCGCTGAAGCCGTGGCGGGAGCGCTTTCCCGCAGTCCGTGTGGCCGAGCAGGTGGAGATGGGCAGCGCGGGCCAGGTGCTGCTGTCCGTGGCCGGACAGGCCCAGCTGATGGTCGTCGGGCGCCGCGCGCACCTCACGGCGGTGGGCGCCCGGATCGGCTCGGTGGCGCATGGGGTGCTGCACCACGCCGACTGCCCGGTGGCCGTGGTCCCGCACGACTGACCTACTCGGGCGTGGTGGGCTCCAGCGTCTCGCGTGCCTTGGGGAGGACGTTCTCGATGTAGTCCTGGACCGCGGTGTCCAGGCCCATGTCCTGCTGCGCCCGCTCGGACAGGTACCAGCGGTGTTCGAGCAGCTCGTGGTAGATCTCGGCCGGGTCCATGGAGCCGCGCAGATCGAGCGGCACGGCGCGCACGGTGGGGCGGAACACGTCCCGTACCCACCGGTGGGCCAGCACTTCCGGGCGCGCGGAGAGGGGATTGCCGGGCCCGTAGTCGTCCTGGGTGGCCATCCAGCTCTCCAGGTCGTTCAGCAGTCTGCGGGCCTGGTTCTCCTCGGTGTCCAGACCGGTCAGGCGCAGCAGCTGGCGCTGGTGGTGGCCGGCGTCGACGACCTTCGGCACGAAGGTCACCGTGTCGCCGTCGGCGGAGCGCTCGATCTGCATCTCGGCCACGTCGAAGCCGAGGTCGTTGAGCCGCCGTATCCGCCGCTCTATGTAGTGGTACTTGCCCACCGGGTACACGGACGTGCGGGTCAGCTCCTGCCACAGGCCCTGGTAGCGGGCGCAGATCTCCGTGCCGAACTCGATCGGGTCGACGGACGGGTGCAGCGCCCCGGACGCCTCCAGGTCCAGCAGTTCGCCGCTGATGTTCACACGTGCCAGATCGAGGTCGTAGTCCCGCTGCCCAGCGCTGAGCCGTGGGTGCAGGTCGCCGGTCTCCGCGTCCACCAGATAGGCCGCGTACGCGCCCGCGTCCCGCCGGAACAGCGTGTTGGACAGCGAGCAGTCGCCCCAGGCGAACCCGGCCAGATGCAGCCGGACCAGCAGCACGGCGAGGGCGTCCATCAGCCGGTGCATGGTCGCCGGACGCATGGTCGTCTCGAACATCGAGCGGTACGGCATCGAGCCGCCCAGGTGCCGGGTGACCAGCACCGACTCCAGCGGGGCGCCCGCGCCGTCGGTGCGTCCGGTGATGACCGCCAGCGGGTCCACCGCGGGGATGCCCAGCCGGTCCAGGTCGCGCAGCAGTTCGTACTCGCGCAGCGCGGGCCGCTCGGCGAGCTCCTTGACGGCGATCACCTCGTCGCCGGCCCGCGCGTAGCGCACGACGTGCCGGGAGATGCCCCGGGGCAGTGGCACGAGTAGTTCCTCGGGCCACTCCTCCAAGGGCACGTCCCAGGGGAGTTCGAGCAGGAGCGCGGGGTGCTCCGGGTTGGTCGCGCTGATCTGCAGTGCCATGGCACGAACCCTAAGGCCGCGTACCGGGCTTCAGCGCCCGGGTCGGTGCGCCCGGTCCCGAGCCTCCTGGGCGGCCTTGCTCACCGAACCGTGGTGGACCGGGCCGTGGCCGGGCAGCAGGGTGTCGCCGTCCAGTGCCTCGATCAGGTCCAGTGAGGCCAGCGCGCGGGCGCGCTCGTGGTGGAACATGCCGGGCAGCAGCTGCGGGCCCTTTGCCCGTGCGGTGGCATGGCCGGTGGCCAGGGCGTCGCCGGACAGCACGATCCCGGCCTGCGGCAGATGGTAGACGCAGTGACCGTCCGTGTGGCCGGGGGTGTGCACCGGGACCGGCCGGCCCGGCAGGTCGAGGGCTCCCTCGCGGGGAAAGGCCTCGGGAGCGGTGACGGGGTGCTGCTCGGCCCCGCCGACGCGCAGCACGTGCACCAGCCACGGCACGACGCCCGGACGCCAGGCGTTGCGCACCACCTGGCCGGGGGTCACCTGCTGGAGGAAGTCCCGGCGGGCGTGCGGGACTTCGGCCTCGTGCAGGTAGACCGGCGTGCCGTAGGTGCCGCGCAGGTACTCGGCCGAGCCGAGGTGGTCGTTGTGGGCGTGGGTGATCAGGACGGCCGCCAGCGCCTGTGGTGAACTGCCCACGGCGGCGAGCGAGTCGAGGAGCTGCCGCCGGTCCCCGGGGTAGCCGGTGTCCACCAGGGTGGCGGCGTCCCCGTCGGTCAGGATCACCCAGTTGGTGTTGCTGCCGTGCACCAGGTAGGTGCCGTCCGCCACTTGGTGTACGTCTGCTCGCATGGTCTTCCCGAGGTGTGAGCGCGCCGTTCGACGGGGCACAGCCAACCAGACGGCGGGGGGTCCGCGGCGGGCGGGGTCGCGGACTCTCACTGCACGCCGCGCGGGCGGTACTGGACGCTGATGCGCGGGCCGGTGGCGCGTGCCGTCTTGGGTACCGAGTGCTCCCAGGTGCGCTGGCAGGAGCCGCCCATCACGATGAGATCGCCGTGGCCGAGCGGGCGCCGGAGCGTGTCGCCGCCGCCCACCGGGCGCAGCAGCAGGTCCCTGGGCGCGCCCACGGAGAGGATGGCGACCATCGTGTCCTCGCGTGCGCCGCGTCCGATCCGGTCGCCGTGCCAGGCGACGCTGTCCCGGCCGTCTCGGTAGTAGCACAGCCCGGCGGTGGTGAAGGGCTCGCCGAGCTCGTCGGCGTAGTGCCGGCACAGCGCCTCGCGGGCCTCTGCCAGGACCGGGTGCGGCAGCGGGTCGTCCGCGCCGTAGAAGGCGAGCAGTCGCGGTACGTCCACGACGTTGTCGTACATCGTGCGGCGCTCCGCGCGCCAGGGCACGTCCGCGGCCAGCTGTTCGAACAGGGCGTCGCCGCCGCTCAGCCAGCCGGGCAGTACGTCGATCCAGGCGCCGTAGCCGAGCCGGGTCCGGCGTGTTCCGTCGAGGGTGCCGAGCCGCAGCTCGTCGGTCTGGTCGAACAGGGAGCCCTGGAGGTGCGTGGCCATGGGAGCAGCGTACTCCTTAATCGAAAATATGTTCCCTTCAGATCTTGGTGGAGGGATCCCGGCGGAGACCTTTCGATACATTGATGTATCCGATACATTCACGTATCGAACGGAGGTCGGACATGGCGGCGGAGGGCACGGCCAAGCGCGTGACCAGGCGCCGGGTCCACACCCGGGCCAGGCTGCTGGAGGCCGCATTCGGCGTGTTCGCCGCGAAGGGCTTCGGGCGGGTCTCCATCGAGGAGGTCTGCGAGGCCGCCGGATTCAGCCGGGGAGCCTTCTACTCGAACTTCGCCACCCTCGACGAGCTGTTCTTCGCCCTGTACCAGGAGCGCGCGGACCTCATCGCGCGGCAGGTGACCCAGGCACTGGCCGGCGGCGGGCCCGACCTGGACGTGCCCGCTTCCGTGGACCGGGTCACCGAGGTGCTGCTGCTCGACGTGGACTGGCTGCTCGTCAAGACCGACTTCCTGGTGCACGCCGCGCGTGACCCCGAGGTCGCCCGGACCCTCCTCGACCACCGGGCCCGACTCAGGGGCGCCATCGCCGATCGGCTCTCCCGGGCCAAGGGCCACACCGAACTGCCCGCCGTGCTCGGCGATGTCGACGGAGCGGCGCAGGCCGTGGTCGCCGCGTACGACGGGGTCACCACCCAACTGCTGCTGGACCGGGACGTGGAGACCGCCCGCGCCTGGCTCAGGCAACTGCTCACCGCGCTGCTGACCGATGCCGGCGGCGCCCCCGAACGAGTCGTATAGGCGTACAGGGAAGGGAAACGGTCGCCATGGACGCGGACGTCATCGTCGTCGGAGCGGGCCTCGCGGGCCTGGTAGCGGCGCACGAACTCACCAGCCGGGGCAGGCGCGTCGCCCTGGTCGACCAGGAGAACGCCGCCAACCTCGGCGGTCAGGCGTTCTGGTCCTTCGGCGGGCTCTTCCTCGTCGACTCCCCGGAGCAGCGCCGCCTCGGCATCAAGGACTCCTTCGACCTCGCCTGGAACGACTGGCAGGGCAGTGCCCAGTTCGACCGCGTCGAGGACGAGGACTCCTGGGCGGTGCGCTGGGCCCGCGCCTATGTCGAGTTCGCGGCGGGGGAGAAGCGGTCCTGGCTGGCGGGCCACGGCATCTCGCTGCTGCCCACGGTCGGCTGGGCCGAGCGCGGCGACCTGCGCGCGCACGGCCACGGCAACTCCGTACCGCGCTTCCACATCTCCTGGGGCACCGGTACGGGCGTGGTCGAGCCGTTCGTGCGGTACGCCCGGCAGGCCGCGCGCGACGGGCTGCTCACCTTCCACCACCGCCACCAGGTGGACGAGCTGATCATCGAGGAGGGGGCGGCGCGCGGGGTGCGCGGCACGGTCCTCGCCGCCGACGACTCGCCGCGGGGAGTGGCCTCCAACCGCGACCGGACCGGCGAGTTCGAACTCACCGCCCAGGCCGTGGTCGTCACCACCGGCGGCATCGGCGCCAACCACGACATCGTCCGGCGCCACTGGCCCGAGCGGCTCGGCACGCCGCCCACCGAGATGGTCACCGGCGTCCCCGCCTATGTCGACGGCCGGATGCTCGACATCAGCGCGGACGCGGGCGTACGACTGGTCAACCGGGACCGCATGTGGCACTACACCGAGGGCCTGCAGAACTGGAACCCCATCTGGCCCGGCCACGGCATCCGCATCCTGCCCGGCCCGTCCTCCATCTGGCTCGACGCCCTCGGCCGCCGACTGCCCGACCCCTGCCTGCCCGGCTACGACACCCTCGGCACGCTCAGGCATCTGCGCACCACCGAGGACATCGCGGGCCACGACCACTCCTGGTTCATCCTCACCCGGAAGATCATCGAGAAGGAGTTCGCGCTGTCGGGCTCCGAGCAGAACCCCGACATCACCGCCAAGGACCGCAAGGCGGTGCTGCGTGACCGGCTGCTCGGCAAGGGAGCGCCCGGACCGGTGCAGGCCTTCCTGCGCAACGGCGCGGACTTCGTGACCGCGGACACCCTCGAAAAGCTCGTCGAGAAGATGAACGGCCTCGCGGACAAGGCGCTGCTCGACGCGGCCGAGGTGCGCCGCCAGATCGAGGCGCGCGACCTGCAGATCGCCAATCCGTACAGCAAGGACTCCCAGGTCCAGGGCATCCGCAACGCCCGCCGCTACATCGGTGACCGCCTCGGGCGGGTCGCGACCCCGCACCGCATCCTCGACCCGGCGGCCGGCCCGCTGATCGGCGTCAAGCTGCACGTGCTCACCCGCAAGACCCTCGGCGGCATCCAGACCGACCTCGACTCCCGCGCCCTGGGCGCCGACGGGCAGCCCATCGGCGGGCTGTACGCGGCGGGCGAGGTCGCCGGCTTCGGCGGCGGCGGCGTCCACGGCTACAACGCCCTGGAGGGCACCTTCCTCGGCGGCTGCCTGTTCTCCGGGCGCGCGGCCGGGCGGGCCGCGGCGAAGCAGACGGCCTGAGTCAGTCCGTCAGGAGCCGTGCCAGCACCGAGGCATGACTCTCGTCCGGGGTCTTGGAGGAGGTCAGCAGCGTCACCGGTCCCTTACGGGCCGCCTCCCGGAGGCCGTCGAGCAGTTCGGCGGCCTCCGGCGCGGCGAGCTCCGCCTCGTACCGCCTGCGGAACTCCTCGAAGGAGCCCTCACCCGCGTGATACCAGTGGCGCAGTTCGGTCGACGGGGTGAGGGCCTTGGGCCACTCGTCCACCTCGGCCGCGTCCTTGGACACACCGCGCGGCCAGAGGCGGTCGGCCAGGACGCGCAAGCCGTCCTCGGGCTCGGGCGGTTCATAGATCCGGCGCACGCGGACGCTCATGCACGGGCCTCCGTCGAAGGGTGGGTGGGGAGCCTGCAGTGTGCTGTTTCCACTCGCGTCGGCGACCGATTCTGATCGGCGACGCGGCGTAACTTGACCTGAACGAGGGGGATTTTGGTCAGCTTGGCCGCCTAGTCTGTGGTGCGTTTGATCATTCGCCACCCCCCAGGGAGCGCACGTGACGCCACTTCGCAGGCAGGCCGACAGACGACGCACCACAGTCCTCCGCCGCGAGGCGGTCCTCGCCACCGTACCCGTCGCCGTGGCGGCACTGCTCGCCGCCGCCGGACCGGCCGCGGCCGGGACCACCGGCTCCTCCGGCGTCGGCGACCCGTACTTCCCGCTTCAGGGCAACGGTGGTTACCACGTCCGCCACTACGGCCTGACCCTGCGCTACGACACCGCCTCCCGCCATCTCGACGGCACCGCGGTCCTCAGCGCCCGCGCCACCCAGAAGCTGACCCGTTTCGACCTCGACCTCAAGGGCCTCAAGGTCACGCGCCTGACCGTCGACGGCACCACGGCGGACTTCCGCCGCGACGGACAGGAACTCGTGGTCACCCCGCGCCGGGCACTGCACGAAGGCCAGGACTTCTGCGTCGAGGTCACGTACCACGGCACCCCCAAGCCGGTCACCGACCCGGACGGCTCCCCCGACGGATGGATCCCCACCGACGACGGAGCCTTCGTCGCCGGTGAGCCCCAGGGCGCGATGACCTGGTTCCCGGCGAACAGCCACCCCAAGGAGAAGTCCTCGTACGACTTCAGGATCACCGTCCCACAGGGACGCACCGCGGTCGCCAACGGCGTCCTCCTGGGACAGCGCACCGCGCACGGGCAGACCACCTACCGCTGGCGCCAGACGGCACCCATGGCCGCCTATCTCGCCACGGCGACCATCGGCAAGTTCAAGGTCGAGCGGTACACCACCCGCGACGGCATCCAGGTGTACAACGCCGTCGACCCGCGTGAGGCGAACGCGGCCGCGCCCGTCCTGAAGAAGCTGCCGTCCGTCCTGGAGTGGGAGAGCAGGCTCTTCGGCCCCTACCCGTACCGGGCCGCCGGCTCGATCGTCGACCGGGCGCCGGACGTCGGGTTCGCCCTGGAGACCCAGACCCGGCCCGTGTACGACTCGGCGCCCGATCTGAGCACCCTCGTCCACGAGAACGCCCACCAGTGGTTCGGCGACTCCGTCTCCCTCACCACGTGGAAGGACATCTGGCTCAACGAGGGCTTCGCCACCTACGCCGAGTGGCTCTACCAGGAGCAGCACGGCGGCGACAGCGCCCAGAAGACCTTCGACAAGCTGTACGCCACCCGCGCGAGCGACGACTTGTGGGCGTATCCGCCCGGCAACCCCGGCAGCGGCGCGAACATCTTCGGCACGCCGGTCTACGCCCGCGGCGCCATGGCCCTGCACGAACTGCGCAAGGCCGTCGGCGATCAGGCGTTCTTCCGCATCCTGCGCGCGTGGGCCGCCGAGCACCGGGGCGGGCACGGGACGACTGCGCAGTTCGTGCAGCTGTCCGAGCGGGAGTCCGGCAAGCAGTTGGACGGACTGTTCCGGACCTGGCTGTACACCCAGGGCAAGCCGGGCACGGCGTAGGGCGAGCCCAGGTTCCTGCGGTGCGCCCACCGCGGCGCACCGCAGGAACGGGCCGTGGAACCTGACGAGTTCCTCACAAGTCTCGGCCAGGGTCGGAGCATGATCGATCGCAGAACCGCCGTCGCGCTCCTCGCGGCCCCCCTCCCGCTCACGGGATGCGGCGGCGGCGCCGAAGCGACTGAACTCCCGGAGACGCCCCCGAGCCCCAGCCGGAGGCCGGCGGCGCGGCGGGCACCGGCACCGGAGCCGTCCGTCGAGGCGGCCCCGCGGCGGATCCCCGGTCTCGGCCCCAAGATCCGCAACGCGATACCCGGCCGTGCGCGCCAGGTGGTCGTGGCGACCGGCCACGCCAAGGACTCGCCCCGATCGACCGTCGTCCCGCACGAGCACACCGAAGCGGGCCGGCAGGCGGGAGCCCGCCGGCCCGCACACAACGCGCTGCGCGGCTGGAGCGACCACCACACGGCCGGGGACCTGCGCTCGCCGCTCGGCGTCTACACCCTCACCGACGCCGGGGCCTGCTCCGCGACCCCGGCGCCCGGCTGCCGTACCACCGCTCGACCGGATTCGTCTCGCCCGGCACCGGTTTCACGGGCGAGCCGCTGGCTGGCTCGTTCGACCATGTGCTCGCCATCGACTACAACCGCAGGCCCGGCACCTCACCCCTCGACCGGACCCGCCCTCTCGGCGCGGGCCGGGGCGGCGGCATCTGGTTCCACGTCGACCACGGCGGACCCACCCACGGCTGCATCGGTATCGCTCAGGCGCACATGAAGGAACTGCTCCGCGCCCTCGACCCCGGCCGGCATCCCGTCGTCGTGATGGGATACGCCCACTGGCTCGCCCTCTGAACCCCCTAGGATCCGCCCCGTGTGCGCACATGTGCTGGTCGCCGAGGACGACGAGATGCAGGCCGAACTCATACGCCGCTCGCTGCTGGCGGAGGGCCACACCGCCACCGTGGTCCACGACGGCTCGGCCGCTCTGGACGCGGCCCACAGGCTGAGGCCCGACCTCGTGGTCCTCGACCTGATGCTCCCGGTGATCGACGGCTTCGGCGTGTGCCGGGTGCTGCGCGGCGCGCGGGAGAACGCCGAGATCCCCGTACTGATGCTCACCGCCCGCTCGGCGGAGGACGACGTCCTGCTCGGCCTGGAACTGGGTGCCGACGACTACATGACCAAGCCGTACAGCCCGCGCGAACTGATGGCCCGCATCCGCACGGTCCTGCGGCGCAGCGGGCGCGGCGTCGCGGTGCGGGAGGAGCCCGGCGTCCGCGCGGGCGGCATCCGCATCGACCCGGTACGGCACGAAGTGCGCTGCGACGGCGAGCGGGTGGAGTGCACCCCGGCCGAGTTCCAGATCCTGCTGGCCATGGCGGCCGAACCGGACCGGGTGTTCTCACGACGGCAACTGCTCCAGTGCACCCGCGGCTTCGACCGGTCCTCCACCGAACGGGCCGTCGACGTCCACATCATGAACCTGCGCCGGAAGATAGAGGCCGATCCGCGCCGGCCGGTACGGCTGGTGACCGTGTTCGGGGTCGGCTACAAGCTGAGCGGCGGCCGCCCGTGAGGCCCCGGATACCGTGGCGCAAACGGCTGCTCGTCCGGCTGCTGTTCGCCTCGGTGCTGATCGCCGTCTGCTCCGTGGCCGCCACCGCCTGGCTCGCGGTCACGACCACCACCAGCGCCCTGGAGGAGGAACAGGGCCAGGACCTCGCCGCCGACAACAGCATCCTCGCCCGGCTCAGCGGATACGCCGCGACCCACCCCGACTGGACCGGCGTACGGCACACGGTCAGGGCGCTGGCCGCGAAGACCGGCCGCCGGATCGCGCTCACCACCGCCGACCGCACCCTCATCGCCGACTCCGCGCCGCACGGCACCCCGCTGCCGCCCCGGCCCGCCGCCTCCGTCGACCCCCTGCACACCGACACCTACAGCGAGTCCGGCGCCCAGCTCAGCGGCATCGACCCGCGCGCGGTCGGCCCGTACCGGCTGCCGGCCGAGGAACGCTCGAAGCTGGACGCCGTGGCGCGGGAGCAGCGGATCTGCTACGATCGCTACGGCATCCGCGTCATCGTCGCGCACACCCCCAGCGGCCGGCCCTACCTGACCGACGAGAACGGCACGGCCGCGGGCGACTACGGCGGGAGCGTCACCTGCGGCTACGGATTGAACGAGCCGACCCGCACCGAGGACAAGGCCCGCGTGTCCCTGGAACAGGGCGCCCGGACCTGCCTGGCGGACAAGGGCATCGACCTCGGCTCCCCGCTGTTCGTCGCCTTCGACCCCGGGGGCAGCACCTCCACGACGCGGCTCTTCCCGACCAAGTTCGCCAGGATGGACGACGCGAGGACGACCCGCAGCGTCCAGGGGTGCGTCGACAGCGCCCGCCGCGCCCAACTCGACCCCTACGTCGCTCCGGTGGCCGAGCTGTTCCTCGGCATCGGGGACCAGAGCGTGCCCCGCTTCGACATGTCCCCGGCCAACAAGGCCAAGATCGTCGGCGCGGCCGGCCTGGTCCTCGCCGTCACGGTCGCCGTCACCGCGGTGGTCGCCACCCGTCTCGTACGACCGCTGCGCGCGCTGACGGTGGCCGCGCAGCAGCCACCCGAACTGCACGTGCGGGCGCGGGTGCGCACACGGGACGAGACCGGGCTGCTGGCCGCCGCGTTCAACGACCTCACCGAGCGCCGGGAACGCCTTGAGGCCCAGCGCAGGGCGATGGTCAGCGACATCGCCCATGAACTGCGCAGCCCGCTCACCAACATCCGCGGCTGGCTGGAGGTCACCCGGGACGGACTCGTGGACCCCGATCCCGCGCTGCTCGGCGCCCTGCACGAGGAGGCCCTCGTCCTCCAGCGCATCATCGACGACCTCCAGGACCTGGCGGCCGCCGACGCGGGCACCCTGCGGCTGCACCGCGAGCCGGTCCGCGCCGCAGAACTGCTCGACCAGGTGGCCGCCGCCCACCGCGTCGCCGCCGACGCCGCCGGGGTCACCCTGCGCACCGGGACCGACGGCGACCCCTGGCTGGACGCCGACCCGGTACGGATGCGGCAGGCCCTCGGCAACCTGGTCTCCAACGCCCTGCGCCACACGCCCGCCGATGGCACGGTCACCCTCGCCGCCCGCCGCGACGGCGACCGGGTCGTGTTCACCGTCACCGACACCGGCACCGGCATCGCGCCGGAGGATCTGCCGCATGTCTTCGACCGGTTCTGGCGCGCCGAGAAGTCCCGCTCCCGCCGCACCGGCGGCAGCGGCCTGGGCCTGCCCATCGTCCGCCACTTGGTCGCCGCCCACGGCGGTACGGCCGAGGCGGCGGGCGCGCCCGGGAAGGGCGCCGAGTTCACCCTGCGGCTACCGGGCACGGCGGCGCCGCAGGACGGGTGAGGAGCGGCCCGCGCCCCTCAGGAGCGCCGCCGTACGCCGACGCGCCGGTTCAGCGCGCGCCGTTCCATCTCCGTCGTGCCGCCCCAGATGCCGACGCACTGACCCGTCTCCAGCGCCCACTCCAGGCACCGCTCCCGGACCCGGCACCGCCTGCAGACCGCCTTGGCCCGCTGCGTCTGCAGCATCGCCGGTCCTGTGGTGCCGATCGGGAAGAAGAGGTCGGGGTCGTGGTGGCGGCATGAGGCCTGTTCTCGCCAGTCGCCCATGGGAAGTCACCTGCGATCGATGTCGTCCGCGCCCTTGCACATGTTTAACGCGAGTTCGGGTCACCGTCGACCCGGTTGTGAAACACAGGAGTTCCCGGAAGGGCGACCGGGACGGGATCACTGCTCCCGCATGCCCCAGGGCGAGCCGTAGTCGGTCAGCAGGTCCAGGAACGGGCGGGCCGGGAACGCCTCCGGGCCGAGGACGCCCGAGCCCGACCAGGCACCGGTGGCGAGGAGTTCGAGGGCGACGACCGGGTTGACCGCCGTCTGCCACACCACGGCCTGGCAGCCGTACTCCGCCATGGACCACTGGTTGTCGACCACGTGGTACAGATACACCTCGCGCGACGCGCCGTCCTTGGTGCCGCGCACCCAGGTACCCGCACAGGTCTTGCCGTGCATGCGCTCGCCCAGCGTCGCCGGGTCGGGCAGACAGGCGGCGACCACGTCCCGGGGCGACACCACGACCGGTCCGTCGGCGCCCGGCACGGTCACCGGGCCGGTGCGGTCCAGGCCCAGCAGGTGCAGCGTCTTGAGGGTCTCGATGAACTCCCGGCCCAGCCCGTACTTGAAGGTGACCCGCCGGGCGTCGACCCAGCGCGGCACCAGCAGCACCTCCTCGTGCTCGACGTTCACGCACTCCACCGGACCGATCCCCTCGGGGAAGTCGAACACCTCCGGCTCGCTGAACGGCGCGGTGGTGAACCAGCCGCGCTCCGCCTCGTACACCACCGGCGGGTTCAGACACTCCTCGATGGTGGTCCAGATGCTGAACGACGGAGCGAAGTCATGGCCGTCGACGGTGAGGTTCGCGCCGTCGCGGATGCCGATCTCGTCGATCTCGTCGAAGAGTTCGTCGGCGGCGTACCGGGCGAACACATCGGACAGGCCGGGCTCCACGCCCATGCCGACGAGGGCCAGCGTGCCCGCCTTCTCCCAGTCGGCGGCCAGCTCGAACTGCTCGTCGCCCAGCTTGATCCCGCACTCTTCGTACGGGCGCTCGGCGTGCGGGTGCGACAGGGACATCGCCATGTCGAGGTAGGAGGCGCCGGCCGACCGCGCCGCCCGGAACAGGGGCATGACGAAGCGCGGGTCGGTGGCGTTGAGGAGCACGTCGCAGCCGTGGCGCGCCAGCAGTTCCGTCACGGCGGACTCGTCGCCCGCGTCCACGCGCTCGGCGCGGAACCGGGCGGCGTCGGCGCCGAGCGCCGCGACCGCTGTCTCGGCGCGCGCGTGGTCGTAGTCGGCGACGACCATCAGGTCGAAGAACGGACGCCGGGCGGCGATCCGGGTGATGGCGGTGCCGACACCGCCTGCTCCCACGAGCAGCACACGCATGGCGAAATCCCTCACGATCGAAAGCCGTAGTCGAAGTCGAAGCCGAAGCTGAAGCCGAAGCCGAAGACAGGCGCGCCCTGGCCCGAGATACAACGCCCCGGGCTCACGTAAGGTCAATGGCGTTGGCATAAGAGCGCGCACGGGAGGGTGGAGCATGCCGAAACCGGTGGTGCCCGAGGAGAAGCGGCGGCGGCGTCGGCCGACCAGGAGCGGCACCGTGCTCTCCGAGCGGCTGATCGTCGAGACGGCGCTGCGCATGCTGCGTGAGCACGGCAGCGCCGGCCTCACCGCGCGCCGTCTGGGCCTGGCCCTCGACTGCGACCCCAGCACGCTGTACCGCTACTTCCGCGGCATGGACGACCTGACGCTGGCCATCGGCGACGCGCTCATCGGGCAGGCGCTGCGCGGCTGGGAGCCCACGGGGCAGTGGCGGGCGGACCTGCGGGCGATCGGGCTGCGCATCCACGCGGCGTACGTCGCGCACCCGCAGGCGGCCCTGCTCACCGCGAACCGGGTCACCGGCCGCGCGCACGAACTCGCCGCCGACGAGGCCGTCCTGGACGTGCTGCGCACGGCCGGCTTCCCGCTGCGGGAGACGGTGCGCGTCTACCACGCCTTCATCGACCAGACGCTGGCCTTCGCCGCCCTGGACGCCGCGTCCCTGGCCCTGCCGAGCGCCTCGCAGCGCGCCGACGACGACAAGTGGAACTCGACCTACGCCCGCCTGCCGCGCGCCACCCACCCGCGCATCGCCGAGGCGGCCCCGCTCCTCGCCGCCCGGATGCCCACCAGCGCGTATCCGACCGCACTGGAGATGCTCCTGGACAGCGCGGCCGACACCCTGGCGGCCGGTACGGGGCCGGAGCCGGCCGGGACGGGGAGCCGCTAGCCGACTACGCCCGCCTGCCGCGCGCCACCCACCCGCGCATCGCCGAGGCGGCCCCGCTTCTCGCCGCCCGGATGCCCACCAGCGCGTATCCGACCGCCTTGGAGATGCTCCTGGACAGCGCGGCAGACATCCTGGCGGCCGGAGCCGGCCGGGACGGGGAGCCGCTAGCCGACTACGCCCGCCTGCCGCGCGCCATCCACCCCCGTATCGCCGAGGCGGCCCCGCTTCTCGCCGCGCGCATGCCCACCAGCGCGTATCCGACCGCCCTGGACATGCTCCTGGACAGCGCGGCCGGCACCCTGGCGGCCGGTACGGGGCCGGAGCCGGCCGGGACGGGGAGCCGCTAGGCCCTGTCCGACGAAGCCCGGCTCGTCGTGCGGTGGCTACCCGTGCAGTGTCCGCGCCGCCGTGGCCACCACCGCCTCCGCCAGCGCCGCCAGCGCGGGGGAGTCGAGCTTCCACTGCTGCCAGAACAGCGGGACGTCGACCGACCGCCGCGGCGCGAGCCGGACGAGGCGGCCCGTGCGCAGCAGCGGATCGGCCTGGGCCTCGGGCACCATGCCCCAGCCGAGGCCCGCGGCCACGGCCTCGGCGAAGCCCTCCGACGTCGGGACGTAGTGCCGTAGCGCGCTCGCCGCTGCCCGGCCCTGCGACAGCGTGCGCACGAAGCCGTCCTGGAAGTCGTCACGCCGGTCGAAGGCCACCACCGGCGCCCCGGCGAGCGCGTCCCGCAGCGGCCCGCCCAGATGTGCCGCGGCGAAGGCCGGGCTCGCCACCGGGAGGTAGCGCATCCGGCCCAGGGCACGCACCGAGCAGCCCGGAACGGGGTCGGGCGACGAGGTCACCGCCGCCATCACCAGCCCCTCGCGCAGCAGCGCCGCCGTGTGGTCCTCGTCCTCGCGGCGCAGCTCGAAACAGAGCCGCGGCTCCTGCGGCAGGAGGGTCAGCGCCCCGAGGAACCAGGTCGCCAGCGAGTCCGCGTTCACCGCGACCGACACCCGCGTCGGCTCCCCGGCGCCGCTCATGCCGAGTTCGCCGCGCGCGTCCCGCTCCAGCCGGGCCAGCTGCCGGGCGAACCGCACCAGCACCTCTCCGGACTCCGTCGGCCGCACCGGTTTCGTGCGCCGCAGCAGCACCCGGCCGGTGCGCTGCTCCAGCGCCTTCACCCGCTGACTGACCGCCGACGGCGTCACATGCAGCGCCGCGGCCGCCGCGTCGAACGTGCCCTCGTCCACCACCGCCAGCAGCGTCCGCACCTGGTCGAGGGGGAGCTCCGCCATCATGTGCGCCCTCACTTCGTCATGATGGCTGCTAATGGTACGTAAAAATCTTTAGCTGTACGCGCAGTGATCCCTTGCCTAGCGTCAAGGGCATGTCCAACGCCTTGACCGCCGCGGCCGCCGGATTCGGCACCGGCCTCTCCCTCATCGTCGCCATCGGTGCCCAGAACGCCTTCGTCCTGCGCCAGGGAGTACGCCGTGACGCGGTCCTCGCCGTCGTCGGGATCTGCGCCCTGTCCGACGCCCTGCTCATCGCACTGGGCGTCGGCGGCGTCGGCGCCGTCGTCGTGGCGTGGCCGGGGGCGCTGACCGCGGTCGGGCTGATCGGCGGCGCCTTCCTGCTCTGCTACGGCGCCCTCGCCGCCCGCCGCGTCCTCAAGCCCGGGACCGGACTGAGGGCGCAGGGCGAGGCGGCGGGCTCCCGCAGGCGGGCGGTGCTCACCTGTCTGGCGATGACCTGGCTCAATCCGCACGTCTACCTGGACACCGTGTTCCTGCTCGGCTCCCTCGCCGCCGACCGGGGCGCTCTGCGCTGGACCTTCGGCCTCGGCGCCGCGCTGGCCAGCCTGTGCTGGTTCGCCGCCCTGGGCTTCGGCGCCCGGCTGCTCGGCCGCTTCCTCGCCAGCCCGTCGGCCTGGCGCGTCCTGGACGGTCTGGTCGCCGCGACGATGCTCGGTCTCGGCGCGGTGCTCGTCGCCGGATCGTGAGACAGGGGTCGTGCGCCGCCGGATCGTGAGACGGAGCGGTTCGGCAGGCGCGGGAGTTGCTGCGATAGTGAGGCTCGCAATCGAAAGATGTAGTGAGCAACCACAGCGAGCAACGGGAAGCCCGTGGACACGAGCGAGAGCACAGGCAGCGGCGCCGAAGCGCAGTCCGACACACCCGCGGCGCCGGCCGCGCCCCGGCACGGCTGGCGCCGCTGGGCGATGGACACCCGCCCCCTGCGCCGCCCCGCCTACCGCCGGCTGTGGTCCTCGACCATCGTCACCGCCGTCGGCAGCCAGCTCACCGCCGTCGCCGTACCCAAGCAGATCTACGACATCACGCACTCCTCGGCCTGGGTCGGCTACGCGTCCCTCGCCGGTCTCGTGCCGATGGTGGTGTTCGCGCTGTGGGGCGGGGCGGTCGCCGACACCGTGGACCGCCGCAAGCTGCTGCTGGTCACCAACAGCGGGATAGCCGTGACCTCGCTGCTGTTCTGGGCGCAGGCGGTGACCGGGCTGGAGTCGGTGGTCGCGCTGATGGTCCTGCTCGCGTTGCAGCAGGCGTTCTTCGGCCTCAACTCACCGGCCCGCAACGCCTCCATCGCCCGGCTGGTGCCCGCGCACGAACTGCCCGCCGCCAACGCCCTCGGCTCGACGGTCATGCAGACCGGGCTGGTGGCGGGGCCCCTGCTGGCCGGTGCCCTGATCCCGGTCATCGGCCTGCCCGAGCTGTATCTGATCGACGCCCTGGCCCTGTGCGTCACGGTCTGGGCCGTCGTACGGCTCCCCGCGCTGCCGCCGCTGGGGCAGACGGTGGCCCGGCGCGCCGGATGGCGGGAGATCGCGGCGGGCTTCCGCTACATCTCGCTGCACAAGGTGCTGCTGCTGTCCTTCCTGGCCGACATCGTCGCCATGGTCCTCGGCATGCCTCGCGCCCTGTTCCCGCAGCTGGCCGCCGAGACGTACGCGTCGTACGGCGAGGGGCTCGCGCTCGGTGTGCTGTTCGCCGGGATCCCGGTCGGGGCGGTGATCGGCGGACTGTTCTCCGGCACGTTCTCCCGGGCGAGGCGGCACGGCTGGATGGTGATCGGCTCGGTGGTCGGCTGGGGCGTGGCCGTCGCCGGGTTCGGGCTGAGCCGGAACCTGTGGGTCGCCCTGGCGTTCCTGGCCGCCGCCGGGGTCGCCGACATGGTCTCCATGGTCTTCCGCGGGGCGATCCTGCTGTCCGCGGCCACCGACGAGATGCGCGGCCGTATGCAGGGCGTGTTCACGGTCGTCGTGGCGGGCGGCCCGCGTCTGGCCGACGTGCTGCACGGCACGGCGGGCTCGGCCTTCGGCCCACGGGCCGCCGTCGCGGGCGGCGGCCTGCTGGTCGTCGTCGTGATGCTGGGCCTGACCGCCGCAGTGCCGGCACTGCGCCGCTACCGCGTCTGAGGCCCTAAAGCGCCCCGCGCCGGCGCAGCGTGTACTGGTCCATCAGCTTGCCGCGGGTCATCTCCAGCCGGTGGGCGAGGATCTCGGCGACGGTCCGCACCAGCGACAGTCCGAGCAGCGGGTCCTCCACGGACAGGCCCAGTACCGCTGCCGCGTCGAACTCGTAGGCGCGCACCGGGCTGAAGGCCACCGCGCCGAAGTCCCACTGGTACGGCGGGAACAGCCACGACCAGCCGAGGAGGTCGCCGGCGCCGAGGGTGGCCACGGTCACGCGTTGGTGGGAGGTCACCTCCTGATCGAGGTTGACCGCGCCCGAGCGGATCACCCAGAAGCGGTCGGCGGTGCCACCCGCCTCGAAGATATGGGTGTCCTCCGGGAAGGAGACCTCCTGTGCCAGCTCCATCAGACGCTCGCGCTGCACTTGCGGAAGGGCGGTCAGCAGTTTTATCGCTTTGGTCATCGCGCAGGGCTCCTCGCCGGCGGGGGTTTCCGGTGTTTTCCCTGCACCCATTTCAGCCGCTGCCGCCGCGCTGAGCACCTCGGCGGAGTGGAGAACCTCTGGATTCGGCCCTCGGGGCATTAAAAAGCCCTGGCTGGACGGGGGAGGCCAGCCAGGGCCGTAAGCGGTGACACAGGGAGGACGGTCGCGGTCGACTCCGAGGCCACGTATGTATGAAAGGTAAACCATCTGCGGTGGCTCCGCGTAACTGAGAGCGGGTCACGTGACCGGTTTCACTCGCTCCCGTCGCCGTGCCGCCCCGGCACGGCGATCTCGTCCAGCACACGGAACACGGCCTCGTACGCCCAGGCCCGCGCGGACGCCTCCCGGGCTCCTTCCGGGTCCGTCGCGCTCAGCTTCTCCGCGCGGGCCCGCCAGACCCGCTCCTCGTCCGCCGCGCAGTCCCGTCCGCGCTGGATGCGCCGCAACAGCTCGCTCGAATCCACGACGTCGGTCATACCGTCCCCATACCCGGAAACGACGCCCCGACCGGACCGTTCACGGGTTTGGCGGCGCCCGGAGAGGTCAGTCGGAGTCGCCGGCACCGATGCGCCGCCGCGAACGAGTTCCCCTCGCCCGTCATAGCTTGCGAGGTTCGAGTGGGGCTCGCAGGGGGCGAGCCAGACCCATCACCGCCTCGTCCAGGCGTTGCAGATGGCGCAGTACCCGGTCGGTCACGCGGTCGTAGTGCGGGGTCGCGAGGGTGCCGGGCTTGAGCAGGGAGGCGATGCTGGGGCCGGTCTCGACCCTGGATCCGGCGTGCGGGTCGGTGATGTGCCCGGCGATCGCCTCGATGTTGTGCACGATCCGCTGCCCCACCCCGCGCAGCCGGGGATCCGCGGCGATCGAGGGGTACGCGGGCAGCAGTTCGGCGGTGGCCGCCAGGGAACGCGCGTGATACGCACAGGTCTCCAGGAGGGCCACGACATAGCGGGCCGTGTTCCGGCGCGACCGCTGCGGTGCGATGGGGTGGGTCAGCGGCTGGGTGGAGGCGCGCAACTCGGCCAGCGCCTGGTCCAGCTCGCGCGCCCGGTCGAGCAGATCGGCCGGTGGCCCGCCGCTCAACTGGTCCACCGCGGCCCGGGTGACGTCGGCCAGCCGGTTCAGCACGCCCGCCAGGAGCTCGTTCGTACGGCGGTCGGTGTGCACCGGCAGGACCACCGCCGCCGCGAAGACCCCGCACGCCGCGCCCAGCGCCGTCTCCTCCACGCGCAGCACCAGCACCGACGTGCTGTAGGTGTTGAGCAGCGTGTACAGCAGCCCCAGCATCGCCGTCACGAAGAACGACATCAGCGTGTAGGAGAGCGGTGCCGTGTAGAACATCGCGAAGATGAGCAGCAGCACCAGCCCGAACGCCGTCCATGTGTGGTGCCCGACCAGTCCCGCCAGTCCGATGCCGGCGACGACGCCGAACACGGTGCCGAGCACCCGGCGATAGCCCTTGACCAGGATCTCCCCGGTGGACGCGGTGTTGATGAACACGATCCAGCAGGTCAGCACCGCCCAGTACCAGCGATTGCCGGACAGCAGCTCGCCGCCCACCATGGCGAGCGCCGATCCGACCGCCACCTGCACGGCCGCCCGCGTGGTCGGCCGCAGCCGGCCGATGGGCTGTTCCTCCTCCCGCTCGCCCTCCTCCTCGCCGCCGATCGCCGCGTCCTCCGCGTCCAGTTCCTCGCGCGAGCGGGCCGTCGCGGGGGTGTCGGCGGACTCGTCCTGCGGTCCGTCGAGGGCGATCCGCAGTCCCAGCACCGCCCGTGCGGCCTCGCCGATGCCCCGGAAGACGTCCTGCACGGCGGACGGGGCATCGGGCAGGTTCTCCTCCTCCCGGTAGCCGAGCAGCCGGTTCCGCAGCCGCGCGAGCCCGGTCCCCGTGTCCTTGCCGACGGGCCGCAGCACCAGCAGCCGCAGCGCCTCCAGCGCGCGGCGCAGCTCGGCGGCCCACTCGTCGCGCACCGGCAGCTCACCTCCGAAGGGGAGGGGCGCGCCCGGCAGATGCAGCGTGAGCGTGTCCGCCCGCTCGGCGCTGCGCGCGGTCAGCAGCATCAGCCCGAGCCGCTCGGCGGCGATCTCGGCGTCCGCGATCCGGCGCTGGAGCAGCCGCGCCACCGCCTCGTCGGAGGTCCCGTCCTCCAGCCGGCCCTGGATCAACAGGGCCGTCTCGTGCAGCCGGGCCGTCCTGACCCGGACCACCTCCAGGGCCTTGTCCACCTCCTCCGGGCCGGCGTCGAGCAACTCGATCTGAGCCCCGACGAGTTGGGCGAGCCGGGCGCGGAAGGCCCGCCGCAGCCGGTCCAGGGTGCCCGCGGGCGTCTGCGGTACGAGGACGAACCGGGCGAGGGCGCTGCACACGAACGCCACGACGATCGCGCCGTACAGACCCGGCAGCGTCGGCACGGTCGCGTGCACGAACAGCGAGAGGAAGTAGATCTGGAAGCCGATCAGCCCGAGCGCCGTACCGCGGTCCCCGTACCGGCGGCCGTAGACGGCGCAGAAGATGAGCGCGACGAAGAACAGGTCGCCGGCCACGATGTGCGCGCCGAGCAGCGCGCCCAGCGACACCGAGACCAGGGCCACCGGCAGCCCCAGGGCGAGCGTGCCGGCCTGCCGGCCGCGCTGCTTCTCACGGATGGCGAAGGTGGCGACCATCGCGGCCATGGCGGCGGCCACCAGAAGGGTCACATCGGCCCCCGCCAGGGCTGAAGCGGCCAGCGACAGGGTGATGGCGAGGACGGTCCGCAGACCCGCCGCGAGCCGCAGCAGACCGGGATCGGACGCCGCGAGCCGGTCCCGCAGCTCCGCCCGCACCGACCGTCCCGCAGTCCTCACGCCGCCGCGCTCTCTCCCGTGTCACGTCGTGATCCCGCACCCAGCATGGCACGGTCCGGCCCCTGGCCACCGGGGACGGCCACCGGTCGGGCGGGCAACCGGCCGGCGGCCGACGGGGTGCCCGGGTCAGCTCGACGTGCCCTCGCCGCCTTGGCCCTCCACATACGCCCGTACCTGCGCGGGCGTCATATAGGCGTTGGTGTGCTCGAAGTCCTTGAGCCTCATGGCCTTGCGGGCCTGGAACCCGGTGCGCACGAAATCGTCGCCCGCGACCGCGTTGAGCAGCCAGTTGGTCATGACGCGGGTCTTGGCGACATTGGTGCGCAGCGCCGACCAGTGGTAGCCGCGGGCGACGACCTGGGCGGGCAGGCCGCGCAGTTCGATGCCCAGCGGCTTGGACACCGCGTCCGTTCCGCCGAGGTCGACGACGAGCCCGAGGTCCCGGTGCTCGTACGGGCGCAGCGGCTGGTTGCGCAGCGTCGCGATGACGTTGTCGGCGACCCTCTTGCCCTGCCGCATGGCGTGTTGCGCGGTGGGCGGGCAGATCGCGCCCTCCTCCTTGGCCCGGTCCGGCACGGCGGCGGCGTCGCCGAGCGCGAACACGCCGTCGTGGCCCGGGAGCGACATATGGGCGTCGACCGCGAGCCGCCCCCGCACGGTCTCCGCGCCGAGCGTGGCGATCAGCGGGCTGGCGACCACACCGGCCGTCCAGATCAGGGTGTGGGTGGGCACCACCCGGCCGTCGGTGAAGGTGACCTCCTCGGGGCCCGCCTTCGCGATGGAGACGCCCAGCGAGATGTCGATCCCGCGGCGGCGCAGGATCTCCTGGGCGCTGCGGCCGAGCTTGTCGCCCAACTCGGGCATCAGCTTCGGCGCGATGTCGATCAGATGCCACTTGAACAGGCCGGGGTCCAGCCGCGGGTAGCGCTTGACGGCCGCGTGCGTCAGCCGCTGCAGACAGGCGGCGGTCTCGGTGCCGGCGTAACCGCCGCCGACCACCACGAACTGCAGCCGCGAGGCGCGCTCGGCCGGGTCGTGACTGGCGTCGGCGAGGTCCAGCTGGGAGATGACGTGGTCGCGGATGTAGGCGGCCTCCGCGAGGGTCTTCATGCCGAAGGCGTGCTCGGTCAGGCCGGGGATGTCGAAGGTGCGGGTGACACTGCCCGGCGCCAGCACGATGTAGTCGTACGACACGTTCACGGTCTCGTCCGTTATCGTGCGGACGACGCAGACCTTGGACTTCAGGTCCACGCCGATGGCACCGCCCGGGATGATCCGGGTGCGGTACTTCTTGCTCCGGCGCAGCGACACGGCGATCGACTGGGGCGTGAGCACGCCGGAGGCGACCTGGGGCAGCAGGGGCAGATAGAGCTGGAAGGCGGACGGTGTCACCAGGGTGACGTCGGCCTCGTCCGGGGCGAGTTTCCGTTCCAGGCGGCGAACACACTCCACACCGGCGAAGCCTGCGCCAACCACCAGGATCCTGGGTCGTGTCACGTCGTTCATCCCTTTCTGCGGCTCCAGGCGGTCCGACTCGACGCCGTTCGCCTGCCCCGGATCGCTGGTTCGCACCACATCGATCCCACCGCGCCCCGAGCCGTTGCGCCACTCGGGTGCGGCAGGCAGACGAAAGCGTGGGCACCAGCATGCGCCTCCCGCGGCCGCGAGCAACCCGTGTGACGCACGGAGATGCGCCGTACTGCTGAGCCTGTGGCAGTCCGAGGGTTCCCGGGCCGGGGCGCGCGCCGGTCGCGGCGGGCTCGAACCCGGCGTCCGGAAAAGGCTCCTGGACCGCGACGTGCGCGCCGTAGAGTGCGCGGCATGGCGCAGACACGGCCCGGTTCGGGCTTCCAGACGCGGAACATCGACGCACGGAACCCCGACGCGGCGGCCCACTTGATCGGCGCCCTGGACGTCCAGGACGCCAACCCCGGAGTACGACGACTGCGCGCCTGGGCCCACGAGGCGCTCGCGCCCCAGGGCGGCGAGCGGGCGCTGGACGTCGGGTGCGGGACTGGCTCATGGACACGGGAGCTGGCGGCCGCCGTCGGCCCGCAGGGCTCGGCCCTCGGCGTCGAACCGAACCCCGCGCTGCGCGCGGTCGCCGAGGAGCGCGCGGCCGGCAGCGGGGCGCGCTTCACGGACGGCGACGCCCTCGCGCTGCCCCTGCCCGACGCCTCGGTGGACATCGTGTGGTGCGAACGCGTGCTGCAGCATCTCGCCGAACCGGACCGGGCCGTCGCCGAGATGGCCCGGGTGCTGCGCCCGGGCGGCCGTGTGGCGCTGCTCGACACCGACTGGGCGACCACCGTCCTGCACCCCGGCGACCCGGAGATCCTGCGGGCACTGACCTCGGGCGCCCTGACCAGCGCGGCCAACCCCTACTCGGGGCGCCGCCTCGTCGGTCAGCTGACCGCGGCCGGACTCGTGGTCGACGATCGCGGCTCCCAGGCCCTCCTCCAGGACCACCGGTCCGTCGCCTGGCCGCTCATCCGCATGCTGGGCAAGTCGGCGGTGCACCGCGGACTGCTGACCGAGGCCCAGTGCGAGACCGCGTACACCGGTCTTGCCGAGGCCGCCGAGCGGGGCGCGCTGCACATGTCCGTGACGATGTTCGGCGTGGTCGGCCATCGCCCGGGCTGACCGACGACCGTGCGGGAACGTTCCGTCACCACCGAAGAAGGTTTCCGTCACCAGGGAAGAAAGGCGTGCACGTCCTTGCCGGTCTCCGTGACGACCACGCTGACCTGCTCGCACAGCGTGTGAATGAGGTGCCAGCCGATGCCGCCCCCGCCCCTGCTGGGCCGGAACGGACGCGGCTCGGGCCGGGTGGTGCTGGTGTCGTGCATCGTGATGTGCACACCGTCGAACGTGCGGCGCATCCGCAGCTCGAAGGGGCCCGGGGCGTACTGGACGACGTTGGCGGCCAGTTCCGTGACCACCAGCAGGATGTCGTCCCAGTACTCCGGAGTCGCCGGCGGCGAGCTGCGTGCCAGGACACCGAGGAACTCCTCCGCGGCGAGTCGTGTACCCGTCACGTTCCCCAGATCGCCCGGGAAGGAGAACGTACGCTCGAACGTCTCCTCGGAGGGCGGTGTGTCGTCCCGGCGCGGCCCGATCGGCATCTCGTCTTCCTCAGTCCCGGGAGAGCAGGACTGCTGTCGGTGCTCATCCGTCCCACGATGCGAGTTCCCAGGGACGGCGGCTCCTCACCGGAACACGTCGTCCGAGTCGTCCCAGTCGGCCGGCTCCTCCAGCGCGGGCCGGTGCGCGGTGCGGGTCCGGACCTGGTACATCGCGTCGATCTCGGCAGCGTAGTGCCGCACGATGGCGTCCCGGCGCAGTTTCAGCGAGGGCGTCAGCAGTCCGTTGGCCGGGTCGAACGGCGTGGGGAGCACCCGGTACACCCGGATGGACTCGGAGCGTGACACCGCGCTGTTGGCCGCGGCGATGGCCCGCGCGATCTCCTCCCGCAGCGCGTTGTCCTCCCGTGTCTGCCGGCCGGGCGTGTCGGGCTGCAGCGCCAGGGCCGTGCGCCAGTGCGCCAGATACTCCGGGTCCAGGGTGATCAGGGCCCCCACACAGGGCCGGTCGTCGCCGACCACCACCGCCTGGTGGACGAGCGGATGCATCCGCAGCCGCTGCTCCAGCGGCGCCGGGGCCACGCTCTTGCCGCCGCTGGTGACGATGACGTCCTTCTTGCGGCCCGTGATCGTCAGATAGCCCTCGGAGTCGAGCCGCCCGATGTCCCCGGTCGCCAGCCAGCCGCCGCGCAGCACGGCCCGCGTGGCCGGCTCGTCGTTGACATAGCCCTGGAACACCGACGGGCCGCGCACCAGGAGCTCCCCGTCGTCGGCGATCCGGATCTCCGTGCCCGGCAGCGCCTGCCCCACGGTCCCTGACTTCTCTCTGCCCAGCGGCTGCATGGTGATGCCGCCGCTGGCCTCGGTGAGCCCGTAGCCGTCGTTCACATAGATGCCGATGCCCTCGTAGAACAGGGACAGTTCACGGTTGAGCGAGCAGCCGCCGGAGGTGGCCCGGACCACCCGGCCGCCCAGCACGCCACGCAGTCTTCGGTACACCGTCCGCTCGAACAGGGCGTGTTGCAGCCGCAGGTCGAACCCGGGGCCCGGCCCCTGGCCCAGGCGCCGGCGCTCCTCGGCCTCGGCGAAGTCCCGCGCCGTCTCCGCGGCCCGCTCGAACAGGGCACCGCGGCCCGACTGCTGGGCGGTGCGCAGGAACGTCTTGTAGAGCTTCTCGAACAGCGACGGTACGGCGTAGAAGTACGTCGGCCGGAAGGTGCGCAGGGCCGAGGCCAGTGCCGCCTCGGTCAGCTCCGGCTCGTGTCCCATCAGCACCCCGTTGCGCACGCACATCACCTGGATCATCAGCCCGTACACGTGCGAGAAGGGCAGGAAGGCCAGGACGGACGGCTGCTGTCCCGGGGGCGCCCCCGTGTGCCCCCAGCCCGCGAACAGGACGTCGCACGGATGCGCCAGGCTGCGATGGGTCAGCGCGCAGCCCATCGGACGGCCCGAGGTGCCCGAGGTGTAGGCGATGGCCGCCGTCGAGTCCGGCAGCACGATCCGGCGCAGCGACTCCACCGTGGTCAGCGGGATGAACTGGCCCCGCTCCGTAAGATGGGCCAGCGCTCCCGAGTCCAACTGCCAGACGTGCCGCAGCTGCGGCAGGCCCGCGCACACGGTGCCGATCGTCATGACGCCCTGCTCGTCCTCCACCACGACGGCCACGCACTCGGCGTCCCGCAGGATCCACTCGACCTGCTCCCGGGACGACGCCGGATTGATCGGCACGACCTCCGCGCCGACCGCCCACAGGGCGTGCGCGAGCACCGTCCACTCGTACCGCGTCCGGGACATGACGGCCACCCGGTGGCCCGGCGATATCCCGCAGGCCACCAACCCCTTGGCCAGATCGACCACTTCGTCCCGCAGCTCGACCGCCGTCACCTCCTCCCAGGTGGCGGAGGCACCGTCCGGGCGGCGCGCGAGCACCGGCAAAGTGGGGTTGCGGACCGCCTGTTCGAAGACGCTGTCGGCGAGCCCGCCGGTCAGGGCCGGAACCGCCGCCGGAGCGAGGGCGAAGTCGCGCATGCGCTGCTCCCGGGATGTACGGAGGGTGACACTGCCGATCAGTACCGTGGTCGGCGGTGCTCGAATGTATCCGAGGCAGCGCTGTTTGGCGCCTGGAACGGTCAAGTCGTCGCCGACTGATGATCCAGACGTGTCCGAAGGCGTCCCGTGTGCCGGGTGTGCGACTCCTCCTCGAACGCCCTTCCCTCCGTCAGTCCCGAACCGGATGCGGGACCAGCCACACCGTGGCCAGGGGCGGCAGGGTCACCCGGAGTGCGCCCTCGGCCGGCACGAGCGGTCCGCGGTGGGTGATGCCGCCGCCGCCGTAGCGCGCGCTGTCGGTGTTGAGGATCTCTTGCCAGGCGGGGACGTCCTCGGGCACGCCGAGGCGGTAGTCGTGGCGGACGACCGGGGAGAAGTTGGACACGGCCAGCAACGGCGTTCCCCGCCCGTCGAACCTGAGGAAGGCGAAGACGTTGTCGTCCGCGGCATCGCCGACGACCCAGCGGAAGCCCGCCGGGTCGGTGTCCCGCTGCCACAGGGCGGGGTGGGCACGGTAGACGGTGTTGAGGTCGCGGACGAGGTCCCGCACCCCGCGGTGGTCCGCCTGCGCCTCGTACGCCGGGTCCAGCAGCCACCACTCGGGGCCCTGGGCCTCCGACCATTCGGCGCCCTGGGCGAACTCCTGTCCCATGAAGAGGAGTTGCTTGCCGGGGTGGGCCCACATGAAGCCCAGGTACGCACGGTGGTTGGCGCGCCGCTGCCACCAGTCGCCCGGCATCTTGGAGACCAGGGCCTGCTTGCCGTGGACGACCTCGTCGTGGGAGATGGGCAGGACGTAGTTCTCGCTGTAGGCGTACACCATCGAGAAGGTCATCTCGTTGTGGTGGTACTTGCGGTGCACCGGCTCGTGCTGGATGTACTCCAGCGAGTCGTGCATCCAGCCCATGTTCCACTTCAGCCCGAAGCCCAGACCCCCGCTGTCCGTCGGCCGCGTCACCCCGTCCCACGCGGTCGACTCCTCGGCGATGGTCAGCACGCCCGGCGCCCGGCGGTACACGGTCGCGTTCATCTCCTGCAGGAACGCCACCGCGTCCAGGTCCTCCCGCCCGCCGAACACATTGGGCGTCCACTGGCCGGAGTCGCGCGAGTAGTCGAGGTAGAGCATGGAGGCGACCGCGTCGACGCGCAGCCCGTCGATGTGGAACTCCTCGCACCAGTACACGGCGTTGGCGACCAGGAAGTTGCGCACCTCGATGCGCCCGAAGTCGAACTCGTACGTCCCCCAGTCCGGATGCTCGGCCCGCCGCGCGTCCCCGGGTTCGTACAGCGGATCCCCGTCGAAGCGCGCCAGCGCCCAGTCGTCCTTGGGGAAGTGCGCGGGCACCCAGTCCATGATCACGCCGATGCCGGCCCGGTGGAGGGCGTCGACCAGGTACTTGAAGTCGTCCGGGGTGCCCAGCCGGGACGTGGGCGCGTAGTAGGACGTGACCTGGTAGCCCCAGGAGGGGCCGAAGGGGTGCTCGGCGACCGGCATCAGCTCGACGTGGGTGAAGCCGAGGTCCTTGACGTACGCCGGAAGCTGGTGGGCGAGCTGGCGGTACGTCAGGCCGGGGCGCCAGGAAGGGAGGTGGATCTCATACACCGAGAACGGTGCCTCGTGCACCGGAGTGTCCGCACGGTGCGCCATCCACCCCGCGTCGCCCCACTCGTAGTGCGAGGCCGTGACGACGGAAGCGGTGTCGGGCGGCACCTCCGTGCGCCGCGCCATCGGGTCGGCCTTGAGGAACCGGTCGCCGTAGCGCGACGTGATCTCGAACTTGTACCGGGTGCCCTCGCCGATGCCCGGCAGGAACAGCTCCCAGACGCCGGACGAGCCGAGCGAACGCATCGGGTACTGGGTGCCGTCCCACCAGGTGAAGTCCCCGGCGACCCGCACCCCTTGAGCGTTCGGCGCCCACACGGTGAAGCGGGTGCCGGTCACGCCCTGGTGCGTCATCGGCTCGGCGCCCAGCGCCCGCCACAGCTGCTCGTGCCGGCCCTCGCCGATCAGATGCAGATCGAGCTCGCCGAGAGCGGGGAGGAAACGATAGGGGTCGTCCACCTCCTGCTCGCCGTCCTCGTACTCCACCAGCAGGGTGTACGACGGAACCGTGCCGTACGGCAGTACGGCGGCGAAGAGCCCGTCCCCCTCGGAGACGAGGCCGTTGCGCGTCCCGTCGATCACGACGCTCACCGCACGGGCGAACGGGCGCAGCGCCCGGAACACGGTCCCGCCGGGGACCGGGTGGGCGCCCAGCAGGGCGTGCGGATCGTGGTGGGAGCCCGACAGCAGCCGCGCACGGTCCGCGGGGTCCAGCGGTACGGCCGTGGGCGGGAGCGGGCCCGAGTGCTCGGGGAGCGAAGTGTCGCGCAGTGCCATGAGGTCAGCCTCCCCGTACGGCGAGCCGCTCGATCGCGGCCATGGGAACCGGAAGCCAGTCCGGGCGGTGCCGGGCCTCGTACAGCACCTCGTACACCGCCCTGTCCGTCTCGTGGGCACGCAGCAGGGCGTGCTTCTTGCGTGGGTCCCACCCGGCGCGGGCGGCATAGCCCGCGCAGAACGCCTCCCGGCAGCGGCGGGCCCACTCCGGGCGCCAGGGGCGGCGCTGCCGGGCCGCGTAGTCGAAGGAGCGCAGCATGCCGGCTATGTCCCGCAGCGGGGACTGGGCGCTGCGCCGCTCGGTGAGCGGGCGGGACGGTTCGCCCTCGAAGTCGATGACGAACCACTCGGGGCCGGCCCGCAGCACCTGCCCGAGGTGCAGGTCGCCGTGTATTCGCTGCGCGGGCGGCCCGGTGTCGCAGGTGGCGAGCGCGCCGAACGCGGTGCGCAGCCCCGGGACGAACGGCCGCAGCGCGGGCACGCAGTGCACGGCGGCCTCCAGCCGGGCCGTCATCGCCTCCGCCGTACGCTCGTTCTCGCCCGGGACGTCCGACGGGAAGGCCGTGGCCAGCGCCAGGTGCACCTCGGCCGTGGCCCGCCCCAGCTCGTGCGCCGCCGTGGTGAAGTCGTCGCCCGTGGCGAGTGCGCGCAGGGCGAGAGTCCAGCCGTCGTCGGCGCCGGGCAGGAAGGGCTGGAGCACGCCGAGTGTCGCGGGCCACGGCTGTGTGGTCCGGAACCAGGCCACCGGCGCGGGCACGCGCGTGCAGCCCTGCGCGGCCAGCGCCCCCGACACCTCCAGGTCGGGGTTGACGCCCGGCTGGATGCGCCGGAAGACCTTCAGGATGTACGCGTCGCCGTACACCAGCGAGGAGTTGGACTGCTCGGCGTCCAGCAGCCGCGGCGCGAGTGCGCCGGGCACCCGTACGGCCGGGTCCGCCTCGAAGCGCAGCGGGCCCGCCGTGCCGGGCTGCCGCAGCCGCTCCAGGAGCAGTTCGGCCGAGTGCGGGTCGTGCAGGGCGTCGTACACCGCCAGACCCGCCAGCGGACCCTCGTCGGGCCGGCCGATGTAGGCCCGGCCCAGGCGCGGTGCCGGATGCTTCTGCACGCCGAGCAGCAACTGGTAGCAGTCGCCGGCCCAGGGCGTGCCCACGGGGGCGGGGACCCCGCCCTGTCCGGTCTGCACCAGCAGATGCAGACAGCCCGGGAACAGCTCGGTCATGGACAACAGGGAGAGCTCCGTGACGGGCCGGTCCTTGCCCGCGAACCAGCGCTGCCCGGGCAGCCATTCGCGCAGCAGTCCGGTCAGCGAGGCCCTGGGCCGGTCGGAACCGGTCCGGTGCCTCGGCCGGACGGAAACGGTCTTCGTCATGGTGAAGCCTCCTTTCCTCGGTGCCGCGCGCTCAGCGTCGTCGGCCGATGCGGGATGCGACTCGGGAGAGCCGGAACCAGTAGAAGCCGTGGCCCGCGAGGGTGAGCAGATAGGGCAGTTCACCGATGGCGGGGAAGCGGACCCCGCCGATGAGCTCGACGGGATGCCGTCCGTCGTAGACCCGCAGGTCGAGTTCGGTCGGCTGGGCGAAGCGGGAGAAGTTGTGCACGCACAGGACGAGGTCGTCCTCGTGCTCGCGCAGGAAGGCGAGGACCG
>NZ_JBFAIQ010000028.1:0-101241 GCF_040654755.1 Streptomyces sp. NPDC050625
TTCCGACCCTCCAGCTCGATGTTTGGTCGTGCAGTCAGCTCGTGCGCTACCCCGCGCCCGGGGGGCGGGGGCCCGCCCGGCGGCCCCCCCCCCCTCCTCGTGTGCCGGCGGCTCAGGCCGCGAGACCCGCGGCACTGGGCGCTGACCAGTGCCGCTCGGGCGGGGCGGGGCGGTAGTAGTCGTCCAGGTCCACGGCCTGGCCGTCGAGGGCGACGCGGAGTTCGGCGAGGGCGCCGCGCAGGGCGGCTTGGACGGCCGGCACCCGGCAGGTGCCGGCGAGGTCCGTCAGGGCGCGGTAGCTCTCCAGCAGACGGTCCCGCTGCTCAGGCGTGAGCGAGGTGTCGTTCGTCATGAAGTCGTGCCGCCTTCCACTTGGTTCGGGGCAGGCTGCCCTGCGGGGCGAGCTCCACCTGGGGCCGGATGCCGATCTCGCGCTTGAACTCCGCGGCGATGCGCGCGCACAGGTCCGCCGCCGCCTCGCCGGTGATCTCGCCCGCCTCGGCCCGGACATGGATGGTGTCGAGTCCGCGCACCGTGCGGATGGACGAGCGGAACTCGTTGACCTCGGTGAAGGAACGCAGCACGTCCTCGATCATCACCGGGGTGATCGAGACGCCCCGGATCTTGCGCATGTCGTCGACGCGCCGCAGGATGCCGCCGTCGAGGAAGTCCCACGTCCGGCCGCAACCGCACTCGCTGTAGGGCCGCTTGACCACGATGTCCTCGGTCCAGTGGCGGAAGAGCTGCATGCCCTCGCGGTACAGGCCGGTGGTGACGCGGACGCCTTCCTCGCCGTAGCCCACCGGCTGCCGTGTCTCGGGGTGCAGCACCTCCTCGATGACGGTCGGCTCGTTGATGTGGCAGGCGCCGCGGCGCGAGGGGCACTCGAACATGAACACCCCGCCGAACTCGGTCGTCCCGGCGGCGTTGAAGACACGGGCGCCGAAGGCCTGCTCGATGGTGCGGGTCGTGAAGTCGGAGCGCGGCTCCGCGCCCGCCAGCATCACCTGCACGTTGGCGTCCCGGGCGAGGTCGACGCCCATCTCGCCCGCGGTCTCGATCAGCCGCATGGCGTAGCTGGGGGTGAGGCCGAGGACCTCGATCCGGTAGTCGACCAGCAGCCGGACCACCGTCCTCGAGTCCAGGCCGCCGGCCGGTACGACGGTGCAGCCCATGCGCTCCAGGGCGTAGTGCATGCCCCAGAAGCCGGCGAACAGGCCGTATCCGAAGGACACCAGGGCCTTGTGATGGGCGCGCACACCGTTGCTGTACAGGGCGGTGCAGAACGTGTCGCTGATCCACTTCCAGTCGCGTTCGGTGTCGAACGTGCGCACCGGGGGGTTGCCGCTGGTGCCGCTGGTCTGGTGGTGGCGCACCCCGTGCACCGGGTCGAGCGAGGGCCAGGTGCCGTACGGCGGCGCGGCCTGCTGGGAGGCGAGGAGGTCCGCCTTGTACAGCAGGGGCATGCGCTCGGTGTATGCGGCCATCGAGGTGATGCCGTCGGGGATCCGCTCGGCCCAGAAGGGGGAGTTGTGCCGGGCGTGGTCCAGGGCGCGCCGCAGGCGGCGCCACTGCCACTGCTGAAGTTCCTCGCGGGGCATGGTCTCCGCCGTGCCGTTCCAGTACTCCACGTCGCCTCCGGGGTGCGTGACTCCGACTCGGCGAGCCCATCATGTGCGCGGCCGGCGGCGCATCTCGATCCGTGCCTTCTTGGCGGCCGTGGCCTCACGCCGCCAGGACGTGGCCCCGCTCGGCGGCGAACTCCCGTACGCCGCGCAGGAAGTTGGAGATCATGCGCATGCCGTGTTCGGTGCGGAAGCTCTCCGGGTGGAACTGGACGGACTCGATGGGCAGCGTGCGATGGCGCAGTCCCATCACATAGCCGTCCTCGGCGGAGCGGGCGGTGACCTCCAGGGTCGCCGGCACGGTCGTCTCGGGCACGATCAGCGAGTGGTAGCGGGTGGCCGAGAAGCGGTCCGGCACCCCCGCGAACAGCCCGCGTCCGTCGTGCTCGACATGGCTCGCCTTGCCGTGCATCAGCCGCCGCGCCGGTACCACCTGGGCACCGTAGGCGCGGCCGATGGCCTGGTGGCCGAGGCAGACGCCGAACAGCGGCAGCCGGCCGGCGAAGGACTGCACGATCTCGACGTGCCCGGAGTCGTCGGGGTGTCCGGGGCCCGGGCCGAGCAGGATCGCGTCGGGGCGGCGCCGTTCGACCTCCGTCAGCCGCAGGGCGTTGGAGCGCACCATCAGCGGCTCGGCCCCAGCGGACATCAGGTACTGGCGCAGGATGTCGACGAAGCTGTCGAAGGCGTCGACCACCAGGATGCGCGGTCGTGGGCCTGCATGCCCGGCCGTGGCGGCGGGCGAGGGTGTCGTCACAGCAGCTCCTTTCCGGTGACCGCCCAGTGGGCGGCACTCATCTTGGCCAGCGTCTCGCGCCACTCGTTCGCCGGTTCGGAGTCGGCGACGATCCCCGCCGAGGCCCGTGTGCGGTAGACGCCGCCTTGGTGGAAGAGGGTGCGGATGCATAGCGCGAGGTTGGTGTATCCGCCGATGTCGATCACGCCGAGCGCACCGGCGTACAGGCCGCGGCGGCTGCGTTCGAGGGACTCGATGATCTCCATGGCCCGGATCTTGGGCGTGCCGGTCATGGTGCCGGCGGGGAACAGGGCGGCGATCGCGTCGTAGACGTCCTTGTCCGCCTCCGCCTGTCCGGACACGGTCGAGACCAGGTGCAGGACGTGGGAGTACCGTTCGACGGCGAACTCGTCGGGGACGTCCAGGGAGTCGGCCTCGGCGATCCGTCCGATGTCGTTGCGGCACAGGTCCACCAGCATGGTGTGCTCGGCGATCTCCTTGGGGTCCGAGCGCAGCCGCCGGGCGCCCGCCTCGTCGTCGCCGGTGCGCGGCAGCGTCCCGGCGATCGGCCGCATGGTGACGGCGCCCTGCTCGATCCGTACGAACAGCTCCGGGCTCGCGCCGATGACGCACTGGCCGCCGACGCTCGCCAGATACATGTACGGGGAGGCGTTGCGGCGGCGCAGCCGCTGGTAGACGTCGACGGGGTCGGCGCCGGAGCGGATGGTCAGTTCATGACCGATCTGCACCTGGTAGATGTCGCCGACCGCGATGTGTTCCAGGCAGCGTTCCACGTCGCGGCCGAATGCCTCGGGGTCGGTGTCGTCGCTGACGAGCGCCTCGGGGACGTCGTCCGCGGCGGGTTCGGGCCAGGCGCTCTCGGCGTCCTCCAGCAGCGCGGTGATCTCCCGCGGGTCGAACGCCGGCCAGGCGTCGGACTCGTGCAGCAGCAGCTCGGTCCGGTCCTCGCCCACGTCCCGCACCACCAGGCCCTGGTGCACGACGAGTTCCACGTCCGGCAGGTCGGGCCCCTGCTCGATGAGGTGGGGCAGGTCCTCGACGTAGCGCACGGTGTCGTAGCCGAAGTAGCCGAGGAAGCCGAACCGGAAGCGGGTCGCCGAGCCGGGGGCGTCGAACAGCGCCTGGGCGGTGCGCAGCAGCGGCCACAGTCCGGCCAGGGTCCGCAGCCGCAGGGTGCCGTCGGCGCCCTCGGCCACCAGCGGCCGGATGCGCTCCAGCAGCGGCTCGCGCAGCGCGGGGATGCCCTCGACGCGGACGGTTCCGCCGCGGACCGCCACGGACAGCAGTGCGCCGAAGCCGACGAACTGGAAGCGGCACTCGCGGATCGGGCCCCCCGCCGATTCGAGCAGATAGACGCTGTCGGCGCCGAAGCGCGCGGCCAGGGCGCGGTAGGCGGGCAGCATCGGCAGCTGGGGCAGCCGGCGGGTCCGGGTGGTGACCCGGACCGCGGCCGGTGCCGGGCATGGCTCGGTCATCGCGGGTTCCTTCGGTTCACGTGGTGATCGCGTAGCGGTGCGCGACCTGCCGGGCGGTGACGGCCGCGCTGTCGGGGGCGGAGCGCAGATCGAGCACCCGGGCCGCCTTCCAGCTCACGAAGGAGCCGGTGTGGGTCACCGGGTCGAGGTCGGTCTCGATGACGACCCTGGCCCGGGCGCCGGTCAGCGCGCGCAGCCGCCCGGCCACGGCGTCGGCGACGGCGTCCGGGTCCGCGGCCCGGGGCAGCAGGTCCATGTGGACGGTGATCTCGTCCTCGCCGTCGCCGGTCCGGTCGATGACGACCTGGTAGCCCAGGCAGCCGCGCACCCCGTCGAGGACCGCCGTCTCCAGCTGTCCGGGGTGGAGCCGGACCCGGCCGAGCGCGATGCGGTCGGCGGCGCGGCCGACGACCTCGACGACGGGGCCGGGCAGCGGTGCGCCGGCCGGTGCGGGGGTGATGCGGACCAGGTCCGCGGTGCGGTAGCGGATCAGTGGCTTGATGCCGTCGACGAGCATGGTCAGCACCAGCTCGCCCTCTGCGGTGTCGTCGAGCACGGCCCCGCTGTCCGGGTCGATCAGCTCGGTCAGGTAGTTGGGCGCCGACAGGTGCAGCCGCCCGTCGTCGGCGCCCGTGGCGATGCACAGTGCCTCCTGGGAGCCGTACAGCGCGGGGCGTACGACGGCCTGGGGCCACACGGTCGACACGTTGGCGGCGAACTGCGGTGTGCAGATCTCGCCGAGCACCAGGAACAGCTTCACCGGCAGTTCGGCGAGGTCGTAGCCGTAGTGCAGCGCGGCCTTGGCGAGGCTCAGGCACAGGGCGGGCGCGCAGACCACGACCTCGACGCCCAGTTCCTCGATCAGGCGCAGCGCCTTCTTGAAGCCGACCCGGGGGGACTCGGGCCAGATCTTGACGTGGCAGGCGCCGAGCGAGGCGGTGACGGCGCTGAACACGTCGCCGAACGCGTACAGCTCCGAGGGGCCCATGAGGCCGACGACCGGCATGCGGTCGCCGAAGCGGGAGCGGAACAGCCGCCGCCAGGACTCCTCGACGGCCGCGTTGGAGGTGGCGATGTCCCTGGGGCCGCGCGGGCACGGGGTGGCGGCGCCGGTGGTGCCGTTGGTCTCGTAGTAGATGCTCGCCTCGCCGACCCGTCCGGACAGCACGTCGTACATCTCGCGGCGCAGGTCGTCCTTGGTGGTGAAGGGCAGCGCCGACAGGTTCTCGGGGGTGACGGCGTCGATGTCCACGCCCGCCAGGTGGCAGCGGTAGAACGGGGAGCGTTCGGTGACGTGGTGCAGCACGGTGGTCAGCTGGTCCTGGCGCCAGTCGGCCAGTTGGGCGTCGGTGAGGGTGGTGTCGTAGAAGGCCCGGCTGACGTCGCGGTAGGCGGCGAGGAAGTCGTCGAGGTCCTGGCCGCGCGCGGGGGCCCGCAGGGTCTGCAGCGCGGTGGTCACGCCGGCACCTTCGTCTCGTTCAGGGCGAGGCCGACGCGCTCGTTGATGTCGCCGGAGACGAGCAGGTCGTCACGGCCGGTCAGCCGGCGGTGCTCGTCGAGCAGCTGGATCATGTCGACCATGCGGTCGACCATGCGCTGCACGTTCTTCAGCCCCTCGTCGTCCTTGAACGCGTCGCCCCGGTGCAGCGCGTGCACCGTGGCCGGGAACCCGCTGCCCACCAGGATCATGCGGTTGAGCAGGGCGTTGACGGTGAGCTGGGCCCACACCTCGCCGGCGCTGTAGCGGCGGGCGACGGAGATGATGCCGGCGACCTTGTTGCTCAGCGGCCGGTCGAAGCGCAGATAGCCGACGCCGGCCCGCTCGATGAAGGTCTGCATCAGGTTCGCGGTGCCGAATCCGTGCACCGGCGCGGCGAAGACGATGCCGTCCGCGTCGATCATCTTCTGTACGACGCCGGGCACGCCGTCGGCCAGTGCGCAGGGGACGGGACGGTCGTTGCAGTCGCCGCAGGGGCCGCACCGTTCCATCCGGATGTCGCGCAGGTCGACGGTCTCGAACTCGACACCACGCTGCTCGGCGATCGCGGCCGCGTGCCGGAGGACGTCGGCGGTGTTGCCGTCCCGCTCCGATCCGTTGATGGCGAGGATCTTCAGACGTGTTGTCACGAGGTGTCTCCTTCGGAGGATCCGGACGGCGCCGGTGCCCGGCGAGCGCATTCCCTGCCGTTGTCGGCCCGTTGACTCCCTGAAATCGTCATGTCTCCGCACCGATCCGGGCATCTTCGTAAATGCTGGATGGACCGACGGCCCCGAACCTGGTAGTGGTTCGGGGCCGTCGGCGGTGGCGGAGCCGCGTCGCGCGGGTGGTGCTCAGGCGGTCACGGCGACGGGGAAGGTGTCCAGGCCGCGTACGACCCAGCGGTCGCGGTAGACGGGCGGCTCTGTCGCCCTCAGGCGGGGGAAGCGGGCGAACAGCCGGGGCAGCGCGATCTGCGCCTCCAGGCGGGCGAGCGGGGCGCCCAGGCAGAAGTGCCCGCCGGCCCCGAAGCTCAGGGGCCGGTTGTCGCGCCGGTCCGGATCGAAGCGGGCCGGGTCCGCGAAGCGCCGCGCGTCGCGGTTGGCGGCGGCCAGGATCAGCGTCAGCCGGGTCCCGGCGGGCACGGCGGTGCCGGGCAGCTCGGTGTCGGCGGCCGCCCAGCGGCTGGTGACGTGAACGGGGGGCTCGAAGCGCAGGATCTCCTCGATGTATCCCGTGACGAAGTCCGGTTCCGCGCACAGCCGTTCGGCGAAGGCGGGCTGTTCCAGGGCGAGCAGGGCGCCATGGCCGATGAGGAAGCTCGTCGTCTCGAACCCGGCCGTGAGCAGCACCATCAAGGTGCCCATCAGCTCGTCGTGGCCGAGCCGGTGCGGGTCCTCGTCGTGGGTGTTCACCAGGTGGGTGACGAGGTCGTCGCGGGGCTCGCGGCGGCGCCGGCCGGCGAGGTCGGCGAAGTAGGCGGTCATCTCGTCCATCGCGCGGTCGGCGCGCTCCAGGGCCGCGGCGTCGCGGAAGCCGTCCGTGGAGACGGCGATGGTCGAGGCCATGTCGCGGAACCACACCTGGTCCTGCTCGGGGAAGCCGAGCATGGCGCTGATGACGGCGACGGGCAGCCGGGAGGCGAACTCGGCGATGAGATCGACGGCCGGCCCGGCGGCACCGAGACCGGCCATGCGGTCCAGCAGCCGCTCGGTCATCTCCTCGATCACCGAGCGCAGCCGGCGGATCTTCGGCGGGGTGAAGGCGAAGCCGGCCACCGTGCGCAGCCGGGTGTGGTCGGGCGGATTGCTGTACAGCATCGAGCTGGTGAATGCGCGCAGCGAGGAGTGGTCCCGCCAGCCCGGTGCCGACGCGTCGTACCGCGCGGCGTCCTGGACGTGCAGGCGGGTGTCCCGCAGCGCGCGGTCGCACTCCTCGTACCCGACGACGACCAGTTTGCCGGGCCCGAGCCAGGCGGCCTCGCCATGGGCCCGGACCGCCTCGTACCAGGGGTAGGGGTCCTGGCGGCCGCTGACCGTCGTCAGCGCCGCCCAGGCCTCCTCGGCCGTTGTCGTCCCGGCGTGCGGCCGGGCCCTCATCGGGCCGCGGCCAGCTGGATGATGACCGACGGGCCCGCGGGGTGGACCGCCACGACGTCGAGTCCGGCGGCGGCGCCCAGCGCGGAGAACTCGGCGACGCCCCGCTCCTTGGCGCCGTACACGCACAGCATGCGCAGGTCCATGCCGGTGTGCGGGGTGTGTCCGGCGGAGCCGACCGTCTCGATGACGAAGACCGAGCCGTTCTCGCCGGCCGCCTCGGCGCAGCGCCGCAGGATGGCGGTGGCGGGCTCGTCGTGCCAGTCGTGCAGGACCAGCGAGAGCACATAGCCGCCCGCGCCCGGGGGCAGCGGGTCGAAGAAGCTTCCGGCGACGGTGTCGGCGCGGTCCCCCAGCCCGGCGGCGGCGAACCGCTCCTTGGCGGTGCGGGTGGCGTCGGGCAGGTCGACGACCGTGCCCCGCAGGGCCGGGTTGGCGTGCAGCAGTTCGGCCAGCAGCGAGCCGTCGCCGCCGCCGACGTCGACGACATGGCCCAGGGACGCCCAGTCGAACCCGGCGACGACGCCCGGGGCGCGCTCGGCGACGTCGGCCCCGAGCAGCTTGTTGAAGGAGGCGACGCGGTCGGGATCGGCGGTCAGGTCCTCCCAGTACTCGCGTCCGTAGCGGACCGGGAAGGCGGCCTCGCCGGTGCGGACGCTGTGCAGCAGCTCGACGAACGACAGCTCGCCGCGGCCCGCGCCGTCGATGTCGAACCAGGCCCGGATGCCGGCCGGGTGGTCCTCGCGCAGTGGTTCGCCCAGGGGCGTCAGGGCGTAGCGCCCGGTCTCGTCGCGCTCCAGGACGCCCCGGACCGCGAGGTAGCGCAGCAGGCGGTCGAGCGCCTCGGTGTGCGCGCCCGCGGCCTCGGCGAGTTCGGCCGCGGTGCGGCGCCCCGCGGCGATGTGGTCGGCGATCCGCAGCGTCGCCGCCACGCGCACGGCCATCGGCGTGCCCAGGCTCGCCATCGCCCACAGCTTGGCGGCCGATCCGTCCCCGTCACCCAACACGGCATGTCCTCCCTTGGTCGGCGGCCCCCTCCCGGAGCCGTGGCCTTCATCGTGGCGCACGGGCGGTCGGGGGCCATCTCCCTTGTTGCGCTGCTGACTTGGGGGTCGCAGACGGACGGAGCGGCGCTTGTCGTCAGACGCTTTCGAGCGTCTGACGGCGCTCCGGCTCGGACGCCGCCGCCGCGGGTGCCGCACGGTCCGCGGACAGCCGGCCCGGTGCCCAGAAGCGCGGACCAAGGTCCAGGGCGAGCGCCGGCACCAGGACCGTACGGACGAGGAAGGTGTCGATCAGGACGCCGATGCAGACGACGAAGCCCATCTGGGCCATCGCCACCAGCGGCAGCCCGGCGAACACGGCGAACGTCGCGGCGAGCACGAGGCCGGCCGAGCTGATGACGCCGCCGGTGCTGCTCAGTCCGATCAGGACGCCCTTGGTGTGACCGTGCAGGGCGGTCTCCTGCTTCACCCGGTGCATCAGGAAGATGTTGTAGTCGATGCCGAGCGCGACGAGGAAGACGAAGCCCAGCAGCGGCACCGTCCAGTCGACGCCGGGGTAGCCCATGACGTGGTCGAACAGGAGGTTCGAGGCGCCGAGGGCGGCGAAGTAGGACACGACGACCGTCGCCAGCAGGACGAGCGGCGCGACCAGCGCGCGCAGCAGCCACACCAGTACGAGCAGGACGACGAGCAGGACCAGCGGCACCACGACGTCCAGGTCGCGTGCGGCGGCGTTCTCCTTGTCCAGGGCCTGGGCTGCGGTGCCGCCGACGAGTCCGTCGACCCGGTCCCGCAGGGCCTCGACGGTGTGCTTGGCCGCGTCGCTGTCGGGTGTGCCGGGCAGCACGGCGGCCAGCTGGGTGAGGGTGCCGTCCGGGGTGCGGCCGACGGTGCTGACCTCGACGACGCCCTTCGTGCCGCGGGCGGCGCGGGCGGCCTCGGCCGCGTCCGGCGTCCTGACGACGATCGTCGCCGGGTCGGCGGAGCCGGACGGGAAGTGCTCGGAGAGCTTCTCCTGGGCGACGACCGACTCCGGCTTGTTCTGGAACCAGTCGGTCTGGCTCAGCCCCATGTTCAGGCCCAGGGCGCCCAGCGCGAGGGCGCCGGTGACGGCGAGCGAGGTGATCCACGAGGCGCGGGGCCGGGCCGCGACGGCCTGGCCGACGCGCTCCCACAGCGGGCGGGCGGCGCGCGCGGGCGCGCCCTCGCGCGGCACGAGCGGCCAGAACACCCAGCGGCCGGCGATGACGAGCAGGGCCGGCAGGATCGTGACCATCGCGAGGAAGCCGCACAGGACGCCGATGACGCCGACCAGGCCCATGGAGCGGGAGGAGTTGATCTCGGCGAAGGCGAGGCAGGCCAGGCCGATCGCGACGGTGCCCGCGGAGGCGAGCACGGCGGGTCCGCTGCGGCGCAGGGCGGCCTGCATGGCCGTGTGCCGGTCCGCGTGGCGGTGCAGTTCCTCGCGGTAGCGGGCGATGAGCAACAGCGCGTAGTCCGTTCCGATGCCGAAGACGAGGACCATCAGCACGCCCGAGCTCTGCGGGTCGACCTGGAGGCCCGCTCCCTTGGCGAGGAGATAGGTGCCGGCCTGGGTCAGCACGGAGGCGAAGGCGACGGCGAGCGCGGGGAAGAGCCACAGGACGGGGCTGCGGTAGGTGAGCAGCAGCAGGACGACGACGATGAGGCCGGTGGCCATCATCAGCGTGCCGTCGAGGCTGTCGAAGACGGTGAAGGCGTCGGCGAGCGAGCCGGCGGGGCCGCCGACGCGGGCGTCGAGCCCGGGCGGGGCATGGGCGTCCGCGATGCGGCGCAGCTCGGCGATCTTGTCGGCGACGACCGACTGCTCCTTGCCGGGCAGCGGCACGACCACCATGAGGGCCTTGCCGTCCTTGGACTCGACGACCGGCGGCACCTGCCGTCCCTCGGCGGCGACCTTCGCGAAGGCGGCGTGGTCGGCCCGGACCTTGGCGCGGGCCTCGTCGCTCAGCGCGCCCGCACCGCTGTAGACCACGACGGCCGAGGTCAGGTCGTCGGTGCGGAACTTCTCCAGCTCCGTGTTCACCTTGGCCGACTCGGCGCCGCGCGGCAGGAAGGCGTTGGCGCTGGTGTCCTGGACCTCGCCGAGCTTCCCGGCGAGCGCGCCGAGCGCCATCACCGCGATCAGCCAGGTCACGAGGACGAGCCATTTTCCGCGACGGCTGCCGGGCACGCCGGCGGCTCGTTCGAACCATGCTCGCATGGAGTTCTCTCCTTCAAGGGGGACGTTCCGCGGCCGGGCGCGCTGCGGCCGCGCGGCGGGGACGTTTCATCGTCCCGGGCGTTCAATCGGGGCCGCATCTTCCGTATTGCTGAATGCGCGCATGCGGCAGCGCCCGTGGAGCCACGCTCCACGGGCGCTGCGCGGTGCCGCCCGGCTGGTCGGGCCGAAGCCCGTTGCCGGTGGCCTCAGTTGGCGAAGAAGTTCTTCAACTCGGGCGCGAGGACGGCCGGGTCGACCGCGATGCCCTGGCCGGCCAGGGCGTGCCGGCGTGCGTTGGGCAGGGCGTCGGTGACCGCCTGCGCGGAGGCCTTCAGCCACGCGTCCGCCTCACCGCCGTGCACCACGAACACCGGGGCGGTGACGGATGCCAGTTCTTCGGTCGGCAGGGCGAAGTCGTCGCCGACGATGGTCGTGTCGTACGGCAGCGTGTGCGCCAGGGCTTCGAGGCCCGCCCAGAACGGCGCGAACTTCATTCCGGCGACGGCCTCGGCCGGCGCCCCCATGCCCTCGGTCATGAAGAACTCGACGGCCTCGGCCCGCTTGCCGGACGCGCTCAGCTCCGCGAGGCGGGCGGTGAAGTCGGCCGGGGGCCGCGGGCCGGACTCGTCGACGACGTACGGCGGGTCGTAGACGGCGATCTGCGTGATGTCCACACCGGCGGCCGCGGCCTTGAACGCCAGGGCGCCGCCGGCCGACAGGCCGAACATCCTGGCCGAGCCGCCGGCCTCGGCGATCAGTGCCGCGAGGTCCTCGATCTCGCGCTCCACGGCGTACTCGGCGGCGTCGCCGCTGTCCCCGCGGCCGCGGCGGTCGTAGTTGAAGACAGTGAAGTGGGGGGCCAGTTCCTCGGCCAGTTGCGTCATGGTCGGATGCGCCCGCTCGCTGAAGGAACCGCCCACGAGGATCAGCGGTTCGCCCTCGCCCGAGCGGTCGTAGGCGATCGTGGTGCCGTCGGCGGACTGAACTGTGTTCATTGTTCTCCTGAGACGTCAAGCGCCGGGCTGCGCAAGTGGATGTCGGGTGGTGTCCTGGTCCAGCGTGCTGACGGTGAGGGGCGCGGCGCATCTTCGGAATTGCTGCGTCCGCGCACCGGGCGCACGAAGCCCCGAGGGCCGGGAGGCCTTCGGGGCGGGTGGTGCGTGCTCGTGCGCGGGTCAGCGGGGTCCGGCGACGGTGTACGCCTCCTGCGCGGGGGTGGCGGCCCGGCCGGCGCCGTCCTTGCGGGCGGCCCAGCGTCCGACGGCCTTCACGATGGGGCGTTCGACGAGGTAGTGGCTCGCGCTGGCGGCCAGGATGCTGCCGACGAGCACCGCGGTCATCAGCTCCGGGAAGCCGATCGTGCCGCGCAGCTGGTTCATCAGGCCCGGCTGGGTGCCGAAGACGCTGCCGGTCTGGAACCAGAAGTACATGATGGCGAAGTGCCACAGGTAGATGCCGTAGGAGATGCGTCCCAGGTAGCGCGAGACGGGGTTGGCGACGATCGCGTCGACGACCCGGGACTTGGTGCCGGGGATCGAGAGCGGCATCACCATCAGGTAGGAAAAGACCAGCAGCAGGAAGTACTGGGTCAGGGCGAGGCCGACGCCCTCGTAGTCGCCGTAGCCGGGGCGGCCGAAGGGCTGGGTGCAGTTGAAGGCGTAGACGGCCAGGGCGCCGATCCAGAACAGCAGCGGGTGGTCGGCGGCGATCCGGTACAGGGCGGGCTTGCGGTCGGGCCGCAGCTCGGCGAGGACGTGCAGCAGGGCCATCGCCATACCGAGGGCGAAGGCACCGCCGACCCCGAGCGGCCACCAGTACTTGGTGGGGTAGATGCCCATCTGCGGGCGGTGGATGTAGTACGTCCACACCGCTGATCCGACGGTGATGAGCGCCAGCGGCACCATCATGCGGCGCACCTTGCGCACCGGGTCGTCCGTGCCCCGGGCCAGCCAGTGCATCAGTACGGCCAGCAGCGGGAGGGCGAGGTAGTACTGCATCTCGGCCGGGACGGTCCAGGCCGGGTCCATGCCGGCGATCCACGTGTAGTCGTAGACCTGGAGCATCAGGATCGGCCGCAGCACGTACCAGACTCCGTCGACCGCGTCGAAGTTGAGCAGGAACACGCAGACCAGCGACAGGAGTATGTAGGCGGGCCACAGCCGGGCCAGGCGCTTGGCGAGGAACGGGCCGACCTTGGGGCGCTCGGCGCCGCCGAGGGTCCAACGGGCGAAGGGCCGGTACAACAGCATGCCGGACAGGACGAAGAAGGGGCCCAGCGCCAGCGGGCGCATTCCGGCCAGCAGGTCGGCGAGGGCCTGGTTGCCGGGCCGTGCCGTGTAGGCACCCATGACTCCGGCGGCGAAGGACGTGTGGACGGCCGCCACTCCGAGGGCACACAGCGCGCGGACACCGTCGAGGCCCCCGACGCGCTTGGTCTGTGGGGCCGGTGCCGCGGCCCGATTGGCATTCACTGCGTCAGAGCTCCTCTGTGTCTCGATGGCTTGTTCAGCATGGGCATGGCGTGATTGCGGCGCCATCTTCTGCCGTGCGGTGTTGCCGCGGGCCGCCGCGACCCGGCGGACGGCCGCCAACTGCCGTATGACGCACGGCAATCCAGGAGATGCAGCGCCCGGCGGCCCTGTGTGACCGTTCCGGCTGACCCGTCAGGCCGCCTGCGTGCGGGCTGCCCTCGGCAGGGACGAGCGATTGGACGTAAGCGATGGTCTCCACCTCGATTCACGAACGTTTCGCCGCGCAGGCACGCCGGACGCCGGACGCGGTGGCGGTGTCGGCGGGCGACGAGACATTGACCTACCGTCAGCTGGACGAGCGGGCCAACCGCCTCGCCCACCGGCTGCTCGGGACGGGCGTCGAGCCGCGGGATCCGGTCGCGGTGCTGATGGAGCGCTCCGCCGACCTGGTGGTCGCGATCCTCGCCACCCTCAAGGCCGGTGCCTTCTACCTGCCGCTGCACAGCGCGCACCCGCTGCCGCGGATGCAGCAGATCATGGACCGGGCCGGCTCCCCGGTGCTGCTCACGGACCGGGCGAGCCGGGCACGCGGGCTGCCCCGCACCCGCCAGGTCGTCCTGCCCGCCGGCGACGAGGCCACGGCCGCTGCCCCCGCCACCGACCCGGGTGTCCCGGCGGGGCCCGAGGCGCCGGCGTACGTCATCCACACCTCGGGCTCCACCGGTGAGCCGAAGGGCGTCACGGTCCCCCACCGCGGTGTGCTCGGCCTGGTCGACGACTCCTGCTGGGACGGTGACGCACACCGGCGGATCCTGGCGCTCGCCCCGTACGCCTTCGGTGTCTCCACCTACGAGCTGTGGGTCCCGCTGCTGCGCGGCGGCGAGATCGTGCTGCCGCCGCCCGGCGACCTGGACGTACGCGCGGTGCGCCGGCTCATCACGGCGCACGGCGTCACCGCGCTGCACGTCACCGCCGGTCTGTTCCGGCTCTTCGCCGACGAGGCCCCGGACAGCTTCGCCACCGTGCGCGAGGTCCTGACCGGAGGGGACGTCATCTCCCCGGCTGCCGTCGGGCGCGTCCTCGACGCCTGCCCCGACCTGGTCGTGCGCGCCATGTACGGCGCCACCGAGGTGTCCTCCTTCGCCGCCTCCGCGACGCTGACCGCGCCCTACGAGCCGACCGCCGTGATACCCGTCGGCCGGCCGCTGGACACGGTCGACGCACGGCTGCTGGACGAGCGGCTGCGCCCGGTGGCCGACGGCGGGACCGGGGAGCTGTACATCGCGGGCGAGCGGCTCGCCCTCGGCTACTACCGGCGCCCGGACCTGACGGCCGAACGCTTCGTCGAGGACCCCGATGCTCCGGGGACCCGGATGTACCGCACCGGCGACCTCATGCGACGCGGCCCGCACGGACTGGAGTTCGCCGGCCGCGTCGGCGACCAGGTCAAGATCCGGGGTTTCCGCGTGGAGCCGGCCGAGGTGGAGCACGTGCTGGCGGGGCGCGAGGGTGTGGCCCACGCCGCCGTGGTCGCCCTGGAGCAGGAGGGCGGCGAGCGGCGCCTGGTCGCCTACCTCGTGCCCAAGGCACCGGGTCTGGACCTGGCGGCGCTGCGCACCGCCGTCGCCGAGGTGCTGCCCGACTACATGGTGCCCGCGGCGTTCGTCGAGCTCGCCGAGCTGCCCCTGACGGCCAACGGGAAGCTGGACCGCGCGGCGCTGCCCGCGCCCGCACCGCGGCACGGCACCGGCTCCGCCCGGGCGGCCGGCGAACGGCAGGACGTTCTGTGCGCGCTGTTCTCCCGCGTGCTCGGTGTGCCCGAAGTGGGCGTGGACGACAGCTTCTTCGCGCTCGGCGGTGAGTCGCTGCAGGCCGTGCGCCTGGCCTCCCGCATCGAGGCCGAGCTGGGCTTCGAGATCTCCGTCGGCGATGTGCTGAACCATCCGACGGTCGCCGAACTGGACCGCCGCCTGGAGGAACTCACCGAGGAGGCCGGACTCGCGGGGGCCGCGCGATGACCGGCCGGCCCGCCGCCGAGGGCACCGCCGGGCGCGAGTGCGTCGTCCTCGTCAACACCCTGGGCCGGCACTCGCTGTGGCCCGCCGAGCTGGAGACCCCGGCCGGCTGGCCGGTCGCCCACGGCCCGGCCGACCGCGCGCAGTGCCTCGACTTCATCGCCCGGGCCTCGGACCACCGCCACGAGGCGGCCGAGGCGGCCGCCGCCTGAACCCCGGCGGCCGCGCCCGCGGGCGCACCGCCCCACCACCCGGAGAGGACTGGATCACGTGAGCATCACCGCCGTGCCGCCGAAGGCGGAGGGTATGGCCCAGCGCATCCCGCTGTCGTACAACCAGGAGTTCCTGCGCGCGTTCGACAAGGGCGAGACGGACGGTGCCTTCGGTCACCGCCACACCCTGGTGTGCGGCTGGCGGGTCACCGGCGAGATGGACCTCGCCGCCCTCCAACTGGCCCTCGACGACGTCGTGGTCCGCCACGAGGTGCTGCGCACCTCCCTGCGCGGCGACGAGCAGGGCGGCCACCAGGTGGTCGAGCCGCCGTCGCCGGTCCCGCTGGAGGTCAGCGAGCTGGGCGCCGACGCGGCGACGGCGCGTGACGTGCGTGCCGAGGAGTTCCTGAACGAGCTGGACGCCCGCCCGTTCGCGGTGCGCGAACTGCCGCACCTGCGCGCCGCCGTGGGCCGCTTCGACGCCACGGACGCGGTCCTGGTGCTGGCCACCCACCACACCTCCACCGACGCCTGGTCGCTTCAGGTGATCATGCGCGACCTGGCCGCCGCCTATGCGGCGCGCGTGACGCACCACCCGGCCGACCAGGCCGTACCCGCGCAGTACCAGGAGTTCGCCCGCCGACAGCAGGACACCGCCGCGAGCGGACGCGTGGACCGTGCGCGCGGCTACTGGCGCGAGCGGCTGGCGGGGGCGCAGATCACCGGGATCGCCTCGGACCGGCCGCGGGACGAGAACCTGGCGAGCGCGTACGGCGTGCACCGGTTCGTCTTCGACGCGCAGCTGTCCTCGGCCGTCCTGAGGTCCGCCCGGGACACGCGCTGCACGCCGTTCATGGTGATGGCCGCCGCCTACAGCGTGCTGCTGCGCGAGCGCACCGGCACCACCGACGTGGTCTTCCCGACCTTCTCCTCCGGCCGCTACGAGGAGCGGTTCATGGACGCGGTCGGCCCGTTCTTCAACTTCATGCCCGTACGGATCGACACCACTGGCTGCGAGACCCTGGCCGAGGTGCGGGAGCGGGCGCGCGCCGCCTGTGTCGGCGCCTACCAGCACGAGATCCCCTTCGCCCGGATCGCCGAGGACAGCCCCGCGCTGCTCGCCCCGTTCGCCAACGGCTCCCTCGCCGTCGTCGCGTTCGAGGTGCTGCAGACCGCGTTCCCGATGGAGGGAACCCCGGCCGGCGGCCTGCGGTTCGCGGAGATCCGGCACAGGACCCTGTCGCAGCGGGTCAGTTCGGCGATCCCGGACGGCGGTCTGTGGGCGATGGACGTGCTGCCGAACGGGCAGCTCGCCGGAAGCCTGAAGTTCGACCACAACCGCTTCGACGAGTCCACCGCGGCCGAACTGGTGGCCCGCTTCCGCGAACTGCTGAGCACGCTGGCCGACGCGCCCCACACCCCGCTGGACTGACCCGCGGGAGCCGAGCCCCCTTCGACGCCAAGAGGATCCATCGACGATGACAACCCTGGCCCCCTTCGCCCCCGTGACTCCCCCGGAGCCCGGCCTGACTCCCGAGGAGATCGTCGCCCGGGCCGAGGCCCTGGCCGCGACCCTGGTCGAGCGGCAGGCCGAGACCGAGCGGCGCGGCTTCTACGCCGAGGACACCCACGAGGCCTTCGCCCGCGCCGGCTTCTACCGCATCCTCGTACCGCGTCGTTACGGCGGCTACGAGTTCGGCCCCGAGACCTTCATGAAGGTCTCCATGGCGCTGGCCCGCGGCTGCCCCTCGACCGGCTGGATGTACCTCTTCGGCGCCGCGCACGCGCTGGTCGTGGGCACCCTGTTCGACGAGGCCACGCAGGCGGAGCTGTTCGCCGGCGGCGACTTCATCTGTCCCGCGACGGTCGCCCCGGCAGGCTCGGCGCGGCCCGACGGCGAGGGCGGCTGGGTGCTCGACGGCACCTGGGGCTACTGCTCCGGCGCCCCCTACGCCACCCACTTCATCGGCCACACCCTGGTGGCCCAGGGTGAGGGCGAGCCTCCCGCGCCGATGCTGTTCGTCGCCCCGCGCGAGCAGTTCGAGCGGCTGGACGACTGGGGTGCCCAGCTCGGCCTCAAGGGCAGCGGTTCGCACAGCATCCGCATCGAGGGCGGCCGCGTGCCCGGGCATTACACGCTCGGCGGGCACCTGAGCCAGATGCCGGTCACCGAACAGATCCCGGGACGCAGCCTGCACGGCCCCGAGTACGGCGGCGGTCCGCTCAGCTTCATGCTGCTGGAGCTGGGCGTCCTCGCCGTCGGCATGGCCAAGGGCGCCCTGGACGCGTACGAGCAGCTGATGCGCAGCCGTACGACGACGTTCTTCCCGATCGTCCCGCGCACCGAGGACCCCGACTTCCAGTTCCGCTACGGCGAGGCCACCGGCATGATCGCCGCGGCCGAGGCGGCGGTGCTGCACGCCACGCAGCAGTGGCAGGAGCTGTGCCGCAAGGAGGCGGCGGCGTTCACCCGCGAGGAGGAACTCCGGCTGGCCACCATCAGCCGGGAGGCCGTGCGGCTGGCCTGGCGGGCGGTCGAGGGGCAGCTGTTCCCGACCGCGGGGTCCAGCTCGGTGCGGGCCGGCGAGCGCATCGAGCGGGTCTGGCGCGACCTGTCCACGCTGCACAGCCACGCCGGCAACGGCGTCTTCCTCTCCTCGCTCGCCAACCGCGAGCTGGCCCAGGCGCACTTCGCTGCGGCGGGCCGGTGAGTGCCGCCGCGCTGCGCCCCTGGACGCCACCTCCGGCTCCGCCCACGACCTCACTTCTGACAGATCGGGACGAACCCATGGAACAAGGCTGCCCCTTCGCCCTCGACACCACCGGCCGCGGCATCCACGCCGAGGCCGCGGCCCTGCGGGCCAAGGGCCCGGCGACCCAGGTGGAGCTGCCGGGCGGTGTGCTCGCCTGGTCGCTGAACGGACACGCGGTGATCAAGCAGGTGCTCGCCGACCCGCGTGTGACCAAGAGCGCCCGCAACCACTGGCCGGCCTTTGTCAACGGCGAGGTGCCGCCGGACTGGGAGTTGATCAGCTGGGTCGCGATGGACAACATGGTGACGGCCTACGGCAAGAACCACGTGCGGCTGCGCAAGCTGGTCGGCAAGGCGTTCACCCCGCGCCGCGCCGAGGCGTTCCGTCCCCGCGTGGAGGAGCTGACCGACCAGCTGCTCGACGCGCTGGAGCAGGCCGGGCCCGGTGAGACGGTGGACCTGCGCGAGCGGTTCGCCTACCCGCTGCCGGCCCGGCTGGTGGCCGACCTGATCGGCATGCCGGAGGAGGCCCGCGCCAAGACCGCCAAGGTCATCGACGCGATGGTGGACACCACCATCACCCCGGAGCAGGCCCAGGGCGTGCTGGCGGGCTGGCGCGGCGCGATGGCCGAGCTGATCGCCGACAAGCGGCGCGAGCCGGGCGAGGACATCACCAGCGACCTGGTCGCCGCTCGCGACGAGGACGGCTCGCGGCTGTCCGAGGACGAGCTGACCGACACGATCTTCGCGATCCTCGGGGCCGGCTCGGAGACCACGATCAACTTCTTCGACAACGCCATCACCGCGCTGCTGAGCGACCGTTCGCAGCTGGAGCTGGTCCGTTCCGGGCGCGCCACCTGGGACGACGTGATCGACGAGACGCTGCGCGTGGAGTCGCCGCTGGCTCATCTGCCGCTGCGCTACGCGGCGGAGGACATCGAGCTGGACGGGGTGACCATCCCGAAGGGCGACCCGATCCTGGTCAACTACGCCGCGGTGGGCCGCGATCCCGAGCTGCACGCCGCCGCGCCCGAGACGTTCGACCTCACGCGGACCGACAAGTCCCACCTGTCGTTCGGGTTCGGGCCGCACTACTGCCTGGGCGCGGGCATCGCCCGCCTGGTGGCCACGACCGGTCTGTCCCGGCTGTTCGAGCGCTTCCCGGACCTGGAGCTGGCCGTCGACCGCGACGAGCTCCAGCCGCTGCCGACGTTCATCATGAACGGCCACCGCGGCCTGCCGGTACGGCTGAACGCGAAGGTACCGGCGGGCGCGACCGCCGCCCACTGAGCCCCGCGCGCGAAGGGCCGTCCGAGACCTGAGATCCCGGACGGCCCTTCGGTTTGCCCGGCTACGGGCGCGGGCCCGGGTGACCGGAGGAGTGCGGCTGCGGCCGTACATGCATGAGCCCGTCCCGCGCCTGGCGCGGGACGGGCTCATGGCTCACGGCTCCCTGCGGGGAGCCGGCACGGGTGGTCGCGGGTGTTACGCGGCGAGGGCCGCCGCGGACTCGCGTGCGCCTTCCTCGACCCGTCGCAGCATGTCGGGGCTCATCAGCGCGTCCGGTGTGGCGACCAGGCCCGCGACGCGCATGAACGTGGCCGTGACCTCGCCGTCGACGACGGCCGCGGCGTGCAGCGCGGCCATGAAGGCGCCGGACGCCTCCCACTCGGGGGTGCGCTCGCCCTCGACCTCGGGGTAGCCGAGGTCGGCGCCGGCGGAGAACTGCCAGGGCACCTCGATGACCTGCGCGATGTCCGCCAGGAACGCCTTGGGGTCGACCTCGCCCCGGCTGAGGTGGTCGCGCAGCACCAGCGCCTCCAGCGCGGCGACGGTCATGCCCTGCCCGTACACCGGGTTGAAGCTGCACGCGGCGTCGCCCAGGACCAGGAAGCGGCCCGGGAAGCGGGACAGCCGCTCGTAGTGGCGCCGCTGGCTGGCCGGGTAGCGGAAGACCGCACCGTCGTCGACCGGCTCGGCGTCGTGGATGACGTCGTGGATGTCGGGCACCGGCAGGGTGCGCGTCCACTCCAGGAAGCCGGGCAGGTCGGCGGGGGCGCTGTCGCCGAGCACGCCGGTGAGGGAGACGACGACGAGGCCGTCCTCGATCCGGGACAGGAACGCACCGCGCCGGTGGCTCGGCGAGGAGACGGGGTTGATCGACAGGTCCCCGGCGAGTACCGCCTCGTCGCGCAGCCGGAACTTGCGCGTGGTGTAGCTGAGGTCGATGCGGATGCGCGCCTCCTCGGGCCGCTCGTAGCCGAACTCCTCCAGCCACAGCGGGGTGCGCGAGCCGCGTCCGGTCGCGTCGACGACGAGGTCCGCCCCGATCGTCCGCTCCCCCGCCCCCGGCTCCTGGGACTGCACGCGGACACCAGTGACGGTGTCGCTGGCGTCGTCGGCCACCAGCCCGACGATGTCGTGCCGCTCCAGCAGGGTCACGCCGGGCAGCGCCGCGACCCGCTCGCGCACCCGGCTCTCCAGCACCGGGCGCGTGGCCGAGACGCAGATCAGACCGGTCGTACCGGGGCTGAGTCGGCGGCCGTTGAAGAACCAGCGCAGCTCGCCCAGGTCGCCGGTCGGGACACCGGCCTCGACGGCGTCGCGGGTGAACCCGGGGAACAGCTCGTCGAGGATCTGCTGCCCGCGTGCGAGCAGCCCGTGGACGTGGCGTCCCTGCCCCACGCCCTTGCGGGCCGTGGTCGCCCCGCTGATCGTGTCGCGCTCCACGACGAGCACCTCGTCGTAGGAGTCGGCGAGCACCCGCGCGGCCAGGAGCCCCGCCATGCTGCCGCCGAGCACCACCGCGCGCTCGCCCACCCTGTCGGTCATGGACTTCACCTCTCTGGGGATGCGGGCGCCGTCAGGCGGCGTGGCGCGGAGTGTTCTGGTACGCGGCGAGGAACCACTGCCCCTCGCGCTTGACGACGACCCAGGAGGCGTGGACGGCGCGCTCGGTGCTCGGCTCGCTCTCGCCGGGGGCGATGACGCCGCCCCGGGTGATCAGGATGCCGGACTCGCTGTCGGCGAAACGCAGGTCGACGGGGGTGCCGGTGACGCGGGTGCCCTTGAACGGGCCCGCGAACGCCTGGGCCATGAAGGCGCGGATGGCGTCCCTGCCCTTCTGGAAGACGCCGGGGATGATCATCGTGCCGTCGGGGGTGAAGACGCCGGCGAAGGCGTCGGCGTCGTGCGCGGCCCATGCCTCGACGATGCGCTGGGGCAGCGCGGCGATGGCGGCCTTGTCCTCGTCGGTCACGGTGATGGCGGTCTCGGTACTCTGCGCGGTCATGTGCTGCTCCTGGGGCGTCGGGTCGGTGAAGGGGCTCAGATGTAGAGGGTGTTGGGCTCCAGGCCGCACAGGACCCGGCCGTACAGCTCGTTGTTGGTGTCCGGGTTCATCAGCGCGTGGAGGCTGACGGCCTGGATGTCGCGGCTGATCCGCTGGATCGGGACGTCGCGGTAGATCGAGGAGCCGCCGGAGGCCGCGGCGAGGATGTCGACGGCCTCCTTGGCGAGGCGGACCACGGCGCCCATGTCGGCGCGGGCGCGCGCCCGCTCCTCCACGGTGAACTCCTCGCCGGTCAGGCCCTTGGCGTCGACGAGGTCGGCGAGGCGGTGGGCGTGGAACTCGGCCTGGTCGATCTTCAGGGTGGCCGTGGCGACCTGGTGGTGGGTCAGCGGCGCCTCGGCCTGGGTCTCGTACGCGGTGTAGGTGAGGGTGCGGCCGGGCAGCCGCTCGAAGAAGACGTCGCGGGCGGCGCGGGCGAGGCCGAGGACGGTGCCGACCGAGGATGCGGCGGCGACCGGCAGCAGCGGGACGCGGTAGACCGGGCTCGCGGCGTTCAGCTCGGAGGCGTACTGGCCCTGCAGGATCGCCGGGAGCGGGATCACCCGCTCCTGCGGTACGAAGACGTCCTGGGCGACGGTGCTGACGCTGCCGGTGCCGCGCAGGCCGGAGGTGTCCCAGTCGTCGATGATCTTCAGGTCCGACATCGGGACTAGGGCCATGACCGGCAGGTGCCGGCCGTCGGGCGTCGGCTGGACGGCGATGATCTCCTGCCAGTGGGCGTGCCGGGCGCCGCTGACGAAGCCCCACTTGCCGTTGACGACGATGCCGCCCTCGGCCGGGGCGGCCAGCGCCGACGGGCTGAGCGTGCCGCAGATGCGCACGTCGGGGGTGGCGAACACCTCGTCCTGGACGCTGTCGGGGAACAGGCACGCCATGAAGGTGGGGATCCAGTAGACCGATGTCGTCCAGGAGGCCGCCCCGTCGGCGCGGCCGAGCTCTGCGGCGACCTCGACCAGGGTGCGGGTGTCGACCTCGTAGCCGCCGTAGCGCTTGGGCACGCGAAGCTTGAACAGTCCCGCCTCGGCCAGTGCCTCGATCGTCTCGTCCTGCAGCCGCCGGTCCTCCTCCGCCTGCGCGGCGTTCTTCTTCAGCAGCGGTGCGAGTTCGCCGGCACGCTGCACCAGGTGTGCTCGCGTGGGGATGTCGGCGGTGAGCATCGTGGGTCCTCCCGAAAGGTACAGAGGTGTCGGTCGTCGAAGCGGGACCGTTTCGCGCACCCGACGCTCACACCGCGGGGGCCCTCGAGGCACCTCCGTCCGTGCGCTGTTGCGGTGCTCGGCGCGACTTCGGCACGTCGGCGCGGGGCTGGGCCGGCTCCCGCACGCAGCAAGAAGCCTCCGCCGGCCGGCGGCTGTCACGATGAGGCGCATGACCGATCAGCAGCACGCCGGAGCAGGCCGCGAAAAGGCTTCCACCGCCCGTCCGTTGACGGGCGAGGAATACGTCGAGAGCCTGCGGGACGACCGCGAGGTGTATCTGTACGGGGAGCGCGTCAAGGACGTCACCGCGCACCCGGCCTTCCGCAACCCGGTGCGGATGACGGCCCGCCTGTACGACGCGCTGCACGACCCGGCCCACCGCGAGGTGCTGACCACCGCGACCGACACCGGCAGCGGCGGCTACACCCACCGGTTCTTCACCACCCCGCACAGCGCCGAGGACCTGGTGGCCGACCAGCGGGCGATCGCCGCCTGGTCGCGGATGAGCTACGGCTGGATGGGGCGCAGCCCCGACTACAAGGCCGCCTTCCTCGGCACGCTCGGCGCCAACGCCGACTTCTACGCCCCCTTCTCGGACAACGCGCGCCGCTGGTACCGCGAGTCGCAGGAGAAGGTCCTGTACTGGAACCACGCGATCGTGCATCCGCCTGTCGACCGCAGCCGCCCGGCGGACGAGGTCTCGGACGTCTTCGTCCACGTGGAGAAGGAGACCGACGCGGGCCTGGTCGTCAGCGGCGCCAAGGTGGTCGCCACCGGCTCGGCGCTCACCCACCACAACTTCATCGCGCACTACGGCCTGCCGGTGCGGAAGAAGGAGTTCGCGCTGGTCGCCACGGTGCCCACGGGCGCGCCGGGGGTGAAGCTGATCTGCCGCCCGTCCTACACCGCGATGTCCGCCGTCATGGGCAGCCCCTTCGACTATCCGCTGTCGTCACGGCTGGACGAGAACGACACGATCCTCGTCCTGGACAAGGTCCTGATCCCGTGGGAGGACGTCTTCGTCTACGGCGACATGGCCAAGATCCAGATGTTCTCGGGGCAGTCGGGCTTCCTGGAGCGGTTCACCTTCCACGGCTGCGTCCGCCTCGCCGTGAAGCTGGAGTTCCTCGCCGGGGCGCTGGCCAAGGCGCTGGAGATCACGGGGACGCAGGACTTCCGGGGCGTGCAGACGCGCCTGGGCGAGGTGCTCGCCTGGCGGAACCTGTTCTGGGGGCTGTCGGACGCGGCCGCGCGCAATCCGGTGAAGTGGCGCAACGGGGCGGTGCTGCCCAATCCGCAGTACGGCATGGCCTACCGGTGGTTCATGCAGATCGGCTATCCGCGGATCAAGGAGATCATCCAGCAGGACGTGGCCAGCGGCCTGATCTATCTGAACTCCAGCGCCGAGGACTTCAAGAACCCGCAGATCCGGCCCTACCTCGACAAGTACGTGCGCGGTTCGGACGGCATCGACGCCGTCCAGCGCGTCAAGGTCCTGAAGCTGCTGTGGGACGCGGTGGGCACCGAGTTCGGCGGGCGGCACGAGCTGTACGAGCGCAACTACTCGGGCAACCACGAGAACGTCCGTACCGAGCTGCTGTTCGCGCAGACGGCGAGCGGACAGCTCGACGACTACAAGGCGTTCGTCGACCAGTGCCTGTCCGAGTACGACCTGGACGGCTGGACGGTTCCCGACCTCGACTCGTTCGAGGGGCTGCGCGAGGCCCGCGGGGGCCTGCTCGGCGGCTGAGCCCTCAGGTCCGTTCCAGCAGGTCGGCCAGGAACGGGGCGATGACGCCGGACACCACCTTGCAGTCCAGGACCAGGGTGCCCGGGCAGCCCGCCGTACGCCAGCGCCGTACGGCGTCGAGGTCGTCCGGGCGCCGTACCGTGACCGCGGTGGCGCCCAGCCCGCGGGCCACCGCGGCGAAGTCGGTGTCGGCGAAGGACAGCGTGGCCGGGTCGGCGCCCTGCGGCGCGTACATGTGCTCCTCGAAGCCGTAGGCCGCGTCGTCGTAGACGACCACGAGCGCCGGCCGGCCCGAGCGCACCAGTGTGTCCAGCTCGGGCAGGCCCATCAGCGCGCCGCCGTCGCCCACCGCCGCCACGGTCAGCCGGTCGGGGCGGCCCACCGCCGCGCCGACCGCGCCGGCCAGGCCCAGGCCGATGCTCTGGAAGGCGGCGCCGGTGAAGACGAAGCCCGCCGGGTCGGGGACGGGCCAGTACATCCCGGGCCAGGCGATGAAGTGCCCGCCGTCCAGCACCACCGTGCGTTCCTCGGGCAGCAGCGCGGCCAGGGACCGGGTCAGGGTGTGCGGGTCGATCCGGTCGGCGGTGGAGGCGTCCTCGTGGGCGAGGGCCGCCCATCCGGCGCGCGCCCGGGTGACCCGCGCGGCGCGCCGGTGACGCCAGTCCGGCACGGGCAGCGCCCGCTGCTCGACCGCGTCGAGCAGCCGTACCGCGACGGCGTGGGCGTCACCGGTCACCAGGAGGTCGGTCCGCTTCGCCCGCCTGCACTCGGCGATGTCGACCTGGACGACGGTGGCCGCCGGGTCGAGGATCCGGCCGCCGTGCAGGGTGAAGGTGTCCAGGCTCGCGCCGAAGGCGACGACCACATCGGCCTCGGCCATCAGCGCGGCCGCGTCCGGTGCCGCGAAGCCGCCGCAGACCCCCAGGGACCAGGGGCTGTCGTGGAACAGTCCGCTCGCCATGACGGTGGTCGCGAACAGTGCGCCGAGGCGGTCGCCCAGCTCGCTCAGGATCTTGCCCGCGCCGGAGTGCCAGGCACCGAGTCCGGCGAGGAGCAGCGGGCGGCGCGCCCCGGCCAGGGCGTCGAGGACCGGCTCCAGGGCACGGCCGTCCACGGCGGGCGGCAGGCTCGCCGCGCCCGGCGCCACGGCGTCGCGCTCGTCGGGGAGCGGAAGGCCGAGCAGGTCGCCCGGCAGGAACACGGCGACGGGGCAGCGTTGTTCGCGGGCGATGCGTACGGCGTCGGCGGTGTCCGCGCGGGCCGTGCGTGGCTCGGTGAGCCGGACGACACGGACCCCGAGGGCGGCCATGAGCGCGCTCTGGTCGATGTCGTGCGGCCGCGGGCCGCCAAGCGGGGCGTCGCCGCACAGCAGGACGACCCCGCTGCGGTTCTTGGCCGCGTCCGCCAGCGCGGTGACGGTGTTGGCGATGCCGGGCCCGTGGGTGGTGGTGCAGATCGCGACGTCGCCGGTCGCCCGGAAGTAGGCGTCGGCCATCGCCATGGCCCCGCCCTCGTGCCGGGCCGCCGTGTACCGCACGCCCGCCGCGGTCAGCGCGGCGGTGGCCAGGATGTTCCCGCCGCCCACCACCCCGAACGCGTGCCGGATGCCGCTGCCGGCGAGGGTCTGCCCGACGGCCTGCGCGAGTGTGGTCATGCGTGACTCCATGGGTTGCGTCAAACGACTTACCGATCGTGCGGAGCGGGCCGCACCGGACGGCGCGTCCCCGGGCGGCCGGCGGTGACGCCGTGGCCCGGGGTCCGGGGTCCGGGGTCCGGGGTCCGGTGTGCCGTGCGGATCAGGCGAGTTCGAAGATGACCTCGCCGACGGTGATGTCGATGCGGTTGGTGCGCACCAGCTCCCAGCCGCCCTCCTCGAAGACCGACTCCCAGTTCTCGACGGTCGGCAGGAAGGTGCCCATCAGGTCGTGGCCGAGCTCAAACCCGAGCGTGAAGACGGGCAGTTCGGTGTCGGGCAGCGCGGTGCGGGTGGCGTCGCCGATCAGCAGGCGCCGGGCCGCGGGGAAGACCTCGCGCAGCCGGCGCAGGGTGGCCACGCAGTTCTCCCGGGGCCAGAAGTCGTGGCCCATCATGAAGCAGGTGAGCAGTTCGATGTCGGCGTACTCGGGACGGGGTTCCAGGCGCAGCACGTCGCCCTGCACGAAGTCGGCGCGGTCCGCGAACCCGGCCTCGGCCGCCTCCTTCCTCGCCACGTCGAGGGAGGGCCGGGCGATGTCGACGCCGACTCCCGTCGCGCCCGGGTGGCGGTCGAGGATCTGCATGAGGCGGGCGCCGCTGCCGCAGCCGAGATCGGCGACGCGGGTGAAGGGGAAGTCCACCCGGTCCATGGCTGCCCAGAAGGTGGGCGCGTAGGTGACCTGGTCGATCTCCCGGCAGGCGTAGGCGATGGCGGCGGCGTCGCGGTGGTAGTAGTCGCCGATGCGGTTCTCGGTGCGCAGCACGGCGGGCATCTGCCGGAACAGTTCGGCACTGCCCCGGGTCAGCCAGTGGAAGAACGACTTGTTGCGGTACATGTCGTCGAAGCCGTCGAGGGTGTAGACGACGGCACCGTCGCGCCGTACCAGTCCGACCGCCGCGAGGGCGCGGAACAGGCCGGTGGTCGACTGCGGGTCGAGTCCGGCGCGCGCGGCGAAGTCCGCGGTGTCCAGCGTCCTTGCCCGGTGCAGTTCGTCCAGCGCACCGACCTCCCAGGCGGCGGCGATCGCCCAGGCCGCCACGGCGGAGTTGTAGATGGAGGCAATGCCGTGCGCGTTGCCCTGTGCGATGTCAACAGTCACTGCTCAGCACCTCGTCCTTGGGAGGGTCCACGGGTCTGTCACCCTTCGCTCCATGCTTCAAGCGGGTGACGGAAGGGGGCATCTCTGACGTTGCTGTGCCGCCGCGCCGATCGGGCCCGACGCTGGTGTGCGGGCCGGTGTGCGGGGGCCGTCAGCCCGTCAGTTCCCGCTCCAGGGCGCGCTCCAGCTCGGTCAGCGGCAGACCGGTGAGCCGCTCCGGGTGGCCGGGCGCGGGCTCGTGCACCACGTCGGAGCCGGGCGGCGCGACCGGTACGGCACAGATCCAGGTCCAGCCGAATTCGGACAGGGACCAGTAGGCGGAGCGCAGCAGCCGCCGGGCCAGATGCAGGGCGGCGGGCCGCCGGCCCCCGGCGGGGTGCGGGAACGGAGTCGGGGAAGTGGTCACGGGCCGACCGTCACACCCGGTCCTCGGCCGGCGCATCTCGCACCGTGCGCCGCTGTACGGCCTGCCGCAGCGCGGCCTGTCCGCGCCGGCCCTCCTCCAGGGTCGGCGCGAGTTCCACGGGTGCGCAGGAGTCGCCCTCGCGCAGGATGGCGGCGGCCCGGGCGAGCTGGTCGGCGACCCGGTCGAGGACGTCGGCCACCGGGCCCGCGTTGTGCGCCAGGACGTCGCTCCACAGCCACGGGTCGCCGCCCGCCGTGCGGACCGCGTCGAGCAGCCGGTCCTCGGCGAGCCCGAGGAACGCCTCGGAGCTGTCGGCGAACCGGGTGGCGAGGGCGGCCGCGATCAGGTGCGGGCCGTGGGACAGTTCGGCGACGATCCGGTCGTGCACATGGGAGGCGAGGTCGATCCGGTACGCCCCGCACGCCTCGATCAGTGCGTCCACCGTCTCCAGCGCCCACGCGGGCGTGGTCTCGTACGGGCACACCGCCCAGGGCCGGCCGGTGAAGCGGTCCGCCGCTGCGGCCTCCTGGCCGGTCCCGTCGGGGCCGGCCAGCGGATGTCCGGGCACGTATCCCTTGAGGTCGCAGCCGCGCAGCTCCGCCTCGGCGCAGACGATGTCCTTCGTGCCGGCCGTGTCGGTGTAGACGTGCCCGAGTCCCCGGCTCTGCGCACCGTGCAGGACGTCGGCGACGGCCGAGGGGGCGGTGGCGACGACGACGAGATCGGCGGGCGGCAGTCCGGGGGTCCAGGCGGTCCCGGCGCCGAGGGCGACGGCCTCGTGCAGTGCCCGCGGGTCCTCGTCGACGAGGGCGACCTGGACGCCAGCGAGGGTGAGGGCGAGGGCGACGGAGGCGCCGGTGGTGCCGCAGCCGATGACGACGGCGGTGCGCAGGGTGGTGGTCATGGGGGGGGCTCCTTGCGGCGGGGCGGCCGGGCCGGTGGGCTGCGGAGGCGGCCGGTGGGCCGCGGGTGCGTGGGGGGGCGGCCGATCAGTGGTCGCAGCCGGGGTGCGCGAACTGCCCCGGCTTGCGTCCCTCGCCCGCGGGACCGCGGTAGGCCTGCGCGATGTCGAGCCAGCGGTCGGCCTCGCCGCCGGTGGCGACGAGGGCGAGGTCGTCGCGGTGGCGGCGGCGGGTGACCAGGAGGCAGAAGTCCTCGGCGGGTCCGGTGATCTTGTTCTCGGCGTCCTCGGGGCCGTAGGCCCAGACCTCGCCGTTCGGGGCGGTCACCTCGATGCGGAAGGGCTCGGCCGGCGGGGTCAGGCCCCGGGAGAGGTAGCCGAAGTCCCGGGTGAGGAAGGCGAAGAAGACCAGGTGGCGCAGCCGCTCGGTGGGCTCGCGGCGCACGCCGAGCGCATCGGCGATGTCCTGGCCGTGGCCGAAGATCTCCATGATTCCGGCGGAGGCGAGGACGGTCGGCGGCAGCGGGTTGACCAGCCACGGCACGAACTGGTCCTCGGGGACGGCGGCGAGGGCGTCGACGGACTTGCGGCCGAGGGCGCGGAATCGGGCCAGCAGTTGGGCGGACGGGAAGGCGTTGAACTGCCGCAGGGCGGCGTCGACCGCGGCGTCGAAGTCACCGGCGGCGCCGGCGGCGAGCTCGGCGAAGGCCTCGGGGTCGGACGCCGCGGTGCCGGCCAGGTGGAAGATGAAGGTCAGGTGGGCGATCTGGTCGGCGATGGTCCAGCCCGGGGCGGGGGTCGCCGTGTGCCAGGTCTGCTCGTCGAGGCCCTCGACGAGACGGGCGGTCTCCTCGATGTCGGTGGCGAGGGCCTTCACGACGTCGTTCAGCGTGCTCATGATGTGTCTCCTTGGTGGCGAAGCGGGTCTGGGGGACGGGTGGTTGCCGCCGGTCAGCGGGCGGCGGACGACGTGGGACGGACGGCCCCGCCGAGGCGGGCGCCGGTTCGGACGGCGGCGCTGAGCGCCGCCCAGGACGCGAGCTCCACCAGTTCCCGGTCGCCCGGGTGGACCGTGCGGAACGCGTCGATGTCCGCGTCGGTGATCTGGTGGGGGTTGAGGGCGATGAGGAGGGCCAGCCGGGCGGTGGGCAGCTGCCCCTTGGGCAGGCCGGCGGTGGTCTCGGTCAGCCAGGCGCGGCTCGGACCGGGCACCGCGCCGTCGCGCACGGCGAGTTCGGCGTGCAGCAGGTCGCGTACGGCGTCGGGGATCCAGCGCTCCGCGGCGGCGTCGACGGACGCGACGGCCCGGGAGAGAGCACCGGCGACGGCCGGGTTGGTCTTCGCCCAGTCGAGCCCGGCCGGCAGCGGGGCGGCGGGGAGCAGGCCGAGCGAGGCGCCGGGCACCACGGTTCGGCCCCGGTCGGGGCGCAGGGCACGGGCGACCATCCGCATCACCGGCCCGCGGCCCACGGCCGGCGCGTTGGCGGGGACGGGCGAGTCGGGCAGGAAGAGCCGGACCATTCGGTTGAGGTAGTGGAAGGTGACGGCGGTGCCCAGGATCTCGGGGGCGTCCTGCGCGTCGAAGGGCGGCGGTGTTTGCTCCCCGGCGGGGCTCGTGCTCACGCCGTGCGCCCAGTCGGCGAGCGGTCCGTGGCCGCCGGTGCCGCCCAGGGTGGCGAGCGTGGCCTCGTGGACCTCGACGCAGTAGGGGCAGTCGTTGGCCTGGGACACGGCGGTGGCCACCGCCTCCTTGGCGGCCCGGCCGACCCGGCCCTCGGCGAGGAGGGTCTCGCGCAGCAGCAGCCACGCGGCGGCGAGGGTCTCGGGTGCCGGCGAGTGCAGGGCGAGGGGCGGAGCTACGACGCCGAACTCCCGCCGGGCCTGGGCGTAGACCTCGGCCACCGGGCCGCGGGCCGCGTCGTGCCGGACGGCCGTGATGTGCCGGATCTGCTGCAGGGAGCCCTTCAGCAGGATTCTTACGAGCGGTCGCACCGCCGCCTCCTGATTCCCGGTTCGGTCTGGGTCGTGTGAAGCAACCCACTGGACGGATGGATGGTTTTGTGAAGCAACCCACTGGCCACGAGAAGCCGTTCGGGGCTCACACCGTGGTCAGCGGCTTCCGCTTCAGCAGCGGCAGCACGCCCGCGCGGCCGCTCTTGTAGCCGGTGGGGGCCGGTGCGCCGTAGGTGACCTCCACTCCCCTGGCCCGGGCGGCGGCCACGATGTGCGGTACGGCCCGTTCGGCGAGGGCGGCGATGGTCATGGCCGGGTTGACGGTCAGGGCGCCGGGGACGGCGGAGCCGTCGGTGACGAAGATGCCGGAGTGGCCGCGCAGTTCGTTGGTGTCGTCGAGGGCCGAGGTGGCCGGGTCGTCGCCCATGCGGCAGGAGGCCAGCGGGTGGACGGTGTAGGCGCCGACCAGGTCGTTGGTCCAGGGCATCACCTTGGCGAGGCCGTCCTTCTCCAGGATCTCCTTCACGTCGGCGTCGGCCTGGTTCCAGCCGTGCCAGGTGTTCTTCGTCGGCTTGTACGACAGATTGCCGCGGCCGAGCATCTGCTGGGAGATGCGGTGGGAGTTGCCGGTGGCCGGCGGCGGCCCGAAGACCCCTTCGTTGTCGTCCTCGGTCATGCAGAAGATCGTCAGCCAGGACTTCCAGTTCTTCAGGATCTCCTTCTTCTCCTTGCCGAACCAGCTCGGCCCGGTGGCGTCGGGCACCTGCGCGAGGATGGTGCCGAGGCCCGGCGGGAAGTAGAGCTGCTCCAGCGAGTAGCGGGAGTACTCCGGCAGGGAGCCGTCGAGCTTGTCCCAGCTGGCCACGGTCGGGCCCTTGCCGATCGCGTTGGCGCCGTAGGGCAGGTTGCCGTCGCCGCGGCTCAGGCCGAGAACCTCGGCGACCTTGTCCTCGTCGAGGATGGCCGTGTTGAGGCGCTCGCCGTTGCCGGAGAAGTAGCGGCCGACCGCGTGCGGCATCGTGCCCAGATGGCCCTCGCTGCGCTGCAGGATGACCGGGGTGGCGCCGGCGCCGGCCGCCAGCACGACGATCTTGGCCTCGATGACGCCGGAGCCGCTCTGCAGCCGGTAGTCCTCGTCGTCGACGATGTTGTAGTGGACGCGGTAGCCGCCGTCGGCGGTCCGCTCCAGGTGCTGCACCTCGTGCAGGGGGCGGATCTCCGCGCCGTGGGCGAGGGCGGCGGGCAGGTAGTTGACGGTGAGTGACTGCTTCGCCTCGAACCGGCAGCCGGCCATCATGAAGTTGCAGTTGACGCACTTGGAGTTGTCGACGGCCGCCGCGAGCGGGTTGGCGGTGCGCCCGGCGTGGTCGCAGGCCGCGGCCCACAGGCCGCCCGCGTAGGAGGCCTCGCTCCAGTCCGGCTTGCTGACCGACAGGGACTCCTCGATCCGGTCGTACCAGGGGTCGAGGGTGTGGCGGCTGACGGACTCGGGCCACATCCTGCGGCCGATGCTGCCGTGCCGGTCGAAGACGAACCGCGGGGCCCGCGGCATGGCCGCGAAGTAGACGACGCTGCCGCCGCCGACGCAGTTGCCGCCCAGCACGCTCATGCCGTCGCCGACGACGAAGTCGAAGATGCGCGTGTAGGAGGAGCCGAGCTTGTAGTCGTGCTCGAACTCGTCGTTCTTCAGCCAGGGCCCGCGCTCCAGGACGGTGACCTTGGCGCCGCCTGCGGCCAGGTGGTAGGCGGCGATCGCCCCGCCGAAGCCGCTGCCGACGACCAGTACGTCGGTCTTCTCGATCGCGTTGCTCATGCGGGGCTCCCGGTGGGGGTGGTGTCGGGGTGGATGTCGGCCAGCTGCCGGCCGTAGCCGGAGCTCGCGAAGCGCCACAGTCTGTCGGCGTCGGGCCGGGTGATGCCCATGGCCGTCAGACCCGGGTGGCCGTCCGCCAGGGCCTCGGCGGTGTGCAGGTGGGCCGCCGAGTCGAAGGCCATGTTGCAGAAGAGGGAGAGCAGTACCCAGAAGTCCTTCTCGGGGTGGCCCGGCGTGGTGAGTTCCTGGATGAGGCGGACCCGTTCGTCGTAGTCGAGGGAGACGAACGGCGGCACGGTCGCGTCGAGGGTGAGGCCGGCCTTCTCGGCATGGGCCCGGGCGTGGCCGTTGACCCGCTCGGCCAGGTCCTCGAGGCCGTCGTGGATTCCGGTGGCGTCCCAGCGGAGCAGGTCGACGGCTCCGCAGACGACCGCACCGCCGCCGGTGCTGACTCCGGCGATCGCCCGGTCACCGGGCCAGCGCTTCTCGCCCGGGACGATCGTGTCCGCGTAGGCCTCTAGCGTCAGGGTGGCGTCGGGCCCGATGTCGACCCTGCGCTCAGGAATTCTTCTCACTGCAGGCAACTGGGGCCTCCGGTCAGGTCTTTGAGGTTCCTGGTGGTGTGAGAGAAAGCTAGAAGTGCTGGGTCTTTTCAAACAACCGACCAACGGGCGTTCGCCCGAACACGGGTGCGCACACCCGACCAGCCAAAGTCGCACTGTCCCCGGACGCGGGCCCCAGAAAAAAAGAGGTCGTTCTATATGCTCTCTCCGGATGCGTTGTTCTCCGTGGCGCCCGGGCCCGTCTCACGCGTTTTGAGGGGAATTCCGGGAACGCCTGGATCTCGCCGAGGGGGATGAGGAGAGGTGAACAGCAACGACAGTTCTCTGACGCTGCCCGCCGGCTTCACTCACCGGGTGCGGATCGAGACGCTCCTTCCGGCCGATTCGCCTCGCCTGAACGGCGTCGACGAGAATCACGTACGTCGTCTCGCCGACATCTACGCCACGCTGCCCCCGATACTCGTGCACCGCAGGACCATGCGGGTGGTCGACGGGATGCACCGCGTCGCCGCGGCCGTCGCCAAAGGGCTCACCTCCGTGGAGGTGCACTATTTCGACGGCGCCGACGAGGAAGCGTTTCTCCGGTCGGTGACGGCCAACATCGCGCATGGACTTCCGCTCTCCGTGGCGGATCGCAAGGCGGCTGCCGAGCGCATCCTGCGCGCCCGCTGCGACCTGTCCGACCGGGCCGTCGCCGACTGCACCGGCCTCGACGCGAAGACGGTCGCGTCGATCCGTCCGCGTTCGACCGCGGATTCTCCTCGGTCGAACATCCGGATCGGAGCCGACGGCCGGGCCCATCCGCTCGACCGCACGGCCGAGCGGATCCGGGCCGCCGAGATCATGACGCGCCGGCCCGACCTGCCGCTGCGGGCGATCGTCAAGGAGACCGGCCTGTCGCTGGGCACGGCCCACGACGTGCGCCAGCGGCTGCTGCGCGGCGAGGCCCCGGTGCCCACCGGCCGCCGGCCGTCCGCCCCGCGGGGGCCGACGGCCGCGGTGGACCGTCCCGGCCCGCCGGCCGCGCCCCGTACCGCCGAGACCGCCGGCCCGTCCGACGCCCACGTGCCCGCGGGCTCCAGTCGCACCCGCGGTTCGCTGGAGACGCTGCGGCGGCTCGCCGGCGATCCGTCCCTGCGGCACTCCGAGTCCGGGCGCCAGTTCCTGCGCTGGCTGCACGTCCACTTCGTTCTCGACGAGGCCTGGCGGCAGCAGGCCGACGCGGTGCCCATGCACTGCGCGGGCACCGTCGCGGACCTGGCCCTCCAGTGCGCGGGCGCCTGGCAGCGGTTCGCCGAGGACCTCGACCGTCGGCGGCTGACCCAAACGACCCCCGCTCCAGTACGGCACGCGGCCTCCGAAGCTCGGCAGGGAGCATGATGCAAAGACAGGGAGAAACGGTGACCACCACCGCCATCGAAGCCGCTGTCCTTCGAGTCATCGACGAAATGCACGCGAATCTCGGTCAGGAACTCACGATCGACGACATGGCCCGTACCGCCATGTTCAGCAAGTTCCATTTCACGCGGGTTTTCCGGGATGTGACCGGCACGTCTCCCGGACGCTTTCTCTCCGCCCTGCGTCTGCAGGAGGCAAAACGGCTGCTGCTCCAAACGGATTTCAGCGTCGCCGACATCAGCAGTCAGGTCGGATACAGCAGCGTCGGCACCTTCAGTTCCCGTTTCAAGTCCTGTGTCGGCGTCTCACCGAGCATGTTCCGGGAACTGGACGGATTCACCGCGGAAATCGGTCCGGGTGAACGGACGGAAACGGTGGCCGACCACTCTCGCGGGACGCTGCGCGGCCGGGTGCACCTGCCCGAGGACCGCGCGCCCGGCCACTGCTTCGTGGGCCTCTTCCCCACGCCCGTCCCGCAGGGACAGCCGGTGCGCTGCGCCGTCCTGGACGGTCCCGGGTCCTTCGAGCTGCGTGACGTCCCGGACGGCACCTGGCACGTGCTGGTGCACTCCGTCCCGTACGGCTGCGAGCACATACCCTCCGGCACCGGCGGCCACGACGTCGTCTCCGTCGGCAGCTACGGACCGGTGACCGCGCACGAGGACACCCTGCTGATGCCGGCCGAGATCGTCCTGCGCCCGCTGGACGCCCTGGACCCACCGGTACTGATGGCGCTGCTCGACCTGCGCACCGACGCCCTGGACCGCATCGCCGGCTGACCGCCCGGACCGACGACGAAGGGGCGGGCACGGAATTCGACCGTGCCCGCCCCTTCACGCGTTCCCGCGTGCGGTTCCTCAGTCCACCGCACGGACCGTCATCGGCAGCCCGCCGCGCATCCGCAGCGACATCATCGGCTCGGGGACGCCCTGGTGCCCGGGCACCACGGCCAGGTCCAGGTCGCGGCTGACGAGCGCGGTGACGAAGACCGCCTCCATCATCCCGAGGTTGCTGCCCACGCAGAACCGCGGCCCCGCGCCGAACGGGATGTACGCGTAGCGGTGCCGGTGCGCGACGCGCGCCGGGTCGAAGCGGCCCGGGTCGAACCGCTCGGGGTCCTTCCACAGGTCCGGATGGCGGTGCAGGGTGTACGGGCACACCAGCACATCGGCCTTGGCCGGCACGTCGAACCCACCGACCTGGTCGGGTCCCTGGGCGATGCGCGGCAGGATCCACACCGGCGGATACAGCCGCATGGCCTCCTGCACGACCTGCATGGTGTACGTCAGCTTGTGGAGGTCCTCGGCGTCCGGCAGGCGGCCGCCGGCCAGCACGGCACGCGCCTCCTCGCGCACCAGGTCGCGCACCCGCGGATGGCGGGCGAGCAGCAGCAGGGTCCAGCCGAGTGTGCTCGCCGTCGTCTCGTGGCCGGCCAGCAGCAGCGTGACCAGCTCCTCCTGGAGCAGCCGGCGTCCCCGTGCCGCGTCCTCGCGTTCGCGGGCGGCGAGGATCATCCGGGCGAACGCGTCGTCGGCGCCCTCCCCGTCCGCGAGGCGGGCGCTGCGGTCGGCGACCAACTCGTCGACGATCCGGGTGAGTTCGCGACGCGCGCGGCGAAACCGCCGCTGGGTGCCGAGCGGCACCCAGGTCGGCACCAGGCCCTGGGTGACCATGTCGAACATGGCCTGGTCCTGGACCGCCTCGAAGGCGTGCGCGATGCCGCCGTGCGCGTCCAGGGAGGTGTCCATGAGGGTGCGCCCGAGCACGCCGAGAGTGAGCCCGGTGACCTCGCTCAGGATGTCGACTGGCGAGTCCCCGGCGCGCCGGCGCAGCAGCTCCACCAGGCGGGCGGACTCCTCGGCCACGGCCCCGGCCTGGGCGGCGATCCGCCCGGGCCGGAACGCGGGCTGCACGTTGCGGCGCTGGGCGCGCCACAGCTCGCCCTCGCTGGTGAGCAGGCCGTCGCCGAGCACCTTGCGGGACTCCACCAGACCGATGCCCTTGTGGTAGTTGGCGGCGTTGTCGGCCAGCACGTGCTTGGCGTAGTCCGGCCGGTTGAAGATGTAGAGCTTCTTGGGCCCCATGGAGACGCGGACGGCGTCGGAGAGCTCGGCCGCGTCCCGCATCATGCCGAGCCGGTCGACGGCCAGTTTGCGCAGCAGTCCGGGCAGTGCCCACACGGGCGGGCCGGGCGGATGGACGCTCATGTGCGGTCTCCTTCCGCGGGCTCGGCGAGCCGCCGGAAGCGGCCTTTGTGGAAGATGAGCGGCTCCCGGCCGGGCAGTTCGTCCAGGGCCAGCACCCGGCCGAGGTGGACGGTGTGGTCGCCGCCGTCGTACGCCCGCCACCGGGCGCACTCGAAGTGGGCGGCCGCCCCCGCGATCAGCGGGGCGCCGCCTGCCTTGCCGGGCAGCCAGTCCACGGCGTCGAACTGGGCGGCGCCCAGGGGCCGGGAGCGGTCGGCGAAGTGCCGGGCCACGTCCTCCTGCCCGGCGCCGAGGACGGACACCGCGAAGGTGCCGGCCTCGGTGAGGACCCGGTTCATGACGGCGTCGTTGCCGACGCACAGCAGTACCAGGGCGGGATCCAGCGACACCGAGGTGAAGGAGTTGGCGGTCATGCCGTGCAGGCTCGCCCCGCCGACGGTCACGACCGTCACCCCGGTGGTGAAGGACCCGAAGGCCCGCCGCAGCCGCGCGGCATCGCCGGTGACGGCGTCCCGCGGCGGCGCGGCGGCCAGGGTGCTCATGCCGCCCGCCCCGTCAGCGCCCGGCCGTGGGTGGCGTACGGCTCGAGGGCGTGGGCCAGGGCCTCGGGGATGAGCGAGGGCACCGTGTTGGTGTTGGGGCCGCGCATGCACGCGATCCGCTGGCGCCCGCGTGCGATCAGCACCTCGACGCCGCCGGTCACCTTGACGTAGTCGAAGGTGAACTCCAGCTGCGTCTGCCCCAGTTCGGACAGCCGCATCCGGATGGACAGCTCGTCGAAGGCGGTGATCTCCGCGAAGAACTCGCAGTCGACCTTCAGCGTGAACAGCTTCAGGTCGTCCTGCACCTCGGCCAGTACCGCCGGCGCCTTCTGCTGCAGGAACAGTTCCCGGCACCGGCCCTGCCAGCGCAGGTAGTTCACGTAGTACACGTTGCCGACGAGGTTGGTCTCCTCGAATCCGACCGTGTGCCGGTACTCGAAGTAGTCGTCCGTCATGTCTCAGAGCCTCCCTTCGGTGAGTTGCGTCTCGTGCGTGAGGAACGCGAAGACGGCCGGTTCCAGGGCGTCGCGCAGCGCGGTGACGAAGGTCGCGATCCTGAGGTCGCCGGCGGCGAAGACCACCCAGGCGTCCTTGCGGCGCGGCAGCACCGTCAGCGGAGCGCCGGCCATGATGCCGGCCTTGCGCAGGCACTCCACGGCGCCCCAGACCCGGGTGGCCGCGGTGTCCGGCGCCTCGCCCGTCTCCCTGGCGACCAGTTCGGCGACGGCCGCGTGCTCCCCGAGCAGCCCGCGCCACTCGTCGGCCGAGCGCATGCTGACCGCCTCGATGTCACAGGCCACCTCGGTCTCGCAGACGGCGCTGAGGGTGACTCCCAGCCCGTGTGCCGCCGACATCGACATGTGCCGTTCGGGCTCCAGTTCCGGTCGCCCGTCCGGGCGGTGCCGGACCGCGACCGGGCTGCCCAGGGCGCGGGCCGCCGCGTCCGCGGTGAAGCTGCGGCGCTGGGCGACGGAGCCGGCCGGTGTCTGACCGTGCGGCTCGACGGCGACGGCGATCCGGCTGCCGACGACGTCCTCCAGCGAGCGCTCCAGGTACGGGCCGAGCAGCGGGGCGACCCATGGGCCGGAGCCGTCGGTCTTGCGTACGGCGTGCAGGGTCAGGCCGTCCCAGCGTTCGACGACGGTGCCGTTCTCGTCGCGCACCGCGATGTCGTACACATAGGTGTCTCCGTCGCGGCTGCGCTCGACGGCGGTGTACCGCAGCCGGTCGGGCACATGGTCGCCGGAGCCGAGCGCGTGGATCCGCTCCACACCGGACGGCAGCAGGGTGGCGTCGGGGATGCACACCTGGTTGCCGTGCATGAGCGCGTCGCGCATGCCAGGGTCGGCGAGCAGCAACTCACCGGGCAGGAAGCCGGCGAACCAGCCCTCGGGCCGCTGCTGCACGGCGACTTCGGCGTCCACGTGCCGGGCGGCGGCCCGGTGGAAGCGGCGCAGCCGCTGGAAGCGGGCGCCCTGGAACAGGATGCTGCCGTACAGGTCGGCCGCCGGATCCAGGGGCACGACCGGGGTGTCGTCCGGCACCTGCAGCGGCGGGCCGTCCGGCACGGCGGTCCCGGTGAAGACCAGCCGGGCACGGAAGTGCTCGGCGACGAATCCGGTGTCCTCGGCGTGGATCGCGACGTCGACGGTGTCGGTGCCGGTGACGGTCGCCGCGATCCGGATCCGGGTGCTGCCGTTCGGCGGTACGACGATGGGCCGCAGGAACCTCGCGCCCTCGATGACCGGGGTGCCGCTGTGCCCGGTCACCGCGGAGGCGACCTGGGTCATGGCCTCCATGCCGATGACGGCGGGCAGCAGCAGGTTGCCGTCGAGCAGGTGGTCGGACAGGTAGGGGTCGGTGCCGGAGTTCAGCTCGACCTCGGTGACCAGCTCGACGCCGTGGTAGCGCACCAGCGGGTTGCCGGTGAAGCGCAGCATCGGCAGTGCGGGCAGGTCGCGGCGGACGGTGTCGATGCCCTCGGTACGGCCGCTGATGACCGTGACGACGGGGGCGTCCGGGTCCTCGATCAGGCGCAGCAGGATCTCCACGCCCTGGTCCGGGGAGACCGGGGTGATGCCCTCGCGGGAGAGGGTCTCGACGACGGAGAGCTTCTCGCCCATGCCGACGCCGGACCACACCGACCATTCCATGCAGCGGGCGCGCAGGTCAGGGTGGGTGCGGGCGACCTCCTCGGTGAGGTCGGCCAGCCACTCGTTGGCGGTGGCGTAGTGGCCCTCTCCGCGCAGACCGGCCCGGCCGATGATGCTGCCGAAGGTGACCAGCAGCTTGAGGCCGGCGGCGCCCACCGCGTCCAGGACGGTGCGCAGTCCGTCGACCTTCGGGGCGAAGGTCCGCTCGAAGTCCTGCGGGGCGAGCCGCGCCAGCGGGTTCGGCTCGTTGCGGCCGGCGCCGTGCAGCAGGCCGGTGATCGCGCCCAGTTCCTCCGTCAGTTCGGTGACGGCCGCGGTGACCTGCTCGGGGACGGTGACGTCGGCGCGCGCGTAGTGCACACGGACTCCGTCGGCGCGCATCCGCTCCAGGTTGTCGGCGAGTTCGCGGTCCTCGGCGGGGTCGGACCGGCCGAGGACGGCCAGCTTGGCGCCGGTCCGCTGGGCCACGGCGAGCGCGCACTCGGCGGAGATGCCCTTGCCGCCGCCCGTCACCAGCAGTACGTCCGAGGCGTCCAGCGGGGACGTGGTGCGCTGCGGGGCTACGGGCAGGGCCCGTAGGGTCGGCACGCGGCGCACACCGGCGTCGTCGTAGTGGACCTCGGCGAACCGGGTGGTCGCCGCGACCTCGCCCACGACCCGTTCCACGACGTCCGGCGACGCCGGGGTGTGGACGACGGTGGTGCGCAGGTGCGGAGCCTCCAGGTAAAGGGTCTTGGCCAGGCCGGCGGCGCCGCGCCCGTCCTGGACGAGGACGAAGCGCCGTGCGCGGTCACCGGCGAGCGCGCTGTGCGCGGCGGCCAGTACCCGCTCCACCTCCTGCCGTGCGCAGCCCTTGGCCAGCACGGCGAGGACGCCGGAGCCGACGCCGGACCCCGCCAGTTTCTTGCGCAGTTGTTCGGCGTACGGGTGGCCGTCGGTGGTGAACAGTTCCCAGTCGCCGTCGGCGCCGTCGGCGGCGGCGTGCGGCCGGGCGATCTCGTCCAGGTCCACGGCGAAGGGGCGGGCCCAGGGGGCGGCGCCCGCAACGACGGGGCTGCCGGAGTCCACGGCGCCGCCGGTGCTGACCACGGTCTCCAGCGCCTCGGCCAGTTCGGCCAGGGTGGCGGTGGCGAAGTTGGTCGGCACCTGCGCGGCGGCGATCCCGAGGCGGGACGCGGCCTGGTTGACGATCTGGCCCACGGTGATCGAGCTCATGTGGAGGTCGTCCAGCAGCCGGCTGTCGGGGTCGATCAACTCGGCGGGCAGTTCGGCGCGTTCCGCCACGAGGGCGCGCAGCACCTCCAGGGCGTCGACGCCGTCCTCGGTCGTCTCCTCGGCGGCGGGCACCGGTGCGGCGGCCGTGGGAGCCGGTTCCGGTGCCGGTGCCGTCTGCTCCTGCCGCGGGGCCTGTGCCGCGGGGGCGGCGGCGGCCCGCGGGCGGCGCCCGGCCGGTACGTCCTCGCGGGGGGCCTGCTCGCAGGGGCTGGCGAGGAAGGAGAACTCCTGCCCGATCCGGAGCGGCCGGATGAGCCGGTCCTCGAAGAGCCGCTCCAGGGCGACGGGCGCTCCGGCCACGAACGCGGCACCGGTGACACCCAGCAGACTGCGCAGTGACTCGTCGTCGGTGTTGAGGGCGACGGCGGGGACACCGGTGGTGGCCCGGGCGAGTCCGGTGAGCACCCGTCCGGGACCGACCTCGATGAACAGGTCGACGTTGCGGGCGGCCTCGCTCACCGCCTGGGTGAAGCGGACCGGGCCGGTGATCTGCTCGGTAAGCAGCGCGGCCAGATCCGTATCACGTGTCAGCGCCGCACCGGTGACGGTGGAGACGATCCCGTCGGCCGGGACGCCCAGCGCGGTGGTGGCCAGCCAGGCGCCGAAGGCCGCGGCGGAGTCGGCGACGAGCGGCGAGTGGAAGGCGTGCGAGACGTTGAGGCGGGTGCAGGCGACCTCGGCGCGTTCGGCGCGGCGCTGCACTTCCTCGATGTCCGCCGGCGAACCGGCGATCACCGTCTGCTCCGGGCCGTTGTACCCGGAGATGACGGCGTCGAGGCCCACGAGGAGTTCCGCGGCCCGCTCGGGGGTCGCGCCGAGCGAGGCCATCGTGCCCGAGGCGCCGTGCCGGGCCATGGCCCGGCCCCGCACCCGCGCCGCCTCCAGGAGGGTCTCCTCGTCGAGGGCCTGCGCCCAGTGCAGGGCGGACAGCTCGCCGAGGCTGTGTCCGACGGCGACCGACGCCTCCAGGCGCAGCGCGTCGAGGACGCGCAGGCCCGCCGCGGAACCGGTGGCGATGCGCGGCTGTGCCACGTCGGTGGCAACCATGTCGCCGGTGGTGGGCAGCGCGGCCCGGGCGAAGACCTCGGCGGCCTCGGGGAAGCGGCGGCACAGCGCCCCTCCGTCGGCGCCGTGACCGGACCCCTGGCCCGGGAAGAGGAAGCCGATCCGGGCGCGCCCGGTGGCCCGGCCGAGGAAGCCTCGGCCGTCTGCGGCGGTGTACGACGTGTCCCCGGCCTCCAGCAGGCCGGCCAGGTGGGTCAGGCGGCGTTCGGCGTCCTCCGGGGAGGAGACGACGACGGCCGCGCGGTGCGGCAGGCCGCGCAGTTCGCGCTGGAGCGTGGCGGCGAGGTCGGCGACCTGGGCGTAGGAGACCTGTCCTGCGAAGGCGGCGACCTCGGTGAGCCGGGCGCGCAGCGCCTTCGGGGACTCGCCGTCCAGGACGAGGAGTTCGCAGTCCTGCGGCGCGTGCGCGAGGGTGCCGGAGCGCCGGCTGCGGGCCGTGCGCCGTCGGCCGGCGGGCTCGTCGAGGACGATGTGGGTGTTGATGCCGCCGAAGCCCATGGCGGTGACGCCGGCCCGGCGCGGCGCTTCCTCGGGCCATGCCTCGGCCTTGCGCAGGGCCTTGAGGTTGGCCTTGTCGTCGGCGAGCAGTTCGTGCGGGTCGACGGTGCCGATGGCCGGCGGGAGGGTCTGGTGGTCGACGGCCATGGCCGCCTTGATCAGACCGGCGACGCCGGCGGCGGCCTTGGTGTGGCCGATCATGCCCTTGATGGACGTGATGGCCGCGGGCGGTGCGTCGGGGTCGGCCTGGCTGCGCGCTCCCATGAGAGCGGTCAGCTCGGTGGCGTCGCCGACGGCGGTGCCGGTGCCGTGGCCCTCGAAGAGCCGGACCGTCTCGATGCCGAACCCGGCACGCTCGTAGGCCCGCTCGAGGGCCAGCTGGTATCCGCTCACCTCGGGGCGGGTGATGCCGCCCTGGCCGTCGGAGGACACGCCCCAGCCCGCGATGGTCGCGTAGATGCGGTGGCCCGCGGCGAGGGCGTCCTCCTCCCGCATCAGGACGATCATGCCGCAGCCCTCACCCGGCCAGAAGCCGTTGGAGCCGCGGTCGTAGAGCCGCATCTCGCCCTTGGCCAGCGCGCCGGTCTTGGCGAAGCCGATGATCTCGAAGGGGTCGATCGACAGGTCCACCCCGCCGGCCACGGCGACGTCGATGTCGCCGTTGACCAGCGCGGTGCCGGCGGTGGTGACCGACAGCAGCGAGGAGGAGCAGGCGCCGTCGACGGTGTATCCGCCGCCGTTGAGGTCGAAGTGGTTGCAGATCCGGCCGGCGATGGTGTTGGCGAGTCCCCCGGCGAGGGTGTCCTCGTCGATGGCGGGGAACGGCTCCTTGTAGGCGGTCTCGACGTCGTCGAGGAACTGCGCGATGCGGTCCTCGTCCCAGTCCTGTTCGCCCTTGAGGGCCGCGGCCATCACCCGCCGTACGTACGGCCAGCGCAGCCGCATGACGTTGGCGCGGGAGAACTCGCCGGTGAGGGTGTTGCCGACGATGACGCCGGTGCGTTCGCGGGGCAGGCCCTCGCCGGCCGGGAATCCGGCGTCGGCGAGCGCGCGTCCCGCGGTGTCCAGGGCGAGCCAGTGGGTCAGGTCGGTCGAGCGGAAGGTGCTGCCCGCGATGCGGTGGGCGATCCGGTCGAACTCGTAGCCCTCGATGACCGCGGCGGTGCGGGCGTAGAAGGTGTCGGGGGTGGTCGGGTCCGCGTCCCAGTAGTCGTCCAGGTTCATCCGGACGTCGGGCAGGCGGCGGAACGCACGCCGCCCGGCGACGGCGTTGTCCCACAGTTGCTTCGGGTCGGTTGCGTCGGGATAGCGGCAGGCCATGCCGACGATGGCGATTCTGGTCATGCGACCACCGGTGTCTTCAGGGTCTCGGCCTCGGCGGCGGCCGGGGCGGGGCAGGAGCAGGCGCCGTCCGGGCAGGCGCACGCCGGGGCCTCGGCGGGCGCCGGGGCGGCGACGGACCGGGTGACGGCGGCGAGTGCGAGGGCCTCCTCGGTCCGCTTCCTCGCGACGATGTCGGCGGTCCACAGGAAGGTGCCGCGGATGGCGCAGGCGAGCGCGGTGGCGAAGAACAGGCCGTAGGCGATGCCCAGCGCGGTCACCACGCCGTACAGGGTGGCGACACCGCCGCCGAAGGCGATCTGGCCCCACTTCGAGGACGGCGTCGTACCCGGGTCCGTGATCATGTAGTTGGTGAAGAGCACGAACGCCACGCCTGTCATCATCGCCAAGGCCGCGGGGATGGAGGTGCCGTACAGCAGGCCGCGGACGATCGCCTGGAGGGCGAAGCCGCCGAGCCAGGCGAGGATCAGCCACATCCGCTCGGTGAGCTTGGCGTTCAGCATCGTGCCGAGCGAGATGATGATGGCCGGCACGAGCCAGTCGAAGCCGCCGTCGAGGTACTCGGTGAACTGGTACGGCGGCGCGATCGACGCCCACGGGAAGAGCACCAGGATGACGGCGATGCCGAAGTTCGAGGGGTTCATGAAGTGCCGCATACGGCCCTTGACCGGGGCGCGCAGCACCCACTTGGTGCCGACGGCGACGATGACGCCGAACATCATGACCCACACGATGTCGTTGACGTACGACAGCATGTTCACCGCGAGACCGGTGATGTGGGCGGGGTAGAGGAACTCCATCACGCCGCGCGGGCCGTTGCCGCGGAAGCGTGCCGTGCGGCCCTCGGCGCGGGCGCCGATGATCTCCAGGACGATTTCGAGCGAGTAGGCGGTGGCCAGGGCTATCAGTGGCCAGGTCCAGGGCTGCTCGAAGCCCAGCACCGTGTAGCCGAAGACGTTCAGTACGGAGATGGAGATCGCGAACCGGCGCAGGGCCGTGACGACCTTGGGGTTGTGGCGTGGTGCGTTGGTCTGGGCGGACATGGTCACTTCTCCTTGGCCCGGTCGCCGAGTTCGATGCTGTGCCGGCCCGGTTTCAGCGTCAGTTCCTGCTCGTGGACGTCACCGTTGCGGTCGCGCCAGGTGATCTGGGTGGGCAGCGGGCCCTCGATCCCCTTGCCGAGGCCGATGTGGATGTCGGTGCTGCGCTTGCCGGAGTGGCCGCCGCCGCCGTCGATGCGGTCGATCCGCTTGGTGCCGTCGGGCAGCTGGACGCAGACCTCCGCGCCCACGACGGGCGCGCCGTCGGGGTGGGTCAGCTGCAGACCCAGGTACGCACCGGTGTGCCGGCTGATGTTGTGGTAGAAGACCGGCTCACCCCACTGGCGGGCCACCGCCAGGTCCAGGCGGCCGTCGCCGTCGACGTCGGCGGTGGCGATGCCCCGGGTGGGCATCGGCTCGCCGATGCCGAGGGCCTCGGACAGGTTGACGTACTTGCCGGTCGACGGGTCCTTGGCGTAGAAGCGCATGCGCTGGTTGCCGGCCAGGTCGTCGCCGTGGCGGACGTTGGGCCACCACTGCGGGTTGGGGACGAGCGCGTCGTTGGCGGTGGCGAGTTCCTGAAGCTGCGGCCAGCGGTTGGTCTTGCCCTTGACGAAGCCGTTGGCCTGGGTGATCTCCAGGTCGCCGTTGTTGTCGAAGTCGCCCATCTTCACGTCCCAGCCCCAGCCGGACCAGGCGAGGTTGAGACCGGAGGACCTGTCCTTGAACGGCGCTTCGCCGTTCTGGAAGCTCCTGCGCAGATCGGCCTTGCTCTTGGCCTGGTCGAAGAACGCGAAGTTCGACTCCTGGATACCGAACGACGTCGTGATGTTGCTGACGAACATGTCGTACAGGCCGTCGTGGTTCAGGTCGCCGAAGTCGACGCCCATGCCCTTGAACGAACTGCGGCCCAATTGCTTGGACTTGGGCACGGTGCCGTTGTGCACGGCCTTGACCTCGGCGAACTTGATCGTGCCCGGCTTGGACTTGTTGTAGAGCAGCGCGGAGGTGCCGAAGTCATGGGCGAGGAACATCTCCGGCAGGTGGTCGCCGTCCAGGTCGGCGGCGGAGGCGCCGAGCGTCCAGCCGTGGTTGAGGCCCTGCGGGATGGCGTCGTCGACCTTCTGGTAGCCGTTCTTCGTCCAGCGGAAGAAGTGGCCTCCGCCGCCGTTGGTGGCGTGCGACAGCGAGGCGTTCATGGTGACGTCGCCGTCCTTGGTCGGGTCCAGGACGGGGCTGTCGGGGAAGTAGTTGCCGATGAAGATGTCGTCGTGTCCGTCACCGTCGAAGTCGGCGACGGCGGCGGCGTTGGAGTTCCACAGCGGGCCCGTGTACGTCGCGCCGGACTTGCCGGGCAGCAGCTCGGTCGGCCGGAAGGAGCGGGCCGTCAGCGGCTGCCCCTTGTGGCCCTGGTTCAGGAAGATGACCGGTGTGCGGCCCCAGTAGTAGACGAGGAGGTCGATCTTGCCGTCCTCGTTGTAGTCGCCGGGCACACAGCCCATCGGCGCCATCGTCCTGCTGGTGCCCAGCGGCGCCGGGTTCAACGCGAACGGCGCGTAGGCCTCCCCGCGCGTCGGTGCCGGGGTGACGAAGGCCTGGTCGATGCGCGGGTCGACGACGCACAGGTCGTTGGGCAGGCCGTCCCCGTCCATGTCGTTCGCGGCAATGCCCGCACCGACCGACGAAATCCAGGCCTCGATGTGCTTGTACGCCTTGTTGACCTGCCGGACCTCCTGCTTCTTGAATCCGGCGGGCTCGGCGATGGACATCGGCTCGAACGAGTAATTCTTTGCCAGGCTGTCGATCTCGGCGGCCGACGACTCAGGCAGCCGAACAGCGTAGAACGTGCCCACCATCAGGGCCAGGGCGACTATTCCCGGTGAATTTCTGCGAATCCAGTTCTTTGCGACCGTCACTGGTCAGTACCTTTCGAAACGAGCGACGAGGAAGCGAGTTGCGCGGCGATGTCGTGGCGCCATGCCTCATAGGCCGGGAACGGGCCGGCGGTCTCGGGCGCCTGGGGCCTGGCGTCACGGCACACCTGCGAGGCCCCTTCGGCGGTCGTGCCGCACACCACGCGGGCCGCGAGGTGGGTGTGCTCGATGACCGTGCCGGCCTTGACGCGCGCCTCGGTTGCGAAGGCGGACCCCTGGGCGAGCGCCCAGCGGTGCTCGCCTGCGCCCTCGACGAAGTGGGCGAGTTCGTCCTCGCCGACCCCGCCGGCATAGGCGCAGGCGAGTCCGGCGCCCGCGTACAGGTCGGAGTGGCGGCGCTCGGGATAGGCGCGGATCAGGTCGGTGACGACGTCGGGGTCGGTGCCGCCGACGAACCACAGGGCGCGGCCGATGCCCTGGTCGATGGCGTTGGCCGTGTAGTGGTTGTGACCGCCGCGCCAGCGGAAGGGGTGCTGGACGTGCGGGTTGCGCACATACGCGTCGGTCTTGAAGTACGCCTGGTGGAATCCGTATCCGTCCAGCGCCAGCCAGCGCAGCAGCGGGTCGGTGGACCGGATGTCGGGCCACAGGGGCTTGGGCAGGCGGGCCATCGCCCAGCCGATGCCGACGTAGATCATGTAGTCGTGGTCACGGCCCCGCCCGGCCAGCAGTCCCCGCAGTCGGCCGCCGTGTCCGGGCAGCGAGTCGTACACCGCCGCGCCCATGCCGGCGCCCTCGTACGCGAAGCCGCGCATGTCCCGCGGGACGGTCTCCAGCAGTTCCTCGGCCTCGGCGGGCGAGCCTGCCTCCACCGCGTAGGCGTACCCCCTGAGGAACACCTCACCGATGTACTCAAGGCGTTCCTTTGCTTCCGCGTTCTTCACATGAAAACCGCGCACCTCCATGGTCGTCTCGGAAACCGGAGGTGTGAGCAATCGGCGCCTGAACGCGCCAAATGAACTGGACACAGCAGTGAACCGCCCCTCTCGAATCCCTTGAATCCCCAGCGAATCGAATGTAGTCAGGGGCCTCGGAGGGGCGTCTACTTCAGATGTGCTCAAACAACGATGGCGCTCAATTGCCGGCGCACATTGCGGCGCCAGACCTCGTAGGCCGGTCCGACCCCGTCCTGGGGTGCGGGGGCGGCGCAGTCGTCGGCGAGGCGCGCGACGGCCTCGACGGTGCGTCCGGTGAACGCGTGCACGGCGGCGGCGCTGTGCTCCGGGACGTACCCGGCGTGGTGGCGGGCCTTGGCGGCGAACACCGCGCCCTGCGCGAGGTGGTCGGCGAAGTCGCCCGCTTCCGTGTGCAGCGCGCTCAGAGAGGCCGCCGTGCTGCCGCCCGCGAAGGTGGCGGCGAGACCGACGCCGCTCCACAGATCCGCCCGCCGGTCGGCGGCGAACGCCCCTACGGCCGCGGTCACGTTGCCCACGTGCCCGCCGTGGATGAACCACAGCGCGCGGCCGACGCCCTGGTCGAAGGCGCGCTGCCAGTAGGAGGGGTCGCCGTCCCAGGTGTAGGGGGCGTCGAGGCGCTGTCCGCCCACCCAGGTGTCGGTGTCGAAGTAGGCGCGGTCGAAGCCGTAGCCGTCCACGCACAGCCAGCTCATCGCCGGGTACAGGTCGGGCTCGTCCAGGTCCGGGACGAGCTTCTTCCACAGCGGCCTGGGCAGCTTGGCCATGGCGAAGCCGATGCCGATGTAGTTGAGGAAGATGTGCGGTCTGCCGCCGCCTCGCAGCAGATCGGCGGTGCGGTGGCCCTTCGGGCCCATCGCGTCGCGGATCGCGCAGGCCATGGTGGCGCCCTCGTAGGCGAAGCCCCGGTTGAGCGGGTCGACGAGCGCCAGCCGGCGCTCGGTGGTGGTGGTGTCCCGGTCCTCGATGCCCCATTCGAAGCCGGTCACCACCGCCTGTGGTACGGCTTCCAACTGGCGTGTGAGTTCGGTGGGTTCGACGCGGAATCCTCGTCGCGCGAAGCCCACTTCGTCCAGGGACGGAGCCATGATGAGCCTGCGCAGCGCTCCCAGTGCCGGCACGGACGCCTCCTCGTAAGCGCCGCTCCCTTACCGGCGGCGGGGCTGTCATGGTGGTCGACCCGGCGGTGGGGCGGCATCTTCGTCCGTGCGCTACGCGCCGCGGTCAGCGGATGCGGCGGACGTCCACCTCCTCGTCGTGCACGGCACGCCCGCAGTGCGAGCAGTGCAGTTCGACCTGGACGCTGCCCTCGCAGCCGAGGTGGTCGGCGCGGCGCGGCGGGCCCAGTTCCTGCGGCAGGTTGCGGTCCCCCCACTGCATCAGGGCCACGACCGCCCGGGTGAGGTCCCGTCCCGACGGGGTGAGCCGGTACTCGTGGCGCACCGGTTTGTCCTGGTAGGGCACGCGTTCCATGATGCCGTGCTCGACCAGCCTGTTCAGCCGCGAGGAGAGCACGTTGCGTGCGATGTCCAGATGGGACAGGAACCCGTCGAAGCGCGTGGTGCCGAGGAGGGCCGAGCGGATGATCAGCAGGGTCCAGCGCTCGCCGATCACCTCCAGGGAACGGGCGAGGCTGCAGTCCTGTCCCTCGTACGTGTGTCTCAGCATGCGATCACTCTAGGCAGGGGTGAGTTGTGTGAAGGTACCCGACTTGGCGAAGCCGTCACGGGTTTGCCGGGGCGCTCAGGCCGCGACGAGCATGCGCTCTCCGCCACCGGTGGGACGCTGGTCGAAGCGGCTGTAGGCGTACGCGGCGGACACCAGCGTCATGTGATGGTGCCAGCCGGGGTAGGAGCGCCCCTCGAAGTCGAGCAGCCCGAAGCCGTCCGTCATCGCGCGCACGGACCGTTCGGCCTGTGCGAGCGTCCGCGTCAGAGCCAGCACCGACTCCATACGGGCGTGGGTCAGGCTGGTCAGCCACAGCTGCAGGGGGCGCCGTCCTCCCTCCGGACGGACGGCGAAGAGCCGGTACGTGCGGTCGATGCGCTCGCCGCCCTGTCCCCTCCTGGGCAGCCGTACGAAGGCGGACATGACGGTGGTGTGCCGGCCGCGTCCGTCCCACGGGGCCACGCTCTCCATCCGGGTGAGGGTGCCCGCGTCGAACTCGAACAGACTGCGGGCCGCGAGCACCAGGCCCTGCCCGTCCTCGCCGTTCGGGCTCTGCATCCGCAGGCGCCGGCCCACGGCGACCTGGAGCCGGTCCGGGACGGCGACCACGAAGTCCCTCCCACGCAGGGCGAGTCCGTTGATCAGGGAGGTCGCGTGGGTCCCGCCGGCGGCCTCCAGGTCGACGACGACCGGCAGGGGCGCGGTGCGGCTGTTGCCGGCGAGCGTGTCGACGAGGTCGAGGGCGTGCTGCTCGACGGAGCGGGGGCCCACCTCGGCCGGGATCCGGGTCCGGACGCGGCGCTCGTGGTCCTTCACCCAGGAACCGGGAAGCAGCAGGCGCCAGTCGACCGGCACGGCCCGGTCGTAGGAGGACAGGAACATGCCTATGCCCACCTGGCAGGTCACCGAGCGGCCGGTGGAGGCCAGGAAGCGGCGGTGCACTCCGCAGGAGTGCTCGCCGCGCTTGCGCAGCATCGCCGGGCTGACCACGCAGGCGCGCGGCGGAGCGAGGCGCGGCTCCACCCACCGGGTGAGCTCGGCCCGGACCGGCATCCAGTCCCAGGGGCTGGCGCTGACGAACTGGTGCAGTGACTGCGAGGCGGCGGGCGATCCGGAGACGGCCGCGGCCAGCCGGCGGACCGACTTCTTGCCCGGGGTGACGAGCAGCCCCTGCACATAGGCCTGCGCCCAGCGACGCTGGTCGCTGCGCGGCAGGCACTCGAAGACACTCTCCGCGAACACCGGTAGCGAGGCCTGAGAGTCCATCAAAGCGTGCGTGACCATGGCAAGTTCCTCCCCGTAATCGGCCGGCGACTGCTGGCCACGCTAAAATAATAGCGAACGCCCTCTTTTTTTCGCGACTAAGGAGAGTTGCCGGATGTACTTCGCCAAGTCGGCCCTCGCCGGGCCCAGTCGCACGGTCGTCGCGCGAACACCGTGGCAGCAACCTGCCCGCACCACGGTCGGCGGCTCTCACCTGCGAAGCAGTCCTCGCCACGGGCACGGCCGCCGGCTAGCGCATCTTGTGCAACTCCGGGTTGCCGGTGGCAGGAAGATGACGCAAAGGTGGTGGTCTGAGGCGATCTTCGACTTGGCTACGGACAGCACGGCGGTGCGATGCCCGGGGAGTCCGCCCTGGCGTACACCGGCGGCCGGCAGCCCTCTTCAGGAGACAGCATGGTGAAGCAGGAGAGGGCCATGCGTACGCGCGAGGCCCTGGTCAAAGCGGCGGCGGCGGAGTTCGACCGTGCCGGCTACGAAGGCACGTCACTGTCGCGCATCAGCAAGTCCGTCGGCATGTCCATAGGCGCCGTCACCTTCCACTTCTCGACCAAGAACGAACTGGCCGACGCGGTCCAGCAGGTGGGGCGGTCGGTGACCCGCGAGGCGGTGGAGGGCGTCCTCGCCGAGAACCGGTCGGCGCTGCGCGTGGTGGTCGACCTGACGCTGATACTCGCCCAGTTGATGGAGCGGGAGCCTTCCGTCCGTGCCGCCATCCGCCTCAGCCGCGAGCTTCCGGAAGCCGTCCCGTGGTCGGAGGTCTGGCTGCCGACGGTGCGCGACCTCCTGGACGAGGCACACGAAACAGGTCAACTTCACGCGGCCGCCCTGCCCGCGGACGTGACGACGCTGGTCGAGTACCTGACCAGCGGCGCGGAGGCCTATCTGCGCAGCCGTATGGGCTCGGACATGGCGTTCGAGAGCGCGGTGGCGCAGCTCAAACGGCTCTGGCACGTGGCCATCGCGGGAGTCGCGGTCGACACGGGGGCGAACGCACCCGGCACCCCCTTGCCCGCCATCACCGTCGAGCGGGTCGTCCTCGACCCGTCAGCCGCGGTCCCCGGGGCCGAGCGCCAGTAGGGAGCGGTACCACGGAACGGCCTCCGCCACCCCGGTCAGCGGACCGGGGCCGGGGTCGCAGTTCGTGCCGCGCCAGATCTCCTCGCTGTCGTACCAGTGGTCGCGGGCCACCAGGGCGAACTGACGCTCACTCAGTTCGCAGGCCGACGCCCGCAGCCGAGCCCGGCACTCGTCCCAGGCCAGTTCGGCGGAGACCGCCGGCAGGCCGAGGTGGCGGGTCAGCGCCGCCAGCAGATCGCGGGTGGTCACCGGGACGGGATGGCTGGCGTGCCAGACCCGTGGCCCGGCCAGGGGGAACTCCGTCGCGAGGTGCACGATGAGACGCGAGAGGTCCTCCACGGCGACCATGGAGACACGTGCGCGCCCTCCGTCCCACAACGCCGGTACGGCGGTGACGAGTTCAGCGAGAGCGGGTACGACCCACCGGTCCCCCCGTCCCAGCACGAGGCCGGGCCGCAGGACGCACGCCCCGGCCGCCAGGGCGTGCTTCTCACCGGCCAGCCGGGTGCGGCTGGGGACGGACAGGGGGGCGGGGACAACTTCGTCCACGCCTATCCCGCGGTGCGGACCCTGCCCGTAGACCGCCGCCGTCGACAGATGCATGATCCGCCCGACCCCGGACCGTAAGGCCTCACGCATCAGCGCGGCGGTCCCCTGGACGTTGACCGCCGTGCCGTGCTGTTCGTCGGAGCTCTGCGAGGCCGCGAGGTGCAGCAGCACGTCCGCCCCCTCGCAGACGCCCCGCAGGCTGCCGGGCTCGCCGAGATCGGCGGGCGTCCACTCGTCCACCAGCGCCGCGGTGCTCGTGGGCAGTCGTCTGCCCACCGCATGGACGGAAAGAGGCGCGGCCGTGCCGGCCTCGTCCCGTAACCGGGCCAGTCGTCGCAGCACCGCTGCTCCGATGAACCCCGTGGCCCCGGTCAGCACGACGCGCGTCCGTCTCATGCGGCGAGTCTCGCGACATGGGCGGGCAGCTCCACCCGGGCCAGGCCGTGCGGGGTGGCGATGGCCGGCAGGAAGTACCGCCACATCGAGACCAGGCGTTCCGGAAGGTCCGCGTGACCGCTGGCGACGTTGGAGAAGATCTGCGTCCCGGTGTAGGCGCCCACCAGCACGTTGGCGAGCTCTCGTTCATCGACCTCGGGAAGCAGCTCGCCCTGCTCCCGCGCGGCGCACAGGTGGACGTACAACTGCTCGACCCACTCCTGGTATGCCGTGTCGTCTCGCTGCCCGAACTCGCCCTGTTCGACGGCGAGTCGAACGCTCGCCCGGAACAGCACGTTGCTGGTCAACTGGTGCGCGGTGAAGAACGTGAGATCGACGAGTCCCTGCAGGCCGAACCCTTCGGCCGGAGGGTCCACGAACTCCTGCTGGTGCGTCAGAACGGCCTGGGCCAGCTCACGCTTGGACTTGAAGTGGAAGTACATCCCACCCTGCGTGACGTTGGCCCGGGTCATGATCTTGTTGATGCTCGCCCCGCTGTAGCCGTACTCGTCGAAGATCTCGGCGGCCGCAGTCAGGATCGTGTCCCGCGTCCGTACTGCCCTCTCTTGCTTTGGCTCGGCCATTGCTCGCGACTCCCTCGACAAAAAAAACGAACACCCTTATTTTACAGGTCGGCCCCCTCAGTCGACCAGAGAAGGGGCCTCCACATACGCACGCCAGGGGGATAGGCATGCTCACAACCACGGAACGGCCCAACGCGGCAAGCCAGCCTGCTCTGACCACGACCGTTGCGAGGGAGTACGTGCATCGCGCGGCCCTGTCGGAGGTGTTCCTGACCGGCTGGCGCAAGGAGTGCGCCGACAGGTTCACCATCACCGCTCAGTGGCCGCGCAGCCACAGCTTCTACATCTCCGAGCACGGCCTGTACGACCCGCTCCTGCTGAGCGAGACGGTCCGGCAGTGCGGTCTGCTGCTCACCCACGTCGGCTACGACATGCCGTTCGGGCACCAGATCAGCTGGTCGCGGCTTCAGTACGCGATCAACCCGCAGGCGTTGCGCATCGAGACCAGGCCCGCCGACATCGAACTCCACGTGACCTGCTCGGACATCAAGTACCACGGCACCGTACCGCGCACCATGGTCATGCACCTGGAGGCCATTCGCGCCGGCTCCCTGCTGGCCATGGCCAGCATCCGGTTCAGCAACCACTCCCCCGCGGTCTACCGGCGTCTGCGGATGGGCCGCAACGTCGAGGAGATCTTCGCGGCCGTTCCGGAGCCGATCGAGCCGGTGTCGCGGGCAGCCGTCGGCCGTCTGCGCCGGCAGGACATCGTCCTGTCGCCGACGGAGGAGAGCGGACGCTGGCAACTGCGCGTCGACACAAGCCATCCCGTGCTGTTCGACCACCCCGTCGACCATGTGCCGGGCATGCTCCTGCTCGAAGCCGTCCGCCAGGCGGGCCACGCCATGGATCCCGCGCAGGCCGGGGCGGCACTGCCCGTGTCGCTGGACGTCTCGTTCAACCGCTACGTCGAGTTCGACGAACCGTGCTGGATCGAGGCGGAGTCCATACCCACGATGTCCCCATCGTCCGGCGCACGGCGCACCATTCGGGTCAACGCCCGACAGAAAGGTTCCTTCGCATTCAACGCGACTGCGGAGTTGGCTGACGCCGCTTCACTCTGAGGAATGACGTTCTTGGCTACGGAGGGCCATCACTCCCCCGCGGGATACGGTGACCTCATACGGGGGAAGGAAAATGTAGAACCTGCTGCCTGAGCGGCTCCGTGCCGTGCCACGGGTCAGCCATCGACCGGCCCCAGTGCGCCAACACTGGGGCACACGGTCTTCTCACCCGCCGAGGTAACAACTCGACGGGCGCGCGCGCCCGTTCCAGGCTCCAGCCCAAGAAACGTGCATTGCACGGCCTGACAGGACCGTGCAGTGGTGCTCCTACAAAGAGACGTCTCCATAATGAACCAGAACTCCGCGATTCTCCAGTCCCCCCACCAGATTTATGAGGCGGGAAGCCCCTTAAGTACCCACTCCTCACCTACGGAATCCAGCCAATCTTCGACTGGGACCGAGTTCTGCGACACCGTTCGTGTGCCGCGTGACCGGGTGAAGGTGCCGATGCGACTCGTCGAGTCGCCCTACTACTCGGATGCGGCACTCAGCGTCTACATCAAGGTGAAGGCTCTCGCTCGGCGGCCGGAGGGCTGCACCGCCGCCGTCGCAACTCTCGCCCGATACCTCGGCTTCTCGCCATCGACCGTGCAACGAGGCCTGGCGCAGCTCCGTGATCCGGACCCCGACGGTGTCGTCGAACTCGCCTGCAACACGCGCAGGTCCAAGCCGGGCGGCTCGGGGGACACCGTATGCCGCCGGGTCCGCCCGATGCCGCCGGCCGAGCCGTTCATCTGGCTGCCCGTCGCCGCGAGTGAACATCTGCGGCCCCGTCTGCTGCGCGCGTACGCGGCCATCGCCTACTCCGTCGTGCAGAAGATTCCCTTGAGCGAGAGCGACCTCGCCGACTTCCTGCGTCACCATTCCGGCCCTCGGGCCGGTGAGGCGATCAGCACCGAGGCGGCAAGCCGCATCATCGATGAACTCGCCGCCTCGGGCTGGATCGGCGTGCTGCGACGAGCCGGTTTCCAGGGGCGCCACGAGTTCGTCGTCAACGCCCAACCATCCTGTGTGAGTCCCGTACTTGATGACTCATCGGGTTCCGACGTTGATGCGTGTTCGCTCGCGTATAAGGAAGACCTGAGGATTGACCGACCTGAGAACGACGCTGCGCCTGTCTCATCCGCCGTAGGCGAGGTACCGGTGGACAAGCGCGTTGAAGCGCCGCGTGAAGAGCCGGGCCCGGCCGGGACACCGGATGTGCTCGCGCTGCGCGCGGATGAGAAGAAACCCGCCCAGGCCCCCGCCCCGCCCCCCGCCGCTCCCGTCCGCAGGGAGCCGCCCTACCGCGGTCCCCAACTGACGTTCAGCGGCAGGCTCCATGCCGTGCTGGAACCGGTCCGGTTCCTGCTCGACGACGTGAACACCTACGTGCAGCGCAGAATCGGCCAGGAGATCGCCCGGCAGCTCGGCGACGGCATGACCGTCGCGCGTCTGCGGGACAGGCTCGGACAACGCCTCGCGCAAACCGTCCTCGCCGACATCCGGGACGTGGGCCGTTGGCTGCTGGGGGTGGCACTGCCCCGTTGGGGCTGTGCGAATCCGGACTGCGAAACGGGCGTGCTCTGCTCCACCGGCGCACGCTGCCCCGTCTGCCGGGAGGTGGTCGCGCGACGTGCGGCAGCCCGTCGCGGTGGTGCACCGCTGCCCGGCGGGGAAGCGGCCGAGGGAACCGACAGACCGAGCGTCCCCCGCGCCGAGGCCCCTGCCTCGCCCCCCGCGCCCCGCACCGTCACCTGTTGCCCGAGCTGTGAGCGCCCTCACCGCCCGGGGCACTCCGGTCTCTGCCGTGGCTGCCGCCCCGGCCCAGTTCCCGTTCCCGCCGCCCGAGTCGGCGACGGCCGCTGCTCGGGGAGTAACGGCACCTGCGGCCGTCCCTCCCCGCACGGTCTGTGCTGGCGGTGCCGCATCGCGTCGGACGCGAGACCCGGTGGCGCACCGACTGCCGCGACGAACACCGGCACCGGCGAACGATCAGATGCACCACCACAGGGGACGTGCCCCGACAGCGGCCGCGGGCTTGCCCGTGTCGGCGACCGCGGCCACCACAGCCACGTCACCCACCTCGACGACGTCGGACACGTCGGCCGCCTCGGCCGCAGGAGCCTCGTATCCGGCCCTGACGGCGCGCCGTTCCTTCCACAGGTGGTAGACCGCGATGGCGAGGATGACCGTGCCGATGAGATTGGCGACGAAGTGCCACCACACCCGGTACGTCACGAGCGCAGGGCCCGGTTCGATCAGTCCGAACCAGGTGGACAGCCCGATGGCCCGGCTGGCGCCAAGGGCGACGGACAGGGTGAGCACCACGTGCTCCAGGCCGTGGATGGTCTGCATCCACACGCCCATCTTGGCCCACTTGCGGGACTTGAGCTCTCCGGCGGCCCGGCGGGTGATCTGTGCGATGCCTACGAGTCCCGCCAGGAAGATGAAGTTGCCCGTGAGATGGAGGATCTCCATGCCGAGCATGGGCTTGCTCTCGTCGACCTGCCCCATGCCACGTGACAGTCCGTTCGCCCAGGGAGTCATCCAGGCCGGCGAGTACGGGTGCGCCACCCAGTAGCCGACCTGGGCCACGTGCTCCTGGAAGTGACCGACCTGCCCGATGACACCGAGCCCGATGAGTGCGACCGCGGTCTTGTACAGCCACGGCCGGACCTGTCCCCGGTTGCCGAGGGCGAGCACGACGACGGCTGCCCACATCGCGACGGCCCATCCGATGAAGAGGACAGCGCCCAAGGTGTCCAGGGAGGAAACGGTGCTACCCATGCCGCCCATCCCTCCCATGCTGTGGCCTGCGTGCGCGTGGTCCATGGGGATACTCCTCTGGCTCCGACTCCGGGCAGCGACGTGTATGGCGCTCTGCGTCACGCTAGGGATCCGGGCCGGACACCGGCCACTTCAGGCGTGCGGACTTCCAAGCCTTCGAGGAGCCCCACGATCACTGACGTGCCGTCGGTAACTCAGCAGGAGGGTGAGGGAGTTGAGGTGACAGGCGGCTGGCCTGTGCCGGAGACGGTGGCGGGCCGGGTGATGCGGTAGCACTGGCGGACCGTTCCGTCGTCGCTGGAGAGCAGGACGGTGACCGTCACGCTGCCGTCTCCTCGCGTCACGCCCCTGACGGTGAAGGTACGGAGCGTTCCGGTGGGGTCGAGGGCCTTCTGTACTCCGGTACGGGTGACGTCCTTCGGGTCCATCCCCTCGATCCGTGTCCCCGCCAACCGCACCAGAAGGCCGATGTCCGTGGCGGGTCTGCACACGTCGTCCTTCCGCACGGCCACCTTCGACGTCCACGGGTGGCCGTGCGGGTGGCTGTAGGTGAAGTCGAGGCACCGGCTCACGGCGTCACTCCCTCCCCCCAGAAGGTCTCCCGACGTGTCGTACATGACTTGCTTGGACAGCTGGGCCGTGAACGCACGGCGGGATGCGTCGTAGGTGATCAGTGGGGATCCGGTGTGCTTCCAGATCACACCGGTCAGCTCGTCGAGGTCGCCGGTGCGGCTCGCGTCGAGGGAGCGGGCCGTGTCGTCCGCCGCGTTGCGGGCCTGCTGGAGGATGGATGACACAGCCCTGTGCCTGCGTTCGCTGTCGACCTTCCCGGTGTGCCACTCGAAGTACCACAGCCAGGAAAGGCCGGTTGCGAGGACGACGACCAGCAGGATCAACATGGTCAGGCAGCCGGCGGTCATGACGCGATCGACCCGCTCCACGACCATCGAACGTTCCTGGCCGTCAGGTTGCAGTGTCATCCTTCCCGGACGGCGGGCCGAACTGCGGGTCATGCCCTCATCATCCCAAGTCGGCCTGCGGTTGGTCGAGTTGACGGCCGTTGTCAGCAACGAGGGTCAGCGCGATCCGGATGTGGCTCAGGCAGTGCTGTCCGAGGTCGTTTCGGGTTTCGTGTAGAGGACGTCACGGGCCTGTTCCGCGGCGCGGGCGAGGCTCTCGGAGACGAAGTCGACGAAGCGGGCGATGTTTTCGAGGCGGACGGCGGCCGGGGTGCCGGGGCCGAGGACGCCGACGCCCTGCCGTGCGGTCTCGGCGAGTTGGGCGTTGGAGCGGGCGGCGGCGATCATCGACTGGTAGAAGACGTCGTTGTCGACGAGGTAGCGCTCGCGGCGGCGTTCGTCGCGTTCCCGGCGGATGAGGCCCTGGCTTTCGAGGAACGTGATCGCTTTGGAGATGGACGCCGGGCTGACCTGGAGGCGTTGGACGAGTTCGGACGCGGTGAGGCTGCCGTCGTCGGTGGTGTAGAGGCAGGTCAGCACCCGGGACATCATTTTGGGCAGGCCCTGCTGTATGAGGAGGGTGGTGAACGCCTCCTCATACTCGCGTACGGCGTCGGCGTCGCGTCCATGGGCCTGCGCGGGGGTGTTCGAGTCCCGGGGCGTGGTCTGCCTGCGGCGGTGGGCGCGGCGTTCGGTGGCGCGGTGGGCGAGGTCGGCGCGGTAGGCGGTGGGGCCTCCATTGCGCATGACCTCGCGCGTGACGGTCGAGGTCGGGCGGTCGAGGCGTCTGGCGATCTCCGCGTAGGCGAGGCCGTCGGCCAGTCCCAGCGCGATCTGCTGGCGCTCCTGCTGGGTGAGTCTGCCTCCCGGCATCGCGGCCTCCTTCGGTCGTCCGTGGTGTCTCCAACTATAGCGTTCACTTCTCATTCATTGCAATGATCGCGGTGCGGCTTGTTGCATTAGATTCAATGCCATTGCAACACTTTCTCGGCACTCACCTGCATATATTGCAGATACGTGCAACGACTCTGTTGCCGGATTATTGAATGCAACGTAGCGTTTCCATCATCAGAAACGAAGAGCCGAAGGAGCGCACGATGCAGAAGTACGACACCCCCGCCCCGGTCTCCGCCGTCCTCGGCATCCCCGCGGGACGCATCCGGTTCATCGCCGCCGACCGGGCCGACACCACGGTCGAGGTCCTGCCCGTGGACGCCTCCAAGAGCCGCGACGTGAAGGCGGCCGAGCAGATCGAGGTCGTATACGGCGACGGCGTCCTGCGGGTCGAGGCGCCGACCGCGAAGAACCGGGTCCTCGGCAACTCCGGATCCGTCGAGGTGACCATTCAGCTGCCCGCCGGCTCCCGCATCGAGGGCAAGGCCGCCTGCGCCGAGCTGCGCGGCGTCGGCCGCCTGGGCGACGTCGTCTTCGAAGGCGCGTACCGCCAGGTCAAGTTCGACGAGGCCGCGAGCCTCCGCCTCACCGCGATCGACGGCGACGTCGAGGTCGGGCGGCTGGGCGGACCCGCGGAGATCAGCACCGCACGGGGCGACATCCGGATCGCCGAGGCCGTGCGCGGCACGGTCGTGCTCCGCACCCAGTCCGGCAGCATCTCGGTCGGCGCCGCCGCCGGCGTCTCGGCCGCCCTGGACGCCGGCACCGGCCACGGCCGCATCAGCAACGCCCTCAAGAACGACGGCAGCGCCGAACTCGACATCCGCGCCACCACCTCCCACGGCGACATCACCGCCCGCAGTCTCTGAATCCTTAGTCAGTAAGAGGGGGCACCACTCATGACCGACCTGGCCATCGCGGCGAACGGGTTGCGCAAGTCCTACGGCGACAAGGTCGTGCTCGACGGCGTCGACCTGGCCGTCCCGGAAGGAACGGTCTTCTCGCTGCTCGGTCCGAACGGCGCCGGCAAGACCACCGCCGTAAAGATCCTCTCCACCCTCATCTCCCCCGACCCCGCCGGCGGACAGATCCGCGTCGGCGGCCACGACCTCGCCGCCGACCCGCAGGCCGTGCGGGCCGCGATCGGTGTCACCGGGCAGTTCTCCGCCGTCGACGGGCTGATCACCGGCGAGGAGAACATGCTCCTCATGGCGGACCTGCACCATCTGTCCAAGCGCGAGGGGCGGCGGGTCACCGCCGAGCTGCTGGAGCGCTTCGACCTCACCGAGGCCGCGAAGAAGCCCGCCGCCACCTACTCCGGCGGTATGAAGCGCCGTCTCGACATCGCCATGACCCTGGTCGGCACCCCGCGGATCATCTTCCTCGACGAGCCGACCACCGGCCTCGACCCGCGCTCCCGGCACAACATGTGGCAGATCATCCGCGAGCTCGTCACGGGCGGCGTCACCGTCTTCCTCACCACCCAGTACCTGGAGGAGGCCGACGAACTCGCCGACCGCATCGCCGTGCTCAACGACGGCAGGATCGCCGCCGAAGGCACCGCCGAGGAGCTGAAGCGGATCGTGCCCGGCGGACACGTCCGGCTCCGCTTCACCGACCCGGCCGCCTACCAGAGCGCCGCCGGAGCACTGCGCGCGGCCTTGAGGGACGACGAGTCCCTCACGCTGCGGATCCCGAGCGACGGCAGCCAGCGCGAGCTGCGCACCGTACTCGACCGGCTGGACGCGGCCGGCGTCGAGGCCGACGAGCTGGCCGTGCACACCCCCGACCTCGACGACGTCTTCTTCGCCCTGACCGGCGGCGGCATCCCCAACCAGCCCAAGGAGGCTGTCCGATGAGCTCCCCCCTGGCTCCCGCCCGCCCGACCCGGATCTCCCTCGCCGTACGCGACTCGGCCACGATGCTGCGCCGCAACCTCCTGCACGCCCGGCGCTATCCGTCCCTCACACTGAACCTGCTGCTCACCCCGATCATGCTGTTGCTGCTCTTCGTCTACATCTTCGGCGACACCATGAGCGCGGGCATCGGCGGCGGTGGTCCGGACCGCTCCGAGTACATCGCCTACATCGTCCCGGGGCTCCTGCTGATGACCATCGGCAGTACCACGATCGGGACCGCGGTCTCCGTCTCCAACGACATGACCGAGGGGATCATCGCCCGCTTCCGCACGATGGCGATCCACCGCGGTTCGGTGCTCGTCGGGCACGTCGTCGGCAGTGTGCTGCAGTCGGTCATGAGCGTGGTCCTCGTGGGCGCCGTCGCCGTGGCCATCGGCTTCCGCTCCACCGATGCCACCGTCCTGGAGTGGCTCGCGGCCTTCGGACTGCTCGTGCTGTTCGCCACGGCGCTCACCTGGATCGCGGTCGGCATGGGCCTGGTCAGCCCGAACGCCGAGGCCGCGAGCAACAACGCCATGCCCCTGATCCTGTTGCCGCTCCTGTCCAGCGCCTTCGTCCCCCTGCACTCGATGCCGGGCTGGTTCCAGCCGATCGCCGAGTACCAGCCGTTCACGCCCGCCATCGAGACCCTGCGCGGTCTGCTGCTCGGCACCGGGATCGGCAACAACGGTTGGCTCGCGGTCGCCTGGTGCCTGGGCCTCGCGGTGCTCGGCTACTTCTGGTCGACCTCGAAGTTCAACGACGACCCGAAATAGCCGTCATGACACACCCGAGGGCGGCGTACCCCGACACCCCGTCGGCGTACGCCGCCCCGTTCGTGTGCAAGGAGAACAGCAGGTGTAGGGAGGACAGCAGGTGTGCCGGCCGGTCATGCGGTCTTCCCCGCGGCCGAGTCCATCAGGGATCATGACGCATGCGCCCGGACGACTGGCACCTCACCGAAGACGTCGACGCCTTTCTCGGCCGAGCCGGGGAATTCCTGCGCTCGCGCCCCGCCGTGCACATCATGACGCTGACGGTGACCGCGAGACTGCGAGCGCGCGGAGCGCATGCGTACGGCGCCCAAGCCCCGCTCTTCGGGCGGCTGGAGCGAGCGGGCGAGGTCCACGCCACCCTCTACCGCCTCCCGGCCCGTGGCCTGGGCCTCACCCCCCTCACCCCCGAGCAGGCCGACACCCTCGCTGCCCGCCTGGCCGCCCTCGGGCACGCTCTGCCCTACGTCAGCGCGGACCACAGCACCGCTACCGCTTTCGCCGAGGCCTGGCAGCGGCACACGGGCGCCCTACCGACACCGCGCGTTCGGCTCTGCCTGTACCGCCTCGGCACGCTCACCCCACCGGATCCGTTCCCGGCGGGCCGTGGCCGGCTCGTGGGCGAGCGGGACCATGAGCAACTCATGTGCTGGTGCGGTGAGTTCGCCGCGGACGTCGGGGAAGCCGTCTCGATCGACTCCGCCTCCTGGGCAAGCACACGCTTCGCCGACAAGCGCTACACGTTCTGGGAGACCCCGGACGGCACGCCCGTCTCCATGGCAGGCCTGAACCCGATGGTCGCCGGCATGATCCAGGTGGACCCGGTCTACACCCCGGCCCGCCTGCGCGGTCGCGGCTACGCGGGCGCCGTGACGGTCGAGGTGAGCCGGGCCGCGCTGGCCGAGGGTGCCCAGGAGGTCGTGCTGTTCACCAACGCGGCCAACGCCACCAGCAACGCCCTCTACCAGCGCATCGGGTACGTCCTTGTCACCGACTGGGCCGTGTACGACTTCGCGTAGTGCTCAGTCGGCTCAGCGCCTGCATGGCGTCGTGCTCGATGCGGGAGAGGTCGCACAGGACGGTACCTGCCCGTTCGAGGCACTGCGCGTCTCCTGCCTCGCCGGCCTGTGTGATCAGTGCCGCGGCTTCCGTCCAGAGGATCGCTGCCTCGGCATACAGCCTGTGCCCGGTGCGCAGGTGGCCGCTGTCGAGCAGCCGGCCGCATTCGGCGAGGAAGTCGCGGTAGAGGTTGCGGAACAGGGCGCCGCCGGTGCCGGCCTTCTCCATCATGAGGGCGGCCTGCGGCAGGTCCCGTTGCGGGTTGTCGGTGCGCTGGAGCCAGGTGCGTATTCGCTTCCCCGCCTTCTCGATGCCGCGGTGGCCCAGGTTGGCGATCGGCGGATTCAGGAAGGCGTCGGCGCAGGCGGTGACGGCGGGAATGATCCGGTCGTGCAGGGAGGGGAGTTCCGCCGGAGCGGTGAGGGTGAAGGACCGGTTCCTGGCACTCATCGGGCCGCGCGCGGCCCTGGCCCTGGCGAGGCCGGCCAGGCTGGTGGACACCGCTCCGCCCTGCTGCTCGGTGTCCACCAGGTGGGCGTCACGGTCGTCGTAGCCGTACATGGCGACGACATGACCGCCGAAGTGCACCTTCGACGTGAAGTAGTCCAGGTAGTAGCTGTCGAGCTGCAGTCCGACGGGGTGGCCCGCGTCGATGGGGGCCACCACGTTCTCCCATGCTCTGCGGGGCGAAGTGGTCTCCCGGACCAGGAGCTCCAGGTCGAGCCCGCGGGCCAGGTTCCTCGTGAGGTCGAACGGCTTGACCCGTCCGCCGAGGAAGGGAAAGCCCAGGTTCCTGCTGTCCCAGTAGATGAAGGACAGACCCGAGCCGAGGCCGAAGAGCATGGGCTCGGACAGATCGAGTCCTTGGTGCCGCAGCAGCACCCCCAGAGCCGTCGTCTCGCAGTGCTGCGTACCGCGGGTGTCGATGTCTGTCACCGTGGTCATGCCTGGTTCTCCTGGACGGGGATGATCAGCCGGGTCATCAGTTCTTCCTGCGGTGCCTCTGCCGGTCCGACGAGATAGGCCTCGCGTACGGGCGCCTGCGGGCGCAGTCCGCGCTCGTGTACGGCGGCGAAGAGAGCGTTGTAGGCCAGGCGCAGTTGGCTGTAGGGCCCGATGTGCACGGTCTCGGCGACGAGTCCGCCGGGCAGCGTCTCCAACTCCAGGTCCGGTGTTCCCTCCCCCGGCGGCATCTGCGTTCCGACGGCGATCCGCATCCGCTCGTCCAGGTCCAGCGGGTACAGCCCCCACAGCGGCGGCTCCCACGCGATGCCCGCCTTGGCGAGCGCGGGCAGCAGCCTTCCCACGCATTCCTCGACCTTCGCCCCGATCTCCGCGGGGGTGCAGTCCGCCCGCACCACTGCCAGCCGTCGCTCCGGCTCCCTGCTCAGGGTCACCTCGTAGCCGGGCAGACCGCCCTCGGCCAGCCGCTCCAGCAGCTCCATTCGTGCCTGGTCCCTGCTGATCCGCTCGGCCAGCCGGTCCCGCTCGGCGCGCAGGATCTGTGCCCGGTGCGCGGGCTCGGCGGCAAGCGCCTGGGCGATCACCGCCAGGGGAAGGTCCATCTCGCGGAGCAGGGAGATGGTCAGCGCGTCGCGGGCCTGTTCCGGCGCGTAGTAGCGGTAGCCGGAGCCGGCGTCCACGCGGGCCGGAGCCAGCAGCCCCATCTCGTCGTAGTGCCGTAGCTGCTTGACGCTGAGCCGGCACAGGCGGGCGAAGCGCCCGATGGTGAGGAGTTCGTCTTGCACGTCATCATGCTGGACCGTCCCACGGTGGGAGAGTCCAGCGCCGCACCCATGGGTCGCAGCCGCGGGGTGGGCCGCCAGGAGGACCATCCGCCGCAACAGCCCGACGGAGACGAGGTAGTTGAGGGACCAGCGGGTGGCCCATTCGAGTTGCGATGTCGGCGAGTTGTGCATATAGCGGTCGTCCGGGCTCTGTCGGCACTTAGCGTGAGGACACGTCCACTGTCAGGCGGAGGCTATGGGGCCAGACAATGTTCTTGCGCCGATGGACCGGCCGAGCCGTTTGAGCGAAACAGCGCCGGTTCCCCTCTGCGGGGTGCCGGTGCACGCTCTCACCCTGGCGGAAAGTGTTGCCGCGGCGGAGAGGATGATCGCCGATGCACGACCTCACCAACATGTCTCGGTGAATGCCGCGAAAGTCGTCAGGGCCCGGTGGGATCGCCGATTGGCGCACATCATCCGTTCCTGCTCGCTCGTCAACGCCGATGGGCAGGCCGTTGTGTGGGCGGGCCGGGTGCTCGGGCACCCACTTCCCGAACGGGTCACCGGCATGGATCTCATGCTGGCGCTGTGGGACCGCGCGGCACGTGAACGCTACCGGGTCTTCCTGCTCGGCGCCGAGCCCGCGGTGGTGCGCCAGGTGGCGGCCATCGCCACGCGCCGGGGCGTGGACGTGGTCGGACACCGCGACGGCCACTGGTCGTGGGACCAGGAGCCGGAGGTGGTCGCCGCCGTCCGCGAAGCCCGCCCCGACCTCCTCTTCCTCGCGGTGCCGACGCCGCGCAAGGAGTACTTCCTCGCCAGGCATCTGGCCGACCTGAACTGCGGACTGGCGGTGGACGTCGGCGGGTCCTTCGACGTGGTGGCCGGGCTCAGGGCGCGTGCGCCCCGGTGGATGCGCGGCGCGGGCCTGGAGTGGGCCTTCCGTCTCAGGCAGGAGCCCCGGCGGTTGTCCGCCCGCTATCTCGTGGGCAACACCGCGTTCGTCCTGCTGGTCATCGGCGAGGCCCTGGCCCGACGCAACCCGCGCCGGTAGCACGGGAACAACAACGCCAACCGGGCCCGAGGTCCGGCCCGGTTCTTGACGTTCCCGCATACCGCGCGGTGGAAGTCATGGCGGACTGCCACGGAGGCGGAGGCCGCGGGACTCACACCGCTATCGCGCGGTCACCAAGCGCCCCAGGTCAGAATCGACGGCCCGGGCAGGTCGGGCCAGCTTGTCGCCGGTGTTCATGAGCGCACCGAGTTCGGCATCGACCATCAGTCGTGCCAGTTCGGGGGTGCGTACCGTTGGTCGCCATCCAAGGACCCGTTCGGCCAGGGAGGCATCGCCGACCAGGTGATCGACCTCGGAGGGCCGCAGGTAGCGCGCGTCGAAGCGCACGTGGTCGTGCCAGTCCAGACCGACGTGTGCGAAGCAGTACTCCACGAAGTCGCGCACGCTGTGGCTGGTCCCGGTGGCCACCACATAGTCGTTCGGATCGTCCTGTTGCAGCATGAGCCACATGGCCTCGACATACTCGGGCGCATAGCCCCAGTCGCGCCGGGCGTCGAGGTTTCCGAGGTAGATCACGTCCTGCAAGCCGGCCTTGATGCTTGCGGCTGCCGCGGCCACCTTGCGGGTGACGAAGGTCGGGCCGCGGCGAGGAGATTCGTGGTTGAACAGGATGCCGTTGACGGCATACATCCCGTAGGCCTCGCGGTAGTTACGGGTCGCCCAGTACGCGTAGACCTTTGCGACCCCGTACGGGGAGCGTGGGTGGAATGGGGTGGTCTCGCACTGAGGCGGTGGTGCGGCACCGAACATCTCCGAGCTGGAGGCTTGGTAGAAGCGGCACGACAGGCCCACGGACCGGATCGCCTCCAGCAGACGCGTGGTGCCGAGGCCTGTGCTGTTCCCGGTGAACTCGGGCTCGTCGAAGGAGACTCGTACGTGGGATTGTGCGGCGAGGTGGTACACCTCGTCCGGCTGCACTTTCTCCAGGAGACCGGCCAACCGGGTTCCATCCGTCAGGTCGCCGTAATGCAGGAAGAGCCGGGCTTGCGGATGGTGTGGATCTTCATAAAGGTGTTCGATCCGCTGGGTGTTGAAGGTGGAGGCGCGGCGCACGACACCGTGTACGAAATACCCCTTGTCCAATAGAAGCTCGGCGAGGTAGGAGCCGTCCTGTCCGGTAATTCCGGTGATGAGCGCGGTCTTCGCGGTCACATTGTCTCCATTTTCTGGACGTCGTCATATGGAACACCTCGGCCGGCACTCCCGATGGTTCCTGGTACAACGTCAGAGTAGAGACCTCATCATCCCTTTCCGCGCATTATGGCTATGTGTCTACTTTATCGGACTCACTAATAGAGTGAGGTTCCGCGCGACGGCCGCGCGGCGGGACAACCTCCCAGCGACGAAAAACAGCCTGGCGAACCGACGCACGCGACTTCAACCCATCCGACAGGAGCCCCCGATGAGCATTTCGCATGCGGTACACACTGACTCGTATCGTCCCCTGGACAGATCCGCTCCCGTCTTCGTCGCGGGGCGAAGCGGGCTCGTGGGTTCGGCGTTGTGGAGGCTCCTCAAGGCCGAGGGCTTCACCTCACTGCTCGGTCCCGGCTCGACCGACCTGGACCTGCGGAATCGAAGCGCCGTCTTCGAGTGGTTCGCGAAGCACCAGCCGCACGCCGTGATCCTCGCGGCGGCCCGCGTCGGCGGCATCAAGGCCAATGACACCCGCCCCACCGAGTTCATCTCCGACAATCTTCTGATCCAGGTGAACGTGCTGGATGCGGCCCTGCGACACGGCGTAGAACGGCTGCTCTTCCTCGGATCCAGCTGCATCTACCCGAAGCACGCCGACCAACCGATCCGTGAGGAGGCGCTGCTGACCGGTCCGTTGGAGCGAACCAATGAGGCATACGCGATCGCCAAAATCGCCGGAATCACTCAGGTCAGATCCGTCCGTCGGCAACATGGACTGCCGTGGATCTGCGCCATGCCGACCAATCTGTACGGGCCGGGGGACAATTTCCACCCCGAGCACTCGCACGTACTGCCATCTTTGATGAGGAGGTTCCACCAGGCCCGGATCGAACAGGCACCCAGGGTGGTCAATTGGGGCTCGGGAACGCCCCGCCGGGAATTCCTGCACACCGACGACCTGGCCCGGGCGTGCCTCGTGCTGCTCGAACGGTACGACTCCGACTCACCCATCAACGTGGGCACGGGCGAAGACCTCACCATCAGAGAGCTGTCGGACATGGTGGCATCCGCAGTGGGCTACGAGGGCGCCATCGAATGGGATCCGACCCAGCCGGACGGCACGCCTCGCAAGGTCCTGGACATCTCGAAGATCGCTGCTCTGGGCTGGACTCCGCTGATCAAACTCCCTGACGGAATCGCAGAGACGTACGCCTGGTACGAGTCAACCGGCCCGGGCGGCGCTCGACTACCTCGCCAATAGGCCGAGCCACACGGACGACGCCGGACACGGAACGAGCCCGGTGCGGCAGGTAGCCGTCCTCTTCCAGGCCTGCCGCAGAAGGAATTCGGTCCGCAAGAGCTGGTCGGGGCGATGTGTGAAACGGCTTCGAATGCGTCCCTCAAATACAGGTGATTAACTCCAGCACTCCGTAGGGTTGCCCCGGGATCCGAGTCGCGCCGTTCGTGAGTGGCGTCGGAACGGCGATATGCACACGAGCATCTGGTCCGATTCGTGCAGAGAGGGTACTGAGATTCATGGGAAGCAACGTCAGGAGTGGTGGTACCGCGCTCGCCGACGGACAGCCGTCACCGAGCTTGAGGGTGAAGCCGGCTCGAGGCCCGGTGGCCGTACTCGGTCTCGGCTACGTCGGGTTGCCCGTGGTACTCGCGGCTGTGGAAAGCGGGCTGGAGGTCATCGGATTCGACATCGACACCGGCAGGGTGGCGGCGCTGGAGGTCGGTCACAGCCCCGTCGACACGCTGAGCGACACGTCGTTGGACAAGGCACTGGCAACGGGACGTGTCTCGTTCACCAGTGATCCCGGCAGCCTGGCCGCTGCCAGGACGTACGTCATCTGCGTACCCACACCACTACGGGACAAGTTGCCGGACCTTTCCATGGTGAGCGAAGCCGTCGACAACGTCGCCCGAGTGCTGCGCCCCGGCGACCTGGTGAGCCTGGAGTCGACGACCTATCCCGGCACCACCGAGGATCTCGTCGCCCAACGCATTGAAGCCATCTCGTCGCTGGTGCCGGGTCGCGACTACAGTCTCGTGTTCTCCCCCGAGCGGATCGACCCGGGGAATCATGAGTACCGGTTGGAGAACACGCCCAAGATCGTCGGCGGTGTCACCGACCAGTGCACGGCGGCCGGAGCGGCGTTCTACCGGGCGCTGACAAAGCGCGTCGTTCCGGTGTCGTCGCCGAAAGAGGCCGAGATGGCCAAGCTGCTGGAGAACACGTTCCGGAACGTCAATATTGCGCTGGTCAACGAACTGGTCGTCTTCTGCCGGGAACTCGGCATCGACCTGTACGAGGCGATTCGCGCTGCCGCCACCAAGCCATTCGGGTTCATGCCCTTCTACCCCGGCCCCGGCGTGGGTGGTCACTGTATTCCGATCGACCCGGCGTATATCTCGTGGAGGGTCCGCCAGCTCGGATCCTCTTTCCGCTTCGTCGAGTTGGCCACAGAGATCAACGATCGGATGCCCAACTATGTGTCCCTGCGTGTCGCGGAGATGCTCAACTCCGTGTGCAAGTCACTCAACGGCTCCTCGGTCCTGCTGATCGGCGTATCGTACAAACCCGATGTCTCGGACGTCCGCGAGTCTTCGGCTTTCCCGCTCGCCAGACAACTGATGCGGTCCGGGGCAGTCGTTTCGTGGCATGATCCTCTCGTTCCCGAGTTCGTCGTCGACGGTACGCCCGTTCCCGCGGTCAAGACGTTGGCTGCGGAAACCCTCGGCGATGTGGACCTGGCCGTCGTTCACACCGACCACTCCTGCCTGGACCTTGAGGCACTGATCCGTCGTGTGCCTCTCGTACTGGACACGCGGGGAACGCTTCGGGGGCGCGCGTCCAACATCCAGGGGCTCTAGACGCCACATGGCTCCGCACTGACGAGCGCCCCTAAAAAACAGCCTGGCATATTGTCAGTCCAACCGAACGGCTGTCTGGCTCATTGGGCGACCCGGACAAAAGAATTCACCGCATCAGCTCGCGAATCACCTACTCAGGGAAGAGAATTGGCTAAGGTGCGGACATGAGCCTTCTTGCGCGATATTTGTCGAACTCGCCATTTGCTCGCGCCGCGGCACTACCGATGCGGGCCGCCAGAGTTGCCCGACATGACGCTCGGGTCCTGACCCAGTCGGCCCGCTGGCTCATCAAATCTCGCGAACACACCAATTACACCTTTGACCTGACGCCGCTGAACCTTGAGCATCTTGCCTGGTGGGTCGCTGACGCCGCCGGAGTCGGTGTCGATGACATCCGCGAATACATCGCGGAAGCCGCAAACGACACGCGTCTGAAGAAACACGTCCAAGCGGCAACTCTGGCGAGCAGCTGTCGGGGTCTCGCCGACATGGAGGTGCGCCTTCACAAACGGTTCGGCTGGTACGCCCTCGTCCGTGCATTGCGGCCGAATCATGTCGTGGAGACCGGCACGGACAAAGGGCTCGGCACCGTGGTGCTCGCCGCCGCCCTGCTGCGCAACGGCACGGGCCGGCTCACCACGATGGATGTGAATCCCCGCGCGGGATATCTCATCCACGGTGAGTACGCCTCGGTCACCACGCTGACCATCGGAGACTCTCTGCAGAACATCGCACAACTGTCGACCCCGGTCGACTTGTTTCTCCATGACAGCCTCCACACCCGTGAGCATGAGCTGGCCGAGTACGAGGCCATGGCACCGCTGCTCACCGCCGGGGCGATCGTTCTCAGTGACAATGCGCACGCCACCGACGCTCTGCCGCACTGGGCCGAGGCAACGGGACGACGATTCTCGTACTTCCAGGAGCAACCCCAGGGTCACTGGTACCCCGGAGGTGGAATCGGGCTGGCGCAGTCGTGTCCGTCCCCCTTGATGCGAGGGATCCCATGCCCCGCACGCTGAAGACCGGGAGGCTTCTGTGACCCTGCCGTCCGCTCCCTCAAGTGCAACGACCAACGAGTGGCAGCCTGAAGCCGCGCCGATCATCACTTGCCTCGGAATCCCCATTGCTGCGCACGACCGCCGAAGCGCGGCCCGCGAGGTCTTGCGACTCGCGGAGCTGACCCGCAGTGCCGACCGTGCGCAGAAGCACGACGACCCCACGCCGCCCGCCGCAGAAGGACGGAGCGGCAGAGCGGTACATCTGTGCAATGCGTATTCGCTTGCCGCCGCGGACGCGGATGCCGGGCTCCATGCCGTGCTTCGGTCGGCCTCCCTCAACCTTCCTGACGGGCAGGCCGTTGTCTGGGCGAATCGACTGCTCCACCGGACCTCTGGTCTGCCGTCTGAACGTGTATGCGGGACCGAACTCCTTCTGGACGTGTTCGCACTGGGCCAGCCGGCAGGACTGCGTCACTACTTACTGGGATCCACCCCGGAAGTGTTGGCGGCACTGCAGCGGCAGCTGCATCGCCGCTTCCCCGACGCATTGATCGTGGGCACGTGCTCACCGCCCTTCCGTCCACTGACAGCCGGTGAGTTGTACGAGGAGGAACAAGCCATCCGCGAGAGCGGAGCGGACATCGTGTGGGTCGGCCTGGGAACGCCGCAGCAGGACCTGCGCACCGCGCAGCTGGCTGCGGTCGTTCCCTCGGTGTGCGTGGCCGTCGGAGCCGCCTTCGACTTTGTCGCAGGGCACAAGCAGCGAGCACCCCGCTGGATGCAGCAATGCGGAATGGAATGGCTGTTCCGACTCTGTCTCGAACCTCGTCGGCTTTGGCGCCGTTATCTGTTCGGCAACGCGAGGTTCGTCCGTGGGGTCACCACACAGCACATTCGGCAGCGCGCAGCCTCGGGTCGAGGAACGGGATGAGCAGCATGCCTCATGGCGGGGGCGTACCGAACCAAATGATGAGGGCACCCCATCGCGTGGCCCTCGTACACAGCTTCTACTCGTCACGGCAGCCGAGCGGGGAAAACGCCGCTGTACGGGATCAAGCGGATGCGTTGCGGGCGGCAGGGCACGATGTCACCGTGGTCGCTGCCGACACCGACTCCCTGGAGCAGCGACGCGGATACACGTTGCGCGCTGCGGTGCGTGTTGCCACCGGCCGAGGTCGTTCCCCACTGGCGGCCCTGGAGCAACTTGCCCCTGACGTCGTGCACGTGCACAACCTGTTTCCGAACTTCGGCACCGAATGGCTCGACCACTGGACGGGACCGCTCGTCGCCACGGTGCACAACTACCGTCCCCTCTGCGCCGCAGGCACGCTCTTCCGCAACGGTGAGGTCTGCACGCGATGTCCCGACGGCGACCGCTGGGCGGGCATGCGGAACGGCTGTTACCGGGCGTCGCGAGCCGCTACGGCGCCCCTCGCCTGGGCGATTCGGGGTGGTGCGGCAGAACATCCGGTACTGCGCCGTGCCGACAGGATCGTGCTGCTCTCCGAGCGGAGCCGGGACCTCTATCTGCGCTTCGGACTGCCGGCGGAGAAGCTCGCCCTGGTGCCCAACTTCGTCGAGGTTCCGGACCGCTCACGCATCGAAGACCCGGAGATCGCCCCACCGGGCGTAACCCCGCGTTGGCTCTTCGTGGGCCGGCTCACCGAGGAGAAGGGAATTGTTCCACTGCTTCAGAACTGGCCGCGGGGTGAGCACCTCGATGTCATCGGCTCCGGCCCGCTCGAACCGACATGCCGGCAACTGGCGCCGGAGCACGTGCGGTTGCTGGGCAGCCTCCCGCGAGAGCAGATCCTGGACACGCTGCCCGGATACACCGGACTGATCTTTCCGAGCCTTTGGTTCGAGGGCAACCCGCTCGTCTATCAGGAGGCCCTGGCCTCCGGTGTACCCGTTCTCGCACGGGCAGGATCAGCGGCCGGGGACAGCGTGCTCCGGGAGGAAACGGGCGCGCTGTACCACACGGACAACGAACTGCCTCGCGCTCTTCTAGACGCACGAACGGTCTTTCCCCGCATTCGGAATCATTGCCGCAGCGTCTATGCCGAGCGCTACACCGCCCGATCCTGGAACGCCGCGATGAGTACGGTGTACCGGCAGGCTGCGAACCACCGTGAGGCAGCGGCATGCTGAGCGCGAAGGAACTGCCGAGCAAACGCGTGCTCGTCGTGCAGCCGTATGTTCCTGCCTACCGGACGATCTTCTTCGAGCAATTGGAAGCCCTCCTCGCGCCGGCCGGGGTGGCCCTCGAAGTGGCTCACGGATCGCCGGCACAGGAACAGAAGGCCAGGGGGGATGCCGCCACCTGTGGCTGTACGACGCAGGTTCCCACCATGAGGTGGACCGCGCCGGGCGGGCGGCACCTGAGCTGGCACAGGCTGGCACGCCTCGCGGACGACGCTCACGTGGTCGTCCTGGAGCAGGCCCTGCACAACCTGGAGGCGTACCCGCTCTTGTTCCGGCAGTACGTCGGTCACCTTGGACGACGTGTCCGACCGGTCGCGTTCTGGGGACACGGCCGGAGCTTCAGCAAGCCTCAGAGCCGGGTTGAGGCGTGGGCCAAGGACATCCTGACCCGACGGGGCGCGTGGTTCTTCTCCTACACCGACAAAGGAGCCGCTCACGTAGCGTCGCGAGGTTTCCCCCGGGAGCGCATCACCGTCGTTCACAACTCGGTCGACACCGTGGGGTTGTCGGAGACCTGCGACCGGGCCCGGAGGCCAGGGACGACCGAGTACGCCGACGCGGCACGCCTTCGGTACCAACACAATCTGATGGCTGGTCGTACGGCGCTGTTCCTGGGTGGGCTGGACGTTCCCAAGCGGATTCCGTTCCTCCTGGATGCCGCTCGACGAATCGCTCAGGATCTGCCGGGCTTCCGTTTGCTGGTTGCCGGAGAGGGGCCGGCGCGGTCCCTGGTGGAGGACGCGGCCGCACGACCGGGAAGCGCGGTGATTGCAGTCGGTCGTGCCGTGGGGCGGCGTGCGGCGTTGCTGGGTGCCGTCAGCGACATCATGCTCATGCCCGGCGCGGTCGGACTGTGCGCCGTCGACTCCTTCGCACTGCGTACACCGATCGTCACCACGGTCTGGCCCTTGCACGGCCCCGAATTCGATTATCTGACCGACGGACGCAATGCCGTCGTGGCCCCCGACGATCCTGCTGCCTACGCGGCAGCGGCGGTTGCGCTGCTGCGTGACCGCGGACGTCTCGCAGCGCTGACCGACGCCTGCGCCAAAGACGCGTCCATGTACTCGATCGAGAACATGGCGGCGCGCTTCAGCGACGGACTCCTGAAGATGCTGGCCGAGTTCGCAAAAGAGACTTAAAGCAACATACCGCTACTTTGCTCAGAAAATTGCCGATTAACCCCTAAACTGGTGGGGCGCGGGACGCCCACCCGCATCCGTCGCAAGGTGAAACCCATCCAGCCAAGGAGTGCGCGTGACTGCCATGTCCCCGCACCGGCCGCGTGGTGAGTCGGTGCTCGCCGATCGCATCCCGCGCGGTGGCGTTGCGCGTGACATCGCGGTCCTGATGACCTGTCACAACCGTCGTGGCAGAACTCTTGCGGCCATCTCGTCGATGCACGCTCAGACAGGTTTGCCGGCCGGCACTCGCTGCACCGTCCACCTCGTCGACGCCGGCAGCGCCGACGGCACGGCCGACGCGGTGCGCGCCGCCTTTCCGGACACCGATGTGGTGACGGTCGGTGCGGATGTCTACTGGGGCGCCGGAACCAGGATCGCTGCGGCCCGGGCGGATCCCGAGGCCCATGTGCTCTGGCTCAACGACGACGTGATTCTCGAGCCGGGAGCGCTCGCCGCACTGCTTCGCACCGCTGGTCCTCTGGAGCGCCCGGCCGTTGTTGTCGGCGCCATGCGCTCCAGTGACGGAACCCGCACCACCTACAGCGGCTACCGCCTTGTCCGGGACCGCCTGCGCCCTCCGACCCTGGAACGGATCGAGCCAGACTCCAAGCACGCGAAGCGGTGCGACAGTTGTAACGGCAACGCGGTCCTGGTCACGGCCCCTGCCAGGCGGGTGCTGGGCGACCTCGACCCCGCTTTCCCGCATCGTATGGGGGACAACGACTACGGGCTCCGTGCCCTCCGGGCCGGTATTCCGCTGCTGCTCGCACCGGGCCACCTGGGTACGTGCGACGACAACTCTGCTGCGGTCCGGGGCACTTCGGCCGAGCCTGGAATCGGCGTGCGTACCGCGCTGCGGCGTCTGGTTTCCGTACGGGAGATGCCGCCGGCCCCGTGGTGGCGGTACTGCCGCCGTCATCTCGGCCTCTGGGCGCCGCTGGTCTTCTGCTCCCCGTACGTGAAGACCGTCCTGCAGTGCACGTCCCTCCGAACGGATCCATGAGCGAGCTGGCGCGCAGCCGGATGGGTGCCTGTTTGCGGGGGCGGTTGCGAGAACATCCGCTCCCTCCAAGCACATTCCAACACCCGAGAACGGACCATGGTGCAAGACCTTCCCGCCGACCCGCAAACCCTGCTGATGGCATTTACGACGCTCTCGCTCGTCTGCCTGCTGTTGTGGATCTTCGCCCGACACTGCGGGATCGCGATCGCGCTGCTACTGGGCGCACAGTTCTGGAGCGTCACCCTCGGCACGCAACCGACCGCTCTCGACTTCGGCCTCAGCTTCATCGGCATTCACATCTACCCGATCGACATCCTCACCGTGTGCGCGCTCTGTGTCGCCATCATGCGCGTGCCGTGGTGGGGCCGGACGGCCCCAGCGGGGTTGCAAGCTCTTCTGGCCATGGTCGTCCTGACCGTCTGGTCCACCCTCCAAGGGACAGCCACCTTCGGTCTTCAGGCCGCCGGAAACGACGCCCGGATCTCCTTCTGGCATTTCCTCGCCGTCACCGTGTACCTGGCCACCGCACCACTGAGCGCTTCACTGAATCGGGTTGTCACCCGGGCATGGCTGGCCGCCGCAGTCGCGTACACGCTTCTCAGTGTGGAGGGTTGGGCGAACCGCGGATTGCTCGCGGCCAACGACTACAAGTGGGTCGACGGGGTGATGGTGAACGGCCGGCCGGTTCCCTGCGGAGCGGCGCTCGTGCTCGCCCAGGCCGCGATGCTGCTGCTGTCCCCCCGTCCACCCGCTCCCTCGACGGTCGACCCACCGACTGGTGGCTCATCGGACCTCGGTGGTGCGACGAGCGCTTGGCGAGTGAGTGGCAGGCGCCTTTTGGCCGTCGTGTTTCTCGTCGCTGTGATCTTGCTCCAGCACCGTACCGTCTGGGTTGCCACCCTGATGATGGCGTTGGCCTGGTGGGTGCTGCGTCCCGCTCGCGACGGACGGCGCTTCGTGTCCGCGGGAGCAGGAACGCTCGCGCTCTCCCTGACGGCGCTGCTCTACTGTGTCGGTACTTTCGGCATCATCGGTGATCGTCTCACCGCCTCCTTCGAGGAGACGCAAAGGACGCAAAGTACTTTCACCTGGCGGGTACTGAGCTGGCAGGATCTGCTGGATGTCCCTCGCTCCTATGTCCAGTGGCTGATCGGGACGCCGTTCGGCTCCGGCTACGAGCGATTCATCTCAGGAACGCTCGTCACGGTCTCTCCGCACGACTACTACGTGCACATCATGCTGCGTCTCGGACTAGTAGGGTTGCTGGCGCTGCTATTCGTCTACTTCCAGGCCTGGAGACGGCTTGCCCGTGTAGGCCCCGCGGCCCTGGGCATTCGTATCGTGCTGCTTGGCCAGTTGGTGTTCTTCGTGTCCTACTGGCCCTCTCCCGAGCAGGCAGTGCTGCTGGGGTTCTGCCTGTGGCAGACACGGGTCTGCGCGGCTGACGAGACCCCGTGTGTAAGCCTGGCCACCAGCAGAAAATCCGACATTGACTACCGCTCGGGGACCTTGACCGGAGTTCAAGGCTGATCACGCACTACGCGGCGCGGAGCAGTTCGTCCCTGAGGAAGATCACATCGCACTGGAGCATCTGGCCGGTCCGGGGATCGGTGAACCCCGGAATCAAGGCCATCAAGGTCAAGTCGTATCGGCGTTGTACGAGGTCCAAGGCCCTTCCGAGCAACAGACCATCTTTGTACAGGGGAACACAGGACACTTCCATCCGCAGACCGGCACAATCATGCAGCCGATCGCCGGCCCCTCGCAGCACCGCCTCTTCGTAGCCCTGGACATCAAGTTTGAGGAAGACCCTGTCGTCCGGCGAGGCCACCTGTCGCCACAGTGCGTCGAGGCGGTGCTGCTCGGCCTCCTGCCGTTCCACGTAGCGTGACTCCGGGCAGGCATCGGCATGCCGGGGCAGCATGGCCAGGACGGAGCTGCTCGCGGCGCCGTTGCCGGCCACGTTGATGGTGACCGCGCCCCGCTCGTCACCCAACGCGTGCGGCAACACCGTCCACAGCGGATCCAGGGAAGCGCGTCGCGTGAGGTCCGCCAGCGGGCCGTGCACCGGTTCAAAGGAGACGATCCGGCCCTGGTAGCCAAAGCGTCGCAGCATTGCACCGTACTGGCCCCGGTTCGCTCCCACATCGAGAACCACGTCGATGCCACTGCGGAGCAGCAATTGGACGACCCGATATTCGAAGGAGCACTCCGGGAACCGGTCCACATCGATCCCGAGTCGCTGCGCAGCCCTGCGGGCCTGGTGTAGAAGGGTCACCCGTAAATTGTGGCGGCCTTTGACGCCAATTGCGGTATTGACTGGCGGGATTTGACCGACGCGCGAGGCAGCCGGCTGGTGGACTCCGCTTACTGGCCGTCCATACGGTCGGGAAATAGGTGTCCGGGTTTCAACGTACACGCGACCGACCGCACCGCGAAGGCGTGGGGAGAGCGATCTGTTTAGTCGCATCAGCGGCGTGTCGGCTACGGAAGGCAAGATCACGGCGTAATGGTTTCAGCAGTCACAATAGGAGCAACGGAGGCAGAGTTGCCTAATCCTGATTTCTTCGTTCACCCCCTCGTCACCGGCCCCGTCGTGGACGAGCGGGACGAAGTACTCCTGCGCCTCTGCAAGGGCCGGAGGGTTCTTCACGTCGGCTGCGCCGACCACCCGCTGACAGTGGACCGGCTACGCGACGGGTCGATTCTCCACGCGCAACTGATGAAGAATGCCGCCGAGGTGCTCGGAGTGGACGTCGACCACGAAGGAATCGAGCTGTTGCGCACCCACCTGGGCGGACAATACCTGGTGCAGGATTTCGCCGACGGCAATGGTTCAGCCGCAGTCGCGCAGTTCAAGCCGGACGTCATCCTGGCAGGCGACGTCATCGAACACGTGCGTGACGCCGCTTCGTTCCTCCGCGGCATCTCCGCTCTGATGCGTGAGCTGGGTGAGGGCGTGGACCTGATCCTCTCGACGCCGAACGGTCTGGGCGCCAAGACACTGCTCAACACATTGAAGGGCGTGGAGATGATCCACCCGGATCATGTGTACGTCTTCACCCCGGCGTCCCTGGCCCGCCTGGTGTCGGACTGCGGCCTTGCACCACACAGTTGGTTCTTTTACCACGTCAACTCCGGGGCCAGCGTGCGCGCTCGTGTCCTCAGGGCGATCTGCCACGCCGCCGCCCGGCTGCGCCCGGCTTTCGCCGCCGGGCAGGTCCTGGTGTGCAGAGCGACAGCGTGAAATGCGTCCGCAGGCAGCCGGTATTGCCAGCAGGGTGATGAAGTCCCGCCAAGGGCTGGGACATGGGGCCTCCTCGGTCCTGATCAGTCTCTGCTGGAACTACGCGGGTGCCATCGCCGCCATGCTCCTACAGCTCGGGTATGCGGCCTGGACGGGGCGCGTCATCTCCGCCGAGGCGTTCGGCGCGTACGCGATCGCCCTCACCGTGACCCAGCTCTTCGGTTACTTCTCCAACGCGGGACTGGCCACCTACGTCCTGCGCATCGACCAACTGACCGGCTCCGTCGTACGAGCGGCCCTACGCGCCGGTACGGCTTCGGGTGTCGCCGCCTTCATCGTGCTGCAGTTGGTGGCTCCGTGGTGCGCCGACATGTGGCACATGCCCGTCCTGAACCCCATGCTCAGGGTGCTCGGCTGCCTGTTGCTCGTGCAGCCCGGGTCCGCGGTGACCGTCACCGCCCTGCGCCGCATCGGGCTGGTCCGCCCGACCGTGGCATGCGAACTGACGGCCCAGGCCGGGGGCATCGCGGTTGGTATGACCCTGATGGCCTGCGGCTGGAACCCGCTGGGCCTGGCTGCGACGCAGCCCGTGGCCGCGGCACTCACCCGGATCCTGGGCGCATTCGTGATCGCCTTGCGCGCGTCGATCCCCAAAGGCCCCCCCGTGCGGGCCCGTGAGTTGGTCATGTCGTCCGGATTCCTGGCCGGCTACAGCCTTCTGGAGTTCTTCACCAGCAGCGCGCCGATGTGGGCCGTGGGCCGGCTGTTCGGAGCAGGCATCACTGGGGCCTATTCCCGTGCGGGCGTCCTCACCGGGCTCACGTCCCAATTCCTCTTCCAGGGACTGAACTCGGCTGTCACTCCCGCACTCGCCGAGCGGCGCAAGAAGGGGCTTGAAGGGTCGTCGGCCGTGTCGCGCACCGTCTGTTCGGCCTCTGCCGCCGCGCTCATCGGATTCGGAGCGCTGGCCGGCCTCGGACCGTCCGCGCTCGGGCTGTTGCTCGGTACGGGCTGGGGCCGGGCATCCGATCTGATTCCCGTGCTGGCCTTGGGATCAGCGGCGACACTGCTGTTCCGCTCGGGGATGATCGTCGACCAGGTTCGCCACGCCATAGGCGCGCTGCTGAGTACCCAATTTGCTGTGACAGCGTCCACTGCCGCCGCGGTCTGCGCCGCCGTCGCAAGGCACAGCCTGTTCCTGCTCGCCGCCGCCGCGGCGATGGGGCAGGCGGCGGGTCACATCGTCCAAGTGCTCGGCTGGCACCGCGACAGGTTGGTGCACGCTGCCTTCGTCGTTCGTACCCACGCCGTGCATGGGCTCGTCGGCGTGGCACTGGGTGCGGCCGCCACGTGGGGAGCCGCAGGTCGGCCACCCGCGACAGGTCTGGCGTGCGGCCTCGCGTCCATGGCGCCGGTGGTGCTGGTGTGCGTGCTCATGCGCAGGAGAATCCCCGTGTACGCGACTGTCGTCGCCATGGGTCCGAGTCTGTTCCCGGGGGCCCGACGCAGGACGGACCCACTCGATCACGTCGCCATCCCCGAGCACGCGGAAGGACGCTGACCATGCACATCGGACTGGCGGGCCCTGCGGACCTTGCCCCGCTCGCCGACTACGTGCCCGGGCCCCTGCCCGAGGTGTACTCGTTCGGCTTCATCGGCTTGCTGGCCCGCAGTTGGCTGGAAGCGGGGCACAGAGTCACCCTCTATGCATTGAGCTCCACAGTGCGGGAGCGGCAGGTCCACGGTGCGGGTGACCCGCTGCGGATCGTCGTGGTACCTCAGCGGCCACGGGCCCGGCACCGCCTCCGGGACTTCTTCCGCGCCGAAAGACTCGGCCTGACGTCGGCAATGCTGGACCACCCGGCCGAGGTCGTCAGCGCGCACTGGACCTACGAATTCGCTCTGGCGGCTGAGGCCAGCGGACTGCCCGCGTTCGTCACGGCCCACGACACACCGCTTCGCGCTGCATGGGAGATGCGCAGCGTGTACCGGTGGCTGCGGCACTCTCTTGCGCTGCCGGCGGTCCACCGGGCCACGGCCCTGAGCGCGGTGAGCCCGTATGCCGCCCAGCATCTGCAGCGATGCCTGGGCGTCCGTCGGCATATCGAGGTGATCCCCAACGGAGTCCGGCTGGACGACTTGCCCTGCGCCGGCAAGCCGCGTGAGGCACACACCCCCGTATTCGCTTCCGCCCTCAACGGATGGGGCCCCCTGAAGAATGGGAAAGGCCTGCTCCGAGCCTTCCGGCTGACGCGGGAACAGCTTCCCGGGGCCAGGCTCCTGATGTTCGGTGACGGTTTCGGCCCGGGCGGTCCCGCGGCCCGCTGGGCAGCCGGGGAGAGGCTCAGCGCAGGGGTGGACTTCGTGGGAGCGACCGAGCGTTCGGTGATGCTGCGGCGCTTCCGTGACGAGGTGGACGTGCTGGTCCACCCGTCACGCGTGGAGTGCTTCCCCATGATCCTCGTGGAGACCATGGCTGTGGGTATTCCGTTGGTCGCCGGCGCGCGCAGCGGAGGTGTCCCGTGGGTACTGGACGGCGGCCTGACCGGCGTTCTCACCGATGTCGACAATCCGGCGAAGCTGGCCGCGGCCATGTCGCGCCTGGCTCGCGACCCAGCGCGCCGGACGCGTCTTGTGGAAGCGGCTCGGGATCGCGTCTCGGCACATTTCCAGCTCCACGATGTGGCCCGCGCCTATGTGGACTGGTTCTCGAGCGGCGGCTGACTCACTGGCCTGGTGACTCCATTGAGCAGAATCGTCCGGGTGCGAGGGATGGTTGCGCCCTGGCGCAGGCGCCAGGGCGATCAAGGGCGGCCCCACGGCCTGGACCTGGTCTGCTTCCACTCACCGTGCTGCCACCGAAGTCATTTCGCGTTGCGCTGAGCGGTGATGTACACGCTCGAAGGACAGACCTTCTGCCAGGCGTGTTCCGCGTGGTAGCGATAGTTCCAAGCCGTCGCCAATGCGAGGGTGCGGTCGAGGGCTGCCCCGAGTTGGCTTGCACACGGATTCACACGGATTGCCTTGCCGATCCTGCTCGTCAACGGTGAGATGCAGAACAGGCTTGATCGGATCGACATTCCTGACCCGGTGACAGCCGACTCCAGGATCCGGCGGGGAATTCCCCGTTCTCGTTTGGTGATTCCCGGCTTCCGGGGACGGCGCCAGTCGCCCATGGAAACGACCGGCTCCCGGATCAGTGCCCAACCGCCCGGAGCCATGACCCTGCCGATCTCACTCAGCACGTACGTCACGTTGGGGATGTGATGGAGCACACCCAGGCAGAGCACCAGATCGAAGGTTCCCGTGTCGAAGGGTGCAGCCCCGGACGGGGTGGGGTCGACGTACTCCACTGGAACGTCACGCAGCACGGTCGAACGCAGTCGTGCCGATGGCTCAAGGATGGTAATCCTGTCGATGGAGTCCAGCAGGGGCAGGAACTCGCCTCCGAACGAACTCCCAATCCCCAGGGCGTGCGAGAAACGACGAGGTGGCAACTTCCTGAAACCGTAGAAGCGGTTGATGCCGTGGTACCCGTAGTTCTCGGCGCTCGCATCCGGTCCGCAGAGCTCTGAATATCCTTCGCGCTCGTCCTCGAACCACTGGCTGATCTGGGCGGCGGTAAAGTCGTCTCCCCATAGCTCACGCCCTGACAGGTACCTGTCGGCATGGACATCGGATTGCATGAGGTAACTCACCTGACATTCTCGGTGGCGGAGAGTGCTGCAACCCTAGGAGAAGTCAGTGCATGACGGTGAACGGATGGGCCCGGACACTCGGAACGCCCACCGAATGGCCGCGCAGGCCTTGGCCCAGGAACTCTCGCGCCTGCGGTGACAGGTGACCGGCTGTCAAGTGGGCACGTGGGCAGGGTCCGTGCATCCACGCCGCCACTATTACGGCGTAATAGCAGCCCGGTGTCATGGCCGCCGCGCGGCCCGCACCGGCACGCCACCGGCCGTGGCGGCGCTGCCAAGTGGACGTGCGCTCCCCCGCCGACCAGGCGGCTCTGGCCAGCGCGTTCGAGGCGACCGGCCGGACCCGGTACGCCGAGCACCTGGTCGCCCGTGCCTCGGGCTTCCATGGGCGGCGCTTCCGGGACGAGCTGAAGAAGGAACGCGCCCGCTACGAACGCCGTGGCGTCTCCCGTGCCCTGTGGCTGCCCGCACCGGACGTCCGCGAGGACCAGTCGGCACAGCCGACGCCGTAGCGCGCGACGGAGCGGGTCGGCTCCGCGAGCAGCGGGGCGAGCGACGCCGGCGTAGGACGTCGGGCCCGAGGTTGCTTCATTCCTTGTCAGAGCTTGACGGTGACGAGGCGCTTGCCGTCCTGAGCAGCGACGATGAGGTTCCATGCGGTGGCCTTGTCACCGTCGTCGCCGTCCCACCAGGTCACGAACGCGTTGGCCAGTCGCCTCACCTCGGCCTCGGTGTTCTTGTCGGTGTAGGCGGTGGAGACTTCGACGTCGTAGTCCCCGTCACCGAGGTGGACGAGGACCACCTGCCCGACGTCCCGGGCGGGCTGCTTGAATCCGTTCGTATCGGCCCAGGACCGGAACCGGGCCAGGAGGTCCGGATCGGCTTCACGACGTGTCACCGGCCTGGCAGGCGGATGACGGTCCTTGCGCGTTCCCACGCCCTGCTTACAGCCCAGCACCCAGGCCCCGCGGTCCTTCTCCACGACGATCTGCGGCTCGGCCGTGAGCGACCGGCGGACGCAGCCTCCCCACACCGCCTCACGGACCGCGGAGCCCTTGCCGCCGTCCTTGAAGATCCGTCTGCCTTCACGCCATCCGGCGTCGTAGGCCGCTTCGTAGCCGTGCTCGGCGGTGGCACGGGACGCGGACGACTCCGGCCGGGTGCTGCTGCCACTGCTCCCGCTCCCGCAGGACACGGTGAGCAGGCCGAGTACGGCGGCCACGACAGTGAGCCCGACCGCCCGTGCTTGTGCGGGTGCGTGCATGCCCCGTTCCCCCCTCTCAACGCCCTTGGCAGTCCAACTTCCAGCCGCTCAGGGCGTCCAGGCCCTGAAGCCGTACGGCGGGTACTGCCGCGTCAGCCGGTCCGCCTGGGCCAGCAGCCCGCGCCTCTTGCGCATCCGCGACCACGTGAGCCATACGACGCCCGTGTCCAGGAGCACGGCGAAGCACAGCGGCACGATCAGGGCGCCCTTCCCGGTGCTGATCAGCTGTGCCGCCATGCCGATCGCCCCGAGGAAGATGACCACCGCGGCCGGAACGAGTTTGAGCAGGTTCATCTCGTTCCTGACCAACTCGGCGTGGTTGCGGGCGGCGCGGGCGCTGGCCCGGTGGAAGGCGGGGTGCCGCGCGGCCACTTCGAAGGGCGTGCCCGGTGCCAGGGCTTCCTGGCGCGCCGCCGCCTCCGGATCCGGCACGAACACCCGGCGCCGTACGGCCTTGCTGCCCCGCGTCTCCAGATGGCGGTACCCATAGGCGGTGGCCAGCTGGATCGCCTGGTCCGGCAGCAGCTGCGTCGTCTTGATCACCACCTGCGGCCGGCCGTCGAAGAGGTGCGCGAAGGCGCCGGGCCTCAGCCGCCGGGCCTCCGCCATCCGCTCCGCGAACGTCCCCCGCACCTCGCCGACCACGACACCGCTCCCCACTCTCCGACACCGGCACATTCATGATCATGTACGCGTCGTACGGTACCGGGCCCCGGCCGGCGCGGTCAGCGAGGGTCCGTCAGGCCGGTTTCTTTGTGGATGAGGTCGGCTTGTCCGTTGCGGTGCGGGCTTGCTCGAAGACGACCAGGTGCCAGTCGCCTTTCTCCCGCATCACGGTGAGCGTGTCCCGCATGGTCTTCCCGCTCTTGTCCGTGGCCTCGATGCGGGCGGAGCCGACGTCCGGGCTGATGTCGTACTCGATCCGGACGTTCTTGACGGTCCACCGGCGGCCGCCCTTGTCGGCGAGGATCTGCGCTGCTTCGTGCCGCGACCACTGTCTGTCCGGTACGCCACCGATCGCGATCAGTGCGTCGGCGCTGCGCTTGTTGAGCGCGTCGACATACGCCTCGACGGCCTCGCGTGCGCCGTCGGACGAGGACCGGCCGGAAGCCGGTGGACGGGCCGTGTCACTGTTGCCGGACGAGCATGCGGGCAGGGCGAACACGGTGGGCAGAGCGGCCATCGTGGCGAGGAGTCGTCGGCGTTCCATGGTGGGTACTAGGAGTGGAAGGACCCGAACTTCACGTCCTTGGTGCAGACGTTGAAGATGCCGGCCGAGCCGTTCGTCTTGGTCACCTTGACGGTGCGGGCGACGTCCTTCGGGAGGGCGATCTCCACCTTGGAGGCCTGTACGGCGCAGACCTCGCGGGCGGACTGGCTGCCCTCGAAGTTGAGGTCCGTGTAGAGGACTTCGGCGGAGGCGGAGGCACCGGCCGCGATGTCGACGGCGTCGGTGCCGGCGGCCGAGTTGTCGGTCTCGATGGGGGCGGCCTTGCCCTGGTCGTCCTTGGCGGTCAGCGTGCTCGCGCCCACGAGGGTGCAGGTGCTGCCCGAGGTGTTGGTGACCTTGACGGTGGCGGCCGCCGGCTCCGACTCGCTGGCGTGCGAGGCCGAGGCGATGAACTGGACGGTGGTCGTCTTGGTCGTGCACGCGCCGACGGCACCGCCGCCGGAGCCGGTCCCCTTGCCGGCCGCGGTCGCCGACGCCTTGGCGCCGCCCGCCTTGCCCGTGGACGTGCCCCCGGTGGCGGAACCCGTCGAGCCCGCCGTCGACGTCGACGACGCCGTGGCGCTCGGGCTGGAGCTGTCCTTGGCCTTGGCGTCGTCATCGCCCGAGTTGCAGGCCGTGAGGCTGAGGCCCGCGACGAATACGGCGGCCGTGGCGAGGGTGGCGGTACGCAGACGCATGAGTGGTTGTCCTCTGGGTCAGTCCGGCGCAGTGCCGGTGGTCTTCGACGTGAGTAGTCCACGTCGGGCACCCCACCTGCGGTTGCGCTGACGAGCTGTCACCCGCCTGTGAAACAACTCACCGGTAACTTCGAACAACCGGGGTGTGCCGGGCGGCATCTGACAAGCAAGGGGCTCGCGCTGCCCCAGCGGTCGCCCCAGCCTGAAAAATGGCAAAAATAAAACGCCGAGCGGAACTCGGCGACATAACGAGGGAGGATATTTCAGAGGAAATTCTCTATCCTCTATCTACCCTTCTTCTGCGATACATCCAGAATTACACTTTGCTCCTTCAGAGTAAATTGATTATCAATGATTACCACAGGCGAGTCGACTCGCACATTCACAGTGACCGGACCAGCGGACGAAAAGAGCCCAACAAGAATGGCAAGCAGTGTTCCAATCAACCCCACCCATGCCGTCACCGAGTTCATCCGCGCCACACGCTCAGCGGCCCCACCGGCTCGTCTCTGCAGGTCACAGCGCTTCTTCTTCACTTCATCACCTTCCAATTAGATTCCTGTTCTGGGCATAAATAAACCCGGGTCGGAGCCTTCCGCTCACCCGGGCACAGGTTGCCAGGACTATGCGCACATGGCGCTTTGTTTCTTCGTTGTTCGTGGTCCCATCATATCATTTCCGCGCCAAAACAGCAACGCGACGAACCTCTTGGCGAGGCCGTCGTGACAAGGATTGGGACGGGTCTCCGACGCTTTTCTTCGGAGGCTTGCGGGACAGTAGAGTACGCATTTTTCGCCTCCCGTCAACCCCATTCGGTCGAGCCGAGCACAGGCCGGACGAGGTCCCCTCTTCAACAACCCTTGAGTGAGCCACGAGCGCGCGTCTGTACAAACAGCGATGCAATCCCGCCGAGTCATACCGTTCGCGCCCCCCACGCAGGACCACATCGCTGCAGGACCTCACCCGAGAACGGAAGTCCCATGGCCACAGACCAAGTACTGACCGGCTCCGCGCCGGCCGGAGAGAGCGGTGTGGGTGCCCAGGCCGCCGAAGCCGCCGAACCGAAGCGTGCCCAGATCTCCCGGCTGCCGTCCCTGACCGGCCTGCGGTTCCTCGCCGCGCTGGCCGTGTTCGCCCACCACGCCTTCCTGCCGATACCGCCGCTGCGCCTGCTGGCCGACGACCGTACCGAGTTCCGGCTGTTCCGCTGGTTCGACCAGGCCGGCGGGCTCGGTGTGTCGTTCTTCTTCGTGCTCAGCGGGTTCGTACTGACCTGGTCGGCGCGCGACAACGACACCACGACGGGGTTCTGGCGCCGCAGGTTCGTCAAGATCTACCCGAACTACGTGGTCGCCTGGGTGCTCGCCATGGTGCTGTTCGCCAGTGACTACACCTCCACCCGGATCGCCGTCGCCAACCTGTTCATGGTTCAGGTGTGGGTGCCCAAGTACTTCACCAACTTTAGTGTGGACTCGCCGAGTTGGTCGCTGGGTGTGGAGGCGGTCTTCTATCTGAGCTTCCCGCTGCTGCTGGCCGTCTTCCAGCGCATCGACCCCCGGCACCTGAAGTACTGGATCATCGGGGCGATCGCCGCGGTGTGGGCCACCCCGGCGGTGGCGTACGCGGCGTTCCCGAAGACCCCGCTGGTGCCCAGCGGCCAGGACCTGTCCGTCTCCGCGTACTGGTTCAGCTATGTGCTGCCCCCGGTCCGCATGGTCGACTTCGCCCTCGGCATCCTGGTCGCGCTCGCGGTCAAGCACGGGCGCTGGCGCAACATCGGCATGATCCCGTCGTTCGTGCTGCTGGCCGGCGGGTACTGGCTCACCTACCACGTGCCCTACCTCTACGGACAGCGCGCCGCGATGATCATCCCGATCGCGCTGCTGATCGCGGCCGCGGCGACCGCGGACATCGAGGGCCGCTTCAGTCTGTTCCGGAACCGCACGATGGTCTGGCTGGGCGAGATCTCCTTCGCCTTCTACCTGCTGCACTACATAGCGCTGTCCTGGCTGCGCAAGCAGCTCGGCACGGAGATGTACTCCACCACGCAGGGCATCGCGATGCTGGTCGGCGCGGCCGTCGGCACGGTGGTGCTGTCCTGGCTGCTCTACCGGCTGGTCGAGGCACCGCTGGTACGCCGGTTCAGCCGGTCGCGGCGGACAGCGCGCACGGAGGTCACCGCCTGATCACCCGTCAGGCAGTAACGCCGGCGGCGCGCCACTCAAGGGGAGTGGCGCGCCGCCGGCGATGAGGAGGAAGAACCGTCAGCCGCGGCCTCCCTCGTGGCGACGGTCGTCGATACGTCGGTCCTCGATACGGCGGTCCTCGAAGTGGCGGTGGTCGCGGCTGTCGTCGTCGTAACGCCGGTGGTCGACAATGTGGCGGCGGTGGTCGCCCCAGGCAGCGGCGCTGATGAAGCGGCCGCGGTCGTTGCGCAGGGTCGCGGTGTCGGTGTCGTCGTCCCACACCTCGTAGCGCCGGCCCTGGTACAGGTCTCTCTGGGTGTCCTGCCCGAACCCGGTGTGGACGCGCACCGTCGCCTGGCCGTTCAAACGGAAGCCACGGAACTTGTAGGTGCGGCCGGCCTCGTCCGACAGCGTCCACCCGGTGAGGTCGACGCCGTACCGGCTGTTGTTGCTGATCTCCACCCATTCCCGGTTCAGGGAACGGTTCGAGCGGTCGCCACGACCCGCGGAGTCGTACTGCACACGGCTGATGACCACTCGGTCGGCCGAGCCCCTCGGCAAGTGGTCGGCTGCCGCCGCCGGCAGCGCCACCGCGCCTACGGCCGCGGCCGCCACGGCAGCGGCCGCCGTCAGACGGCGCGTGGTCACGAGAACAGAAGCGGACACAGGGTCCCCCTTTGCAGGGTGCGTGGTGCGGGTGGCGGCCGGGCGGCCGCACATCCACACCTTCCGGTCCGCGCGGCACGGTCGGCGGGTGACCCGAGGGCTGTTACAGAGCGCGCACAGTTTCGTGACGCTTGTCTGTAATGTTCATTTATGTGGCCGATAGTCTGGTTTAAGGCTTTGGCCAGCCGTTGCCCCTTGTCGGCGCCGGACTCGACCGGTATCGCGCGGGCGCCGGCCACCCTCCGTCATCCGGGCCCTCACCCGAAAGTGAGTAACAGTCACCTGGTCACCACGGGCCAGGAGCGGAGCAGGGTGGCGATTCCGCGGGTGGTGCAGGTGGGGTCGCGGAGGAGGTCGCGCAGGGCCGTCGCGTCCTCTCGCGTGGGCTTGACCGGGATGCCGGACGCCTCCAGGTACATCACTCCCGTCGCCGCGGCCACGGCCATGTTGGAGCGCTCCAGCCAGCGGCAGCGGCCCAGGATGTGGATCAGGGCGGCGGCCCTGGCGTACGGGCCGTCGTAGACCGGCTGTTGGAGGAGTTCGGCCTTGTGGGCGGCCACGGCGGCGACCGGTACGCCGTAGTCGTCGGGGGCGGGGTCGCCCGCGCCGGCAAGCTCGGCTACCTGAAGGACCCAGGGGACGTCGATGTGCAGGTCCATTACGCGGCGTGCGCCCCCGGTGCGCCCGGCTCGCCGGCCTTCTCGGCATCCTCGGCCTCGTCGAAGACCGACTGGTGCTCGTCCAGGAAGCGGCGGGCGGCCTCCAGGGCACGGGTACGGATGCCCTCGGTGTCCTCGCGGACGAGACGGGCGATGTAGTCGCCCAGATCCAGCCCGAGGTCCTTGGCGCGGACCTGGGCGAGCTGCTTGACCTCGGGGTCGACGCGTACGCCGAGCTGTGGCTTCGCCATACCCGGATGGTAACAGCTGTTACCACCGATGGGCCAGTACGACTTGTAGATCGGATGGCCGTACGTGCTGTATAGTCGATCTTGAGCTCGCCGCCCGGACGAACCGGTAAGCGCGCGATGCGTTGGTGGTCCAAGGAAAGACGCCCCGCTTCCTGCGGGGAAATGCAGGTGCAAGGCCTGCCCGGCGCTCCGACCGAGAACCCCGGTCCTGATCCTTCAGGGCCGGGGTTCTTCGCGTGCCCCGAGCCGCCGTCAGGGTGATGTCCGAGGTCGGCCTGAAATGTTCGGTGGGTGGGGTCGGGGCAGGTCAGAGGGTGTCTGAAAGTGCGCCCAGGAGGGTGGTTGCGGGACTTTTTTCCTTGAACCGCGTTTTTAGCTAGAGCTAAAGGTGGCATCCTGGAACCACGGGCGGGCTCAACAGACCTTGCCGTCCGGGGACTTGGGGGGTGACACCATGGGCTTCTTCGCCGGAGGCGAGAACCGAACGGACTTGGCCGGTGCGCAGCTCGCGCGTCAGGCGACCGCTTCTCTGGCGGGCCTGCTGGCGGGCCTGGGCAAATCACGCTCCGATCTGGCCAAGGCCATGGGCGTGAGTCCGGGACGCGTGAGTCAGATCATGTCCGGAGACGCCAATCTGACGGTCCGTACACTCGCTGCCGCCGCGGAAGCGCTCGGCGCCGACGTCGAGATCAGATTCTCCCCGCGCCCGAAGGCCGCCGACAGCAGCCTCAGCACTTCGCCGGTGCGCGACAGCGGCATCACGTCGCGACTGTAGGCCGGGGGCGCACCGCACCCGCAGTCCCTGCCTGTGCCTCACGTAGTCCCTGCCTGTGCCTCACGGTTCAGCGGCGGTTGCGGCGCAGGACGCCGCGCAGTCCGCCGAAGCGGCGGCGTTGCACGGGCAGCGCGGCGCTGTGGTAGGCGTCCTGCGGCAGGGCCTTCTCGCGCAGTTCCTCCAACTGGGGAGCCTCGGAGCGGCGGCCGTGCAGATAGGCCATGAGCAGGAGGTGCCCGCTCTGGGCCCGGGCCTCGCCGAAGGACGAACGGCAGTCGTAACGCTCCTGCTCGGTCGGTTCCCGTTGTGACAGCCAGGTTCCGTCGCCGTGGCACGCCATGTCGGTGCTCGTCTGGACGTCCAGGGCCCTGTCGATCGCCTTCTTCGCGTCCTCGTAGCAGGCGGTGATCTGCTTGCTGAGCGCCGGCTGGCGGTGCCGGTCCAGCAGGTACTGCATCAGGTCGTGGTTGAAGATGCGCAGCGGCGCCGATTCCGTGAAGTCGGCCAAAAATGCCTCGCTCCAGCTCTGGCCATCACTGTGCAGCCGGTATTCGAGCCGCTCCATCAGCCAGGCGACGCCCAGCGTCAGGAACTTGACGTAGGGCTGGGTGTTCTCGTCCTGCTTCTTGCGGGGCGCGGCGGCGGCTCCGGTGGCCACGCCCGCGGTCACCGGCGGTAGCGAGGCGAGGTGCGGCAGGAGGTGGGCCGTACCGATGGCGGCCACGCACATCAGGGCCAGGACGGCGAAGGACAGGCCGGCGGATCTCGCCGTGCCGAGGAGCCTGCCCTTGCCGTGGAAGTGACGCAGCATGCCCAGCCAGCCGATGACGGCGCAGGCCACGGCAGGTAACACGTAGTCAGTGCACCATGTCTCTTGATACCAGCTCATCGACGGCCCCATGCGTACGCGGACAGGAAGGACCGTCGTCAGTGAGCGGAGGTGAGGCGGGCTCCCCCTCGGCGTTCATGCGCCCAGCCCTGCCCCACGGCAGCCGGGTGTGACAGGACTGCCGCAAGTGCCTCTCGATACTCCCACTCGGTGCTGCCCGGTGGCGCTGCTTTGCGCACCAACAGGCGCGTGCTGACAAGCAATTCGGCCACGCACGTACGGCACCCGTACCGGCGTTCGGGATCAGGTGAGGGTGTCGATCCACGTCTGCAGGCGGCGGCCCTGGGTGGCCATCAGGTCCGGGTCCCGCAGGGTGTTGGTGAGGACCGACATGCCCTGGTAGGCGGCGACGAGCTCGATCGCGAGGTCGTGCGCGTCGGGGCGGCCGAGCAGGGTGAACTGGGACTCGGCCCAGTCGATCAGGGCCCGCATCACCTTGGCGGCGGCCTGGTCCAGGCCGTCGTCGCGCTTGTCGAGCTCGGTGGCCAGGGTGCCGAAGGGACAGCCGAAGCGGGCCGCGACGTCGCGCTGTTCGACCCAGCCGGCTACGAGCGACTTGAGACGGGCGGCGGGGTCGGGAAGGGCGTCCAACTGTCCGGTGAGCGCGTGCAGTTGGGCGCAGTGGGCGTCCACCGCGGCCTCGACCAGCTGGTTCTTGGTCTTGAAGTAGTAGTAGACGTTGCCGAGGGGGACGTCGGCGGCTCCGGCGATGTCCCCGAGGGTGGTCTTCTCCACGCCCTGCTCATGGAACACCTGGACGGCGGCGGCCACCAGGCGCTCACGCTTCGTCGGCTTTGAGTCAGTCACCTGACTGAGGATAGACAGCGGGGGCGGGGGCGGCTAGCGTGTGGACTTAGTTAGTCAACTAACTCACACGCATCGCATCTCAATACCATTCAGTACATGGAGGGGCCGTGATCGTTGTAACGGGTGCCACCGGGAACGTAGGACGGGCGCTGGTCCGAATACTGGCCGGGTCCGGGGAGGCCGTGACCGCCGTGGCCCGGCGGATCGCTCAGACCGATGTGCCGGACGGAGTGCGGACCGTCGCCGCCGATCTCGGTGAACCGGAGAGTCTGGTGCCGACGTTGAAGGGGGCCAAGGCGCTGTTCCTGCTCGTCGCCGAGGAGGATCCGGTCGGGATTCTGGAGCGGGCGGCCGCGGCCGGGGTCACCAAGGTGGTGCTGCTGTCCTCGCAGGGCGTCGGCACACGGCCGGGGGTGTATGCGCACGCCGCCGGGTTCGAGGCCGCGGTGGCCGCGTCGGGGCTGGCACACACGGTGCTCCGCTCCGGCGGGCTGGCCTCCAACACCCTCGCCTGGGCAGAGCCGGTACGGCTGCACCGTACCGCCGCCGCTCCGTTCGCCGGGGTGGGGCTGCCCTTCGTCGACCCGGACGACGTGGCCGCGGTGGCCGCCGCCGTACTGCGGGAGGACGGGCACGACGGGGCCACCTATGTGCTGACCGGGCCCGAGGCGACCACGCCCCGGCAGCGGGCCGCGGCCGTCGCGGAGGCGATCGGGGAGCCGGTGACCTTCGTCGAGCAGAGCCGCGAGGAGGCGCACGCCCAAATGGCGCGGTTCCTGCCGGCACCCGTCGTGGAGGGCACGCTGGCGATCCTCGGGGAGCCCACCGCCGAGGAGCAGCGGATCAGCGGGGACGTGGAGCGGGTGCTGGGGCGGGCGGCGGCTCCGTTCGGGGCGTGGGCGGCGCGCAACTCCGGGGCGTTCCGATAAGCCTGCCGGCGATTCATGTCCTGACTTCGTCGCTCCTCCCTGACTCACAGGGCCGTGGGCGGGGCCTGCGTCACTCCCGTCATGTTCGGGGCCACGCGCCAGCCGCTCAGGTCGCGGTGGCGGGCGAGCCAGGCGCAGGCCAGGTCCACGAGTTGGGCGGCGGGGCAGAGCAGGGCGCGGGCCGCGCCGACCTGGCCCTCGGTGACCAGGCCCGCGCGGGCCGCGGCCGCGCCGATGTGCTCGTAGTCGCCCTCGAACATGACCAGTTGGTCGCTGGGCTCCCAGCGGACGGCTCCGTCCGCCGTCTCGCGTGGTACGTCCATACGGTGGCTGCGGCGGCCGGGGTACGGCGTGAGGTGCTCGGCCAGATGGAGGACCGTCGCCTTGTCCCAGCCGACGCCGAGCAGGAGGACCTTGGCGCCGGCCCGGCACAGGCCCGCCAGGGGGCTGTTCGCGCCCAGGCCGTACGGGAGTGGATGGGCGCCCAGGATCTCCCGCGCGGCCGGGCCCTCCGCGGCGAAGGAGTAGAGCGGGTGGCCGGAGCGGCGGGCGCCGGGCAGGGACCGTACGACCTCGGGGAAGCGGCCGAGGCGGGGCTGGGCCGGGTGCACGGCCGGGTCGAACTCCGGTAGGGACGCGCGGACCCGGGGCCACCAGGTGCGGGGCACCGGGCGCTGGACCCAGGTGGCTGGGTCGGTCAGATAGGTGGTGAAGGTGGGTACGGCCAGGGTGCCGGCCGTACCCACGGCGTCGCGCAGCGACCGTACGAGCGCGACTCCGCCGCCGGCGGTCCAGCCGAGGGCGCTGATCGCGGTGTGCACCAGTACGGTGTCGCCTTCGGCGATTCCCAGGGAACGGAGGCCTGCTGTCAGGTCGGCTCGGCTGTAGGGGCCGGGGGTTTGTGGGCCGGCGGCGGGGTGCAGCATGCGGGGCCTCCGGGTGGGTGCGGTGTGGCGTGGTGCGGTGTTGTGCCGTGCGGGTCAGTGGGTGGGCACCCGGCCTTCGGCCGGGTTGGGGTTTCCACCCGCACCGCCCGTGCTGCTTTCGTTGTCGGGTGCGGGTGGCCCCTGTGGGGCGGATTCGCCGTCGGCGGCCGCGGGAGGCAGGTGCTGGGCGGGTTCGGGGTCGGCGGGCCTGGGAAGCGGCGGGTGCGGGATCGCCCTGTGGGCCGCCGGAGGTGCCAGGACGGCTGCCGTTGCGAAGAGGGCCGCCACCGCCGTCCAGCCCGCGCCCGAGCCGCTGCCGATGAACGACGTCAGGACCGCCGGGCCCACGATCGACTGGACCCCGTGGTGCAGTTGGAACGCGCCGAGGTACTCACCGCGGCGTTCGTCGGGGGCCAGGGCGAAGGCGAGGCCGTAGGACGCGCCGGCGTGCCACAGTTCCGCGGCCGTCATCACCAGGAAGGCCGCGGTCACCAGGGTTCCGGCGGCCCAGGGGGCCAGGTCGCCGCTCGGCACGAGGATGAGGCAGGCCAGGGCTCCGGCCAGGCCCGCGCGGCGGGCGACGCGGGCGGCGCCGGGCAGGTCGTCGGTGCCCTTGGCCGCGCGGACCTGGAGCAGTACGCACAGCAGGGTGTTGAGGCCGATGAGGAGCGGGGTCAGGGTCGTGGGCAGGCCCGTGCCCACCACGATCCACAGGGGGATGCCGACCGCCAGCACCGAGTCGTGCAGGGCCAGTACGGCATTCACCCCGACGACCCGCAGGAACGGCACGTCACGCAGGGCGGTGAAGCGGCCCGCGGCCGGTGGGGCGGGGTGGGCGGCGACGGCGGGCAGGCGGTGCACCAGTACGGCGGCCACGGCGAAGGTGACTCCGTTGGCGAGCGGGATGATCTGCAGGGCGCCGTCCGTGCCCACCGCGATCACCGCGGCGGCGGCCAGCGTGCCCAGGCCCATGCTGGCGTTGCCGACCGACCTGATCGCGGCGCGGGCCGTCACCCGGTCCTTCTCCGGCACCAGTTCGGCGACCAGGGACATGAAGGAGGGGCCCGTACCGAACTGCAGGGCGCCGATGACCACGGAAAGGGCGACGAACTCCCAGGCCGCGTGGACCGCGGGGAGGAGGAGGTACGCGACGCCGAGCAGCAGCAGTAGGCGGCTGAGCAGGGGGCGGGCGCCGATCCGGTCGGCGACGACGCCGAAGAGCACCGACGCGAGCAGGCCGGTCAGCCCCGCGGCGGAGAGCGCGAGACCGATCTGGGCCGCGGTCAGGCCGGTGACCCGGGTGAGATAGACGGCGGAGCCTGCCACATAGAGGCCGACTCCGATCCCGTCGATGCCGTGCAGGACGGCCAGCCGCCGTGCGGGAGCGTTCAGGGAACGCAAGGGGGAACGCAACGGGGAACGCAGGGGCGATCGCATGATGTGTCTCCGCTCGGAGAGACGTCGGAGAGAGGTCGGAAGGATGTCGGAAAGACGTGGCGGCACCTCGGCGAGGCCGCGGGCCTCTCAGGAGGTGCGCAGGACCGAGTAGATGAGCTGGTCGTGCCAGGCCCCGGCGCGCCACTGGGCACGGCGGATACGGCCCTCAAGCTCGAAGCCGGCCTTCTCCGCCGCGCGCTGCTCGGCGATGTTGTCGGCGTCGGTGCACACCTGGACGCGTTCGACGCGGGTGTGCTCGAAGAGGTAGTCGACGAGGAGGCGCTGCGCCCGGGTACCGACGCCCTGACCGCGGTGGGCCGCGAAGAGGCCGATGGCGATCTCCCAGCAGGACGAGGTGTCCGCCCGGCCCCACGCCCTGCGGAACCACTCGACGCGCCCCGCGAGGACGTCGTCGACGGTGACGGACAGCATGTTCTCGTCGCCGCCGAGCAGTCCCCGCTCGTCGAGCAGCCGCCGCAGCCGTACGGTCGGCGTGTGGCCGAACCACTGGTAGGCACCCGGCCCTTCCGGTCCGGCGAACTCCGCGTCGAACCGGTCCAGGTCGGCCGCGGTCACCGGGCGCAGCGCCACACTCATCCGCGGTGCTCGGCCTTCAGTCGTACGGCCTGCTTGAGCACCTGGTCCGCGTCCGCCGCCGCCAGGGTGTCGGCCACGAGCGTGCGCAGCCGGGCCAGCCGTTCGGCCAGGGACAGCTTGTGGTGCTCCGCGGTGAGCGCCTCGTACTCGGGGTGCCCGAGCAGTTCGGCGAGGAACACATTGGCGAGGTCCTTGGTGCTGGGCTCCTCGATGGTGACGGCGATGTGGATGGAGTTGCCGATCCGGGCGGTGGCGGAGTGCGGGGTGCCGTGCGGCATGTACAGCACGTCGCCGGGCCTCAGGGTGACCTCCATGCGGCGATCGTAGGGGATCACCCCGCCGGCGTAACGGTCGGAGTCGCTGGTCGACGTCTCGTCGAGCCGGCCCACCACCCAGTCCTTGACGCCCGCGACCTGTAGGACGAGCACGTGGGAGCCGTCCATGTGGGCCGCGATCGCGGTCTTGCCGGGCGGGGAGAGGAAGACGAACGACTCCAACTCGGCCCGGAACTCAGGCTCCAGGGAGCGGACCAGGGCCCGCAGCCGGGGGTGCCAGTGCTCGGGCTGGCTGAACTTGAAGGTGCCGCCGGCCGCGAAGTCCCGTTTGATCTGCTCGGGGTTGATGTAGCCGGGCACGCTGTGACCGACGATCGTACGCGGCTTGGTCATCTCCGAGATCGCGGTGCGCACGCCCTCGTCGAACGAGGTGAAGTAAGGGCGGATCAGCAGCCCGCAGTCCGCCTCCTCCCACATCTCCTCCTCGGTGATGAGCCCGGTGAGGTCGGCCCGGGAGCGGAACACCGCGGGCTGAGCCGCCCAGTGGTCCCGGAAGAAGACCTCGGTGTCGCCGACCAGGTCCTCCAGCGTGATGGTCATCCCGTCACCTCCCGCATGGCCGTGAGGGCGGCGTCCGCCCAGGTGTCGTCGTCGAGTGAGCGGGCGGAGCCGAGCAGCGCGGAGCGCACGTTCTCGGTCCGCTCCTCCAGGGTGGTCGCGTGGAAGCGGTGGGCCAACTCCCAGTCGTTGGACAGGAGATGGGTGGCGAGTGCTTCGAGCAGATCGTCGGGGGTCGGCTCGGTGAGGGTGAAGGTCAGGTGGAAGGAGTCACCGTCGCGGGCGATCGCGTCGTGCGGCCAGCCGTGCGGCAGGTAGAGCACGTCACCCGGTTCGAGCACGAACGTGTGGGTCGGCTCCTGCGCGTCCACGTCGAGGCCCGCATCGCCGCGCACCTGGCCCTCCTGCGCGTACAGCTGCCACTCCTTGCGGCCCTCCAGCTGGACGGCCACGACGTGCGAGGCATCGCGGTGCGGCAGCATGCCCCGGCTCTCCGGCGGGGTCCAGAAGACGTACGACGCCACCGCGACCGGGGCCGCCGCCTCGAACTCCTCGACGAGGGCGCGGGTGGGCCGGTGCCAGTCGGACAGCTGGTTGAGCTTGAGGGTGCCGCCCGCCGACATGAGCCGGTGGATCGCGGCGCGGTCGGGGAAGCCGGGCCGTTCGTGCCCGATCACATCGCGGGACGTGGTGTAGGCACGCTCGTGCGGTACGGCGCCCTGCCGCAGGACGGAGAAGTACGGCCAGCGCAGCAGGCTGGCCTCCAGCCTGTCCTCGACGAAGGCGGAGGAGATGCAGCCGGCGGGATCGACCGCGCCGCGGAGGATCCGGAATTCCTTGTTCCAGGCGTCGGCGAAGATGCCCTCGCCGCGCAGAGTCTCTACGAGTGATGTGTTCAACCCGACCCCCAGGGCTCCGTTGGCTTCCGTGTCCGGGCGCCGGCCGGAGGGCGCGGTGAGGTTCTCCGGGAGTGCTCCCCGGCCGGCGGAGCCGTCTGGACTGTCAGGCGTTGGAGATCTGGTTCATGATCGTCTTCGGCGAGTCGAAGGCGTCCTCCTCCTCGCCGGCGATCTGGGTCTGCGCCAGCTCCTCCGGGTTCTCGGAGTTGCCCTCGATGGCGTTCTTCGTGTCACGAATGCCCATGTCAGCCTCCAGCAGGCAGTGGGGTCCCGCCGCGGATGTGCGACGGACTGCCGGAGATCGTGACAACCCGGCCTAGCAGAGCAATGGACTCCTCCTGGATCCCTTGTGCCCCATACGGCTCCGGAGGCAGGACCGACCGCGGCGCTTGAGACCCGGTCGCGGCCCGCTGTTCTCACAGGACAGCGAAGCCGCTTTCGCCGTGTCCGGGTCAGCTCTTCTCATGCATGACCGCGCGCAGCCAGCCCAAGGGTTCTTGGGCGAGCAGCTCATCAGCCAGCCTCTGTCCGGACTCCGTGACGATCCGGGCCCGGCTGTTGTCGATCCACCGCTGCGCCGAACTGTATCCCTGCGCCTTGTACTCAAGGCCCTGCAACATGCACTCCAGCTTGTCCGCGTCGCGCGCGCAGATTGCCTCGGGTGTCTCCTTCGCCTCGTACTCGGCGACGACGGCACGCACAGCGCTGCGCAGTACCTCGGGCATCCCCGCCGTCTGGTCCTCGGTCACGGCCTCGGGATCGGCCGCGGCCGCGTACTTCTTCCCCAGGTGGTTCACGTCGCCCGTGCGTGTCTCCTGCGAGTCGTGCCACACCGCCAGGTGAGCGGCGCGCGCGGCATCAGCGCCCTCAAGGGTTGCGATGACCGAGGCGATGACCGACGTACGCCACGCATGCTCGGCGACACTCTCAGGGTCCCGAACGCCCGCCATCCACCACCCTGTTCGGCGGGCGTTTTTCAGCGTGCCGGCCTCCCACAGGAAGTGGGCCACGTCCGTCAGGTCCTGGTCACCCACGATGTCCCCTACCTCTCACGCCTCGGCGAGGCGGATTCCGTACCGGATGCCTTCCAACTCTCGCCGGGCCTGCGGCGACAGTTGGGCATCATCCAACATCACCGGCAGACGTTCGCGTAGGGCCCGCCCTGTAGCGGACGGCGCGCGCAGCAGGTTGGGGCGTGCGGCGAGCAACGCCCACATGGTGTGGACGTTCAGGTCGAAGAAGCCATGGTGCGGAGTCAGGCCTCGGATGAGGTGGCCCAGCAGGCGATCGCCGTGCCAGGGCGCGGGGGTGGAGTCGGCAATGAAGTCGTCGGACAGCTGGATATGCGGTGACTCACCGATCCAGTAGGCCCAGTAATTCAGCTTCGCCTCCTCGGCCTTGTCGTTGTCGCCAAGGGTCCGGGTGATGAAGTGCGCCATGCGGTCACGGTCGCCTTGGCGGGCGGCAACGGCGGCCACGGAACGGGAGTTGAGCCACCGCGTCAGCCAGTCGTCGGGCCGCTCGGTCCGTTGCTGGTGAGACAGCCACTCGGACGTGTCCGCGTCCGAGTCGAATCCGGCCAGGTACAGGACCTGGCGCCGCAACAGGAAGTCACGGTCGCCCCGCGCCTGTTCGGCGGTCTCCCGCATCCGGGCAAAGAAGCGGGCACGGTCGACCGCGGGTAACTCGGGCGCAGTGGGCACGGGCCCACGGCGCGGCCGAGGCGGCGCGGGCAACTTGCGCAGCGGTCCCGGGGTCACGCCGTTCAGCGGCCATGTCAGGACCTCAACGAGGTCACGCTGCATGACCCAGGCGCCGAGGGGGCTGGCCTCGATGGGTCCCTCGTCCGCAAGGGCACTCGCCAGCAGCACGTCTGCTTCCATCGCCCGCTCAAGGGCCGCCAGCAGAGCCGGAGCCGTGCCCATCTGCATGAGGCGATGGCGGTGCACGAGCATCTGGCCGACCGGTACGGCGGTCAGTGGTCGACGACCCGACTCCCACCCGGCCACGTTGTCGGCCGATACGTGGAACGCCTCGGCGAGGCCGTCTTGGGTATGGCCCAACTGTTCGCGTATGACCCTGAAGACATACCCGGCGATGATGCCCGCGCGGCTCTTCCCGGGTGATCCCTGACCACCAGTCAGGGTTCCTTTCGACTGCTGGTTCATGGCGCCCCCTTGTCCGCGTCTGCCGAGCTCCCACCCGTACTCACGGTCACTACAAGCTGCGGGCACCCCTACATACCTTCATGGGTGATGACCTGGCAACTCAGCGTAGTAGGAGTGATGTCGCCATGACCGCCCTCGCGGAGAACGAACCGACTTCAGGCCTGGAGGCCGTCCGGTGAGCCGCAACACTGGCCAGCAGGGCATGCGCCCCGCTGCGCCGGAGGCGGGCGCGCTCAACCACACCGGTGCGGACCGCCGCCTGGCTACGCAGCATTGGCTGCTGTCCACTCTCCCCGCCTTCCGGCGCGAACGCGCCCGCATGGAGTGGCAAGAGCACGGCGTCACCCTCCTGCCGCTCGGCACCCTGTTCGCCGCCGTCCGCCTCCCCGGCCCGCTTGTCCAGGCCGCTGCCGCGAGCACAACACCGGCGGACATCGACGCCGTCCTCGGCGAAGCCCTGCAGGGCGCCCCCGTCATCTGCGACAGGTACCGGTCCCGGTACTACATCCTTGTCCCGGCGAGCCTGCCCAGGAGGTGGCAGCAGGCCGTCGAGGACTGGCGAGCGGCAGACGTTGCCGTGTTCGGCAAAGCCACCCACCTCGGCGTGCCGCGGCTGGACGCCGACCGAGAACGCATGGACCTTGAGTCGTACTGGTCCGTCCCCATGGACTCGCCCGCGATGCTGTGCGCCCCTCTCCTCGTCGCCCGCCTGATCGCTGCCGGCCACCAGCTGCTCGCCCAGACGGCCGAGCCGGACGCCGGCGACCACGCGGCTCCCTCCCCGACTCCTGCCGCCGGCCTGCGCCACGAAGCGCACCGGTAGCAGGAACGCCCAGACCGGCATCCCGCGAAGAACCCGGCCTGGGCGCGCATCCCCCATCCACAACCAGCGAAGGAGATCCCGTGAGCGTACCTCCGAACCCCGGCCCCGACACGGACCCGATCCCCGGCACCGTGCCGGCGCTGCCGCGCATGCTCATCAGCGACGAGCGGTTCGCCAGCTGCCGCGGCACGGTTCTGGACGCCAACCCGGACATGACGGAGGAGTTGGCCGGTCGGATCGTCGACGAGGCCCTGAAGTTCGTCGCGGCCTGCTCGCGCAACCCCGGCGTCGGGTTAGCGCCATCGCGGATCGTCGACGAGGGCTGGCATGCCCTGCTCCTGCACACCGCCATGTACAAGGAGCTGTGCGAACACCTCGGCGGCGAGTTCGTTCACCATTACCCCGGGTACAACCCGACGAACTACGACCCGCCGATCCTGGACCGGACCCGCAAAAAGATCACGGAGTTGGGCTGGACGGCAGACCCGGAGCTGTGGGGACCGCCGTCCGAAGAAACACTCGTCTCGGTGGCGGCCAAGTGCCAGCACGCCCCGGAGTGCACCATCCGTCCCATGCCAAAGCCGGAGCCCCCCGTCGTAGGCTGACGACGGAGGTGACTCATGTCCGAGTGGATCGACCCGCGCTACGCGGACCTGGTGGCGGCGTGGAAGAACGCGCAGCAGCCGAACTCGCGTGCCCCGGAGCCGAAGCCTGTGCGGGGATTCATCATCCCGCCCAAGCCCTGACAGCAGCATCTACGACCGGCCTGCCCTCTCCGCTTCCCAGGCATACGCGAGGGCGGGCGGGATCAGGGCAGGTGGTGGGCGCACAAGCCGCAACGGCGTCTCGACCCGAAAGCGCTAGTAGCCCAGTTCGAGTTCCTGGATGTCGGTGAACTCCACCGACAGTCCCTCCGCGCGGCGGTTGCGGTCGCGGAAGTACATCTCGCCCAGGCCCTCGGCCAGGATGGCCTGCAATTGCCGTTCGGGGGCACCGGCGTCCTGGGCGGCGAAGAGGCGGGAGGCGTACTCGGGGGGCAGGGCCTGGTTGATGTAGCGGACCCGGGGGTCGTCGCTGGTGCCGGGGGCCGCCGTGAAGCCGAAGCGGGCGCGTGTCGACACGAAGATCCCGCCCGTGGCGGCCGCCTGCCGACGGGCCCGTTCCCGCACGCGCGGCTGCCAGCGCTTACGGGTCTCGGCCGCGAGCTTCTCGGCCAGGTCATGGCGGGGGCGCTTCAGCTGGCCCTTGACGTAACGCTCCACCGTGCGCTGCGTGACGCCCAGCAGCTCGGCCACCTGCCGGGTGCCCTTCAGCTGCCGTACCAGGAAACGTATCTGGGCCTGCGCCGACTTGGGGACAGGGCGCGTGAAGTGCTCGGCGGCGGCCACGTCGAGCGTGTCCCCGATACCGACCATCGCGCCGCCCTGCTTCCCTCGCTCTGCCTGTCGTCGCAGACGTTACAGGCCGGGCCGGTCAGCGGACCGTCCAGGTGTCGCCGCCTGCCAGCAGCGCCGTGAGGTCTCCCTTGCCGTGCCGGTCGACGGCCGCTTCGAGCTGGTCGGCCATCTCGATGTCGTAGACCGGCCGCTCCACCGACCGGAAGACCCCGATCGGCGTGTGACGGAGGGTGTCCGGGTCGGCGAGGCGGGAGAGGGCGAAGGCCGTCGTGGGGGATGCCGTGTGGGCGTCGTGGACGAGGATCCGGTCCTCGTTGTCGGGGGTGACGGTGACGACCTCCAGGTCGCCTGTGGTGGTGTTGCGTACGACTGCGCGGGTGTTGTCGGGGCCGAAGCGGATGGGCTGTCCGTGTTCGAGGCGGATGACGGCTT
>NZ_JBFAIQ010000029.1:0-89904 GCF_040654755.1 Streptomyces sp. NPDC050625
CCGCCGTGTCACGGGACACGGTTACGGTCGTCGGCTCCGCGCCGTCGGGCAGTGGACGCGACCAGCGGATGTCCAGCGGCGCCGACATCTTGGCCCGCTTGGCGAAGAAGTTGCCAAACGCGGTCTGGAGGTGACGCAGGGCTTGCTGAAGCGGGACCGACGACACCTCGGTGACGAAGGCGAGTTCCCCGGTCTTCTTCCACTCGGTCAGTGCGGCGGAAGACTGGACGTAGGAGATTCGGCGCTGCTCGCCATACCAGGCACGGGTGCGCTCTTCAAGCGCCCGGTTGTAGACGAGGCGGACGCAGCCGAACGTGCGCGACAGCTCCGCCGCCTGCTCGTCCGTGGGGTAGAAGCGGTACTTGAAAGCCCGCTTCACCGTCTGCGTTGTGTCTCACATTCTATCAGTTCCCTTGTGAGCACCGTCCGTTGTGAGAATGGCGGAACGATCTCCGCCGCTGCGCGACTCCGCTCCGAGGATGCGTTCCCTCCCAGCCCTGAAGGACAGGGTTTCCACGCCAGGAGATTCCGATGAGCGTGGAGGACAGGGCACGCACCACCGGCGCCGAAGCGGCCGGCATAGCGCTGACCTGGCGCGAGGCGCCGCTGCCGGTGAAAGTGGTGATTGCCGGGATCATGGTGAACCGGCTCGGCGGCTTCCTCCAGGTCTTCCTCGTGCTCTTCATGGTCGCGCGCGGATTCCCCGAGGTGCAGGCCGGATTCGCGCTCGCCGCGCACGGCGCGGGCGCGGTTGCCGGCATTCTCCTGGGCGGCTGGCTCATCGGCCGTATCGGCGTCCGTCTGTCCATCGTGTTCTCGATGGCGCTCGCCGCCGCGCTCACCGTCGCGCTGCTGTACGCGTCCTCTTACCCGGCGATGATGCTGCTGGCGGGCGGGGCCGGGGCGGCGAGTCAGGTCTACCGGCCCGCGTCGGCGGAACTCGTCAGCAGGCTCACCGGTGAGCAGCGCCGCGTCATGGTCTTCGCGATGTACCGGCTCGCCACCAATGTCGGCACCACCGCGGCCCCGCTCATCGGCGCCGCGCTCGTCGCGCACTCGTACACGCTGCTCTTCTGGGGGGAGGCGGCCGCAGCCCTCGCGGTCGCTGTCCTGGCCCACCGGTTGCTGCCCGCCGACCGCCCTGCGGCCTCGCCCCGGGCGTCCGACGGCTCACCCGAGAGCCCGCTGCCGCCTCGCCCCCCGGACGGGGGCACCGGATACCGCACGGTGCTGCGCGACCGCTCCTTCGTCCTGTTCCTGGCCGCCATCCTCGGCTTTTCCGCCGTCTACACCCAGTACCTGTCGACACTGCCCCTCGCTGTGCGCGCCCACGGCTTCGACACCTTCGTGTACGGCAGCCTCGTCGCCGCCAACGGCGCCATCGTCATCCTGTGCGAGCTGGCCGTGACCCGGTGGGTGCAGCGCTGGTCCGCCCGGCTCGCCGCCGTCGCCGGCATCCTGTCGGTCGGCGCCGGACTCACCGCCTACGTACTCCCGTTGGGCGTCGCCGGGCTCGTCGCCGCCACCGTCGTGTGGTCCCTGGGCGAAATCATCGGCTCCCCGACCATGACCGCCTATCCCGCGCTGGCCGCCGCCCCCGAGAACCGCAGCCGGTATCTCGGCGCCGCGCAGGCGACCTTCGGCATCGGCTCCGCCGCGGGCCCCGCCGCGGGCGTCGCCGCCTGGGCCCTGATGGGTGACACCGTCTGGCTGCTGTGCGGCACCGTCGCCGCGTGCGCCGCCCTCGCCGCGTACTACGGGATGCCCGCACGCAACGGGCAACCGGCCCTTCCCGACCAGGAGAAGTGAGACCTCCATGCCCCCGGCCGTGCCCCGCAGACACTTCCTGAAGGCGACCTCGGGAGCAGCCCTGACCGGCGCGCTGCCCAGCGACGGCCTCGCGGCACCTGCCGGCGCGGCCCCCCACCGGCCGGAACCGGCCGCCGCAGCCTCCGACGAACCGGTGCGCCTGCGGTTCACCGACACCACCAACGGCGCCGCCACCGCCACCGCGGGAGGCGACCGGGTCGTCGCCGAGGTGCAGGGCGTGCTGTGGTCGGTGCCCGGCGACGGCTCGGCCGCAACCGCCCTCACCCCGCCCGACCTGGAGCCGAACCGGCCGGTGTTCTCGCCGGACGGACGGCAGCTCGCTATGAGCGCCTACCGCGACGGCGCCTTCCACCTCTGGCTGATGCACGCGGACGGCTCGCAGCTGCGCCGCCTCACCGACGGCCCCTTCGACGACCGCGCCCCCGCCTGGGCGCCCGACGGACGGACCCTCGCCTTCTGCTCCGAACGCGGAGGCGACCCGGTCCACGGCAGTCCGTACCGCATCTGGACGGTCTCCGTCCACGACGGCGCACTGCGCCAGGTCACCGGCCTCCCGGCACAGGATGGGCCGGTCCAGGACGGACCCTGGGAGGACTTCGACCCCGTCTGGTCCGCCGACGGCTCCCGGCTGTTGTTCGTCCGCGCCGCATACCGTGCCCCCACGCTCACCGCACGGACGATCGTCTCCGTCGTCCCTGACGGCACCGGGGCGCGCACCGAGCACACCGCAACCGAGGGAAACCTGCTGACGCCCGCCGTCTCGCCGGCCGGGCGCCTCGCCTGGCTGCGGAGCATCCCCGGGCCGCCCAAGACCGAGGCCATCGCGCTGTTCGTGGACGGCCGGCAGGTGGCCCTCGACGACGAGCTGGCGCCCGCGCCGCCACGCTGGATCGACGACGAGCAGCTGCTGGTCACCGTGGGCGGCCGGTTCCGGGTGATCCGCCCGCACCACGACGGCACGGGCCGCGAACTGGCCTTCCACGCCGCACTGGAGATCGCCCGGCCCAGCTACACGGTCAAGACGTACGCGCTGGAGGCCGAGCGGACCCGCCCCGTGCACGGCATCCACCTGCCCAGTCCGTCCCCCGACGGCCGCAGCGTGGCCTTCGCCGCGCTGAACGCCCTGTGGGTGGTCGACATCGCGGGCGGCACCCCCCGCAAGGTACGGCAGAGCGCGCCCACCGAGTACGTCCAGGGCCCGGTGTGGACGCCGGACGGCCGGGCCCTCGTCTACACCGACGACCGGGAGGGGCTGAACACCGTACGCCGCCGGGACCTGACCGACGGCACCGAGAGCGTGCTCGCACCCGGCGGGCGGGTCCACGCGATGCTCTCGCCCGACGGCACCCGTCTCGCCTGCCTGGACATGGCCGGCAACCTCCTCGTGCGCGACCTGGCCACCGGAGAGGAGCGCACGCTCGCGGCCCCGCTCGGCGGCGGCGGACTGCCCGGGCGGCCCAGCTGGTCACCGGACGGCCGCTACCTCGCCCTGTGCGACCGCAACCGCCTCAACTTCCGCTTCCGCGAAGGCCACAACCTCATCCGCGTGGTCGACACCAGCACCGGCGAGGACGTCCGCCATGCCCTCGCCCCCCACGCCTCCCTCTCCGACCGCTATGCCTCCGGCCCCGTCTGGTCTCCCGATGGGCGGGCCATGGCCTGTGTCAGCGAGTCCGCGCTGTGGCTGCTGCCCGTCACCCCCGACGGCACCCCGGACGGCGAGGCCCGCCGCCTCACCGACGAGCCCGCCGACCATCCCGCCTGGTGCGGCGACTCCCGCACCCTGCTCTACCAGTCCGGCGGCCGGCTGCGGTTGCTGAGCCTGGCCGACGACGGCACACCGGCCGGACCCGCGCGCACCGTGCCCGTCACCCTGCACTACCGCCGCCCCACCCCCGTCGACACGATCGTGCAAGCCGGCCTGCTCTGGGACGGCACCGGCTCCGCAGCCCGCGCGGACGTGGACATCCTCATCCGGGACGGCCGCATCACCGCGATCGAACCGCACCGGCCCGGCCGCGCGGCCGCCCGCACGGTGGACGCCTCCGCCGCCACCGTGCTGCCCGGCCTGTGGGATGCGCACGTCCACCCCTGGCAGTACACCTACGGCGCCCGGCAGGGCGCCCTCCAGCTCGCCTACGGCATCACCACCACCGTGTCCCTGGGCGGCTTCGCCTACGAACAGGCCCGGCTGCGCGAGGACATCGCGGCCGACCGGCTCTACGCACCCCGCCTGCTCGCCACCGGCGAACTGCTCGACGGCTCCCGCGTCGGCTACAGCATGGGCCGCGCCCACCGCACCGACGAGGGCTTCACCCGCTCGCTGGCCCGCGCCCGGGACCTGGAATGGGACTTCGTCAAGACCTACGTCCGAGCCCCCTTCCGGCACATGGCACAGGCCGCCCGCCACGCCCACGACCAGCTCGGCGTACTCACCGGCACCCACCTGTGCGCCGCCGGAATCCACGCCGGACAGGACCTCACCACCCACCTGCTGTCCACCGACCGCGCCGAGTACGGCCACGGCGCGAGCGCCGAGGGCTACACCCACCAGGACACCCTCGAGCTCTACAACCGCGGCCGCTTCCACCTGATCGCGACCCCGTTCACCGCCATGCCGCTGATCGGCGCCCACCCGGACGTCGCCGAGGACGACCGGGTGACCCGGATGATGCCGCCCTGGGACGTGGACCTCGTCCGGCGGATCGCGGATGACCCCCCGACCGGCCCCGAACTGGCCGTCCTGGAACGGGAGATCGACGCCTACCGCCGGGTCGTACGCGGCGGCGGACAGTTGCTCCTCGGCACCGACGCCCCGCTCTCCCCGGTGGGCCTCCAGCTCCATCTGGCGCTGCGCGCACTGCACCGCTATGGTCTGACGCCCGCCGAGGCCCTGACCACGGTGACCCGAACCCCGGCCCGGGTCTTCGGAGTGGACCGTGACCTCGGCACGGTCGAGCCGGGCAAGCTGGCCGACTTGACCCTCGTCGACGGCGATCCGTTCCAGGACTTCGACTCCCTGATCCGCACCAGGGGTGTCGTCCGCGGCGGCGTCCTGCACGAACGGTCGGGCCTTCAGGCGGCGTTCAGCCGGCCGACAGCACGGAGGGCACCGCACGGAGGCTGGAGCGCGGTCACCGAACAGATGGTCAGGGACGGCTGCTGCGAGGATCACCGCATGGAATGATGACGGCATGCCGACCCCCACTCCTCAGTCACTCGCCGAGATCCGTGACCTCATCGACACGCTCGACGGAGAGCTGGTCGACCTGCTCGCCCAGCGCCAGAACCTGGTGAGGGCCGCGGCGGCCCTGAAGACGGACGAACAGGCCGTGCGGGCCCCGGACCGCGCCGAGCGGGTCATCGCCGCCGCCCGGGTACGGGCCGAATCCGCCGGCCTGGCGCCCGAGGTGGCCGAGGCCGTGTGGCGGGCCATGGTCGGCGCGTTCATCGAGCTCGAACTGACCGAGCACCGCCGGACCACGGTGCCCGACCATGCCTGAGCGGCGCCGGTGACCTGTTTCGAGCCCGACCGAATCATTCCAGGTCGTCCCATGACCACGCAGGAGCAGGGTAGCCATCGGGTTCGCGTCCGAGCCGGAACTGCTCTGGGTTACCGATGAGCCCGATGAATCGATCGAAGTGCCCCGCGGCAGGAAGCCGTGCGGCAAGGGCATCGGCCTGCTCCTGTGCCCCCCTTCCGCAGCGTCTCCAGCAGCCGGGCTAACGCGTACGAATCGTCGAGGGGGGCTTGGGCGACGGCCCGCGCGGCCAGCGCGTCCACCTGCCCCCGCGCCCCGACCTCCCGCAGCGCGTTCAGCAGCGAGGCCACTACGTACGGTTCGTCGAGCGGGGCGTGGGCGGCGGGGTCGTGGGCCAGCAGGGCATCCACCTGCTCCTGCGCCCCCACCTTCCGCAGCGTCTCCAGCAGCGAGGCCACTACGTACGGGTCGTCGAGGGGGCGTGGGCGGCGGCCCGTGTGGCCAGCGCATCCGCCTGCTCCTGCGCCCCCACCTTCCGCAGCGCCCTGAACAGCAAGGCCATCGCGTCCGGCTCGTCGCCGGCGACGTGGGCGGCAGGGCTGCGGGCCTGCAGGGTTCTCGCCTGGTCCTGCGCCCTCACCCACCGCAACTGGTTCGGCGCCCAGGCCGCCACAAACGGGCTGTCGAGGGGGGCGTGGGCGCTGGCCCGTGCGGCCTGGTTGGAGCACTCGGCCATCTCATCTGCGTGGCCTCGCTGCCCTCGGTCAGCCTGGGCGTCATCCCCCTCGGTACTCCGCGTGACGCGGGCTGGCCGGTGGAGTCGTTCACGATCCACGACGACGCCCAGGTCAACGTGGAACTCGCTTCCGCGCACCTCACCCGCGTCGGTGCCGTTGATCGCCTGGTCCGCGTCACCGAAGGCGTCATAGGCCCCGCCGAGCCGTTCGTACTGCAGGTGCGCCAGCAGCCAGGCCGTACGGGCCCCGGCACGGTCCCCGCGGTCGATCGCGTCGTGCAGTCGGCCCGTCAGCCGTGCCACTTCGCCCAAGCCGTGGCCGACCCACTTCCGGTAGTCGAGCGCGGGAGGGATCAGGTCGTGCTCCATGACCGGGGCTGCGGCCGGCCCGCTACGGCCCTTGTCGATACGGACCGTGGGCCCGGTGACGGCGTCGGCGTCGTGGGCACACACTTGAAGGCGTACGAGCCTTTGCCCAGGCGGACGGTCAGCTCGCGTGTCGTACCCGGACCGACGCCCTCCGCCTCGTCGTACACCAAGCGGCTCTTCGGATCCTCGAGGAACACCTCGGCGGTTCCGTCGGACGTGTTGTGCAGCTCGAAGACCTGCACACCGGTCGACGGCGTGTCCCAGCCGTGTCCGCAGGAGCCGGGCGACACCTCGATGGTCGTGCGCGAAAGCCCGTCCGTGCCGGGTGCGATCCGTGTGTCAGGGTCAGGGTTCCGAGCACGGTGAGTAAGACAACGGGACTGACGACCGCATACAGGGAACGCGACCGCCGTCCGGGCCCCGGCAGGAGCACTCCGGGCCTTCCTCGCGTCGTACCGTTCGTGATCGCCTCATGCTAGGCACCGGCACGCACTCGAACGATCGCCCAAGAAAGTCCATGGACCAAGAGTTCCCTCCCGGTTCACCGATGATCTTACGAATCCATGGCCAAGGCTTTATTCGGGTACCGAAATACTGCACCTACGCTGGCATGCGCCTCCCACGCGCACCGGCACGGCGGACATGCGTGCCCTCGGAACACCGCAAGGACGATCATGAACAACAGGCGCAGGCAGCAAGTGCTCCAGTCGGTGACCCCTCTGCTCGCCGAGGGCGAGCGGGTCGAACTCACCTCCCTGGCAAAGGTCGGGTCCGTCTCCGTGAAGCGGCGGGTGATGACCACCGCGCTGGTCGGCGTCCTCACCGCAGGCGCGGTCATTGCCACGGTGCAGCCGCGTCCCATGTACTGGGCGCTCACCGACCGGCGGCTGCTGTTCTTCGACGCCAAGACTGCCACCGGCCGACCTGGCAAGCTGCTGATGGCCCTGCCCCGCGAGCTGACGGCCGCCGCCCCGGTGAGCAAGGCGCTGCTCGGCCTGGGCGTGCAGACGGTACTCACCCTCGAGGGGCAGGAGCAGGGACTGAAGCTCACCTTCCCGCCCGCCTATAAGACTGCCGGCCGGGACCTCGCCGCGCGCATGGCGGTCGCGGCCTGAGCCCACCGGTCGCGCTCGGCCACCCACACCGCGGGCGCGGGCCGCGGGCGCACGATTGAGGCACGTGCTGCCTTCGAATCCGACGGGACAACAAATGACCGCCGGGTCGTCGGCCCGGCGCTTCGTCAGCCACGCCACCACACCGGAACACGCTGACTTCTGTGGGCGGGGCACGTTCACAGCGTGGTGGTGAACTTCCCGTCGGCCGGCTTGCGCAGCCAGGCCCGCTCGGCCGGCCGGTTCAGCTTCGAACGCAGCGTCTCCGAGCGGGCTGGCTCGGTGGACATCCCCAGCTCGGCGCAGACCTGCTTGATCATGACCGGTGTATCCGCCCGCCGCGCCACGTCCATGATCCGCTGATGGTCCGCGGGCCGGACCGCCTCGTCCATGCCGCGCTCGCGCTGCGGCACCAGCAGTACCGTACGGCCCGCGACCTGCCCGGCAGGCTGTGCCGGCACCGCTTCTCGTTCCGTTTCGGCGTGCAGGTGTTCGGCCAGCCGACGCGCGACCCGCTCGGCGACGGCGAACTCCTCCAGTTCGTTGCGCACCTCTTGAAGCTGCTGGCTCAACTTCTCTGCCTGCGACTCCAGTTCGGCCCCGCGAGCTGTGATCAGCTCACGAAGGCCCGGTTCCGCAATCCCTGGCCAAACTGACGCACCTCCCGCCTGGATCGTACGGACAGGCACCTCGCTCACGCCGCAGAAACCGTGGATCCGTCATCGCCGGAACGGCAGATGATCTTGAGCTCCGGCAACCGCCCAGGACCAGCACGAGAGCACGATCAGCGACCCAGACCAGCCCTGTGTCCGTCAACTTCAACTTGGCGACGGGCTCACCCGGTCTTGGGGTAATGACCAGGCACTGGATGACTTGGCCTTCGTTGCGGTGGCGCAACCACCCGCAGCGAGGGTACGTGGGAGAGCGGGATCACTCCTGCCGGTCCCGTTCCACAGCTTGTTCGCGGTAGTAGGTGCGCCAGATCAGCCGGTGCACTCGCGTCCAGCGCGGAACGGATCGCACTCCGGGGGTGAAAGGCACGAGCATCAGGCTCAGGCTGAGCAGGGCCATCAGGCCCCAGATCAGGGCGTCGGCGTTGCCGGAAGACTTGAAGGGGGCGATCTGGTACCAGAAGGTGTAGAGCCACAGCCACGCCTGGCCCGGGTAGTTCCCGGTTTCGTTCATCATCCCCCACTGGTCGCCGCCGAGATGCTCGGCACGGGCAAGGGACTCGAGGTAGGAACCGTCGGAGAGGAAGAGCAGCGGACGGGTGTAGTCGGTCTGGTAGAACGTGCCCTCCGCCTGGAGTTCGCCATCCAGTGCGCCGCTGCGGGCCAGACCGAGAAGGCGTGCGATGAGGACGCGGACCGGGCCGTAATCGTCCTTTGCGGGGGTGCCGCCGCCGGCCTTGGTCAGGGCGTCGGAGTAGGCCGAGGTCCATGCCTGGTGCCGGGCCGCCGGAGCGCCGGCCCAGGTGGCGAGGGCCGCGCTGACGGCGGGTGGTTCCGGGGCGTCGCGCAGTGGACGCAGCACGAAGTCGTTTGCCGTGTCCACCGGGATGCGGACCCCTGCGGCGCTCTGCAGCCCGACCGGCCCGAGTTTCTGCGCCGCGCCCGGCGTGTGGTTGTACGGCGGCCCGTACTCGGCCGTGCCGCTGGTGCCGCCGAGCTCGGTCACGGCGGTCGCGGTGAAGTCGGCGCCGTCGGCCCGCGCCCAGGAGGCCAGGGTTACCGGCTTGACGTCGGGCGAGGAGAAGACGGCGGCCAGGCCCGCGGTGAGCAGCGCGACCACGACCAGTGCGATCGTGAACTCCTTGACCAGGTCGTAGGACCTGGTGGGGAAGGCAGCCGGGGCCGGCACGGCGGACTCACGGTGGCGTCGTTTCATCGCGCTGCCTCCCGCGTGGTTGCGTCCGCGGGACCGGTGGTGGCGTCGATCGGCGGCACGATCCCGCGCAGCCGGACCAGCAGGATGTGCCAGATCGTCAGCAAGGCCAGGGCGCAGGGCAGCAGGACGATGTGCCACATCAGCATCTGGCCGAAGTCCAGCACGTTGAAGAACGCGCCGATGCCGACCGCGTTGAGCCCGTCCTTGGCCTGCCCGGCGATCCACTGGGAGTCGAAGTTCTGCTGGACCAGGTAGCCGGTGAAGGCCGTGCCGATCGAGGCGAAGAAGCACACCGCACCGGTGACCCAGGTCAGGGCCCGCCGACCGCGCCAGGCGGCCATGAAGAATTTGCCCCACAGGTGGATGACCATGAAGAACATGAACAGCTCGACGCTCCACAGGTGCAGGCCGTTCACGTACTTGCCGGTTCCCGAGACATGCCACCATGCGGGCCCCTTCAGGGCCAGCACCCCGCCGGTGACCAGGACGACGATCAGCGCGGCCACGGTGAGCACACCGAAGACGTAGATCCATGAGGCCATGTACGCGGGCTGGGTGTCCGGCAGCAGCTTGTCCGGGGGCAGTGCCCGCACCGCCCGCCGCCGGACCGCCCCGGTCCAGCCTCCGCCGGCTCGGCCTGCCTCGCTCATCCTCGGCCTCGCCCTCGGGGGAAGGGCAGGAGCACGGCCGCCACGAAGACGACCAGCATCACCCCGATGACCACGAGGTTGGCGACAGACAGCTGCACCACTCCCCAGTGCACGTAGTGCCCCGTCCCGCTGAGATCGATGGGCGCGGAAAGCACGCGCTCGACAGAGTGCGGATGTCCTGTCATGAGCCGACTCCTCTCGAAGTCCGAGAGCAAGTAGAGCGCCTTGCAAGACACTCGGCCTGCTGACCCGGCCGGGCCATGGGCCGAACGGCTCAGTCGCGCGTTGTGCATCGGCCCACGGAGGTCCACCTGGCACGGATCGAGCTCCACCATGCAGCGCCACCAGGCAGCAAGCATGCTGCCGACGCGCCAACAGGTCACTGTGAGGCAGCACGATGTCGGTGCCGCAAGGAAGACCGCTAAGGAGGCGTCAAAGCTCCGTCGGGAACACATACTTGACCGTGGCGGACGATTCTCACGGGCGGCCGGCGTATGTCGTGCACTACGACAGCCGATCGCCGGACGGCACCATCAACATGAGCCGGCACAGCCAGACCGGCATGGGCTTCGGGTTCGTCGAGGTGATGGTGCTGGAGTTCGAGCGGCTGGCGTCCGTCTACGGGCGGGTGGTGGTCGGGGTGGCCATCCACCAGGGGACGGCGGCCCCCGCACCTTCGGTGACATATCCAACGCGGGGGTGGTCGTCATCGAGGGATACCAGCAACTGCTGGCGGACGACTTCGGCCGGGTCGCCGACGCCACGTCCGCGACGGTCGCCGAGTTCACCAGGAACACGTCCGGGGCGTTGGGAACTGCACGAGATGATCCGGGGCTTCGACAGTGACCCCGTGCTCCTCACCACGGAGATGGGCCGCATCGCGCAGTGAGCACGGCTGGTGCCACTTCCGGTCGCTCGGCGCATTCCGTACGTGTCGACGCGCGACGGGATGGCCGCGAGGCGGCCGAGCCCGGCCAGTGTGAAGGCGTTCGAGCCGAAGAAGCGGATCTCCCACGAGGCACTGGGCGTGATCCCGAAGTAGAACAGTCCCTGCACCAGGCAGGACACGCCGGTGAATGGGGCGCCGAGTCCGTGGACCCAGGGATGCGTGACGCGGCTGCGTGCCCAGGGGAAGGTCCACCCCGTACGCGTGCACAGGGCTCCGTGGACGACGAGCGCCAGGCCCGGCGTCATACCGACTCCCACGAACCACTTCATCGCCACTCCTCGGCTCGATTACGCGGGGCCGATGGCCGCAGGCCCTGGCCCGGTCGGACCATGCCGGGCCTCGGCAGTGTTCGGTGGCGCCGCACTGCCTCCCCGCCTCGCAGGCGCTGCCGTCAGAGCTCCTTGGCGGGCCAGTCCAGCAGCCGGGCGCCGATGACGGCGGTCTGGAGCATGTAGCGGTGGGCGGGGTCGGCGGGGTTGGCGTCGGTGAGCTGGTAGATGCGTTCCAGGCGGTATGTCATGGCCCTCACGCTCAGGGAGAGGCGGCGGGCGGCTTCGACTGCGACGCAGCCGGAGTCGAAATAGGCGATGAGGGTGTCGAGGAGGGGTTGGGCGCCGCCTCGGGCAGTGGTGAGCGGGCCGAGCGTGTTCACCACGAGGTCGGCCATGGCTTGGCGGTCGCGCGTGAGGACGGGATAGACGAGCAGGTCATTGGCGCGCAGGACCGGGTCGTCGAGGCCGAGGCGTTCAGCTATCTCCAGAGCGCTCAGGGCTTCTTCGTACGACTGGACGACTCCGCTGGGTCCGGGCTGCGGGCGGCCGATGACAACCCGGCCGCCGTCGGTGGCGGCGTGCGCCTGTTTGGCGAAGTAGGGCAGGACCTCGTCCTCGTGCCCGGGGGCGATGCACAGCAGCCGGCCGTCCTTGGTGGTGAGCAGGACGCTGCGGTTGCCGAAGCGGGCCAGCAGCGCCTGCTCCACTTGCCGGGCAACCGCGCTGCCCTCGTCGTAGGCTGCCGGGCCTTGCGCGACGGCGACCGCGTGGGCGTGAGACAGGCGCAGACCGAAGCGTTCGGCACGTTCAGCGAGGTGGCCCAGGTCGCTACGGCCGTAGAGGAGGTCGTCGATGAACTCCCGGCGGGCGGCCTCCTCCTGGCGCACGGCGAGACGCTGGGCGCGTTCGTAGCCCTCGGCGAAGGCGTCGACGACCTGCTGCACGGCGGCGAGCGTGCTGTCGGCCGATCCCGGTGTGTCCGGCCAGGCGGCGCGGGCTGCGGCGAGGTGGGCTCCTACCAGGGCGCGCAGGCCGTGGCCGGCGTCCGCGGCCCGTTCGCCCAGAACGCGCCGGGACTCGATCTCCTCGCGGGTGAGGCGACGGCCGGTGGCCGAGACCTCGGCCAGGATCCGGGCATAACCGTCCAGATACTGCTCGGGTATCTCCCGCTCCGTCACGCCGTCCCCCGGAATCTTGATGTGTCGGTGATGGTTTCTTAGCGGTTCACCGGCATGCAGACCCTAATGAACACTGCCGGGGACCGGCAATGCGCGGGTGCACGCCGGCCGGGCATCATGCCGTGCGGGGAGCACTGCGGAGGGTTCCGGTGCCGGACACCGGCAGGTGCCCGGGCCGGGGCCCGAGTGGAGGCGGTGCGCCGTCCATATGCGCTGTGTACGGGGAGGGGGTCGGAAGATGCGGACGCTCGTGGAGGCCGCCACCGGCTTTCCCCTGATCCTCTTCACTGCCGCCCTCGTCGTGGTCGTGTTCTTCTGGCTGCTGGTCGCGTTCGGCGTCATGCGCTCCGGCAGTTTCGACGAGGACCTCGACCTGGACGCATGGGGGATGGACGGGGTGCCGGTGGCGGTCGCGCTGTCCCTGTTGACGGTGTTCGCCTGGTTTCTCGGCGTCGGTGCGACAGCGCTGCTCGCGGCGCTCGTGCCGGCGGGAGTCGTGAGCGGGGTTCTGCGCCCGGTCGCATCGGTGGCCGCGCTGTTCGTCGCCTGGCGGCTGTCCTGTCTGTTCGTCCGGCGGCTGCACCGCCTCTTCCCCGACGAACCCGGGTCCGCCCGCCGCACGACTCGCGATCGCACCGGCTGAGCCGCGGCTCACCTCCGTCAGGGCCCTGCACTGCTTCCTACTTCAACTGCCTTACGCATCAAGGACGTATGCCATGAATGTCGTCGGTGTGCTCGCCGCTGTCTGCCTGCTTCTCGTTGTCACAGCACTGTTGGGCCTCTCGCGGCTGTTCCGCAAGGTGGAGCAGGGCAAGGCGCTGATCGTCTCGAAGATGCGGAAGGTCGATGTGACCTTCACCGGGCAGGTCGTCCTGCCGGTGCTGCACAAGGCCGAGGTGATGGACATCTCGGTGAAGACCATTGAGATCACCCGGGCAGGGCGGGACGGCCTGATCTGCCGGGACAACATCCGCGCCGACATCCGGATCTCGTTCTTCGTGAAGGTCAACAAGACCGTGCAGGACGTCATCAAGGTCGCCCAGGCGGTCGGCACCGCACGGGCGAGCGACCAGAAGACGTTGCAGGACCTGTTCCACGCGAAGTTCTCCGAGGCACTGAAGACGGTCGGCAAGCAGCTGGACTTCACCGACCTCTACACCAAGCGCGAGGAACTGCGCTACAAGATCATCGAGTTGATCGGCGTCGACCTCAACGGCTACCACCTGGAGGACGCGGCGATCGACTACCTGGAGCAGACGCCGCTGTCACAGCTGGACCCGGCCAACGTCCTTGACGCGCAAGGCATCCGCAAGATCACCGAGCTCACGGCCGTGGAACACGTGCGTACCAACGAGGCCCAGCGCACCGAGGAGAAGGAGATCACCCGGCAGAACGTCGACGCCCGCGAGACGATCCTGGAGCTGGAGCGCAGGCAGGCGGACGCCGAGATCAAGCAGCGCCGGGAGATCGAGACCTCCCGGGCTCGCGAGGAGGCCGAGACCGCGCGGGTGGTGGAGGAGGAGCGGCTGCGGGCGCAGAGCGCCTTCCTGCGCACGGAGGAGCAGCTCGGCGTGCAGCGCGAGAACCAGGCCCGTGAGGTCGCTGTCGCGCAGAAGAACCGCGAGCGGGTCATCGCCGTCGAGAACGAGCGCATCGAGAAGGACCGCCTGCTGGAGGTCATCGGACGCGAGCGCGAGACGCAGCTGACGAAGATCGCCGCTGAGAAGGAGGTCGAGGCGGAGAAGCGGGACATCGCCGAGGTCATCCGCGAGCGCGTGGCTGTGGACCGTACGGTCGCCGAGCAGGAGGAGTCCATCAAGAAGCTGCGTGCCCTGGAGCAGGCGGAACGCGACCGCCAGGCCGTGATCATCGCCGCCGAGGCGGAGGCCCAGGAGAAGCTCGTCAAGGACATCAAGGCCGCGGAGGCCGCCGAGCAGGCCGCCACGCACCGCGCGGCCGAGGAACTCACCCTGGCCGAGGCGCGGTTGAAGACGGCCGACCTCGATGCACGGGCCAAGCTGCGGCTGGCCGAGGGCGTCCAGGCGGAGGCTGCCGCCGAAGGTCTGGCCACAGTCCAGGTCCGCGACAAGGAGGCCGAGGTCATCGAGAAGGCCGGCCGTGCCGAGGCGGCCGCCACCGAAGCCCGGATGCGGGCGGAGGCGGAAGGCACCCAGGCACAGCTGCGGGCCGAGGCCGAGGGTGCCCGGGCCAAGGCGCTCGCCGAGGCCACGGCCATCGGCGAGAAGCTGAAGGCGGAGGCGGCCGGCCTGACCGAGAAGGCGGCGGCGATGGCTGCCCTGGACGAGGCGTCCCGCGGTCACGAGGAGTACCGGCTCCGGCTGCAGGCGGAGAAAGAGATCCGGCTGGCCGGCCTGGACGTGCAGCGGCAGGTCGCCGAGGCGCAGGCCACGGTGCTCGCGACCGGGCTGGAGAACGCCGACATCGACATCGTCGGCGGCGAGTCGGTCTTCTTCGACCGGCTGGTCGGAGCGATCGCGCTCGGAAAGGGTGTCGACGGCTTCGTCGAGCACTCCGGGACCGCGCAGGCCCTGGCGAAGCCGTGGCTGGACGGTACGTCGAGCTTCACCGACGACCTGAGCCGGATCCTCGGCTCGGTCTCGACGTCCGACGTACAGAACCTGACCGTGTCCGCGCTGCTCATGAAGCTGATGAAGTCCGGCGGCACCGACGCCGGCCAGGTGCAGCAGCTCCTCGACCGCGCGGGCGAGCTGGGCCTCGCGGACACCCCGCTCACCGCCCTGAACGGCAAGGCCAGGGTCTGATGATCCGCGGTGCCGGAGCTGCCGCACAGGGGACGGCAGCTCCGGGCCGCGACCTTTGAAGGGATGCACGATCCATGGCAACCGCCTTGGAGGCGACGTCGTACGACGCCCTCGACACCGGCACGTACGAGGTGCTGCGCGACCGGCTCACCGCCCAGGCCGCCGAGCTGGCCCGCGGAGCCGAACTCCTCAACGCCCGTCGCGTCGAGGAGTTCGGGGCCCCGCGGCTTGACCTCACGGGGACGGGCCCGCTGCGGACCGAGCACCCGTGCGTGCCCCGGGACGTGGTCTTGGTCGGGAACCGCCTGCTGTTCGGATGCAACGCCGGCCGGTCCGATCCGCAGGTGGCAGACGTCCTCGCGCTGTACGACCGCGACCTGGGCCGATTGCCCGAGAACGCCGTGCCGGGTCTGCTCGACGACCCCTCCTTCGTACGGGAGTTCACGGCTCTGCATCGCTACTACCGTCAGGCCCGCCTCCTCCGGCTGCGCCGCGTCGACGGCAGGCTACTGGCCGTCTTCCAGACCGGCGACACGACCGACGACATCCGGGTACTGCGCTGGACAGTGACCGAGGACGGGCAGGCGACGTTCCTGGACGCGCGCGGCGAGCGCGACCACGTAACCCCGCCCTCCCACGACTTCACCTGGGCGGAGGCGACCCGCGAGGACCATGTCCTGGGCCGTCACCCGCGGGTCTCCGTTCGGGGCGAGGTGTTCGTCTCTACGGTGGGCGGCACGCTCACCGTTACCACGGAGCAGGACGCGGAACTCTACAGCGAGCCTGTGGACGAGCCGCTCCAGTCCCTCGCCGACGCGGACATCGCGCACGCACGCGTGGGCGCGCTGATCCTGCTGCGGATCCGCCCCTACAAGGAGGACTCCCACCGCTATCTGGTCTTCAGCACCCTCACCAGGACCGTGGTGCGCCTCGATGGCGTCGGCCAGGCGTGCCGCCGCCTGCCCGAGGACCAAGGGATCGTGTTCCCCGGCGGCTACTGCCTGGCCACGGGCACCCACAAGACCTACGAACTCGACACGGTCGGCCTGGAGTTCGCACACGAGGTGCGCTCGCCCTACGGCGAGGACATCCTCTACGCCTTCCACGCGGGTGCCGCGGGACGCAGCCTTCTGCTGTCGTACAACATGATCCGCAAGGAGGTCGCCGCGCCGCTGCCCTGCCAGAGCTGGGCTCTGTTCGACGACGGCACCCTGATGCTGCTGCGGGCCGACGGCGAGGAGACTGCCCGAGTACATCCGCTCCAGCTGTGGTCCTCCCCCTACGTGTCCGACACCCACGCCGCCCCCACCGGTACCGGCCCGCTGGGCCGCGTGGGCAACACCGACCTGGTTCGCGGTATCGCCGACTGCCTGTCCATCAGCCACGCTGTCGCCGAGACCACGCCGACGGTCGAGGTGTACGAGGCGCTGGTCGCCGCCTGCGTCGGGGCGGCCGACAGCCACCACTGGCTGGGCGAGGCCGAACTCGGCGACCTGCGTGCCCCACTGGACTCCGTACGGGCCACGGCCGAGCAGGTGCTCGCCGAGTTCCGGACCGTGCAGGCGCTGACCCGTCAGGCCGCGGACGCACTCGACGAGGCCGCGGACAGGCTGGCGGCGGTGGTACGCCGGCTGCGAGGTGAGGCCCCCCGCGGTGCCGCTGCCTGGGCGAGCGGCCTGAGCGAACTGCGGCACGCCCAGGGCCGTGTTCTGACCCTGAAGGAGATGCGGTACGCCGACGCCGACCGCATCGACGAACTTGCCGCCGAGGCAGAGGCGGACCTCGCCTCATGCGGGCAGCGGGCCGTGGCCTTCCTCGCCCGCGAGGACGCCTTCGCCGAGCACCACACCGACGTCGAGCAGCTGGCCGCGGACGCCGAGTCGATCGGCAGCGTGGCCGGGGCGGAGCCCGTCGCGGCCCGGCTCGACGACCTCGCGGACACGCTGCGCACGGTCACCGAGGTCGTCGCCGGCCTCGACATCGGCGACGCCACCGTCCGTACGTCCGTCCTGGAGCGCATCGCCGAGGTACTCGGCGGCGTCAACCGCGCCCGCGCCCTCCTCGACGCCCGCCGCCGCACCCTGCGTGACAGCGAGGGACGCGCCGAGTTCGCCGCCGAGTTCGCGCTGCTCGGCCAGGCCGTCACCGGCGCGCTGGCGGCGGCCGACAGCCCCGAGTCGTGTGACGAGCAACTCACGGGCTCGCTGGTTCGGTTGGAGAACCTGGAGTCCCGTTTCGCGGAGTTCGACGATTTCCTCGGCGAACTCGCCGACAAGCGCACCGAGGTCTACGAGGCGTTCTCCGCCCGCAAGCAGAGCCTCCTCGACGCCCGTGCCCGCCGCGCCGAGCAGCTCGCGGCCTCCGCCGCCCGCGTCCTGGAGACGATCGCCCGGCGCGCGGCCACGCTCGCGGACGCCGACGTGGTCTCCACCTACTTCGCCTCCGACCCCATGGTCGCAAAGGTCCGCCGCGCCGCCGACGAACTGCGCGAACTCGGCGACCCGGTCCGGGCGGAAGAACTCTACGGCCGCCTGAAGGCCGCGCGCCAGCAGGCGGCCCGTGCCCTGCGTGACCGCGCCGACCTGTACTCCGACGGCGGCCGCACCCTCCGATTGGGCACCCACCGTTTCGCCGTCACCACCCAGCCACTCGACCTCACCCTGGTCCCGCACGGAGCTGGCCTCTCCTTCGCCCTGACCGGCACCGATTACCGCTCCCCGGTCACCGACCCGGAGTTCGCCGCCACACGCCCCTACTGGGACCGCCACCTGCCGTCGGAGTCTCCCGAGGTCTACCGCGCCGAACACCTCGCCGCCCGCCTGCTGACCGAACACGGACCGGCCGCCCTCGCACTGACCGACGACCTGCCTGCCCTCGTCCGCAAGGCGGCGGAGGAGGCGTACGACGAGGGCTACGAGCGTGGCGTCCACGACCACGACGCCACACTGATCCTCACCGCGCTCCTCCCTCTGTACCAGCAGGCCGGACCGCTGCGCCACGAGCCCGCCGCCCGCGCCGCCGCGCAGCTGTTCTGGACGCACGGCACCACGGCCGAGGCGCGCGCGACGTGGACCCGGCGGGCGGTGTCCCTCGCCCGGGCCCGCGACACGTTCGGCCCGGCGCCCGCGATCGCCGACCTGGAGGAGGAGCTGGCCGGGGCGATCGGAGCATGGTCCGGGCAGGACACGCCGGCATCGGCGTCGTACCTCTTCGAGGAGCTGACAACCGGCACCGACGGCTTCGTCCTCAGCGTCGGCACACGTACGCTGCTCGACAAGTTCCGTCTCGCTGTGGGCAGTTCGGCGTACGACGAGGACATGGCCGCCCTTGACGACCTCGCCGACCGTCGCCAGCTGGCCGAGGCATGGCTGTCGGCGTACGTCTCCGCCACAGGCGCACAGGTCGCCGTCGGAGACCTGGCCGAGGCCGTGGCCGCCGAGTTGTGCCCGGACCTGTCGCGCTACGGGTCCGACACCTCACCGGTGACCACGGTCGCGGGACTGCTCGGCACGCATCCGCGCATCACCGGTTACGGCCTGACCCTGCGGATCGACGAGTTCCTCGCCCGGACCAGGCGGTTCGCCGAGCAGGACGTGCCCGCCTTCCGCGCCTACCAGCGCCGGCGCACCGCCCTGGTGGCCGCCGCACGCACCCGCCTCCGGCTGGACGACCACCGCCCGCGCTCCATGGCCACCTTCGTCCGAGGCAGGCTCATCGACGAGGTCTACCTGCCGCTCGTCGGCGACAGCCTCGCCCGGCAACTCGGTACCGCGGGCGAGACCAGGCGCACTGACACGGGCGGTCTCCTGCTGCTCGTCTCTCCGCCCGGCTATGGCAAGACGACACTGATGGAGTACGTCGCCGACCGCCTCGGCCTCATGCTGGTGAAGGTCAGCGGCCCGGCTCTCGGGCACACCGTCACCTCGCTCGACCCGGCCGAGGCACCGAACGCCACAGCGCGCCAGGAGCTCGAGAAGATCAACTTCGCACTGGCGGCAGGCAACAACACCCTCCTTTACCTCGACGACATCCAGCACACCTCGCCCGAGCTGCTGCAGAGGTTCATCCCGCTGTGCGACGCCACCCGGCGCGTGCACGGGGTGTGGGACGGCGAACCCCGCACATTCGACCTGCGTGGCAAGCGCTTCGCGGTCTGCATGGCGGGCAACCCCTACACCGAGTCCGGCGAGCGCTTCCGCGTGCCCGACATGCTCGCCAACCGCGCCGACGTCTGGAACCTCGGCGACGTCCTGACCGGCAAGGAGGACGCCTTCGCGTACAGCTTCCTGGAGAACGCGCTCACCTCGAACCCGGTGCTCGCCCCGCTCGCCGGGCGCGACCGCGCCGACCTCGACCTGTTCGTCCGGCTCGCCACCGCCGACCCCTCGGCCCGAGCGGACCAGCTCGCGTACCCCTATGCGCCCGCCGAGGTGGAACAGATCGTCGCCGTACTGCGCCACCTGCTCACCGCGCGTGAGACAGTTCTCGCGGTCAACGCCGCCTATATCGCGTCCGCCGCGCAGTCCGACGCCACGCGCATCGAGCCGCCGTTCCGGCTCCAGGGCTCGTATCGCACCATGAACAAGATCGCCCAGCGTGTGCGCCCGGTCATGAACGACGCCGAACTCGCCGCGGTCATCGACGACCACTTCGCCGCAGAGGCCCAGACCCTCACCAGCGGGGCCGAAGCCAGCCTGCTCAAACTCGCCGAACTGCGCGGCAGGCTCACGCCCGCACAGGCCGAGCGCTGGGCCGAGCTGAAGACCGCGTACGTCCGCACGCAGGCCCTCGGCGGCCCGGCAGAAGACCCCCTCACCCGGGCTGTCGCCGCTCTCGGTCTGCTCGCCGACCGCGTGGCCGCCGTGGAATCAGCCATCACCCGTGTGACGGACCCGCGCAACCTTCTCGCCAGCCCCAAGGCCCCACACGCGGCCGAGCCCAAGGAGCAGTGATGACGTCCTTCCTTGTCCCCCTCGCCACCGCCGCGCTGATCGTCGCGGTCTGCACGGCCGTGCTCGTCCGCCGGGACCGACGGCGGATGCCTGCGCACCCCGAGACCTTGCGCATCGAGTCCGCCGCCACCCGCAACATCCGATCCACACGACGCAGGGCCCATGCCTACCAGAACCGGTTCCTGCGTGAGCACGAGTGACGCCGGCACAGGGCTTTCGGCCTTCCTTCGCCTTGACTCGCTCCCGCCCAGGCCGGTCCTCGTTCGCCCAGTGCGCAAACGAGGACCACGCGCTCCGCGCGTCCGACCGCTCCCTCACCGGAGGCGCGGCCTGCTCTTGGGAGGGCGCGGGTGGTGACGGCTGGTGGGCGTGAGGGGGTGACGGCTCATGGCGAAGGGGCGGACCGGACGCCGATGTCCGACCGTGACCCTGTGGCGTTGGCGGCGCAGCCCGCTGCGGCGGACCAGCGATCTCGTCGAAGCCTGGGTGCTGGTCGCCGCCTGGGTGCTGGCTCTGCTGGGCGGTGCTGCCGCGGGTGTGATGACGGCGGTGGTGGCTGGCCGGGACTCGGAGGGAAAACGGGCGGAGCGCCGGGAGGTCGTGGCTGTCGTCGTCAACATTGTGTCGGACGGGGTGGCCACCCGTTTCAGTGATGGCAGCCGAGTACCGGACGAGGTGCGATGGACGGCCCCGGACGGGCACACCCGCACCTGACGGACCAAGGTGACAGCTGGCGGCCGTGCGGGGAGCCAGGTGCAGATATGGACAGACGCACGGGGCGAGTTGGCGGCGCAGCCCGCTGATCCGCCGGAGGCACGGTTGCGGGCAACCATGGTTGGCGTGCTGGCAGCGGCTGGCACCGGCGGTCCGGTGTGGGTGGGCCCGCGTGCGGTGCCCGGGGCGCTGGACCGGCGGCGTCCGGGGCAATCGGTCATGGAATGGGAGCGGATCCATACGCACTGGGGTGGGAAAGCCGGCTGAGCCGGCGGCAGCCGACGAGTCCAGCCTCGAGGCGGGTCGACGGCAGCCCACACACACTCGGTGATCGATACAGCTGGAAGCGGTGTTCGACCTTTCTCTGCCTCAACTCCATGGTGTGCACGGCAAGTTACGCATCGATGCTCGTCCGGCACGGCTGCTGTCGTGTGCACCTGTTCAGGTGCCAGAACGGGGTCGGCGGAGAGCCACCCACGTCGATTGCATCACAATGTCAGGGGAACCCTCGCGCGACGGTTGGCCCACGTGCTGCGTGCCGCGGCCCGTGACGCTTCCCTCCGACGCGACACAGAACAATCAGGAGCCGACCGTGCGGGCACGAGACCTGGCAGTGGAGTACGAGACCGTGGGCGTCGACACCGACGCCATGGCGGCGGCACGGCTGATGGCCGAACACAGGCTGCCCGCCCTGCTTGTCCTCGATGAGCAGGGAGCGCCGAAGGCGATCCTGCCCGCCTCCCAGATGATCAAGACCTTGGTGCCGGCGTACGTCATCGAAGATCCGACGCTGGCTGCGGTGGTCGACGAGCGCCACGCCGACCGGCTGTGCCAGGCGCTCAAGGGCCGTACGGTGCGTGACTGCCTCTCCAAGAGCGTGCCCGCGCCGCCGGTCGCCGAGTCCGACGCGACCGCGCTGGAGGTCGCCGCGCTGATGGCGCAGGTCCGTAGCCCGCTGGTGGCCGTGGTCGACAAGGACAAGAGCGGCGTGCGGCTGCTCGGTGTGATCACCGCCGCTCACTTGCTCGAACGACTACTGATCGCCGCCTCCTGAGCCGAACGGGCCGTCCCCTTCGTAGAGGGGGAGGACTCGCTCCAGGCCCAGCCGGCTCAGCGTCCTGTGGGCCTGGGGAGGGGTATGGGTGACGACCACCCGCATGCCGTACAACCGCGCTGTGCGCAAAGCCATGAAGAAGACCGCATCGCCGTCGGAGCTCAGGTGCGACACGTTGCCCAGATCCATCTCAAGGACCTTCGGCCGGGATCGCAGCACGTCCCGCAGACGGTCTCCGACCAGCCCGGCGTTCCTGGACGTGATCTCCCCGGAGAGCCGGAGGAAGACATGGTCCGGTGACGAGGTGGTTATGTGACCGCGGCGACGGAAACGGTGCAGTGGATGCCGCATCGGTGGCTCCAGGACAGAGGACGGCCGACCGCCGACCAGCCGTCCCGGCACACCTGAGCCTCAATACAGGTCGCACGGCCTGCCCCCGCGGCGTGGGCCGGCCCGGCCGGCACCTGACATTGCCGGGCTCCGGCAATGTTCGCGCCGGAGGGGTGCGCATAAGGAGCCTGTCAGAGATGCATCAAGGACAGGTAAGGTTCTACCCGGTGTGCCGGGAAGCCTGGTCGGCGAGTTGAGGACAGTTCTCTCTTCCGATCGGGGCGTTTTGCCATGGTGCTGGTGGTGGTGTTCGGCGTCGCGCTGCTGGTGGCGGTGCTGCTGTCGGGCCTTGCGGCTCGGACGGTGCTCTCCACGTCCTTCCTTTTCCTGGTCGGCGGTGCGCTCGTCAGTGACGGCTTCCTCGGGCTGATCCACATCACTCCGGACAGCGAGATCGTGTCGGTGACGGCCGACCTGGCTCTTTTCGCGGTGCTGTTCACCGACGGCATGCACGTCGCATTGCCGAAGCTGCGTGCGAACTGGAGGAACCCGGCGCGCGCCCTGGGCCTGGGCATGCCGCTCGCGTTCGTCTTCATGGCCCTGGTGACCCACTTCCTGGTGGGCCTCGACTGGACGACGTCGTTCCTGGTGGGCGCGGTCCTGGCGCCGACCGACCCGGTGTTCGCCTCGGCGATCGTGGGCCGCAGCGAGGTCCCGGCCAAACTGCGTCAGCTGCTGAACGTGGAGAGCGGCATCAACGACGGACTCGCCCTGCCGGTCGTGATGCTCCTGATCGCCGCGGCCGGTCCGACGGCCACCGGCCTGGAAGCGTCCCCCGGGAAGATCGCGCTGGAGCTGTTGCTCGGCCTTCTCCTCGGCGTCGTTCTGCCCCTGTTCGCTGGCGGGCTGGTGCGGTTCCGGCTGCTGGGCGCGGAGCCCAAGCTGCAGCCCCTGCTGCCGCTGGCGACGGGGATCATCCTCTATGCGACCTGCCACCTCACACACGCCAACCCGTACCTTGCGGCCTTCTCGGCGGGTGCGGCCCTCGCGCACGTTTCGCCGGAGGCGAAGGCATCCTTCGAACCGCTCGGCGAGGCGCTGGCGGAGCTGGCGAAGTTCGCAGCGCTACTGGTCTTCGGCGCGCTGCTCACACCCCGGCTCTTCGGTGACCTGTCGCTCGGCGGATACGCCGCCGTGATCCTGGCGATCTTCCTGATCCGCCCGGCATCGCTGCTGCTGTCCCTGCTCGGTACCACCATCTCCCGCAAAGAGAAGCTCGTCGCCGCCTGGTTCGGCCCGAAGGGCTTTGCCTCCGTGGTGTACGGGCTGCTGGTGCTGCAGTCCGGCATCCCGCAGGCGAAGGAGGCGTTCACACTGATAGCCGTCTGCATCGCCTTCTCGATCATCGCCCACAGCTCCACCGACGTGCCCATCGCCCGCGCCTTCGACGTCGAGGACCTGGCGGGCATCCCGGACGGGCGCGACGACGCGGACGTCCCGAAGACTCCCCAGACCACGGCTCTGCAGGCCCACGGAGGAACCGGAGGAACGTGAACGACTGGCACAGCTGGGCCGCGATCGTCGTCTTCGTCGGCGCGTACGCCCTGATCATCAGTGAGAAGATCCACCGTGTCGCCGTGGCACTCGGCGGCGCGGGCCTGATGCTGGCGATCGGGGCGACCGACGACGTCTCGGCGTTCTACTCCGAGGACTCCGGCATTGACTGGAACGTCATCTTCCTGCTCATGGGCATGATGATGATCGTCGGCGTGCTGAAGAAGACGGGCATGTTCGAGTACCTGGCCATCTGGGCAGTCAAGCGCGCGCGTGCGAAGCCGTTCCGAGTCATGGCCATGCTCGTCATCATCACGGCCGTGGCCTCGGCGCTGCTCGACAATGTGACCACGGTCCTGCTGGTCGCCCCGGTGACCCTGCTGGTGTGCGAGCGCCTCGCGCTGCCCGCCGCGCCGTTCCTCATCGCCGAGGTGATGGCCTCGAACATCGGCGGAACCGCCACCCTGGTCGGTGATCCGCCCAATATCATCATCGCCAGCCGGGCCGGCCTGACCTTCAACGACTTCCTCGTCCACCTCGCCCCGCTTGCCGCCGTCCTGGTGGCCGTCCTTCTCGTCCTGTGCCGGGTGATGTTCCGCAAGTCCTTCGTCTACGACGAGGACCGCGCCGCCGAGATCATGGCGCTCGAGGAGGGCGAAGCCATCAAGAACCCGCGCCTGCTCGTCCAGGGACTGCTCGTCCTGGCCCTGGTCGTGGCCGGTTTCGTCCTGCACCCCGTGCTGCACTACGCGCCCAGCATCGTCGCCCTGCTCGGCGCGGGGCTGCTCGTCGCCGTCTCCGACGTCGACACCCACGACGTCCTGGCCGAGGTGGAGTGGCCCACCCTCGCCTTCTTCGCCGGCCTGTTCATCATGATCGGCGGCCTCATCGACACCGGCGTCGTCAGCCAGGTCTCCCAGAAACTGGCGGACGCGATCGGCGGCAACGAACTCGGCGGCTCCCTGGGCCTGCTGGGCGGCTCGGCAGTGCTGTCCGGCATCGTCGACAACATCCCGTACGTCGCCACCATGGCCCCCATCACCAGCGACCTGGTCCGCGCCATGGGCGGCTCCAGCGACCACGTCCTGTGGTGGGCGCTCGCCCTCGGTGCCGACCTGGGCGGCAACGCCACCGCCATCGGCGCCTCCGCCAACGTCGTCGTCCTCGGCATCGCCGAACGCAACCGGCAGCCCATCTCCTTCTGGCGGTTCACCAAGTACGGCCTCGTCGTGACCGCCGTGACCGTGGCGATCTCCCTCGGCTACGTGTGGCTGCGGTACTTCGCGTTCGCGTGATCGACGGCCGACGGATCGCGGTCGGCGTCAAACCCCCCGTCAAGGGAACCTGAGCAGGCGTCAGAGGTGTGTCAACGAACGCCGTCAACGGTCCGTGGCGTGACGTTGGACGGCTCGTGTCGATCATGGCCGGCACCACGCGCAGTCCCGAGGCGGGGGCCGGGACTGCCGCGCAGACAACGCACGGAACCGTCGCCCCCGCTCCAGGCCACCGGGGATCGCGGCCGAGCGGGGGCCGAGGCCGAACGGCCCGAGCGCCGCCTCCGCCGCGAGGCCGTGGTCGTGTGGGCCGCTCTGCGCCGCCGCTACTGGGCGACCGTGCCCGCGCGGCTGTGTCTTCTGCGCGCCGCCACGGCCTTGCTCGGCGTGCCCTTACCGGGACTCTTGCAGAAAGCCCCGGCGTTCACGCCGGGGATGAATGCATCTCAAGACCGCCGTGGAGGACATGCCGACGCCCGCCGCTCCATCGGCCACCAGCTGCGCACGCCGGCCGTAGCCGGTGAGGGCGACCGCCCGCCGAGAAGACCGAGGAGTCCGTCACCGACGACTTCGCGGAGTACCAGGAGCTGATCGGCCGTGCTCTGGCCACCGTGGCCCAGGCGGCCGCCCGCTGCGCACGGGTCGGCCGTCGCACGCCCGGTAAGTGGAACGCCCGAGCCTCGGCGAGCGCCCAGGGCAGGCCCGGTTGAGGAGCGTCCAGGATCGCGGGCGGACGGGCCGCGGGGAACAACTGCACATGGACGCTGGTCGTCTGTCGCCTCAGCTCGCAATCACGCGGTCGCGGCATAGCGCCTCCACTCCTGCTGGGCGCGTGGTGGTGCGACGGGCGGCGGTCCGCCGTCGAGAGGCGCGCACCGGATGGTCCCGTCGATCCGCGCTTGGCCAATTCCTGTGCCGACTGGTCAGAACGGGCCGTGGAGACTGCCCAGTCTGTCGGTCAAGCGCAGGTTCTCGGAGTAGTCGACCGGACAGGCGATCACGGAGACCGTGTCGTCGTCGAGGGCGCGGCGCAGCACGGGCAGCAGTTGGTCGGCGCTCTCGATCCGGTAGCCGCGAGCGCCGAAGCTCTCGGCGTAGGCGACGAGGTCCGGGTTGGTGAACCGGGTGTGGCTGTGGCGGCCGAGTTCGAGTTCCATCTTCCAGGTGATCAGGCCGTATTCCTGATCCACCAGGACGAGGACGACCAGCGGGATCCGCTCGCGGACGGCTGTCTCCAATTCCTGGGAGTTCATCAGGAACGAGCCGTCACCCATCATCGCCAGCACGCGCCGGTCCGGCCTCGCCAGCTTGGCGGCAATGGCGCCCGGCAGCGCGAATCCCATGGTGGACAGGCCGTTGGAGACCAGGCAGGTGTCCGGTTCGTAAGTGGGATAGAGGCGGGACATCCACATCTTTCCGGCGCCGGTGTCGGCGAGCACGATGTCCTGGCGGTCCAGCGCGGTGCGGACATCGGTCACCACACGCTGGGGCACCAGCGGGAAGGCATCATTGTCGCGTCCGTACTGGAGTTCCTCGTCGAGCAGGGTGCGGATCTTCTCGCTGCTTCCCGAGTCGTAGGTCAGTCCGTCGGGCAGTGCTGCCGTCAGTGCGTCCAGTGCCTGGGAGGGGTCTCCTTCGACGCCGACCGTGACCGGGTAGTGGGCGTCCACTTCGGCGGGGAAACAGTGCACGTGCACGATCCGCTTGTCGCCGTTCGGGTTGATCTTGGCCGGGTCGAACTCCTGGATCTCGTAACCCACACAGATCAGCACGTCGGCCGTGTCGAAGCCGAAGTTTCCGTAGTCGTGGCGCATGAAGCCGACCGCGCCGAGGGCGTTCGGGTGGTCGTCGGGGAAGACGCCCTTGCCGTGGAACGTGGTCGCCACCGGGATGTTCAGCCGCTCGGCGAAGCGTACGAGAGCGGCCGAGGCGCCTGTCCTGGCGGCGCCGTGGCCGGCCAGCACAACGGGGTGTCGTGCGGCGGCGAGCACCTCCACGGCCCGTGCGATCTGTGAGGGAGAGGGCGCATCGGCCCGCACCGCGTCGATCTGCAAAGGCGCAAGCGGCTCGGTGGGACCTTCGGCCTCGATGTCTTCGGGCACGGCCAGGAACACGGCTCCGGGCCGTTCGCTCTGCGCGGTCTTGAAGGCCTTGCGCGTCATCTCCGGCACCGCGTCCGGACACTCGATGCGGGCCGCCCACTGGGTGACGGGAGCGAACATCGACACCAGGTCGATGACCTGGTGCGACTCCTTGTGGATGCGGCGAAGCGATCCCTGGGCAGCCAGGGCCACCATGGGTGCGCTGTTGGTCGTGGCGTCCGCGGTGCCGAGCAGCAGATTGATCGCACCGGGCCCCAGCGTGGCCGAGCACACCCCGGCCCGGCCGGTCAGCCGACCGTAGATCTCAGCCATGAACGAGGCAGCCTGCTCGTGGCGCACCAGAATGTACCGGATCCCGGAGTTGTTCAGCGCATCGACGAAGCGGATGTTCTCCTCGCCGGGGATCCCGAAGACGTACTCCACGCCCTCGGCCCGCAGACAGCGCACCAGCAGATGCGCGACGTCCTCCACTGCTGCCGTGTTCCGCGACCCGGTCGCCCCTTCGATACCCATAGGGCGAACGTAGGCATGCCTCCAGGCCCCCGACCATTTGACGCAGCCGATCGGGGCAGCCCGTGGTGGGCGGGCGCACCACGGCTGAGTTCAAGCAACGCTCGGGCCATTCGGAGGTGCTGCGGTAGCACCTACCGAGGCTTGACCGGACGCTGGATTCGGATGTGGACGTCGCCGCCCTTCGTGCGGCAGCAAGTCTGGGAGGACCGTGTGACCGCTTCCTCGCCCGCCACCGACGCACCGCCGGCCCGGTACGACGACCTGCACGCGCTGGTGTTCAACTGCACCTTGAAGCGCTCCCCGGAGACCAGCAACACGCAGGGACTGATCGACCGCTGCACCGGCATCCTGGACGCCCAAGGAGTGCACGTCGAGGTCGAACGGGCCGTCGACTACGACATCGCCACCGGGGTGTGGCCCGACATGACAAAGCACGGCTGGGAGACGGACGCCTGGCCCGGCCTTTACCAGCAGGTCCTGGCAGCCGACATCCTCGTGCTGGCCGGCCCCATCTGGCTGGGCGACAACAGCTCCGTGATGAAGCGCGTGATCGAACGCCTCTACGCCTGCTCGAGCCTGCTCAACGAAGCCGGCCAGTACGCCTATTACGGCCGTGTCGGCGGCTGCCTGATCACCGGCAATGAGGACGGCGTCAAGCACTGCGCCATGAACGTGCTCTACAGCCTGCAGCACTTGGGCTACACCATCCCTCCCCAGGCGGACGCCGGCTGGATCGGCGAGGCGGGCCCCGGCCCCTCCTACCTCGACCCCGGATCGGGCGGCCCGGAGAACGACTTCACCAACCGCAACACCACCTTCATGACCTGGAACCTGCTGCACCTGGCCCGGGCATTGAAGGACCTGGGCGGCATCCCCGCCTACGGCAACCAGCGCACCGCCTGGGACGCCGGCTGCCGCCGCGACTACGAAAACCCCGAACACCGGTAGGAGAACCAACGGCTGGGGCAGCGCGCCCGTCCGACAAGCAGCGTCTGACCCCGAGCCAAGGCGGGAGAGGAGAACGCAGGAGAGCCGTCACACGTATCCCTCCCCGGGCGCTCCTGATACCTCCCGACTTCACGTCCCGCACACGGGTGGTCGCGTCGGGCCCGGTCCTCCTCGAAGGACGGGCGGTCGGATTCGCTCCGGTCACGTCGGCGCACGTCAGTACGGACGACGCGGCGACCTGGCGCCCCGCCGAACTCGAACCGATCACGGTCATCGCTGGCTTGGCGTGGGTAGTCCTGCATAGGGTTCGCAGTCCCTGGCGACCACGCTCTCAGCGCCCGCGCCATGGACGCGGTGGGGAACACCCGGCCCATGGAGCGGACTTGGAACCTGGGCGGCTTTGCCAACAACGTTGTCCACTGCGCTCCAGTGTTCTGCCGGACCCCGTCGACACCGCGTGACAACCGTTCTGGCGGCGAGCCGCGGGGTTGCCCGAGGCAGTGGTTCGACCGTTCGGCTGGCGGTCGACACCCGCTTGCACCTCAGGCCCGGACAGCCCACCTGACCTGTGCCGGCTTGGAAGTGTCCTTGTTGACCGGAGGAGGCGGCCGATGGAAAGTCGCGGGCACCCGCCGGTTCGGACCCGTCCAGTGGGCCTCGGCGCCGGAGACCGGGCGACAAGTCGGCGGGCGAGTGGCTGAAGCGCGTGCGCGGCGCCGTGGCGACCGCCGGTGCGGCGAGCGCTGCCTGGGCCCATGCGGCGGCGCAGCGCATCGGACAGATGCCCCCGCCCCCGGGTCCGTTCCGTCCAGGGTTCTGGCGCAGTCCGATGCGAGGGCCTTGGCTGACGTCGATGTTCGGTCTGGTCTTCCTGATCGGGATTCCCTGCTGTTCGTCACCGGACTGCTCTCCTACGCCTCCTGCAACCCCGGGCTGAGCCCGCTCAACGACGAGACCCCAGACAAGGGCGTGCTGGGCTTCTACCTCTTCAGCCGGCCCACGCAGCCGTACTGGCTCTATCGGTTGCTCCAAGCCGTGCGCGTGACGCTGGGCGTGGTCCTCGTGCCAGTGTTGCTGGCCAAGTCGTGGTCGGTGATCCCGAAGCGGTTCGAGTGGCTGCCGATGCGCTCCGTCGCCCACGCATTGGAGCGGCTGTCCCTGCTTCGTCTGCACTTCTACGGCGCCTCGGTGTGCATCGACGCCTTCGTCGTCCATGTGAGCTTCAGACTCCGCCGGATGACACGGGCCCTGCGCCCTCACAGCCTTGCCGCCGAACTGCGCACCGACCTCGCCCACACCGTGCCCGAACTCCCCGATCCCGACGGCCTGGTGGCGGGATCCGCCCTCCCGCCGACGATGACCCGCCGCGGCGCGGTGGGCACGGTGGGCGCCGGCTCGCGGCTCCTCCCCGTGGTGACCGCCGGACAGAGCATCGGCGGCCTGATGCGCGGCACGGCGCTGCTCGCACCACACAACCGCGACCCAGACCGCGGCCCGAACGGCTTCCAGATCAACAAGACGGCGGCGAAGGTTGGCGTCACCCCTGCGCTGGTCGGCCCCAGCTGGCGCCTGAAGGTGCACGGACGCGGAGCCCCGCCTCCGGCTTGCCGATCTCGCGGCCATGGCAGGCATGCCGGACGCCGGAAGTGTCCTGGTCGAATCCATCCAACCGCCGGGGCCCGTTCACCAGGGTCGTGCTGAAGGGCAACCAGATACGCGGCGTGAACAACACCAAGTGGGCCCACCGGCTCACCTTCAGGGGCGTGACCATGGCACGATGCGTCCGCTGGTACGGCTCCGGACCCCTGCGCCTTATGGTCCTGATCGCCTCGTTCGCCCTCACCGGCTACGCCATGGTGCGCCTGTTCGCCGTCCGGCCGCTGGAGGTGGCGCTCTGGTTCGTCGGTGCGGCCGTCCTCCACAACCCCATCCTGCTGCCCTTGTATGCGCTGGCCGACCTGCCGGCGCTCTCCGGGCTGAGGCACCGTGCCACCGACGCACCGATGGTGCCCAGGATCAACTGCCTGCGTGTCCCGGCCTTCCTGTCAGGTCTGCTCCTGCTGGTCTGGTTCCCCCTCGTCTTTCGTCTTGCTGTGCCCTACCCCGGTGACACCCGGCTGTCCGACGGCGTCTACCTCGGCCGCTGGCCGGCCGTCACCGGCGTGCCCTTCGCTGCCTCCGCTGTGGCCTTCGCGCTCAGGCTTCGCCGCGTACGGCGGGTCGGCCGCGGCGACGACAGCCGACCCGTCACCAGTCACGGCGCCACAGCGTGACCACCGATGAGGACGAGCTGTACGGCGCCGACGGGGATCCCTACGCGCTGGCTCTGCGACCGAGCCCGCGGGCCGGTGTACCTGCGGCCGGCGGCCGGGCACCGTGTCCGGATGCCGGCCTACCGCTGGCACGCACGGTCCACAGTGGCCGACAAGACCGTGCTGGAACGCTGCGTCGGGCCCGTCCTCGACGTCGGCTGTGGGCCAGGCCGTTTGCGCAGAGAACTCCTCGGCCCGGGAGTCTTCGCCCTCGGGGTCGACATCGCACCCCGCGCGGTCGCGCTGACCTGTGCCCTGGGTGGGCTTGCACTCTGCGGATCGGCCTTCGATCAGCTGCCGGCCGAGAGAGGCTGGCAGACTCTTCTGCCTCTTCTGCCTCTTCTGCTCATCGACGGCGACATCGGTATCGGAGGGGACCCGCGCAGCCTGCTGCACCGCTGTCGTGGGCTCGTCGCGCCGACGGGTCGCCTCGTCGTCGAGGCAGGGGCGCGCGGGCCGGGGCGCTGAGCGGTCAAAGTATTTAGTGTGTGAGTGGCGATTCAGTCGTTCATCTACCTAGACGAGTGTTCCGTGACGGAAGAGCAGCGGGCGCCCGAGTTGCCCGGCGCGCTTGGAGCAGAGCAGGCCGCGGACCTGCCGTACCAGCAGTCCGCCTTGGACGCTGCTCGCGTCGTGGCTCAGGGCGCCGCCGTTGTTGCTGCTGTGCTGGGTGCGGCGGGTCTGTTCGGCTGGGTCTTCGGCATCGACGTCCTGAGGCGCGTGCCCGGTGCCGACGCGACCATGAACGCCAACACCGCCGTGGCGCTGTTGGCACTCGGAATCTCCCTGTTTCTGGTGGCTCGCAGATGCGTCACGCCGTGGTTGATCACCACGGCCCGTGGGGCCGCAGCCCTGGTGGCCTTGATCGGCGGGCTCACCGTTGTGGAGTACGTGACCGGGGTGGGCCTGGGCATCGATGAGCTGCTCTTCAGGGACGACACGGTGCGGGTGGCGGCAGAGGCGCCTGGACGGATGGCACCGAACACGGCCACGGCACTGGTGATCGGGGGCGTGGCAGCCCTGTGCGCGAGCTCGTCCCGGCTTCCAGCCTGGACGAGCCAGGTCCCGGGCCTGGCCGTTCTCACGCTGGGAATGCTGCGGCTGTACGGGTTCGCGTATGCCGTACCCGAGCTGGAACGGTTCGGCGCCTACAAAGGCATGGCCCTGTACACCGGCCTGGCTCTGGTGCTGCTGGGCATGGCCGCCTTCCTCGCCCGGCCGGACCGGGGTCCTGCCGGCCTGCTGATGAACGCGGGTACGACGGGGGCGCTGGGGCGCCGCCTGTTCGCCACCGTCCTGGTCGTACCGCCGCTGCTGGGCTGGCTCGTCCTGGCCGGTGAGGACGCGGCACTGTTCGGTTCGCGTCTGGGCACCGCGCTGCTGGTCTGCGGGCAGGTGGCTGTGTTCACCGCGGTCATCTTCTCGGCCTTGCTCGTGGGCCGCCGTATCGAGGTGGCCCACGCCCGTGCGGAATGGCAGGTGCGACAGAACGAACTGCTGCAGGCGTTCATGGACCACACACCCGCGGTGGTGTTCATCAAGGACCTGGACGGGCGCTTCCTGGCGGTCAACACCACGTTCGAGGAGAGCCTGGGCCTGTCCCGCGAGCGGGTACTGGGCCGCCGGGACCGGGATGTCATGCCGTCCGACCTCGCGCGTCAGGCGCGGGCCGCAGACCTTGCCATGCTGGCAGGGGGTACCCCCGTGCAGCGGGAGGAGTTGCTCGCCCTGCCGGGCGGCCCACGAGACCTCCTCACCACTCTGTTCCCGCTCACCACGCCGTCCGGCAAGCCCTACGCCATCGGTGGCGTGGTCACCGACATCACAGAACGAGTCGCGGCCCAGCACGAGGTCCGGCGCGCTCACCAGCGCTTCCTGGCACTGCTGGAATCCGCGCCTGACGCCACCCTGATCACGGACGGCCACGGCACCATCATCATGGCCAACGCTCAGGTGCAACGATTGTTCGGACATGCGCCGGCCGACCTCGTCGGCACCCAGGTCATCGATCTGGTCCCCGTCCCGCGACGTCGACGGCACAGTGCCTTCCTCGGCGCCTACCTGCGGCAGGCGGACCCCAAGCCGATCGTCCTGGACCAGGGTCTGTACGGGCTGCACACCGACGGCAGTGAGTTTCCCGTCGAGGTGAGCCTCAGCAGCCTCCAGGCCGATGAGGGGAGGCTGGTGTTCCTGTCCGTGAGGGACATCACCGAACGCAGGCAGGCCGAGGCCGAACGCGCCGAGCGCTACGAGGAGCACCGACGCATCGCCTACACCCTGCAGCACAGTCTCATGGGCGAGCCGTCCCGTCTGCCCCACTTGCCCAGCGCCCACCGGTACCTGGCGTCCGTCCAGGACCCCGGAGTCGGCGGCGACTGGTTCGACGTCATTGCCCTGGACCGGGAGCGCACCGGCATCGTCGTCGGCGACGTGATGGGCCGGGGGCTGGAGGCAGCGGCCGTCATGGGGCAGCTGCGCGCAGCCTCCCACGCGCTTGCCCGCACGGGCATGCCTCCCAGTGAGCTGATGGCCGGGCTGGACGCGTTCGTCAATGACCTGGCGGACCAGCTCGTCACCTGCGTCTACCTGGTGGTGGACCAGAGCGGCCATGAGGTCACCCTGTGCTCGGCAGGACACCTCCCGGTAATCGTCCTGCCCCCGAACGGGCCCGCCCGCCGACTGCAGGCACCGGTTGGTGTGCCGCTGGGCGTCAATGATTCGTGCGGCGGCGGCGTGCCGTTCCGGCAGACGACCCAGCCGCTGCCACCGGGCAGCACTCTCGCGCTCTACACCGACGGACTGGTCGAGAGGCCCGGTACCGACATCGAGGCCCAGATCGACATCCTCGCCCACACTCTCAACGATGCGCTGAAGGGCGCTCCCACAGATCCGGACAGCCTCGATCAAGCCGCTGACCGGCTGATCAGAATCCTCATCCCGGAGACGGCCAAGCATGACGACGACGTGACGCTGCTCCTGATCGGGGTGCCCAAGCCCGATGCGGCACACTCCCGCAGTGAGCGTGTGAGCCCCCCCGCGCGCCGTGTTTCCGGCCCACAGTGACCGAAATCTGTACATTTATCTTGTAGGAGCTACGAGCTGTCAGGCGTGCGACGGTGGCGCCCGTGCCCAGAGACCACGCAGGTGAGGGCAGTATGTTCGACTTGAGTGCGCCGATCGTGGTCACGTTCCTCGTGTACGTGGCCGTCATGGTCGGGACAGGTGTCTGGGCGTACAGCCGCACTCATACCTTCGCCGATTTCGCCCTCGGGGGCCGCAGGCTCAGCGCGTTTGTTGCCGCCCTGTCCGCAGGGGCCAGCGACATGTCCGGCTGGCTGTTTCTCGCGTTTCCCGGCGCGGTGTACGCGGCCGGTGTCGGCGCCAGCTGGATCGCGGTCGGTCTGGTGCTCGGTACCTATCTCAACTGGCTGCTCGTTGCGCCGAGGCTGCGCACCTATACCGAGCGCGCCGGGAACGCCGTGAGCCTGTCGGCCTATCTGGAGGAGCGGTTCGAGGACCGCACCTGGATGCTTCGGATGGTCTCGGCGGTGGTCACGCTTGTGTTCTTCACCGTCTACGTCGCCAGTGGGCTGGTGGCCGGCGGGCTGCTGTTCGAGCAAATCTTCGATGTCAGGTTCGGGCTCGGAGTGGCCCTGACCGCCCTGGTGATCGTCATCTACTCGTGCCTGGGCGGCTTCCTCGCCGTGAGCCTCACGCACGTCATGCAGGCCACGCTGATGTTCCTTGCCCTGCTCGTGCTCCCCGTCGTCGGCATCGGGGTACTGGGCGGCTTCGGTGCGGTGCGCGACACCCTCAACAGCAAGACACCCAGCTTGCTGGACATGGGTGCCAGGGTCGACTTCACGGACGGACGGTGGTCGGCAGGCGGGTCGCTCGGCGTCGTTGCGATCACCTCCCTGCTCGCCTGGGGTCTGGGCTATTTCGGTCAGCCGCACATCCTGGCCCGCTTCATGGGCATCCGCAGCACCGGCGCCATCCCCACAGCCCGACGCATCGAAACCGGGTGGGTGGTCGTCGTGCTCACCGGCGCCACGCTCGTCGGCCTGGTGGGCATCGCGCAGACCGGCGCGCCGCTCAACGACCCGCAGACGGTGTACATCACCCTGAGCCGCACACTGTTCGATCCGTGGGGCGCCGGGGTGATGCTGATCGCCGTACTGGCCGCGATCATCTCGACCGCGGACAGCCAGCTCCTCGTGTCGTCCGTCGCTCTCACCGAGGACTTCTACCGCGCGTTCCTCAACCGACGCGCCTCGGACAGCGCACTGGTGTGGGTCGGTCGCGCCGCTGTCGTCGTCGTGACCGTGGTGGCCTTCGTGATCGCGCTCAGGGGCGGCGGGTTGCTGGGCATCGTCGCGTACGCCTGGGCAGGCTTCGGAGCCGCCTTCGGGCCGGTCGTCCTTCTCTCGTTGTACTGGCCGCGCATGACCTGGGCCGGGGCCATGGCCGGGATCGTGTCGGGTGCGGCAACCGTGCTGCTGTGGAAGAAGATCAATCCGCTGCTCGGCCCTCTCGAGTCGGGTGTGTACGAAATGGTCCCGGGTGTCGTGGTCGCCACGGTCGCCGCGCTGGTCTTCGGCAGGTTCGTCGGTCGGCCCCCGAAACGGGCCTTCTGGCGGATGCCGGGTGGCGGCGTGAGCCAGCTGGTGCTCACTCCCTTCCTCGCCCACGCACCGGTCGGCATCGCAGTCCTCGACACGGACCTGCGGTATGTGTGGGTGAACGAGCCGCTGGACCGAGAGATCCCCCTCGAGCGGCGGCTGGGCCGACGGCTGGCGGAAGTGCTGCCCAAGGCGGAGGCCGAGGCCCTTGAGGAGAAGCTGCGCGGGGTTCTGGAGACCGGCGATTCGGTGATGGACTACGAGTACCGCGGCCCCAGCCACACCGACCCCGACCACAGCCGCGCGATCTCCGCCTCCTTCTTCGCCATGAAGGACCGCCACGGCCGGAACGTGGGTGTCTGGTACATGGTCATCGATGTCACCGAGCGCTGGCGGGCGCAGGAACGCCTGGCCCTGCTCAACGACGCCGCTGCCCGTATCGGCAGCACCCTGGACGTGACACGGACCGCGCAGGAACTGGCCGACAACGCCGTGCCGTCCGTTGCCGACTTCGTCGCCGTCGACCTCTTGGACTCCGTCACGAGAGGTGAGGAGCCGGCCCCCGGGCCGGTCGGTATGGCGCCCGTCATCCGGCGCGCGGGGCAGCAGTCGGTGCGTCAGGGCTGCCCCGAGGCGACGCTGGCAGTGGGAGAAACGGTTCGGCGCGCACCTTGCTCACCCGTGACCCGATGCCTGCTGGAGAGCAGAACCCTCGTGGAACGGACTCTGGACCAGACCGCCAGCCTGTGGGTGACCCAGGACGAGTCGACAGGCGCGTCCATCCGCGACTACGACATCCGATCGGTGATGGTGGTTCCGGTGCGGGCGCGCGGGGTCACCCTGGGCGCGGCGACGTTCGCCCGTTCCCGGCGACTGGGCCCGTTCGAGGAGGACGACGTACGTCTCGCCGAGGAACTCGTCTCCCGCGCAGCGGTGTGCATCGACAACGCGCGCCGTTTCACCCGCGAGCGCACCGCGGCCCGTTCCATGCAGCGCTACTTGCTGCCGCAGGAACTGACGGGAGGGTCTGCTCTGGAGGTGGCGTCGTGGTATCTCCCGGCGGATGCCCCCACTGGTGTGGGCGGCGACTGGTTCGACGTGATTCCGCTCTCCGGGGCACGCGTCGCACTGGTCGTCGGAGACGTGGCCGGGCACGGCATCAACGCCGCAGCGACCATGGGACGCCTGCGCACTGCCGTACGCACGCTCGCCAACCTCGACCACTCTCCGGACGAACTGCTGGCTCATCTGGACGACCTGGTCATCGGCCTCATGGGCGCCCAAGGCAGCGACGGATCGACGGCGGCCGAGGACGCCGCCGCGGGTACCGCGTTCATGGGAGCCACCTGCCTGTACGCCGTCTACGACCCGGTCAGCAGGCGGTGCACGCTGGCCCGGGCCGGTCACCTCCCGCCGGTGATCGTCGGTCCCGACGGCAGCGCCGAAATCGTGGACCTGCCCGCCGGACCGCCACTCGGCCTGGGGTACCTCCCCTTCCAGTCCGTCGAAATGGAACTGGCCGAAGGCAGCCTGATCGCGCTCTATACCGACGGCCTCATCGAGTCCTTCGACCGGGACATCGACGTCGGACTCTCTCGGCTGGGTAATATCCTCGCCGCGCCTCGGCCGACACTGGAGGAGAGCGGCCGCAGGGTGATCGACGACTTGCTGGCCAATCCGCCGTCCGACGACGCGGCACTGCTCCTTGCCCGGACCCATGCCCTGCCCCGGGACCGGGTCGTCTCCTGGGATCTGCCCAGCGATCCGGCCACCGTGGCGCACGCCCGCGCCCTCGCCGCCCAGCAGTTGACGGAGTGGGGCATACCCGATCTGACGTTCACCACCGAGCTCATCGTCAGCGAACTGGTCACCAACGCCATCCGCCACGCGAGTGGACCGGTCTGCCTCCGCTTGATCCGGGAACGCAGCCTGATCTGCGAGGTCTCCGACGCCAGCAGCACCTCGCCACGCCTGCGCCACGCCCGGACCACCGACGAGGGAGGGCGGGGCTTGCTGATCGTGGCCCAGCTTGCCCACCGTTGGGGCACCCGCTACACGACGACCGGCAAGATCATCTGGGCGGAACAGGCTGTTCCGGACGGCGCCGCCACCTAGCCACCTCGCCCGCCACACCACCTCGGCTACACCACCGGGCGGGACGCCGATCCGCTCCGCGGTCACCGTCGCGGGTATCGTCGGCGTCTCCCGAAGAAGCTCGCGGATCTGCACCTCGACCGCGTCCACGGCCGAGCCCTGTTGTTCGAGATGCCCAGATGCCTCGCGATCGCCCTGATCGGCAACTGTCCGGCCGGTGCAGCCTGCGGATCTCTGCCCAGCCTTCCACGTGGATCGCCTTCCCCTCTGACCTTGATCACCAAGGCCAGGTCAGACGGAGATCACCAAGTAGGTAAGATTTGATACGCCGTCAGTGAGCCCGTGTCGAGCCGTCGCCGAGACGGGAATGGTGAAGTCTTGCTGGATCCCCCGCCGGCGTGAGAGGGCGAGATGTGCGCGGTCAGCTCGCCGCCGGCCGCCGGCCAGGGGCCGTCCCCGAGCGCATCCTGATGCTGCTTCGGGGAGTGTGGGGGCGCTGCCCCGCCTCCGGCTCGGCGCGGAAGGCCCCGCTCGGTAACCCGGGGCGGAGGTGGTGCTACATCTGCCTCAGCTCGGCGTGCACCGCCTCCGCGACGGCTGCCGTCGCGTTCTCCGCGAGCAGGATCGTGTAGTGGTTGGTGTCGTCGATCCGGCGGGTGGTGATCCGGTCCGGGTCGAGGTCGCCCGCGGCGAGGCGTCCCTCGTCGTACAGGCCCTGGGGTTCGTTCATCACTCCGCGCTGTGCCCACAGCAGGGTGCCGCGCACCTGGGGCTGGTGGACGGCGGCCAGCGTCTCGGTGTCGCCGAGGGGGCCCGCGCCGTCGGCCCGGATCGCGTCCAGGACGCAGCTGCTGTGCATCTCGGGGGGCTCGCCGGTCAGATCGCGGTCCACGTATGCCTGGACGTGCGGGCCCCAGTGGGCGGTGAGGGACGGGTGCTCGCGGAAGTGTGTGTGGTACGCCTCGAGGTTCGGGAAGGTCTCCTTGAGCCGGCGCATCGCGGGTCCGATGACGGACTCGATGGCCTCGTCGATGTCCGTGCCTCCCGGGATGGGGAAGCCGAGGCCGCCGTCGACGAGGACCACGCGGGGGAAGCGGTCCGGGTGCCGGGCGGCGGCCACCGCGGCGATGAAGGCCCCGAGCGAGTGGCCGACGAGCAGCGCCTGTCGCAGGTTCAGGTGGTCGAGCAGGGCGAGGATGTCCTCGACGTGGGCGGGAATGCCGTACGGCCCCGGCAGTGCGGCGCTGTGGGCCCGGCCGCGCAGGTCCGGGGCGTACAGGTCGACGTCGCCGAGCTGCTCGGCGGCGGCGACGAAGGCCAGGCCGTTGGCGGTGATGCCGTGCAGCGCGATGACCGCGGGCCCCTTGCCGGGCCACCGGGTCACGGCGAGGTCGCCTCCTCGCACCGGGACGGCGAGTTCCTGCGCAGTACGCATGGTCATGCGGACTTCCTCCTTCTGCCCGGTGCGGCCAGGCCGCCCGGGGCCACATGGACGGCCACCACGAACAGTGTGCCGAGGACGAGCATGGGTTCCACGCCCAGGTGCCAGCCCGGCAGCCGCTGGTCGAGGTAGGTGAACAGGACACCGCCGACGACCGGTCCCCAGCGGGTGCCGCTGCCGCCGAGCACCACCATGACCAGGAGCGTGAGGGTGAAGTCGGGTGTGCTGGTGCGGGGTGTGGCGCCCTCGGTGACGAGCAGGTGCAGGGCGCCGCCGAGCACGGCCAGTGCGCTGGCCAGGGTGAAGGCGGCGAGCTTGTACGCGAAGGGGCTGCGGCCGAGGACCGCGACCCGCTGTTCGTTGTCCCTGATGCCCTGCCAGGTCCGGCCGATCGGCCGCGCCGTGGCCGTCCACACGACGGTGGCGACCAGGGCGAGGTAGCCGAGGGCGAGCCAGTAGACGTTGACCGTGTTCTGCACGCCGACCAGCGTCGCGGGCACGCCCTCGGTGCTCAGCGTCAGGCCCTCTTCGCCGCCGGTCAGGCCGCCCGGGTTGCGTTCCACCCAGATCGCTCCGGCCTGCGCGAAGGCCAGCGTGACCATGGCGAACCCGATCGGTCCCAGGGCGACGGAGCGCAGCGAGACGGCGCCGATGAGGACGGCGAGCGCGGTCCCAGCGACCAGAGTGAGCAGCGCGGCGGGCAGCAGCGCCAGACCGAGATGGGTCATGGCCAGCTGGGTGCCGTACGCGCCGCCTGCCACGTAGAGGGCGTGCCCGAAGGAGAGCAGTCCGGTACGGCCGAACATCAGGTCGTAGCTGAGTGCGAGCCCCGCGAAGAGCAGGCAGAGCGCGAACAGCTGAAGGGATCCGGGGGAGTTGACGGGTCCGTCCAGCAGCACGGGGATGTTCAGCGCCGAGAACGGCAGCAGGAGCAGGACGAGCAGCACCGCGGCGGGTGCCAGGACGGTCCGCCCGCGGCGCAGTGCTCCCGGTCCGCCCGGCTCGGATGGGTTGGCGGGCGGTGCGGGTGCGGTGTTGGTGAGGGTCATGCCGTACCTTCCGGGTGCGCCCCGCCACCGGGGCGGGAGGATGCCTTTGCGGCCTCGGGGGGACCCGCGCCGAGCAGCTGCCGCAGCCTCCTCGGCAGGGTGGAGCCCCCGGCGGGGCGGCCGAGCACGACGACGGCGAGCAGGACGACCACCGCGAGGTCGCCGTATCCGCCCGCGTAGAAGTTGGCGTACTGCTGTACCAGCCCGACGACGAGCGAGGCCAGCGCCACCCCCGTCAAGGAGCCCAGGCCGCCGATGATGACGACGACGAACGCGAAGATCAGGTACGAGGTGCCGCCGTGCGGGGAGATGGAGCCGAAGTACAGCCCGCCCAGCACGCCCGCGAGCCCGGCGAGCGCCCCGCCGAGGGCGAAGACGAGCGCGAACGCACGGGTCACGTCGATGCCGAGCGCCCGCACCATGGCCCGGTCCTCGACACCGGCGCGCACGATCAGGCCGTGGCGGGTCCGGTTGAGGAAGAGCTGTACGGCGATCAGCACGGCGACGGCGGCCGCGATCAGGACGAAGCGGTTGACCGGCACCCGGGCGCCGAGCACACCGACGGTTCCGGTCAGCGCGTCCGGGACGGGGAAGGTGCGCGCCTCGGCGCCCCACGCGGTCTGCACCAGGGCCGGGACGGCGAGAGACAGGCCCACGGTGACCAGGATCTGCTCGCGAGGGCGGCCGTAGAGCCCTCGGATGAGTACGAACTCGACGACCAGGGCCAGCGCGAGCCCGACCACCGTGCCCACCACGACGGCCAGCAACAGCCCGGGCATCCCGCCGACGGTGGACGTGGTACGCCAGGCTGCGTAGACGGCCACGGTGAGGAAGGCGCCGTGGGCGAAGTTGAGCACGTCCATCAGTCCGAAGATCAGGGCGAGTCCGGAGGCGAGCAGGAAGTACAGCGCGCTCAGCCCGAGTCCGGTGAGGGTGAGCAGGACCAGGGTGTCCATCAGACGGCTCCAGGGGCGGTACGGCTGGCGACGCCGAGCAGCACGGTGGCCAGCTCGCGGTCGGCGAGGAGTTCCTGGGCACCGCCGGTGTGCACTACGTGTCCGGCGTCCAGGACCACGGCGTCGTGGGCCAGGCGCCGTACGACGGCGAGGTTCTGCTCGACGAGCAGCAGCGGTACCCGCTCGGCGGCCCGTTCGAGCACCTCGGCGACCTCGGTGACCACGCGGGGGGGCCAGGCCCTTGGTGGGTTCGTCGACGATGATCAGACGGTTGTCGTTGAGCAGGGTGCGGGCGATGGCGACCATCTGCTGCTGGCCGCCGGACAGGGTGCCGGCGGCCTGGTCGCGGCGGGCGTGCAGTTCGGGGAAGAGGTCGTGGACCAGGTCGTAGTGGTGGTGGGTGTCCGGTCGTTCGGCCAGGGCCAGGTTCTCGGAGACCGTCAGGCCCGCGAAGACGCCGCGGTCCTCCGGGGCGTAGCCGATGCCCGCACAGACGATCCGGTGGGTCGCCTCGTGGGTGATGTCCCGGCCGTCGAAGACGATCCGGCCGCCGGTGACCCGGCCGCCGTCGGGCAGCAGCCCCAGCACGGAGCGGACCGTGGTGGTCTTGCCGACCCCGTTCCGGCCGAGCAGGGCGGTGACCCCGGTGGCGGCCACCTCGAAGCCGACGCCGTGCAGGATCCGCGAGCCGGCGATCTGCACGCTCAGCTCGCTCACGGTGAGGACTGCGGTCACAGCTCGGCCCCCATATATGCCTCCTGGACGGCCGCGTTCGCCATCACCTCGTCCGGACTGCCGGTGGTCAGCAGGGTGCCGTGGTCCATGACCGCGACCCGGTCGGCGAGGCCCAGCACGATCTCCATGTGGTGCTCCACCATCAGTACGCCGCGGCCCTCCTGTCGGTGCAGTTCCCTGATCACGTCGGACAGTTCGCCGGTCTCCTCGGTGGCCGTCCCGGCCATCGGCTCGTCGAGCAGCATCAGCCGCGGCCCGGACGACGTCCCGCGCAGGGTGGGCGCGAGCAACATCGCCAGTTCGAGCTTGCGCCGGTCGCCGTGCGAGAGGTCCGCGGCGAGCATCGGCGCCCGCTCGGCCAGCCGTACGCGCTTGAGTACGGCGCGCACGTCCGCCGGGCCGACCCGGCCGGACCCGGCGGAGCGCGCCGCGAACTCCACGTGCTCGGCGACGGTCATGGTGGCGAAGACCGAGGAGGTCTGGAAGGTCCTCCCCAGCCCGCGCCGGGCCCGCCGGTGCGGCGGCAGGCCCGTGATGTCGGCACCGTCGAGGCGGATCGTGCCGCCGGTCGGCCGGGCCAACCCACTCACCAGGTTGAACAGCGAGGTCTTGCCCGCACCGTTGGGTCCGATGACCGCGAGGAACTCCCCTTCGGCCACGGTGAGCGAGACATCGCTGAGGATGCGGGCCCCGCCGACCGCCCAGCTGAGCCGCTCTGTCTGCAGTACGTCCGTCATCGCCTCAGCCGATCGGCTTCTCGGCCGGTGCCACCTGCTGGGCGGTGAAGGTCTTCTCGACCTTCGGCAGGTCGCCGGTGGCGCCGAACTTGGCCTGGAACATGGGCTGGAGCAGGGCGTGGTCGGAGGCGCGCACGGTCATCCGCCCCTTGACGCCGGGGAAGCTGAAGCCCTCCAGGGACTTGACCATGGCGCTGGTGTCGTTCTTCGCGCCGCCGGCCATTAGGGCCTGCACCACCATCTGGGCGGCGTTGAACCCGTCGGGCACGAACAGGTCCTCCTCCCAGCCCTTCTTCTTCAGGTACGCCCGCATCGCCTGGGCCTGCTCGTTGTCCGTGGCCTCCGGCACGTAGTGGGCGAGCAGCGTGATCTTGTCCTTGGCCTTGCCGAGCACGGGGTAACTCGCGCGCACGTCAAGGCCGGTGACCACGGTGGAGGAGTCCAGCACGCCCTGCTGGTCAAGGGCGTTCCACAGCGCGGTCGCGGTGGTGCCCGCCCACGAGACGAAGACCAGATCGGGCTTGGCCGACTTCACCTTGCTGGCGGTGGGGGTGAAGTCGGCGGCGGTGGGGGAGACCAACTCGGCCTGGACGTGGGCCCCTTCCGCTCCAAGGATGCTCTTGACCGCGCCGGAGCCGGCCTGACCGAAGGTGTTGTCCTGGGCGACGACGATGATCTTCTTGCCCTTGACGTCGCCGAGGATCGGCTTCGCCGTCATCACGTCCTGGTAGGTCTGCCGCCCCGACCGGAAGACGTACTTGCCCACCCCGGTCACCGCGTCCGTCGCGGCGGGCCCGGAGATGTACAGCGTCTTGTTCTGGGCGGCGAGCGGGGCGACCTGGACGGCAACACCCGAGGAGATGGTGCCCGCGACGATGTTCACGCCCTCCCCGACCCGCTGCTTCACCAGGGACACCGCCTTGGCGGGGTCGGCGCCGTCGTCGTCCTGCGTCACGGTGACCTTGACGCCGTCGACCTTGCCCGTCCCACCGGTTGCGTAGTCGAGGCCCGCCGCGAAACCGTGCAGGTACTGCTCGCCGTAGGAGGCCAGCGGGCCGGAAGTGGTGCTGACCAGAGCGACCTTGAACTCCTTCGGCTTGTCGCCGCCAGAGACGCCGGGGCTGGAACACGAGGTGACGAGCCCGGCGACCGCGACGGCCGCGACGAGGCTGGGGGTGGCAGATCTGCGCATGGCGGGACGGCTCCTCGGTACGGAGTGGGGGTCTGGGTGAGTTGCCCGTAGCGTCCCCGTCACCGTCAGAACCTGACAATGTGGGTATCCACCACCCGTTGTTGGACAGCAGTGGATGGCACATACATGCCGGGTGGGCTCCGTGCGGGTCCGCGAAGGGGGCGCCTGTGGATCCGGGGCACACCCGCCCGTCCGCAGAAGTGTTCGACTCATCCATTAGCGGTGCAGGCAGCGCGGTCGTAACGTCACGGAAACACCCCGGTCGCGTCGCCCCCCACGGCGCAGTCGGCCGACGGTGGCGTCACCGTCCCTTCCCCTGACGCCCCGGCGCAGTTGGGCTGCACCGGGACGGAAATGGAGACAGCGATGCGCCTACGACCACACAACCCTTCCCGCAGAGCCGACGGCCGACGCGCTCCCGCACTCGGTCTGATCCTGTGTCTGGTCGGTTTGCTGCTGGGCCTGTTCCCCGCACCCGCCCAGGCCGCGACCCTGACCGAGGTGACCGGCTTCGGCTCCAACCCCGGGAACCTACGGATGTTCCGCTACGTCCCCGACGGGCTGCCGAGCGGGCGGCCCCTGGTCGTCGCGTTGCACGGATGCACGCAGTCCGCGGCGGACTACGACGACGAGACCGGCTGGACGAAGTGGGCCGACGCCTGGGGCTTCGCTCTGGTGCTGCCGCAGCAGCAAGCAGTCAACAACGCCAACTCCTGCTTCAACTGGTTCCAGTCCGCGGACCTCTCCCGGGGCCAGGGTGAGGCGCTGTCCATCAAGCAGATGGTGGACAGGACGGCCGCCGACTACGGCACCGACGCCTCGCGCGTCTACGTCACCGGTTTGTCCGCCGGCGGTGCGATGACCTCGGTGATGGCGGCCTCCTATCCGGACGTCTTCCGCGGTGCGGCGGTCGTCGCCGGCCTTCCGTTCGACTGCGCCCGCTCCGTGTCCGCGGGGTTGGCCTGCATGAACCCGGGCTCGGACCTGAGCCCGCAGCAGTGGGGCGACAAGGTGCGGGCCGCCTACCCGTCCTACTCGGGCCCGTATCCGACCATGTCGGTCTGGCACGGCTCCAGCGACACCACGGTCAAGCCCATGAACATGACCGAGCTCGTCGAGCAGTGGACGAACGTGCAGGGCACGGACGCCGTGGCCGACGTCAGTGACACGGTCCAGGGCTACCCACACAGGGTCTACCGCGACGGCTTCGGCCGGGACGTGGTCGAGTCGTATTCCATCACGGGCATGGCCCACGGCCAGCCGGTCGACCCCGGCAGCGGGGCCACGCAGTGCGGTACGGCCGGCCAGTACCTGCCGGACATGAACATCTGCGCCTCCTACTGGATCGGGCGGTTCTGGAGCCTGCCCGCCCTCGACGGCGGTGGCGCGCTGCCCGCGCCGTCAGGTCTCGTCGTGACCGCCACCACCGACACTTCGGTGTCCCTGTCCTGGAAGGCGGTCGGCGGCGCCGCCTCCTACCGCGTCTACCGGGACGGCACGCAGGTCGGCTCCCCGTCCGGCACGTCCTTCACCGACACGGGCCTCGCGGCCGGTACGACGTACAGCTACACCGTCGCCGCCGTGGACGGCACCGGGGCGGTCGGGGCAGCCTCCGCCACAGTGGAGGCGACCACGACCGGCACCACCCATCAGTGCCACACCGGCAACAACTACGACCAGGTCCTCGCAGGCCGCGCCCACCAGAGCCTGGGCCACGTCTACGCCAACGGCTCCAACCAGTACATGGGCCTGTACAACCTGTACGAGACCCACACTCTGGAGGAGACTTCCCCGGGCTACTACGTGGTCGCCGACTCCGGCTGCCCGTCCTGACCCGCGCGGCGGCGGCTCACCGCGTACAGGCGCGCGGTGCGACACCGTGCTCCTCCCGGCTCTTCCCGTCCGGTCATCTTCTCGGCGTTGCTCACCGTGTCAACTCCTTGGTCCATCCTGTGGGGTGCGTGCTTTGAAGGGATCTGGAACCATACTCGGACGACCTCGGGCCGCTCGCCCGCCTCGTACCGCTCCAGCAGCTCCTGAAGCGCCCAGATGCCGCCGACATCGTCGCAGTCCGGCAGCGTCCGCCGCCCGCCTGTGCCCACCACGTGCCCCGGCCTCATCCGGGTCGGCCGGGCGGACCTCATCGACGGTGATCCGGTGCTCCCAGTCGTCCCCGAGGTCGTACGTGTACGACAGCCGCACCCCGGCTCGCGGCAGCACGTCCGCCAGCGACACGTCGTCCTCGTCGTCCCACCCGGAGTCGAGGGCGCCGCCGAGCGGGTCGCGGCGCGGACCCCACGCCGCGCGCCGTCCGTCCTCGAAGAGGTGCAGATGTATTCCATCCCATCCGAACAGCACCTGGACCACCTCGTGCAGGCCGCCCAGGGAGAGCCGCGAGGGAACCCGCACCCGCCGCCACACCGGCGGACGCAACCCGCGAAGTTCGATCTTCAGCTGGTGGACGGTGGGCCTGTCAGAAACCGCAGTGCTCGGCATGCGCCGGGATCTTCCCTTGCTCGGGACGTGCTCAGGGTGCACATCACCGCGCCCTCGACGAGCGGGCGACGTGCGCCGAATGGCTGACCCGCACCATTCTGGCAGCTTCGCCGGAGGACACGGTCCGGGTTGCCAATTGCTGATTCGGTTGTTGGCCGTGGTTGGCCAGGTTGTCCCTCGATGGGGTGAACGGGGGCTGATTGCCGAGGTCTTGTGCATGCGGGGAGCGCGGGAGCTGCCGTGGCGGCTGAGTTCGATGCGATCAAGCGGGGGACATTCGCGCCCGAGGAGTCGGTGGACTGCCTCCAGGCACGGCTGTCGCCCGGCGGGGACGGGGACGGGGACGAGGACGGGGAACTCGGCGCTCTGGCGCATGCGCTCGGCCACTTCCCGCTGGCGCTCTCCCAGGCCGCGGCGTTCCTCATCGACACCGGCATGCGCCTCACCGCGTACCGTGAACTGCTGGACGACCAAGGCGAGAAGCTGTCCGATCTGCTGCCGGCCACCTCTCCGGCCGACGAGCACTGCGGCACCATGGCAAGCGCCTTCCAACTCGCCCTGGAGCGGGCTGAGGCCCTGGCTCCCGCAGGGAGTGCCAGGGCGGCCCTCGAACTGCTGTCGATGCTGGCGCCGGACGGCGTCCCGGAGGCGGTGCTGCACACCACGGCGGCCCACCGCTGGATCACCGCTGGCACAGACGGCCCCAGCGACAAACCCCACCTCCGGAACCGGATCGCCGAACGGACCACCCTCCTGTCGTTGCGCGCCCTGCACCGGCTCAGCCTGGTCACGCACGACGTCTCCCGTAGGCCCGTCTCCGTCGAGGTGCACGCACTGGGGCAACGAGCGGCGCGTGAGACCGTACCGCAGCAGGCCCGCCCCTTCCTCGCACAGGCCGCCGGCGACGCACTGGAGGAACTCTGGTCGTCCACAGCGGAGTTCGAGCCCCGGCCGGAAACCGAGGCGGCCCTGTACCGCTGCGTCGAAGCCCTGCGCCGGACGACGGCCGCCGACCTGCTCTGGGACGGGCGCATGCATCCTGTCCTCCGTCGCATCGGCCCCTACCTGGCTGGACTGGGCCGTGACCGTGCAGCCCGGGACATCTGCCAGGAGTTGCTGGAGCAGGCGCGTGTCCGGCTCGGAGACCGGAATCGTGGCGTCCTGTTTCTGCGGTGCCAGATCGCTCAGGCCACCGGCGAGTTGGGGGAAGCGGCCTCGGCTCACGCGTCCTTGCGGGAAATCCGGCGGGAATCCGAACAGACCCTGGGCGCCACGGACCCCGACACCTTGGCGGTACGGCTGTACGAGGCCCGTTTCCAGATGGAAGCGGGCGCCGTGGCCGCCGCTCTGGAGCGCCTCACCGAGCTCACCGACCAGGCGGCCGAAGCGCTCGGCGCCGACCATGCTCTGGTGGTCGGGGCACGCAGCTATGGGGTTCTGGGCCGTGGTCTGGTGGGGGGCGCCGCTGGCGAGCGGGACGCCTGTGCCACACTCGTCGCCGAACTGGAGCGGAGCCTCGGTGCCGGGCACGCCCTCACTCTGAGAATCCTTGGCGACCTGGGCCGGTGGGCCGGCGAGGCGGGAGACACGTCCGCGGCTGTCGATTCGCACGTGCGGGCCGTGGCAGGGCTGGAGGCCGCCGCCGGCCGACTCCATCGGGACACCCTGATAGCCCGGCACAATCTCGCGTCCTGGCGGGGACTGGCGGGCGATCGCGAACGAGCGGTTGAGGAGTTCTCCATCGCGGCGCAGGACGCGGAGCGCGCGCTTGGTGCCGACCACCCGACCACGCTGACGTACCGCGTCAACCTGGCCTTCTGGCGCGGACTCGCCGGTGCCCCGGCCGCTGCGCAGGCCGACCTGGCCGACCTCCAGACCGCCGTCGACAAGGTGTTCGGCGCCGATCACCCACGTGCCCTGCGTACCCGGCAGCAGCGGGCGGAACTCTTGGAACTCTCCGGTGACCGCGACGGAGCGACCGCCCTGCTCACCGCCCTGCTGGCCGATATGATCCGGGTCCAGGGCAGCGACCACCCTCGCACCCGCGAGGTCGCGGAGTCGCTGGCCCACTGCCGCGACCGAGCGTCCTCCACCCGATGACCGCCAAGCCGCGCGGGCGGTGAGGCCGCAGATAAGCCCCCCACAGGCGCAGGGAGGACCCTGCGCCTGCCAGCTCTGAGTCCGGCTGTCCCGCCCCGTTCAGCGTAGCCCGGCCGCCGCGGGGCTGCTGTCGAGGAAACCGCCCGACTGGTGCTGCCACAGTTTTCGCGTAGGTGCTGTCCAGGGCGGGCAGCTCCTGGTGGGTGCCCTGCTCGACGATGCGTCCACGGCCGAGGAACTTCCGCTCCGGGGAGGGCCCGGACCGACCTTCGTCGGTCACGGCCGTCGGGGCCGGTGCGGGCGCCGTTGCCGACGGCGGGCGTCCGGTACGCCGGCGCGCCGTGCAGTCCCACTTCGCGGTGATGTGCCGACGTGGCCGGCGACCAGGGTGGCGGGGGTGACCGCAAAGACCTCGCCCCAGCGACGCCGGGGTATCAACCCGGAAAGGGCAGCGAAGCAGAACCGGTCCGCGGGCTCATAGCGGACCGGGCGGGCCGGCTGACGGCGCAGCACCGCGTTCTCGTGCCGCAACACGACCCCGCGTCCTTTGCCGCCTCACTGCGGAGCCGCACCGATGGGATCACCTGCAACGACGACTTTTCGAGCGGTACAGCCCGTTTGCTGCACACCTGAAGGGCGACGGGGAGCGTCCCGGCTAGCCGGAGACGGCCTTCGCCCAGCCCTGCGTGACCGTCTCCTTAGCCTTCTCCAGTTGCGCGTCCGTCGGGAACTGCGGCGTTCCCTCAACCGTCGGCAGTCGTGCGGCGGCGGCCTTGTCGAGGGTGCCGTCCTGCCTCATGGCGTCCATGAGCACCGGGCGGGCATAGGCGCGCAGTCGGAGGTTTTGGCCCTCTGGGCTGAAGAGGTACTCCTGCCACAGGCGGGCAGCCGCCGGGTGCGGGGCGTACTTGTTGATCGCCAGCGCGAAATACTGGGCGAAGCTGCCGTCGAAGGGGATCGCGACCTGCCAGTTCACGCCCTTGTCGCGGAGTTGGTCGACGTAGTGGAGGTTGATGTAGTCCCAATTGATGCTGATGGGGGTCTGGCCGTCCTCGACCGTTGCCGAGTCGGAATTGAGGGGGTTGAAGTTGCCGATCCTCTTGAGCTTGGCGAAGAAGTCGAGACCGGGCTGGATGTCGTCGAACGACCCGCCGTTCGCCAGCGCGGCCGCGTAGACGCTGTCGAAGGCGGTCGCCGACCGGGGCGGGTCGCCTTCGAGTGCGACCAGGCTCTTGTAACCGGGCTGCAGAAGATCCGCGAAGGTCGCCGGACAGACTCTGACCCGGTTGGCGTCGCAGCCGATGGAGATGTAGCCCCCGTAGTTGTTGTACCAGCGGGCCTTCGAGTCCTTCTGACTACGCGGGATCGAATCGTAAGCGGCTACCCGGTACGGCGCGAGCAGATTCTGCGCCGCGGCTTTCCGCGCGAACGTCTCGCCCACGTCGATCACGTCGGGTGCTGTCGGCCGGTTCCCCCTCTTCCTCAAGGTGTCGACCTCGTCCTCGCTGTGGCCCAGCGGATCCTCGACCGTGACCTTGATCCCGTACTTCTTCTCGAAGCCGTTGATCAGGCCACCGTAGTCGGCCCAGTCACGCGGCAGCGCGATCGCTCTGAGCGTGCCCTCCTGTTTCGCTGCAGTGATCAGTGCGCGCATGCCGCCCACGTTCTCGGCGGACCTAGCCACTGCGGGCTTCGCGACTCTGGCGGTCGGTGTGTTCTCGCAAGCGCTCAGGCCCAGTGCCACGAGAGCGAAGCAGCTGAAGGCCGCCGTTGCTCGGGCACACGGTGTAGTCACGACTGCTCCCGGGCATGGGGAACGAACTGGTCACCTCGACCGGCTGCCGACAGCACCACCGGGCCCGGAGCAGGGGCCTTACGCTGCGCCTCCCGGCTTCGTTGGGTCCATTGCGCCGACGAAGTGGTCATCGAGGCCAGGGTACCCGGCCGTCTCGATGGCGGAAGGTTGCTTGGGAAGCCTGCGATCAGCGTCTTTCCCCGGTTGAACGCGGCATTCGTACGCCCCGAGCCCAGCCGCACCCACGTCGGCACGCGGAATGCGTGAGTGTGGAGGAACGGGACGTACACGCTCACCTTAGGTAGCCGTGTCGTCCCATTGGCCGAACAGGATCTCGTCGAGTCCTTCCGCTTCCGGCGTGGCGCCGTGGTGCAGGGACCGTTCGGCCCAGATGACTTTGCCGGTGGGCGTGTAGCGGGTCCCCCAGCGTTCGGCGAAGCGGGCGACCAGGAAGAGACCGCGGCCGCCTTCGTCGGTGACCTTCGCTCGGCGCAGCCGCGGCGAGGTGCTGCTGCCGTCGGAGACCTCGAAGATCAGGGTGCCAGCGGCGGGGTCGCTGATCGGCACCGTGCGGAGCAGCCGTACCGCGATGGGCTCGGCGCCGTAGCGGATGGCGTTGGTGATCAGCTCGCTGAGGATGACTTCGGCGGGGAAGGCGACCTGCTCCAGCCCCCACTCCGTCAGCCGGCGGGCGCATGCGGTGCGCACCGGGGCCACCGCCGCCGGGTCACGGGGCACGTCCCACTCGGCGACCTGCTCCGGTCCGAGCCGGTGCGTGCGGGCGACCAGCAGCGCGATGTCATCCCTGGGACGGTCGGACAGCATGGCCTGCATCACCGCCGCGCAGGTGGCCTCCGGGGTGCGACCGGGCCCTGCCAGAGCAGCGCGCAGGGCCTCCTGACCGGCATCCAGGTCCCGGGTGCGGTCCTCGATCAGTCCGTCGGTGTAGAGCACCAGCCGGGAACCCTCGGGCACGGTGAGCTCTGCGGTCTCGACAGGTAGGCCGGCGCCGAGTCCCAGTGGCGGGGAAACGGGCAGCTGAGGGAAGTCGACGGTCCCGTCGGGCCGAACCACCGCTGGTCCCGGATGGCCGGCGGTGGCCATGGCCAGCTGCCCGGAGGTGGGGTCGTAGAGGGCGTATTGGCAGGTCGCCCCTGTGATCATCCCCTGCCCGTCCTCCGCGGCGGCGACCTCCTCGGCGTCGATCTGCGCCACCAGCTCGTCCAGCCGGCCCAGCAGCTCCTCCACGGGCAGGTCCAGGCTGGCGAAGTTGTGCACGGCGGTGCGCAGCCGGCCCATGGTCGCCGCGGCGTGCAGACCGTGGCCGACGACATCGCCGACGACCAGTGCCACCCGGGTGCCGGACAGCGGGATGACGTCGAACCAGTCCCCGCCCACCCCAGCCTGGGCTGGCAGGTAGCGGTAGGCCACGTCGAGGGCGGACTGCTCGGGCAGCGCGCGTGGCAGCAGGCTGTGCTGCAGGGTGACGGCCATGGCGTGTTCGCGGGTGTAGCGGCGGGCGTTGTCGATGCACACCGCTGCCCGGGCGGCCAACTCCTCGGCGAAGGACACGTCCTCGTCCTCGAACGACGGGGAGCCCATTGCGCGCCAGAAGTTCACCACTCCCAGCACCACGCCGCGGGCTCGCAAGGGAACCACGAGCATGGAGTGGATGCCGTGATCGAGGATCCGCCGGGCACGTTCGGGTTGTTGGGCCTGCCAGCCGTCGGAGGCGCTCAGTTCCCCGACCAGGACCGGTCGGCCCTCGGCCATCGCTGTGGAGACGGGGTGGGCCGGGACGAACCGGATCAGCTCGCGGACGGAGTGGAGCGGATGGTCCGCGTCGAGACCGGCGGCGGCGCTGCGGCGCAACTCGGTGATCCCGGCGGTCGCACCGGAGGACTCCTCGCCGCGCAGGACCGGATCCAGAAGTTCGACGGTGACGATGTCGGCGAACCGGGGCACCGCCACCTCGGCCAGTTCCTCGGCTGTGCGCTTCACATCGAGCGTGCTGCCGATCCGGAGCCCGGCGTTGTAGAGCAAATTCAACCGTTCGCGGGCCAGTTCCGCTCGGCCGGAGAGGGCCCGCAGCTCGGTGGTGTCCCGGAGCGTCACCACGCTGCCGACCGGTCCGTGAGGTGGTGTGAGCCGCTTGCTGACGGCGAGCAACCGATCGGCCGCCAGGTACACCTCGTCGGTGGCGGGGCGGTCGGAGGCCAGCAGCCCAGTGAACTCCTCATCCAGCCCCAGATCGGTGATGTGTCGGCGTTCCGCGTCCGCCGGCAGGTCCAGGAGCCGTCTTGCCTCGTCGTTGGCCAGCAGCAGCCGGCCGTCATCGCCGACGATCAGGACTCCTTCCCGCACTGCGTGGAGCACCGCGTCGTGGTGCTCGTACATCCGGGTCATCTCCATCGGCGCCAGGCCATGGGTCTGCCGCCGCAACCGCTGGCTCACCAGGCCCGACCCGCCTGCGGCGACGACAAGGGCCGTGGCGGTGCCGCCGATGAGGACCGGCAGCTGTCGGTCCACCCGGTGCTGCACCGTCTCGACTGTGACGGGCACGGAGACGATGGCGACGACGTTCCCGTCAGGACCCCTGACGGGAACCGCCGAGATCACGGAAAGCCCCAGGGAGCCCTTGAAAGTACTCGTGAACGGCTTGCCGGTCGCCGCCGCCGCGTAGGGCCCGATGACGCGTCTCCCGATCTGATGCCGGTCGCTGTGGGCGAGGGTGATCCCGTTCAGCCCGTACACGATGATGGCGTCGACGCCTGCGGCCTTCCGGGCAGCCTCGACGTGCGGCTGCAGCACCGCGGTCGGGTGCGCGCTGTTCAGTGCCGCCACGATCCCCGGGGAGTTCGCGAACGTCTGCGCCGCGGTGAGCGTCCGGTGGCGGGCGTCCGCCATGACGTCGCGTCGGGCCTGCACCACGAGCGCCACCAGGGCGGCGCCGACGAGCAGCATCACGACCGCCAGCTGGAGCAGGAAGACCTGGCCGGCGAGGCTGTGCATGCTCAGCAGCGAGTCCGACCGCCACGCCTCTCCCCCCTGACGGGGCCGACCGGGCCGATGAGTCCTCATGGACACATCAGACATACCGTGTCTGGATTGTCCAGAAGCATCGCTCATATTCCCTTTCTATCGTTTCTGGGTGACCGACCACACAGCGACCGTGACGGACCGGGCGCGCAGGGACGGCGACGAGCGCATGGGCCCTGCCGGGTGCCCGCAGTCACGCACAGTGCCTGATGTGCGGTGCGAGCCCTGCCCTTGCCGGAAAACTCATCCGCAGAGGTCAGGCCGCATGTCGATGCTCATGGAGGATGCCGCCGAGGCGGGCGCGGCTGGGTATGTCGAAGTGGGCGATGGCGTCCGGGTCGGTGACCGGCGCGGGGGAGCGGGTGCAGCAGGCGGGCGTTGCCGCTGCCCTGATGGGGCCGGTGGACGTTGTAGAAGTCTTCGAACTCGCGCAAAGCGCTCAGCAGATGGCGCTGGTTCCAGATCAGCACGCGGTCCAGCAGTTCGCAGCGGCAGGTCGTTACCCCGCGTTCCATGAGCGCGTTCATCCGCGGCATCCGGACACCGCTGAGCACGACCTGGATTCCCGCGTCCGCGAGGACGGCATCGAACAGGGCGGGATACTTCCCGCTCCGTTCCCGGATCAGGAACCCCTCGGCGGCGCCCAGGACGCGAATGCGCCTGCTGGCGTGCTCGATCACGGCGAACAGGTAAAGGCGCGTGCCGGTCAGGGTGACCGTCTCGAGGAAGTCGCAAGCCAGCAGGGGATGCGAGGAAGGGTGTGGCGCGGCTGTCACTTCTCGGTCGGGCGTGATGATGCCACGTGCCCGGGCCGCATGATGCGGATCACGCGGCCCTCACAGGCGAGGCAGGGTGGCGACTGCAACGGCGACGGCATGAGCCTGCCGTCGAGGTAGTAGGTGGCGGTGATCTGTGCGACTTCGTCTACCGTCACGTCGATGTCTGGGTCGGCGCGGACTGACGGGTCGTTCTGGCACTGCTGTGGCACGGTCGGCGACCGCTCCCGACGCGGATGTCCCGCCGCACATGCCGGTTCTTGCTGCGGGTGCCGGTTCATAATGAGAGCAGCAGCAACACGGAGCACTCGCGATGCCGGATCCCATGCAGACAGGGAAGCCGATGGCGGCGGCCGGGCAGGCCGCGGCTTGGTGGAACGTGCTGCCCGTCGCTTTGATCGTCTTCGACGGGGCCGGACGGATCATGCAGTGGGCGAAGGCCGCACCCGAGCTACTCGGTTACACGGCGGATGAGGTCATCGGCCGTGACGGTACCGACCTCGTCCCCCCAGACAGCCGGCGGGAGGCCGGCGCCGTCCAGGAGGCGGTCGCTTCAGGACGCAGCGTGACCGGGCACATCCCGGTGCGTCACAAGAACGGCTCGATTGTCGAGGTGGAAGTGTGGGCGTGCCCCGTCGCCGCGCAGAGCGGGGAGGGGTGGGACGTGCTGGTCCTCGCCGCCGACGTTCGTGCCGCGCGTCAGGTGCGCGAGGTCGGTGGCCTGCTGGACAGCCTCTTTGCCAGCTCGCCGGTCGGGTTGGCGGTCTTCGACACCGAGCTACGGTTCCAGCACGTCAACCGCACTGTGGAGGTCATGCACGGGCTACCCGGCTCGGCGCACGTCGGACGGCGGCCGTCGGAGGTACTGCCGGGGGTGAACAGCGAGCAGATGGAGGAGGCGATGCGCCGGGTACTGGCCACCGGCGACCCCGTGGTGAACTTCCGCCGCGTAGGCCGCACCCCGGCCGACCCCGACCACGACCGCGTCTGGTCCTGCTCCTACTTCCGCCTCGAAGACGCGGGCGGCAAGCCGCTGGGGATCAGCGCCTCGCTGATCGACATCACCACGCAGCAGAAGAGCGAGCTGGAGGCCGCCACGGGCCGGCAGCGCCTGGAACTGCTCAACGAGGCCACGCTGCGGGTCGGCACCACCCTCGACGTACCCCGTACCGGGCAGGAACTGGCGGACATCGCCGTACCGCGCCTTGCCGACATCGCCACCGTCGACGTCCTGGCCGACCTCACCGAAGATGCCGAGCCGATGATCAGCCTGTCCAGCGGCGCAGTCCTGCGCCGCCTCGGCAAGGCCCCCGTCTACGGCCTTGCGGCCGCCGACGTCCTCGCCCCCATCGGCCAGACCCTGCACTTCCCTGCAAGCGCCCCGTACACGCAGGCCGTCATCGACCGTCGGCCCTATCTCCTGCGTCGTATCGACGCCCGTGTCATCGCTCCCGCCGCCCGCTACACCGGCACTCCCGAACGGCTCCTCTCCCTGGGCGTGCACTCGATGATCATGGTTCCCCTCGCAGCCCGCGGCCTGGTCCTCGGCGTCGCCACCTTCCTGCGTACAGGTGACCGGCCAGCCTTTGACGCCGCCGACCTCGCGCTCGCCGGTGATCTCGCCGCTCACGCCGGTGTCTGCATCGACAACGCCCGGCTGTTCCACCGCGAACACGACACCGCGCTCACTCTGAAGCGCAGTATGCTTCCCGGCCGCCCGAAACCCCCGGCAGGCATCGAGATAGCCCACCGCTACCGGCCCGCCTCCGACGTCCACGAGGTCGGAGGGGACTGGTACGACGTCGCGACGCTCGCCCCCGGCAAGGGCGCCATCGTCATCGGTGACGTCATGGGCCACGGCATCCAAGCCGCCGCGATCATGGGACAGATGCGCACCACCGTACGCGCCTTCACTCACCTGGACCTGCCCCCCGACCAGCTCCTGCACCACCTCGACTCCGCGCTGCAGGAACTCGACAGCCCCCTGCTGGCCACCTGCCTGTACAGCGTCTGCGACGCCGCGGCCCATCGCTGTCACCTCGGCCGCGCAGGCCACCCCCCACCTGCCCTCGTGACACCCGACGGCACCGCCCGCCTGCTCGACCTGCCCCCCGGAGCCCCCCTGGGCATCGGGGGCATCTCCTACGACACCACCGAGATCACCCTCGACCCCGGCAGCATCCTCGTCCTGTACACCGACGGCCTCGTCGAAACCCGCGCAACCGACCTGGACGAGCGTCTGAACGAGCTGACCCGCCTCCTCACCGGCACCCACCGCGACCTTGACCAGCTGTGCGACACCCTCATGGACCACCTCGCCCCAACCCCCGCCGAGGACGACATCACCATCCTCGCCGCCCGCATCGGCACCCCCACACCCTGACAGGCTGGAGGTGTCCTCGGGGGGCCGCAGTCCCGGAGCCGAGCGCCACGCCGGAGGCTGGTTCTGACCGTGGCCGCTCGCTGCAGTGCTCGGCTCATGGCCTCAGGGAGCCATCCACACGTGGGCGCGCGTCGGCGCAGCGCGCGCGGAGCGGGCAGAAGGCAAGCAGCGCAGCCGGGTGTCTTGAACCCGCCCTGGAACGGAAGCAAAGCCAACCCATGCATGACGACGAGCTGTTGACGGTGCCCGACGTGTTGAGGCGGCTGAAGCTCGGCCGCTCCACGGTCTATGACCTGATCCGCTCGCGCCGTCTGCCTTCGATGGCCATCGGCCGTTGCCGCCCCATCCGGGCACGTGCCGTCCACGACTACAGCACCAACGAACTGTAGGCAGCCGCCTGATGGCCCAGCAACGCAAGCGGAACCCCAACGGCGCCGGCACCATGCCCAAGCGCAAGGACGGCCGCTTCCAGTGCGCGGTCTACGTGCTCCAGCCGGACGGCAGGATCAGGGGGGCGTGACTCTTGACTTGTCTTGGTGGCGGGCGCCAGGCAGTGCGTCCGGGGATCGTGCGTCGCGACCATTCTGAAGCGGCGCCCTCGACAGTGCATCCTGGCCGCATTTCGCATGCCATTCGGCCCTGGTCGTGACGTGGAGAGTGGTACGGCTGCCAGTGGCTTCCTTTCTCAATAGCATGGATGGGTGGGTTCCGCAGATCGCTTCGACGCGTTCCGGGCCCTGGCCGCCCGGCGCGGGCGGCCGGGAGGCCGGCGGATCGAGTCGCTGACCGAGGCGGCGGTTCGCCGCACCCGCGCCCGGCACAGCCGCCTGTCCGGCGGCGAGCAGTTCGTCTCCCTGCGCCTGCCGCTGTTCGCCGCCGCGCACGCCATGCTCAACTTCGCCCACCCCGACGCCCTGCGGCTGCTCGCCCTCGACGGGGCGTTCGCGGGCGTCGACGACACCGGGCGCGGTGAACTCATGTCGCTGGCCGCACAGTTCGACCTCGACCTGTTCATGACCGATACGACCTGTGGGCCGTGCACGCCGCGGTCGGCGCTGCCGCCCACTACGACCTCGCGCACTCCGCCGTCGACCACACCGTCTCCGCACTGCTGCTGTGGGACGGCGAAGGCCTGCACGCCGACGAGACCGAAGAGCTGACCGCCGTCCTCGGCTCGCCGGGCGCGCGCGGCGTCCACCGGGCGCGGAGGACGGAGGCGGGCCTTGTCGACTGAGATGCCGGCCGAGACGTACGGGGAACTCACCGGCGAGGGCTGGCGACGACTGCTCGCCGCCGCGCGCCGCAGGCTGGAGCGCACCGGCGGCGCCCTGGACGGCGAGATCGGGCTCAGCGCCCCCGGCGAGGCCGAACGCCGCACTGTCATCGGCGTCACCGGCCGCTACCGCCCCGAGACCGCCAAACGCCTCACCGTCCCCCTGCGTGACCTGGACAGCTACCTGTACGACCACCGCGCGCCGCAGGCTGGAGCGCACCGGCGGCGCCCTGGACGGCGAGATCGGGCTCAGCGCCCCCGGCGAGGCCGAACGCCGCACTGTCATCGGCGTCACCGGCCGCTACCGCCCCGAGACCGCCAAACGCCTCACCGTCCCCCTGCGTGACCTGGACAGCTACCTGTACGACCGCTACGGCACCGGCCTGCTCCAGACCCTGGGCCGCCTGCACGGCCCCCTGCGTGACCGGCCCGCCGAACGGGCCGACGAGTCCGCCCTGCGCACCCGCACCCTGGAGGCCGCCCGCGCCAGACCCCTTGCCGACCAGCACTGGTACACGGCATGGCTGGCGCGGATCGCCGCCGACGGCACCCTCACCCGCCTGGTGCGCCGCGGCGACGCCCCCTGCTCCAGGACGCCGTACGCGTCCTGGACAAACTCCCCAGTCTGTCGGGCCGGCGGGGCGACTCGCGAGCGCGGGGACAGGGTCTTCTCCCGCTGCCCGTACTCGCCGAATGGGCCACCGGCGACACCAAGTCCCTGATGCCTGGCAGCCCGCTCGAACAACTCGTCCTGCGCGCCCTCGCCCAGCGGACGGCCGGTGCCGGGAACGCCGATGCCGTACCCCGTGACCGGGCGGGCCGCCGTGCCCTGTGGGAGAGCGCCGGAGCCGTCGCCGACGACCTCGCCAGCCAGGTCCTCGTCCTGAACATCGGTGCCCAGGGCGAGAACGTGGTCTGCGACTGGCTGCGCGACGTCGCCGGCTTCGGTATCCCCTTCCGACTCACCCTCCACCGATTGACCCGCGACGACGTCGTGCCCGCCGCATGCGACATCCACGTCTGTGAGAACCCCGCCGTCCTGCGCGCGGCCGCCGCCGAACTCGAGGACCGCGCCGCGGCCCTGGTCTGCACCGAAGGCATCCCCTCCGCCGCCTGCCACAAGCTCCTCGCCGACGCCGTCCGCGCCGGGGCCCGCCTCAACCGGCGCGCCGACTTCGACTGGACGGGCCTGCGCATCACCGCCACCGCCGTCGAGTGTCACGGCGCCCGCCCCTGGCGGATGACCGCCGCCGACTACCGGGGCGCCCTGGACCAGGGGGAGTCCACCCCGCTCACCGGCTCACCCGCACCCAGCCCGTGGGATCCCGAACTCGCCCACGCCATGCGCGTCTCGGGCCGCTCCGTCATGGAAGAGCGCCTACTGCCCACGCTCCTGTCCGACCTTGGCTGAGGCGACCACCGCGTACGAGTCCGCCGCGGGCCGACGTCGGCTACGGGTGGACGGCTGGGCGCGCTGACGGTGAGCGCGGCATGATGATCGACCGTGTTGCTGAGACTGGCGTATCTAGGCGTGACGAACGCGGTCGCGATGCTGAGGCTGCGGCCGATGAGCGACCGAGAGAAGGATGTTGAAATCCTGGCTCTCCGTCATCAGATTCCGGTTTTGGATCGGCAACTGAGCGGGCAGCGGGTGCGGTTCCATCCCAGTACGACAGCCGGAGATCTTGAGCAGTTGGACCTCACGCCTCAGCCACCTCTGGTTGCCGCGAGCACGAACCTCAGACTCTTCGAGAAGGGACCTCCCACGGGGCGGGCGCCGGTGAGCCGGTTGCACCGCAGGGAGGGAGAAGCCCTGGAGAACGCTGTGCCGGACTGGACGTGCAACGCGACAGCGTGGTGCCAACGTCCGCGTTCCCGAGGAACCGCCTGAGGGAGTCACCCAGACCTTCGGCACCACGTGGCCCGACCTGCTCGCGCTGCGCGACTGGCTGACGGCCTACCACGTCGCCCTGATCGGGATGGAATCGACCGGCGTGTACTGGAAGCCCGTGTACTACGCCCTGGAGGACGCGGCCGAGTGCTGGCTCCTGATCGCCCGGCACATGCACAACCTTCCCGGACGCAAGACGGATGTCGCCGACGCGGCCTGGATCACCCAGCTCATCCAACACGGCCTGGTCAAACCGAGTTTCGTGCCGCCTAAGGACATCCGCGAAGTACCGGGCAGCGTAGCTGCGCGTTGTGCCTGTGCGGAGTTGTCGCGTGGACGCGGTCCGAGATGCCGGCCGTTAACCCGCCAGCCGTCGAGCGGAATCAAGCGGAAGGCCGGATGCCATGGCCTGGGAGTACCTGGCTTCGGGACTGCCTGGTCTGCAAGCCGGACGGCGCCCGCCCCCTGGGGGGCGCCGTTTCGTGCGGTTGCCGCGGGTGGGGGTCCTATCCGGTCATGGAGGGGGCGATGGGCGACAGGGCCGGGGCGAGCTGCATGCCGGGGGCCAGGCCGAGGGCGATGAGGGCGTCGGGCAGACCGCGTCCGGTGCGGGCCGCCTCCAGTGTGCCGGGGGTGGCCAGTGGGCGGCAGCTGGCGGCGATGATCTCGAAGAGGTGCTGTACCCGGCCGGGGCCGCGGGGCAGCAGCTGGCCGTGGAAGTCCTCGTGGTGGGCGAGGACGAGCGCGGTGAGGCCGGCGATGTGGGCGGAGGCTGTGATGGTGCTGTCGAGGATGGTGTAGTCGCCTTGCGGGGCGCACGAGAGGACCGCCACGCCGGGGGCGGCCGCGTCGATGCCGGGCCCGTGGCAGCTGAACGGGGCGGCGAACAGTCCTTCGGGTGTCAGCTGTGGCCCCGTGTGGGTGGCGGGGGAGGTGTCGGGCGGGTAGGTGCCGTAGGCGCCCAGCGCGCCCACGGCGAACACGGTGGGCAGTGAGGCGGGGAAGATGATCGGTCCGCCGGTGTCGCCCGCGGGGGCGATGCAGGCGATGCCCGCCGCGGCTGCGTCGGCCAGTTTGCGGGAGACCAGCGTCGACGGGTACAGGGCCGCCACCTGGATGTGGGCGATGTCCACCTCGCGTTCGATGCAGTGGTCGAGGGCGGCGATCAGGTCGCTGAAGTGTCCGCCGGGCAGCACCTGGCAGACCTCGAGCTCGGCGTCGACGGCAATGCCCAGGATTCCCTTGCCGGTGTCCGCGCCGGCGATGATGCCCGCCGCGTGGGTACCGGTTCCGACCGGGTCGTGCGCCCAGCCCTCCTTCGTGCCGTGCACGAGGTCGATGCCGGAGTGCACCCGTTGTTTCAGGTCGGGGTGGTCGATGCCGACACCCGTACCGATGACCGCGATCTTGATGCCGAAGGCGCGGAACGTGGGTGGCAGCCGGTCCAGCCGCATGGCCTGCTGGCCCCAGCCGTAGGCCTGCCGTTCCTCCAGTTCCGGGTACACCTGGGACAGCGGGGTGAGGGTGACGACGTTCTCCTGGGTCGCCGACAGGTCCGGGCGGTGGATCCACCGGTCGGTGTATCCGCCCGCGGGCCGGACGTAGAGGGACTGGAGGGACTGTTCGGTCTCTGTGGCCAGGGTGAGGGTGACCCTTCCGTCGGCGGCGGTGATGCCCTGGCTGGGCCAGGTCGCCCCGATGAGGAACACAGCGGCGCCGGCCAGCGGTTCGCCGTCCGGGCCGCACACGCGCAGCGAGATCTCCACGGCCTCGTCCAGCGGCGCGACCAGCCCCGGATCGGGCAGCGGCAGCATGCCTGCGGTCGGCGTGGTGGCGGGCACGGCTGCGGTCAGCGGCAGGTCCGGCTCGATGTGCACGTGCAGCGTCCGCATCACCGGCAGGTGGGTCTCGGCGGCCTCGACGACCGCGACTTCCGGGCAGGAGGGCAGGACCCCGGCCGACTGCAGCTTCTCCGACGGGATGAGTCTGCGCACCACCGTGACCTCTGGCATGCTCTCCAGCCGGTCGCACACCGCGTCCATGCCGACTTCGGGCACTCCCGGCGGAAAGAGCTGCTGCGGCAGTGGCGTCACCATGTAGCGCTGCCGACGCGGCTGCACCGCGATCGGTGACGGTGCGCCCTTCTTGCGTGGCGCCGCTTCCTCTTCGGGGCCCGGCCCGCCGGCCCCTGCGCCCTCGGCCTCGCTCTGGCGGTTGTTTTGGGGCTTGCTTCCGGGCATGTCCTTGACCATCACGTTTACCTTCACCACGTCTGTGTCGGTTGTTGGGTTTCTGATCCGGATGACGGGCGGCTCGCGCCTTCCACGGCTGTGCGGTGTGCCCGGGAATCGCTCCGGGCACACCGCACAGCGCGCCGTCTTATGTCAGCCGATGCCGAAGGGCTGGCTCATCTGGCCGAAGCCGGGCTGCTGGTACTGCTGCGGGTATGACTGCCCGAACTGCGGCTGGCCGAAGCCGCCACCCCACTGCTGCTGGCCGAAGCCGCCGCCCCACTGCTGCTGGCCCTGCTGGCCCTGCTGGCTCTGCTGCACCAGCGCCAGGATCGCGGTCGGCAGCGCCTGCTGCACCGACTGCTCCACAGCGCTGCGCACGCCCTGCAGCAGCGTCGTGTGCAGCGCCACAGCCAGGTACGGGTGCGCCTGGTGGGCCAGGCCCTGCTGCTGCAGCTGCTGCTGGACCTGCTGGATCTGCTGCAGTGTCTGCTGCATGCGCTGCGCGATCTGCTGGCTCGCCTGCTGGCAGGCCTGCTGGATCGTCTGCTGGACGACCTGCGTGAGCTGCTGCTGCGGGCCGGCGATCTGCTGGCCGAACTGCTGCAGGGGCGGGGTAGCGGTCATGACCGACATGAAGGCTCCTTCGATGCCATGGGAAAGCCAACATAAGGGGACAATGTTGGCTTTTTCGGAACAATTCCGACGCGCTGAAACTATGGCGACGTCGCGCCGCCCGCAATCGGGCGGGCCGCTCAGAAGCAAGGAATCCCCCCGATCGGATCCGGCGGCTGCTCCGCCCACCCCTTACCGCACACACAGCGTCACGGAGTTGCGGGCAGCAGCCACGAACCGCGACACCTCGACATGCGACTCACGGTCCCGAGGGCCTACTACAACAACCCGCCCGACACTCCCGGCACACATCACGGAACATCACGGAGAGCATGCGTAGATTAGGCAAGGCCGTGCCGCGATACGCGGTAGAGGCACGCCCGGTCGACCGGTGCTCCCACGGTCTTCGGGCACATGGGATATGGGGTAATTGGCAGCCCGACGGTTTCTGGTTCCGTTAGTTCAGGTTCGAGTCCTGGTATCCCAGCCAGCAGGGATGCCGCCGTGCCCCCACGGGGGCACGGACCGCCGACTGGGGACTGGGGACTGGGGACTGGGGCAGCTTACCCAGGATGGGGCGGCCCTCGGCGGCCTGCAGCACGCCACAGCAGCAGTGCGGCCGCTGCGGTCAACGAGGGGCAGCCGTCCCCACGCCCGCACCAGCCCAACCCCCCTTCCGGCGGGTCGCGGTGCAGCAACGGCAGCCCCAGGGCCTCACGCTGGCGATGATCACGCCGCCCGGGTCGTCGCCAGCGCGAGCTAAACGCGGTTCAGACAAGCACTCCCACCAGCACGGCGGCTCTCACCGTGAGCACCGCGATCGTCAGTATGACCACGCAGCCAGCACAACTGCCAGCCAGGTCCATCGCATGCCGCTCACCGTTCCGCCGGCAGAACAACGCACGGCACCAGCGACAATCTCCGCCGGCACCGTCCAGCCAGTAGCAGCAACGTGCTACCACCGAACATCAGCCCGTAATCCGCCAAAGGACCTTGACCAGCAGGCCCGGCCCCACCTTGGAGGTGGCCCAGCCGGGCGACTGGGCGCAGGCTGGAAGGCGTGAGCATGGATCCCCCTCCCGGCGCTGAGGGTGTGCTGCTGATGGCGCCAATGCTGGCGGTGATCGGCCCGCCGCCCGAGCCCGAGACGGAGGCGGAGTACGCCTACGAGACGCTGTGGAACGGGGCCCGGGTCATCGCCCACCTGCCCGGGGACGCAAGCCTGCGGCTGCTGTCGCAGACCGGGATGGATGTCACCGCCCAGTACCCCGAACTGCAGATCCTGGCTTCCCTGCTGCCGGGGCCGGAAGCGGTGCTTGACGGGGAGATCGTCACGCTCGATGACGGCGGGCGGCCGTCGGTGGAGCGGCTGCAGCAGCGCATGAATCTGCACCAGCCAGAGGCGGTCACCCACGCCCGCGAGGATCTGCCCGTTCAGCTGATGCTCTACGACATCCTCTACCTCGGCGAACCGGTCGTGCAGCTGCCCTACACCGCCCGCCGCGATCTCCTCGACGACCTGGGACTCGCCGGTCCGGGCATCAGCGTGCCGGCGGCCTGGCCCGCGCTCGCCGCCCAGGCCCTCCAGCACAGCCTCGCCGAGGGCTTCGACGGCGTGGTCGCCAAGCGCCTCACCAGCCCCTATCTGCCCGGCCGCCGCACCCGCGACTGGATCAAAATCAAGCACATGGAAGATAAGAAGCCATCCACATTCGTGGGCCGTTAATGTAACGAGCTTTTCGTCGCTGCCGTACAACCTGACCCAGTCGCGCCAGGTGCGGCGGGCGGTTGTGCCGTCGGCTCACTCCCCAATGACCGCCGGACCGCTGGCCACGAACTGAAGTCGGACCAGGTGCTTTGTCTCGCCGCCCGCCGGGCGCCAGCTCATGGCCGCTCTCCCAAGGCGCGGGCCTGACGGCGCAGCTCCACCCTGGCCGCCGGGTTTCGGTCCGGGCCCGACCAGTACGGGTGCCGTGGCGTGCACAGCGGGGCACGGCGAGCGCCGCGTACGTACGCTGCCAGTCCGCTTGCAGCGCGATCAGGTCGTGGGGGAAGGGGGCGTGCTCCATACCCCAAATTAGGTCCAAGTCGGCATGCCGGATCCGGCCTCCCGGCATCGTTAGTGTTCTCTGACGCTGAACCTTGACCGATGGCCACTGATTCCCACTGATCTCCTCGGCTTGTTGTCGGAGGTGACGGGTGCTGATCCCTGCGGTAGGCCGGTGGTATGCGGTACGCGCAAGGTGGCGGACTGACCGCCGAGCGGCGGCAGTTTCGCGAGCGGATCCGGTATGAGGCCGGCGAGCGGTTTGCCCGCGGTGCGAAGACCGCGGTCATCGCGAAGGATCTGCGCGTGAGCGAGCGGTCGGTGGAACGCTGGCGCCGTGCATGGCGGGAGGGCGGGATGGAAGCCCTCGCCTCGACGGGGCCTGTCAGACTTCCCAGGCTGTCCGATGGCCAGTTCGCCGAGTTGGAAAAGGAGCTGGCCCTCGGCCCTGCCGAGCACGGGTGGGAGGACCAGCGGTGGACCCTGGCCCTGATCAGAGCGCTGATCGCCTTCACGTTCGGCATCGACTGCTCCATGGCGGCGGTGTGGCGGCTGCTGCACCGGCACGGCTGGTCCTGGCAGAGTCCCGCCTGCCGTGCGCTGGAACGCAACGCGCAGGCGGTCGCTCTGTGGAAGAAGGACGTGTGCCCGCACGTGGAATGACCGCGGCGGCGCTGGGGGCCTTCGTCGTCTTCGAGGACGAGGCCGGGTTCTCGATGACACCACCGCGGGCCCGCACCTGGGGCCGGCGTGGGCACACGCCGGTGGTGCGGGTGCGGGGCAGGTCCTGGCGCCGCTGGTCGATCGCCGCCATGTGCTGCTACCCGCCGGGCGAGCCCTCCCGGCTGATCTACCGGCCGCGCCAGCACCGCAAGCACCGGGGCAAAGGACGCAACAGCTTCGCCTGGAGCGACTACCGCAACCTGGTCGTCCGCGCCCTCTCAACACTCACCTCGCCGCCGGGATGCGCGGGTACGCGGACGCACACGACTGGCTCACCATCGTGCAACTGCCCTCCTACGCACCGGATTTGAATCCGGTAGACGGGATCTGATCGCTGTTACGGCGCGGCCCGCTGGCCAACACCGCCTTCACCGACGACAACCACCTCGAACGCACCCTCCGCCGAGGCCTGCGCCATATCCAACTCCACCCCGACCTCATCGACGGCTATCTTGTCAGCACCGGACTCACCCTCACCCGCCACCCGACAACAATCCGAAGAGATCTGTAATGCCGTTTGTCAAGCAGCGAGGGCAGCCGGCGGCGTGAGCTCGTAGGGTCGTCCGTCACGCAAGAGGGCCCAGAGGACGTTGACGCGGCGGCGGGCGAGCGCGAGGACGGCCTGGGTGTGGCGCTTCCCCTCGGCTCGCTTGCGATCGTAAAACCGACGGGATTCCTCGCGCTTGCGGAGGTGGGGCAGGTCACCATGTCACCCGATCGTGCAGCAGACCCGAATGCTTCTGGCATCGCTCATTGCCGGGGTGATCCGGAAAGGGTTGGCCCGCCTCGCGGCGTGGGTGGCGAGGCGGGCCTGATGAGGGGGACCGATGCTGGGTTGATGCGAGGTTCACTCTGGCACCGGCAGCGTCGCGTGGCGGGTATCCGCGGCCGTGGAGACCCGTGAGGGTGACGTGTGGTCACGCGTGTGGAGAGCGTCAGGGGTCGGGTCCGGTCGGGCAGCGGTGATCCTGGGCGTGCCCCTCCCGGTGTGGGAGGGGCACTGCTGCCGACGGCGTACCCGCTGCGCAGTGCCTTCCGGCCGGGCCGGCTGCCACTGGAGAAGGTCCTGCATTACAACGAATGGCAGGGCGGCGGCAGCAGGTGACCTACGACCGGGGCCCTTGCGTGTGTTGCCACGGGGCGGTCCCCGACCGTGACGGTCAGCAGGTCGCTTGCCTCCGTGTCCTCCTGGGAGTTTCGTGCGGACGCATTGCGCATTGTTGGCGCAGATCCTCACGTCCCAGGGCCATGACGCTCCGGTGGAGTGGCGACGAGCCGCTCACCCTGCAATGGCTCCTGCCGCGCGCCTCCACTGAGTCCACAGGGCCCATCGCAGCCACTGCGGCGGAGTCAGGGCCGACCGCCAAGCGGAGACTTGTGATCCCACATTCGATCAGCAAGCCGCAGCCCAGCGCCAGGGCCGGCGCCTTTGCGTCGAAGACGGCGTGGTGGGTTGTGCCGCAGATTTGTGCGATGTGCTTTGTTCGTCCAATCCAATGTAATGTATTGCATTTAATGCAGCACTGCTCGGTCGTGAGTACCTCAATATGCGCTGGTTGCGGCCTTTAGATGGCGCGCCATAGCACTGAGGGACGGAAGTCGCCGTTCGGTGACTGCGGCAGGGATGTGCCAGTTCGGTCGTGCCAGGAGAGACGGTTTTAATGTATTCAGACTGACAGTAATTGTCTGTCGAATTGCTGCTGAGATCGGCTCGGTGAGTGGATTTTTCGGACCGGACCGGTGTGCTGCAGCAACGTATCGAACCAGCCCTGTATCCCTTGGACGCAATGTGAGGCGAAGGAAGGCTGGAGACGATGATTGAGCGAAGGAAACTCCTCATGGCCGGTGCCATGGGGGCTGCGGCCATGCTTCCACGGGGTGTTCTGGGAGCGCGGGCGTATGCGGCGATGGTGCACCCGCCAGCAGGGTGCAAGGACCCCGCGGGGACGCCCAACACCCCTGCGCTGGAGAAGTTCGTCGACCCGCTGCCCAGGCCGATGACAGCTGTCCCGGACCCTTCCGTCTATCCGGGCGCCGACTACTACGAGATCACGATGCGACAGGGATCGTGGCGCTTCCACCGGGATCTCGGGCCGTCACCTGTGTGGGGTTACTGGGCCACTAACCCGCACGACCCTCATAAGCCGATCGGCATGGGCTATCTCGGGCCGACCATCAGCGTGATCACGGACCACCCGACGGTCGTCAAGTGGCGCAACGAGCTGCCGACCACCCATCTGTTCCAGTTCGTGATCGACGCCATTCGCAACGGGAACCCCCAGCTCACCCCGATCCCTCCGCCTCCCTACAAGCCCGTACCGCCTTTCCCCCCGAACATCAACGTGTGGAACGTCGTACACCAGCACGGCGGTTACACAGCACCACAGTCCGACGGCATGCCGCTGCAGTCGTTCAGCCCGGACGGCTTCCATGCTGAGTCCTACACCACCCTGGACCCGAGCCGGGTCAAACCCAACGAAGCGATCTACGGCTACACCAACCACGACCGTTCGTGCATGCTCTGGTATCACGATCACGGCATGGGGATGACGAGTCTCAACGTCTATGCGGGCCTTGCCGGTCTGTACTTCATTCGGGATTCCGCCGACGAGCGGCTCGGGCTGCCGCGAGGCGAATTCGAGGTCCCCCTCATTCTGCAGGACCGGACCTTCCACCGGGACGGCTCACTCGCCTACACCATGACCCAGAGGGAAGGCGAGGACACTCCGGTCGTCAATGGGAAGGCATACCCCTTCCTGGTCGTCGAGCCGCGACGCTACCGGCTGCGCATTCTCAACGCTTCGAACGAGCGTTTTTGGCGGCTGAGGTTCGACGTCGTTCCCAGAGACGTACTGCTTGAGCCCCGACTGCCGTTCTGGCTGATCGGAACCGATGGCGGCTTCCGCACTCCGCTGCAAATGCACGATTTCCTGATCAGTCCAGCTGAGCGGTACGACCTGATCGTCGATTTCAGTCGGATGCCCATGGGTACGAAAGTCACATTGACGAACTACCCGGGAACGCAGGTCCACTTCCCTGGCATCCCCGGCTGCGGACCGGAAATCGCGGAAATCATGCAATTCCAGGTCACCAAGCCACTGTCCGGAGGTGGGGACAGGACGACGCCCCCCAAGAAACTCAAGCTGCCGACCATCGCGCCCATCAAGGCGACACCGCGCACCCATCGGCGGGAATGGGTCGTGTACCAGCATCAACTCTTCGGCACAATGACGTTCAATGCGGTGCCCTTCATGGAGCCGTCCCAGGACTTCATCAAGGAGGGCTCGACCGAGATCTGGGAGTACATCAATCCCAATCACGACGCCCATCCGATGCATGTCCACCTCGTCAACTTTCAGGTGCTGGACAGGCAGCCGATCGACGCGGTCCGCTACCAGACGGATTACGACAAGTGGATTTACGGTGGCCGCAAACCGGAGGACCGACCGGTGTTGGCGAAATATTTCACTGGCCCACCGATTCCGCCGGACCCGGATGAAGCAGGGTCCAGTAAGGACACGGTCAAGGCTCATGCGGAGATGGTGACCAGAATCATCATTCAGGAATTCATCCCGCCGACGGATACGATCGCGTCAATTCCGGGCAGCGGCGCTGAGTTGCCGGCGACATACATCCACCACTGCCACATTCTCGAACACGAAGACGACGACCTGATGCGCCCATGGACGATCGTCGGCCACGGCGACCATGGCGATGGCGGCCACGATGGCGGCCACGGCCACTGAGGGGATCGATCGACCCGCGTGTGCCGGCCAGCGCCCAAGGGGCCGGGACCACGACTGACACCGTGCCCCAACCCTCCCCGGATCGTTGCAGGTACGGCACCCGCAAGAGGACGGATGTTCTCGACCCTCGGATACCGCACCCTCGGAATACTGTACTGACCGCGGGTCAGGTCACGGACAGTCCGCAGTTCATCCCGGTGCTCAAGAAGTTACGGGCCCCCGCGACCCGTCGGCCGCCCCCGCACCCGGCCGGACGCCGTCGCCGCCGACAAGGCCTACTCCTCCCGCGGCAACCGGGCCCACCGGCGCAGACGCGGCATCAAGGCAGTGATCCCGGAGAAGAAGGACCAGGCCGCCAACCGGAAGAAGAAGGGATCGTCCAGCTGGAACCTCACCTGCCCGGTGAAGCTGATCGCTGACTCGGTGCCGTCCGGCGTCGGCTTGGGCACGAGTTCGACGGCCGGCTCCCCCTGGGCATCGGCGGAGACTCGAACAGCGGCGGGTGGGCCGGGCCCTGGCCGGACAGCACCATGCCGACCCTCGAAAACCAAGCCCGCCTGCTCGACCAGGGCGTCGGTTTGCTCGAATGCGCCCGCCGCCTCCAACTGGCCCTGAAAACCGTCAAACGCTACGCCCGCGCAGACCGGCCCGAACGCATGCTCCGCGTCCCCAAGTACCGCGCCAGCCTTGTCGACCCCTACCGCGAACACCTGCGCAAACGCGGCGCAGAGGACCCCGGCGTCCCCGTCAAGTACCTCTTCGAAGAGATCAAAACCCTCGGCTTCACAGGCTGCCTGAACCTCCTGCACAAGTACATCAGCCAGGGCCGCGCGGACGCCGACCGCAGCCACATCTCCCCGCGCAGGCTCGCCCGGATGCTGCTGACCAGGCCCGACAACCTCAAGGCCGAGCAACACAAGCTTCTGGACAAGCTCACCACCGCCTGCCCCGAGATGACCCAACTGGCCACCGACATCAGGGACTTCGCCCCGCTCCTTACGCCGCACGCCGACAATGCCGACGCGCTCACGTGCTGGATCGCCCAAGTCCGAGCAGCCGACCTGCCTCATCTACATGCCTTCACCCGGGGCCTGGACCGGGACATCGACGCCGTGATCGCCGGGCTCACGCTTGCGTACTGCAACGGTCCCACCGAGGGCGTCAACACCAAGACCAAACGGATCGCACGCCAGATGCACGGACGAGCAGGCTTCACCCTGCTTCGCCACCGCATCCTTCCCGGATAACGGCACGCTCCGTCACCACCGAAAGCGAGACAGGGCCCGGGCAACTATGAGTCTGCGGGTAAGAGTCCGTCGGGCCGCACCCGCCCTGGCGATCCATGGCTCAAGGGCGTGCTGGGCCAGGCCGCGATCTCCGCCTGCCGGACCAAGGGCACCTACCTCGCCGCCCGCTACCGACGCCTGGTCGGACGGCGCGGCCGTCGGCGGGCGCTGGTCGCTCTGCAGCACTCCATCCTGATCTCGATCTGGCACATGTTCACCCGCGACATCGAGTACACCGACCTCGGCGGTGAGTACTTCCTCGAACGCACCGGCAAGGCCCGCGCCACCCGCCGCCTCGTCAGCCAGCTCAACCGCCTCGGCTACCAGGTCAACCTCCAGCCCGTCGAGACCACATGAACGCTCCTGGCCTGCACAGACGGGGGATTTTCGTATCAGAGGTCGAGGACGACTTCGCTGGTGGGTTGGCTGCAGCAGACGAGGATGGTGCCGGGCTCGGGGAGTTGGAGGGGTGGGGTGGTGTAGGTGGTGTCGCCTGCCACGAGGTGGGTGACGCAGGTGTGGCAGACGCCTGTGCGGCAGGACCAGCGGGTGGGGATGTCGCAGGCTTCGGCGAGGTCGAGGAGTGACGCGTGGGCGGGTGACCACGGGGTGGTGATGCCGCTGCGGGCGAAGGTGATGAGCGGGCCGGTGCCCGGTGGACCGGGTGGTTGGTGCGGCCGGATGGCGGCAGTGGCTGTGACGCCCGGGTTGATGGCTGGCAGGGCGCTGAACTGCTCCGTATGGATCCGCCCAAGAGGCAGGCCGTGCTCGCGCAGGAAGCCGCCGAGGTCGTCCATGAAGGCGGACGGTCCGCAGAGATAGGCGTCGGCCTCGGTCGGGATGCCCATGGCCGCGAGTGATGGGGCGGTCGGACGGCCCTGGGTGATGTGCGGCTCGTCGGGATGTGGGGCTTCGGAGGTGTAGTAGATGTGCTCGTGGGCGTTGGGGAGTTGCGCCAGGAGTGCCTGGGTCTCGTCCGCGAAGGCGTGGTGGGCGCGGTCGTGGGCGGTGTGGATCCACCAGACGGGGCGTGGGTCTCGTGTGTCGGCGAGTCGGTGGAGCATGGCAAGCACGGGAGTGGCGCCGATCCCCGCGGAGATGAGGACGATCGGGCGGGTGTCTCCTTCGAGTACGAACGTTCCGCGGGGGCTGGCGATGTCCACGAGGTCCCCGCGGTGGAGCGTGGCATGGATGTAGCTGCTGACTTTCCCGTGGGGCTCGTGCTTGACGCTGATGCGGTAGGTGGTGGCCGTGGGCGCGGAGGACAGGGAGTAGCTGCGCACTGCGGGGGCGGCATCGCCGACGGTGAGGCGGATGGAGAGGTACTGGCCGGGTCGGGCCTCGGGCAGGGATGTGCCGTCGGTGGTGTCGAGGTAGATCGACGATACATCGGGGGTCTCGGGGACGATGCGGGCGACGCGCATGGCCTTGAAGCCCGGCCATCCTGGCACTTCCTTGGGCTGCTGGGTGCTGGCGCGTTCGCCGGGCCATCCCGGTTCCTGTTTGGGCTGCTGGGCGGCGGCGAGTTCGTGGAAGGACTGTTGCCATCCTGGGCTGAGGGCGGGGATGTTCAGAGCTTTGCACAACTTCGCGGGATCGCGGTCGGGGAGGTACAGCAGTGCGTCGGTGTCGGCGACGCTGAGTTCTTCGGGGCCCTTGCGGATGAGAGTGATCTCGTCGCCGGCCTGTACGTGTCCATCGGTGAGGACGCGCAGGTAGAAGCCGGGGCGGTGGTGGGCGACCAGCAGGGCGGCCATGGTGGGTTCGCCCAGGCGCAGGCCGACGCGGTAGCAGGTGACGCGGGGCTGGGTGACTTCGAATTCGGCTTCGCCGATGCGGTACCGGTCGCCGATGCACACCTCGTCGTCGGGCAGGCCGTCGACGGTGAAGTTCTCCCCGAACATCCCGTAGGTCAGGTCGTCGCGGCCCAGTTGCTTTTGCCAGTACTGGTAGGACTGCAGCTGGTAGACGAGGACGGCACGTATTTCGCCGCCGTGCCCGGCCAGATCTCCTTGGCCGTCTCCATCGATGTTCAGCCGCCGCACCATCCGGGGGCCGTGCACGGGGGACTTCCAGGCTCCGGTGTGGACGGTCCTGCCCTGCCAGGAGACGTCCTTGGGCATTCCTACGTTGACGGACAGCAGCGTCGCCATTGCGGACCTCCTGCGGGATGGCCGACCGGGGACAGCCCCTCATGGCGCTGTGATCTGTGCGCTCGGGCCGATCCTAGTTCGTTCGCCGGGGCCGCCGCGATTCCGTGATCATGAATCGTTCGGTGCGTTCGCTGAGATTCTTCGAACGGTGGGACCGGCGCGGAAGGCCATGCGCATTCGTTTTTCCTCGGTGGATCATTCATTTCGCGCATGCCTGCAAGGTGGCGGGGCTGTGCCGCGCTGCACCACACTGATCACATGGAGTACAAGTTCGAGGTCGTCATCCTGCCCGTGAGCGATGTCGACCGCTCTTTGGCCTTCTACACCGAGCGTCTGGGTTTCAACCTCGACGTGGACTACGGACCCAGCCCCGATTTCCGTGTCGTGCAGCTGACGCCTTCGGGCTCCGCGTGCTCGGTGCAGATCGGGGTCGGTCTCACCGACGCAGAGCCCGGCTCGGTCAAGGGCCTGTACCTGGTGGTCCCCGATCTTGAAGCGGCGCGGGCCGAGCTGGCCGGTCGCGGCGTCGACGTCGGGGAGATCCGGCACAAGGCGCCTCTCGACACCTGGCAGGGCGGCTTCGAGCCCGGCGTCGACCCGAAGCGCCGCGACTACGCGAGCTTCGTCGAGTTCACCGACCCCGACGGCAACGCGTGGACGCTGCAGGAGCGCGGTTTTCGTCCCTCGTGAGGTGAGGTCGCCGCTTCCGGCTTCCTGACTTTGCTGTACGTTTCCGGGCCTGTGCCCGCTCATTCCGGCTCGGCGGTCCGGCCGTACGGCGGGGTGCACCCGTAGCCGATCACTAGGAATCACGCATGGCCACTTTGCGGGCGCTGGAGTGCCTGGTGGCGTTGGTCGACGAGGGTTCGGTGACCAAAGCCGCAGGTGTACTGCACATGTCGCAGCCGGCGCTGTCTCATCAGATCGCGGCGCTGGAGAGGGAGCTGGGCACCCCGGTGGTGGAGCGGCTCACGCGGGGCATCCGGGTCACGGTTGCCGGGCGGGCCGTTGCCGAGGAAGCCCGCGTGGCCTTGGCGGCCGCCTCGCGCGCGGTCCAGGTGGGGCGGCGCGTGGGGGAAGGGGTGGGTGGCCGTTTGCGGATCGCGTGCGCGGAGACGATGACGGCCTGGCTGCTCGTGCCGGTGCTGCGGCGCTGGCGTACGCACTGGCCTGAGGTGCGGCTGGACCTCATGGAGTTCACCAGCGCGGACCGCATGATCGAGTATCTGATGGGCGACGGCACGGACCTGGTGGTGGGGCCGGAACCGACGGCCACCTCCGCGCACGTCGACGTGCTGGGCCGCGAGGAAATGGTGGTCGTCGCCTCGCCCGGACACCCGTTCGCGGACCGGGCGTCCGTCGCGGTGGAGGAACTGGCCGGTGAACCCTTCGTGCACTACGACCCGGAGAACGGCATGGGCGTGTGGATCGACCAGTTCGTCGCTACCCGGCAGACCGATCTGACCGTCGTCCTGCGGACCCGCAGCCCGCGGACCGCCGCCCAGCTTGCGGGGGCCGGCATGGGAGTGACCATCGTGCCGGTGTCCGCGCTGGCGGGACGGCCCTCGGCCCTGGTACGCCGTCTGGAACCACGGGTGCACCGCGATATTCTCGCCGTCACGATGGTTCCCTCCGACGCGCTCGTCCGAAGGTTCATCGCCGACCTGCGGCGGCGGGGACTGCCCAAGGTGAACACCGCAACAGGTGACCGGCCGGGCGATCGTCCTGCCGCGAAGGAGTGAGCCCCGCCGCCGGTCAGCGCCTGAGAACAACCCGTCCACGCGCCTCCCGACCGTGAACCGGTGCGTCCTGGCGTGCCCGGCTGCCACACCGGCAGTGCTCCCTGCACCGCTGGAGAAGTTCCACCCGGTTGCTCGCGAAGTAGCGTCCGGTGCCCGAGGCTGGGGCGATGACAGAGCCTGTTCAGGAGCCAGGAGAGTCAACGCCGTTCGGCGAGGAGCGCGATCCTGCCCGGGTGGTCGCCTTCAGCGATGCCGTCATCGCCATCGCCATCACACTGCTCGTCCTGGAGATCCGCCCGCCGCACGACACTCGCGACCTGCTGCACGGCCTCGCCACGCTCTGGCCGTCCTACCTGGCCTACGCCGTCACCTTTATGCTGATCGGGCAGGTGTGGGCCAACCATCACATCATGTTCGACCACATCCGCAGCGCCGACCGGGTGGTGCTGTTCCTCAACACCGTGCTGCTGATGGACATCGCGTTCCTGCCCTTCGCCGCCTCCGTTCTGGCCGAAGCATTCCGCGACGGACACGGGCAGCGCACCGCCGTCGTCTTGCATGGCGTCGCGTTCGAACTCGCGGCCGTTCTGTTCAACGTCATCTGGTGGCACGCTCGCCATGATCGCCGGCTGCTCGCCACCACCATCGATGCGGCCGGCGTGACGGCGATCAGCCGGCGCTTTCAGCTCGCCCTTGTCTGGCTCGGCACCGGGACCCTGCTCGGCGCCCTGCTTCCCGTACTCGGCGTGGCCGTGATCTCCGCCTTCATCCTGTACTACTGGCTGCCCATCGCTGGCGAGATCGCCAAGGCGAGGCGTCGGCGTGACCGCAGGGATCAGACATGACCGCCGATGGTGTTACCCGGCGGCGCCGTCGCGGGTGCGCTGGTAGTGGCGCCGTGCCTTCATTCGGTTGCCGCAGACGGCCATCGAGCACCAGCGTGCCTTGTTGGTCTTGCTGCGGTCGATGAGGAAGAGCCGGCACTCCGGGTTGGCGCAGGGCCGCAGCCGGCCGGGCATCGTCTCCAGCAGTGCGCTCCAGGCCAGGACGGCCTCCACTGCCATCCGGCGTTCCGCGGGGGCCTCCAGTTCCCACGACACTCCCGCAGACGAGAGGTGAGGACGGGAGGTGACGTCTTTCAGGAGCGGGGCCAGCGTCGGGGCGGGCAGGCTGCCGCGCACCACGCCCTGCAGGCCATCACGCGCCTGCAGGAGGTGTCGGTGCTCTTCTGTGCTGCCGCTGCCGCCGTGGGCCTGCTGCCAGGACTTGGCCGCTTCCGGATCTGCCAGATGGTCTTGGACGACGCCGTTGACGACCGGCGTGGAGTTGAGGAGCTCCAGCAGTGCGTCCTGCTGTTCTCGGCCGCTCACCATTGCCGCCTCCTAACCAGATCGATTCGCTTGACAGGTTACACGACCACGGTCAATCTAACTAGGTAAATAAGTTTGATCGGTTAGTTTCATGCCTCGCTGAGCAGCTGCACCAGCCGGACGGGCAGCAGCGGCGGCAGGAAGGACAGGGACTCGTGATCGCGTGCCAGGACGTCACCGACGCCCCCGACAAGCAGCACGAACGGCTGCGCCTGGCGGCGGGCACCGACCAGGCGGCCGCCAGGTCAGCCGACCGCGTCCCGGCGACACGTACGACGCTTGCCACCGAACGCGTCAAGGCCCTGCTGGCCGCTGAAGCAGGCGGTGCCGTGGCCTTGGTGGCCGCCCTCCTGGCTGCTCTGATCTGGTCCAATGCGTTCCCCGGCGCCTACGAGGCAGCGTGGGAGGCCCGGCTGAGCCTGGGTCTGGGCAGCGGCCGACTGGGCCTGGATCTGCGCACCTGGATCGACAGCGGCCTGATGACCCTCTTCTTCCTGCTGGTGGGTCTGGAGGCACGGTCGGAACTTGACCTGGGTGAGCTGCGGGAACGCCACCGTCTTCTGCTGCCCGTGGGAGCCGGGGTGGTGGCGATGGCCGTGCCGGTCGGGATCTACCTCGCGGTCAACCACGCCGGCCCCACCGCCCACGGCTGGGGAGTGGCCATGTCCACCGACAGCGCTCTGGCGCTCGGCGTCTTCAGCGTCATGTCCCGCCGACTGCCGGCCAGGATCCGGACGTTCTTGCTCACGCTGTTTGTCGTCGACGACCTGGTCGCCCTCGTGGTGATCGCCGGCTTTTACAGCCACCGCCTCCGGCTGCTGCCCCTGGCCGTTGCCGCCGGTGCCTTCGCGGCCATCCTCGCTGGCCGCGCACTGCGCCCGCTCCGCCGGGGCGCCGTCGTTGTCGCTCTGGGCGCCACCATGTGGGCCGGATTGATGGGCAGCGGCGTCGACCCGGTCGTCGTCGGCCTGGCGATTGGTTTGGTCACCTCCGCCTACGCGCCGACGCGCAGCGACCTGGAGCGGGCCACCGGGCTGGTGCGGCTGTTCCGTGAGCAGCCCAGTCCCCGTCGCGCCCGCTCCGCCACGGCGGGGTTGGTCTCCACATTGTCGGAGAACGCGCGGCTGCAGCACCGCTTCCATCCCTGGACGACCTATGTGATCGTCCCGCTGTTCGCCCTGGCCAACGCAGGCGTCACGGTTGACGCCGGGCTGCTGGGGGGTGCTGTCACCGCACCCGTCACCGTGGGCATCTTCCTCGCCTACGTCGTCGGAAAGCCCGTCTCGGTCGTCGTCACCTCCTGGGCCGTGGGGCGTCTCAGTGGCGGTCGGCTGAGGCCGCCCGTCGGCTGGGCCGCCATCGTCGGCAGCGGCGCCCTCGCCGGTATCGGCTTCACGGTCTCCCTGCTCATCGCGAACCTCGCCTTCACCGGCAGGTCACTGCAGGAGGCCAAGGTAGGCATCCTGGCGGCGGTCGTGGCATCCAGCGTGCTCGGCTGGGCGGTCTACCGCTTCACCGCGCTCCTGCCCCGTGCGGCCCGTCGCCGCGCCCTGCTCGGGGCGGAGCCGCCGCTCTCCGACCTGGTCGGCAGTGTCGACCCTGCCCTGGATCACATCCGGGGGCCACAGGACGCGGCGGTCACCGTCGTCGAGTACGGCGACTACGAGTGCCCGTACTGCAGCGACGCCGACCCCGTCACCCGCGACCTGCTGCTCTCACGCCCCGACGTGCGCTACGTGTGGCGCCACCTGCCGCTGAGCGATATCCACCCGCACGCACGTCTGGCGGCGGAGGCCGCGGAAGCCGCAGCGGCGCAAGGAGCCTTCTGGCCCATGCACACCCTTCTGCTCAAGCGCCAGAACCGGCTGGAGATGAGCGACCTGCTCGGCTACGCCGCGGAGTTCGGTCTGGACGTACGCATGTTCTGTGAGGATCTGCGCCGCCGGGTCCACGCCGGCCGGGTCGAGCGTGACATAGCCTCGGCCGACGCAAGCGGGGTCTCCGGGACACCCACCTTTTTCTTCAACGGTCAGCGCCATCACGGTGCTCACAACCTCGGCGCACTCACGCAGGCCCTGGAGGCGGCGCGCGAGGCAGCCGAGCATGCCCGCTCAGGGCCGGTGCCCAGGGAACAGCTCTGCGTCCTGCGTATGGCAGCACGCCGGTACCGGACCCGTGTGCCGCGTGAGCTCACCGGGCCGGGCCGCTCGGGTCGCCGCACTGCTGCCCGCGCGGGTACCAGGCCGGTGCCCGAGCATCTCGGGCCGGTCGGCCACGAGAGCCCGCAGAACCGGGCCGACGCGCCTCTGCTGCAGCGCGAGCCGGACAGGCGGTCATCTGCCGCCTGAGTGGACGCCAGGCGGGCGGCTGCGCTGGCTGATGCCCTTTCACGAGCGGAGTCTTAGGGCAGGCCGACGTCGGGCCGCCTGGGCGCAGCGTAGTCCCCGACCACAATGAAATCTAACCTATTAAATCGTCTTGACAGGTTAGATCGGGTGTGCTCGACTGAATGTAACCGCCGAAACTCGATAGAAGGGTTAGTGAGATGGCCTCCGCAGTCCACCACCGCACCGCCACCGTCAACGGTCTCGAGGTCTTCTACCGGGAGGCCGGCAATCCGAAGGCACCCGCCGTGGTTCTCCTCCATGGCTTCCCGACCAGCTCGCACATGTTCCGCCACCTGATCCCGGCGCTCGCCGACCGGTACCACGTGATCGCCCCCGATCACATCGGGTTCGGCCAGTCCGCGATGCCGAGCCTCGAGGACTTCCCGTACACCTTCGCCGCCCTCACCGAGGTCACCTCCCGCCTGCTCCAGCAGTTGGGTATCGAGCGGTTCGCGATGTATGTGCAGGACTACGGAGCCCCCATCGGCTGGCGGCTCGCGCTCCAGGCCCCGGACCGCATCACGGCGATCATCACTCAGAACGGCAACGCCTACGAAGAGGGCTTCGTCAAGCCCTTCTGGGACGGCGTCTTCGCCTACGCCAAGGCCCCGGGACCGGACACCGAAGCTCCCATGCGCGGCGCTCTGACGGCCGAGATCACCCGTTGGCAGTACATCAACGGAGTCGCCGACCCCAGCCTTGTCAGCCCTGACAACTGGGTGCACGACCAGGCGCTGCTGGACCGGCCCGGCAATGACGAGATCCAGCTCAAGCTGTTCCGCGACTACCCCACCAACGTGGACCTCTACGGGCAGGTCCACCAGTACTTCCGCGACTCCCAGGTTCCGCTGCTGGCGGTCTGGGGAGCCAACGACGAGATCTTCGGCCCCGCTGGCGCGGAGGCGTTCTGCCAGGACCTGCCCGATGCCGAGATCCACCTGCTCGAGTCCGGGCACTTCGCCCTGGAAAGCCACCTCGAGACCATCACCGAGTACATCCGCGACTTCCTCGCCCGCGTCCTCGCCTGACGCGCAGGGCGTCGATGCGGCTGCGGCGGCCGCGGTCACCCCCTTCCGCCGCAGCCGACAAAGGACCCGCCATGCGACACCTCGCCCAACACGCCTTCAGCGCCACTCCGCAGACTGTGAGCACTGCTCGCGACTTCGCGATGCGGGCCCTCGACACCTGGGGCGGGTGCCGACGCCGCGACGACATCCGGGCCTGCGTCTCGGAACTGGCCGGCAACGCCGTCCAGCACGGCAGCCCGGATGGCCGCGACTACCTGCTCCGCCTTGTCCGGCACCCGCACTGCCTGCACGTCGAGGTCCACGACAGCGCCCGCCACTCCCGGGTCCGCATCCCGTACGCCTCACTGAGCGGGGAATCCGGGCGAGGCATGCGCATCGTCCAGGAGCTCTGCGACGACTGGGGAGTCCGTGACCTGACCGGCGAGGGCAAGGCCCTCTGGACCTGCTTCCGCCGCCCCGAGGCCCGCACCTCCCGCTGCTCCTGCACACCCTGACCGTCAACAAAACAACCAGCCCGGGGTGCGGCCACCGGCACCCCGCAACCGGAAGGAACCCGTCATGGGACTGTCCTGGCAGCAAGGCCCTCTCTCCGCCGGCGCGATCGGGCACTTCCTCACCCCTGAACCCCTGCCCGAGCGTCTCCTGTTCGCCGAGCGGTTGCGCCGGCGCATGCGCGCGAAGTTCAACGACATCTGGATCGCTGACAGCGAGAACGTCATCCTGCTGCACGAGCCGGGCCGCTACCCCGTCGCCTACTTCCCCCGCGAGGACATCGACGACAAGGCCCTGGTTGCCAGCGGCAAGGTCACTCACCACAAGGACCTCGGCGACACCGCCTGGTACGCGGTGCACACCGGCGACCGCAGCACCGAACGCGCCGCCTGGGAGTTCACTGCGCTGCCGGAGCACGCCACCGAACTCCAGGACCGCATCGCCTTCGCCTGGCGCGCCATGGACGCCTTCTACGAAGAAGACGAACGCATCCTCGGCCACGCCGCGGACCCCTACCACCGCATCGACATCCGCAACACCTCCCGCCTCCTGGAAGTCCGCCTCGGCGACACCGTGGTGGCCCGCTCCGAACACCCCGTCGTGCTCTACGAATCCGGCTTCGCCCCGCGCTGGTACGTTCCCCGCTCCGACATCGACGAGACCCAGCTGCACGCCGTCGAAGGCCAGACCTTCTGTCCCTACAAGGGCCTGTGTGACTACTACGACATCGGCGACGTGCACCGCGCCGCATGGTCGTACCGCAACGCCTACCAGGAGGTCGACCGGATCGGCGACCTGGTGTCCTTCGAAGCGGACAAGGTAGAGGTCTATCTCGACGGCAAGCGCCTGCACCTCGAGCCCGGGCAGACAGTCGTCCCCCACGGCGTCGACCGCGGCCTGGACGTCGACGAGGTCAAGGCCCACTGACCCCCACGAGCGCCTCCGGCCGACGCGCGGAAGACGGGCGTCGTCGTCCGTACCGCCCGCATCGCCCGACACCTGGCCCAGCCGGAGTACCACGGGCCACAGCTCCCGACGACGCTGCGGGAGCAGATCGAGGAGTACAACCGGGTCTCACCGCCACATCGGGTCGGTCCGCACGTAGGTCTCCTCGCGATCGAGGCTTGATCACAAGGAGGTGAGGATCTTCGCCTCCTTCTCCGGGGCGATCCCGTGCTCTGCCCACCGCGGGTGGTCCACGGGACGCCCGTCTGAAGCGAGCCAGGCCCACGTGTCCTTGATGGTCTCAGCAAGGGGCCGGCAGCGGAGCCCGGCGGCCACCGCTCGGCTGGAGTCGACCGACCACACGCCCGCGTGCGTCCGCCACAGCGGCAGCTCGGTCCACTGGCGCACGCCCTGCTCGCCCAGGACGGCCGGCTCCACCCATACCGGCTTCCCGGCCCCGCCGGTAACGGCAGGCACTCGGCGACGAAGTCAGCGAAGCTGATTCCCTGCGGGTGGGTGACGTTGAAGCCGCCCCTCGTCTCGCTCGCCGCCTGGTCCAGGGCGAACGCGGCCACGTCGCGGACGTCGACCGGCTGGATAAGCTGATTGCCCGGCGCCGGGATGAGGATACGGCCGCCGCACTTGGCTCGAGTCAGCCACCAGGGTAGTCGGCCAACGTACTCGCCGGGGCCCAGGATGACGCCCGGCCGCAGGAAGACCGCCCCTTCGCCGAAAACCTCGGATACGGCGCGCTCCCCGCCGGCCTTCTGGAAGCCGTACCTCGTGGGGCTCCCGTCCTCGCCCGTGTACCCGAACGTGCTGTCCGCGTCCGCCGGACAATCCAGTAGCGCGGAGTCGTCCGTGAGGGGCTCGTTCGGCCACCCTTGGTACACGGACACGGTGGAGATATGCACCCAGCGCCGGGCCGCTTCTCGGAGAGCCTTTGTGGCCGGCAGGACCTCGCGGGGCGGGAAGTCCGAGCTGGACGTGTCAATGACCGTGTCCCAAGACCCCTGCTGGGCAAGGCGTTTCAGTCACCGAGATCCGTACGGTCCCCGTGGATCGGCTGCACGCCGTCAACGTCGCGTCCGGGGCGCCCACGGTTGAAGGTGGTGACGTCCCACCCCCGTTTCAGCGCGTACTCCGTAATTGCCTTGCCCAGGAACCACGTTCGCCGATGACGAGATCCTCATGCGCCGATCCTGCCTTGTCCCTGGACAGGAACGACAGAGGCGGCCGGGTCAGGTGATGGGCTGGCGCAAGGAACGGAGTCGGTCGGCGAGCTGGTACGAATCCATCTGCAGCGTGCGAATGTCGTGCAGCAGGTCTCGCCGGACCTCGGACTTCGTGTTCGTCGGGGCTCTCCTTCATCGAGGCCTGGAACAACTACCTTTGGCCGACCCTCATCCTGTCCAAGAAGCCCGACTCGCTCATCCAGATCGGCGTCCGTTCCTTCCTCGGGGAGGCAGGTGACGACTGGGGCGCGATGATGGCCGCCGCGGGCCTGGCCTGCATTCCGATCTTCCTGATCTACATCTTCCTGCAGCGCTACATCGTGGACGCCTTCGTCCGCTCCGGCCTGCGCTGACCCCTACCTGCGATCTCACCGACGTGTGCTTCAGGGCAATACGGGCCGCAGCATGTCAAAGGTGCTGAGGATGTGAGACTCCAACGCGACGCGGCCGAAGTCTGCGTCCTCCGAGCACCGCGCTGCGCGCCATCGGCAGGAGGCTCGACGGGACGAAGGCCTCGACCGCCACCGCTCTCAGGAAGCGTGCGGCACTCTCGGGCGGTTCAACTTCTCGGTCGGGTCCGGCTGTCTGAGGAACAACCCGCTCACCCTCATCGCCACCGGCGCCGTGCTGTGGCCGGCCACTGCACTGCTCACCGCGGTGCTCACCCCTCACCGATCCCGCCAGGAGGGCGTCCTCGGTCTCGCAACTGGTGCTGAACCGGCACCCGTTGACCGTGTTCTGCGCGCGGGAGGGGGAGTGGCTGCCGGAGGTCAGGAGGGCGAGGCTGTCGATGTCGATGTCGATGTCGATGTCGATGTCGATGTCGACGTTGCCGAGGTCGGCGGCGGTGCGGTGCAGCCGGACGGAGTGGGGGCCGGCGCCGAGCGTCAGCGGCAGGCGGGCCACGCCCCAGGTTCCAGTCGGACGTCGCGGGAAGCGTGAACGTCTTGTCGGCGCCGCCGTCCACGCTGAGGCTGAGGGTGCGCGCCTCGTGGTGGCCGTCGCTGCCGACGGCGTTGGCGTAGCGCACGGCAAGGTCGTAGGTACCGGCACCGGTGAATTCACGTCAGCGGCCAGGGAGTTGTTGTCCACCTCGAAGCCGGCGAGGAAGCCCTTGCCGGTGGATCCGCTGTGATCGGAGGCCAGGCCGGGGCCGTCGTACTGCTGGTCCTCGGCCTCGCACAGGGCGTCGACGGCGCAGACGTCGTGCTGCCAGGGCGCCGCGAGTACAGGCGTCTGCCCTGCCTTGAAGGATGTGGTCAGGTTGTCGGCGTCGAAGGGGCCGGAGCCGACCCGGTAGCGCAGGGTCATGGCGCTGGTGGTGATGGTCAGCACGCCGTCGTCGACGAACGAGGTCTAGGGGGGCGGTGTGAAGGAGCTCCGGCCGATCGCGTTGAAGGTGGCCCGGTCCTCGAAGTGGCCGTCGCCGGCGTACTCGGTGCGGATCAGGGTGGGTGACAGGACCTCGAACCGGGCGTCCTGCACCGTCACCGTCACCGTCACCGTCGCGGTGCGGGCTTGTGGTGCGCGGTGCCCGCTGTGGCTACGCCCGCTGTGACCAGGCACAGACCCACCACGGCACCGGCCGCGACGACAGCCGGTGCGCGCAGCGTGCGGCGGGATCTCGACGAGCAAGGTTTCACAGCACTCTCCGCCTCCGGCCCAGCCACGTCTGGGCGACGACCACCACGGCCAGAAAGGCACCGCTGACGACCTGCTGGTATGCGGAGTCGAGCGAGCCGATCTGGTTGATCACGTTCTGGATGACCTTGAGCAGCATCACGCCGACGAGCGAGCCGCTGATGAATCCGAAGCCGCCGCTGAGCAGGGTGCCGCCGATGACCACGGCCGAGATCGCCTCCAGCTCCATGCCGGAGCCGAGGATGGTCACGCCGGACACCAGCCAGGCCGCGTTGAGGGCGCCGGCGAGCCCGGCGCACAGGCCCGACAGCGTGTAGACGGAGATCTTCGTACGGGCCACGGGGGCGCCCATGAGGGCTCCCGCGTCCTCGTTGCCGCCGACGGCGTAGACGTACTGCCCGAATCGGGTCCGGCGTAGCACGACGGCGCCGAGCACGAACAGTGCCACGGTGATCCACACGGGCACGCCGATGCCGAGCAGAGAGCCCTGCCCGAGGGTGGCGAAGAAGGAGTCCTTGTCGACGAGGTACGTCTTGGAGCCCTCGTCGGTGATGGCCAGCAGGATGCCGCGGGCGCCCAGCATTGCTGCGAGGGTGACGATGAACGGCGCCAGCCGGACGCGGGCGATCAGCAGTCCGTTGACCAGGCCGATCAGTCCGCACACGGCGAGCGGCAGCAGGAGCGCGACCGCGGTGCCGTACTGTGAGCCCCAGGCGGCGAGGACGCCGCCGAGGGCGAACAGGGAGCCGACCGACAGGTCGATGCCGCCGGTGACGATCACGAAGGTCATGCCGAGGGCGACGATCGCGAGGAACGCCGAGGACAGCGCCATGTTCTCGAGGTTGTCGCCGGTCAGGAAGGTGTCGAAGCTCAGCGACGCCACGGCCATGGCGATCACGAGGGTGACCAGGGCGCCGTGCTGCTGGGCGAGCGCGCTCAGCCGCTCGGAGCGGTTCATGCGCCCGGGGTCGTTGTCCTTGGCGCTCACGGTGTCGGCCGGTGTGCCGGCCTCTTCGGTGTGCGTGGTCATCTCCTGCCTCGTTCCCGGGCCGCGTAGACGGCGAGGACGATCACCACGGCCTGGGCGATCTGGGTCCACGACGGCGGCAGATCGTGCTTGATGAGCGTGGTGGTGAGCAGCTGGATGAGGACGGCGCCGGCGACGGTGCCACCGATGCGCACCCGGCCGCCGCTGAGCGGGGTGCCGCCGACGACCACGGCGGTGATCGCGGACAGTTCCATCAGAGTGCCGAGGGAGGTGGGGTCGCTCGCGGTGAGGCGGGCGGTGGCGAGGACGCCGGCGATGGCGGCGAGGGCGCCGGAGCAGACGTAGACGACGACCAGGACTCGGCGGACGGGGAGTCCGGCGAGGCGGGCGGCCGGGCGGCTGTCGCCGATGGCCAGGACCTGGCGTCCGAAGGTGGTGCGGCGCATCACGAAGGCGACGAGCAGGGCGAGGGCGGCGGCGATGAGGACCAGGTAGGGCACACCGAGGACGTCGCCGGAGCCGAGCGAGGCGAGGCCGGGGTCGCGAACGTCCTTGAGCTGGGGCAGGAGGACGAGGGCCAGTCCGCGTCCGGCGACCATCAGGGCGAGGGTGGCGACGATGGGCTGGACGCCGACGAAGGCGATGAGCGCGCCGTTGGCGACGCCGACGACGACGCCTCCGACGACCGCGCTGAGGGCGGCGATCCAGGGGCCGTAGCCGAGGTAGAGCGAGAGCAGGGAGGTGGACAGGGCCATCACCGAGCCGACCGACAGGTCGACGCCCTCGGTGCCGATCGCCAGTGCCATGCCGAGGGCGACGATGAGGACGGGGGCGACCTGGACGGCCTGGGTGCGGAAGTTGGCCGCGGAGGCGAAGTGCGGGGTGAAGGCGAAGTTGAACAGCAGCAGCACCAGGACGCCGGCGTAGACGCCGTAGTCCTGGAGCAGGCGCAGCAGCCGGTCGCGGTCCAACGAGCCGCGTGCGAAGGTGAGTTCAGCCATCCTTGCCTCCAGCGGGTACGGCCGCGATGGCGCGCATCAGCTCGTCCTCGGTGACGGCGTCGCCGGTGAGTTCGCGGACGACGGCGCCGTCCTTGAGGACCACCACTCGGTCGCTGCCCTCGATCAGCTCCTCGGTGTCGGAGGAGATCAGCAGCACGGCGAGGCCGTCGTCGGCGAGTTCGTCGATGAGGGCCTGCACCTCCGCCTTGGCGCCGACGTCGATGCCGCGGGTCGGCTCGTCCAGCAGCAGCACCTTGGGGTGCACGGCGAGCCAGCGGGCCAGCAGCACCTTCTGCTGGTTGCCGCCGGAGAGTTCGCCGACCTTCTGGTGGGGTCCGGCTGCCTTGATGCGCAGCCGCTTCATGAACGTCTCCACGATCTTGTCGACGCGGGTGTCGTCGACGAGGCCGAAGCGGGAGAGCGCGGGCAGTGCGGCGAGGGCGATGTTCTCGCGCACCGACAGTCCGGGCACGATGCCCTCGGCCTTGCGGTCCTCGGGCAGCAGGCTGATGCCGGCGCGGATGGCGGCGGCGGTCGAGCCCGCCCGCACCGGGACGCCGGCGACGACGATCCGGCCGGCGCCGGTGGGCAGCGCCCCGGCGATGGCCTTGGCGGTCTCGCTGCGGCCCGAGCCGAGCAGCCCGCCGAGGCCCACGACCTCGCCGGGCCGGACCGCGACGGACACGTCCTGCAGTCGGTGACTGACCGTCAGCCCCTCGGCGCGCAGCACCGGTGCGGCGGCGGTGTCGTGCGAGCCGGAGAACTTGGTCATGCCCTCGACGCGGACCTCGCCGATCTCGCGGCCGAGCATCATGGCCACCAGTCGCAGCCGGTCGAGGCCGGCGAGCGGTCCGGTGTGCACCACGCGTCCGTCGCGCAGGACGGTGACGGTGTCGCAGATCTCGTAGAGCTCGTCCATGCGGTGGCTGACGTAGATGACCGCGACGCCGCGCTCGCGCAGCATGCGGATCACGCCGAACAGGGTCTGGACCTCTCGGGGTTCGAGGGAGGAGGTCGGCTCGTCCATGATGACGACGCGGGCGTCGACGGCGACGGCGCGGGCGAGGGCGACCATCTGCTGGGCGCCGACGCCGAGTTCGCGCAGCGGGCGGCGTACGTCGACGCGGATGCCGAGCCCGCGCAGGGCCTCGTCGGCCTCGCGGTGCATGCGCCGGAAGTCGATCAGGCCGAGGCGGCCGAGGGGTTCGCGGCCGAGGTAGAGGTTGCGGGCCACGCTCATCAGCGGGACGAGGTTGACCTCCTGGTAGATGGTGGAGATGCCGGCCTGCTGGGCCTGCAGGGGGGTGGCGAAGCGGACCGGTTCGCCGTCGTACGTCACTTCGCCGGCGTCGGGCCGGTAGACGCCGGTGAGCAGTTTGATGAGCGTCGACTTGCCCGCGCCGTTCTCGCCGACGAGAGCGTGCACCTGCCCGGCGCGCGCGGTGAAGTCCACGTCGGACAGCGCGCGCACGCCGGGGAAGGTCTTGGACAGGTGGGTGACCGAGAGCACGTCAGTAGGCCTTGGCGAGGTCCGACTGAGCGTTGCTCTTGGCGTAGGAGCTGTCCTTGATAACGATGTCCTGGCCCACCTTGTCGCCTTTGGTGAAGGTGTCGAGGGTCTGGAAGGCGAGCGGCCCGAAGCGCGGGTTGGACTCGATCACGCCGTAGATCCAGCCGTCGACGATGCCCTGGACGGCGTTGCGGGTGCCGTCGATGGTCACGATCTTGACGGCTCCGGGCTTCTTGCCGGCGCCCTTGAGGGCGTTGACGGCGCCGAGGCCCATCTCGTCGTTCTCGGCGTAGATGCCGGTGATGCCGGGCCTGGACTGGATGAGGTTCTCGGTGACCGACTGGCCCTTCTCGCGGGCGAATTCACCGGTCTGCTTGAACACGATCTTCAGGCCGGGGGCCTTCTCCTTGATGCGGTCCTCGAAGCCCTTGGTGCGCTCGGTGGTGACGTTGTTGCCGGCCGCGCCGAGCAGGATGGCGATCTCGCCCTTGCCGCCGGTGGCTTCGATCATCGAGTCGGCGGCCCGCTTGCCCTGTTCGACGAAGTCGGAGCCGATGAAGCTCACATAGTCCTTGCAGGCCGCCGCGTTGATCTTGCGGTCGATAGTCACGATCGGGATGTGCTTGGCGGCCGCGGTGCGCACCACCGGCTCCCAGCCGTCGGAGTTGAGCGGGGCGATCACCAGCAGGTTCGCGCCCTTGGCGATGAGGTCCTGGACGTCGCTGATCTGCTTGGAGAACTGCGACTGGGCGTTGGCGGTGAGCAGCTTCACGCCCCGCTTCTGGGCCTCGGCCTTGATGGAGGCGGTCTCCGCGATCCGGAAGGGGTTGGCTTCCTTCTCGGACTGGGAGAAGCCGACGGTGACGCTCTTGAGGTCGAGCTTCTGGCCGCCGTAGGCGTCGATGGTGCAGGTCGGCCCCGAGCCGGTGCCGGGCGAGGCGACCACCTGGCCGGCGTCGTCCTGCTTCGAGGCGGAGCTCCTCTTGTCCGAGTCGTCCTCGGACTTGGTGCATCCGGTCGCGAGGGCGAGGCTCGTCACGAGGCCGACGGCGAGGAGGGTTCGTGCGGAGGTGCGACGGACAAGTGCGGTGGGCTTCATGGGTGTCCCCAAACGGCGCGGGCCCCGGGAGGTGAGAGCGCTCTCGGGGAGGCTGGCTCTTGCGATCAACTCGGCGTGCACGTCGTTCAGGGGAGGTTTTTACATCGTTGGAAGAGTCGTGTAAAGCCTTCCGTCCGAAATCTCGTCACCTCCGGCCGAGGGTGCTCTCCCGCTCAACAAGCCTGAACTGTGCGGCCAGTTCACGTCCGCCGGGCTCCTCACGGCCCGACAGGCTGCGCAGAAGCGAGCCGACGGCCATCTTCGCGATGGCCTGCTTGTCCGGCGACACGGTGGTCAGAGTGACGGCGCCGAAACGCCCCTCGGCGATGTCGTCGAAACCCACCACGGCCACGTCCCAGGGCACCCGGAGACCGCGCTCGTGCAGCACCCGCATCGCCCCGATCGCGATCAGGTCGTTGAAGGCGAACACGGCATCCGGGCGCACGCCGGCGTCCAGTAGCTCGGCCATCGCCCGCGCCCCGTCGTCCCGGTCCCAGCCGCCGACCGGCACCACCAGGCTGTCCGCCGCGGGCACCCCGGCCGCCGTCAACTCCTCGCGCCAGCCGTCCAGTCGCAGGTGGGCGGGCCGGTTCACGGAGTCGGTGCGCACGCCGAGGTAGGCGATCCGGGTCCGGCCGCGGCCGAGCAGATGACGCACCGCGCACCGCGCCGCGGCCACGTTGTCGATCGCGATGTGGTCGAAGGGCAGGTCGTACTCGCGCTCGCCGAGCAGCACCAGCGGCACGTCGTCGGAGCGGCCCTGCAGATCCTCGGCCTCCAGCGCCAGCGGGCTGAGGATCAGCCCGTCGATCACCCGGCCGCGAAAACCCTGGCTGACCAGGATCTCCTGCTCACGCTCGCCGCGCGTGTGGTCGAGCAGGACGGTGAACTCGTGCTCGGCGGCGGCGTCGATCACGGCGCCGGCCAGCTCGGCGAAGTAGGGGTTGCCCAGTTCGGGAACGGCCAGCGCGATGATTCCCGTACGACCCTTGCGCAGATGACGCGCGGTCAGGTTCGGCCGGTAGCCGAGCTCTTCGATGACCGCCTGCACCCGGGCCCGCATCGCCGGGGTGACGTGCGGATAGTTGTTCACAACGTTGGACACGGTCTTGATCGAAACGCCCGCGCGTTCCGCCACGTCCTTCAGGCTGACCCGCAAGGGATCTCCTCAGCATCGATGGGTGCCCCGGCCACGAGGCTTTGTCATGCCCCCTGGACAGAGGCCGGGAGCCGTGCTCTCATGCCAACTGCCGTTCCTTCCAACGTTGTACAGACTGAAGCAACGAGCCGCCACCCTTCCTCAGCCAAGGAGGATTCGTGCGCATCAGCCCCGTCCATAGACCCGTCCGTCAACGCCTCGCCCTGCTGCTCGCCGTGGTACTGGGCTTCGCCGGCCTCGCCGCGGTGCCCGCCGCGAGCGCGACCGACGATCCCGTGGAGGTCCACGGCCTGAAGGGCGAGTACTACACCCAGTCCGCCCCGGGCGCCTTCGATTTCGACCAGCTCAAAGCCACCGGATTCGACCCGAACCTCGACTTCGACACCCTGGAGCCGCGCCTGAACTTCGCCACCGGCCGGTCGGACGACGTCAGCGTCCGCTGGACCGGCAAGATCGTTCCGGAGGAGACCGGATCCACCACGTTCTCGATCATCGGTGACAACGGCTTCCGGCTGTGGGTCGACGGAAAGCTGGTCATCGACCACTGGGTCGACGACTGGGACCGCGAACAGACTGGCGCACCGGTCGAGTTGACCGCGGGCAAGGCGTACGACATCAAGGTCGAGTACTTCGAGCACTACGGAGGCTCCAACCTCCATCTGCGCTGGACCCCGCCCGGCGGCACCAAGACCGCCGTCCCGCAGTCCGCGTTCCGCCTCCCCGACGGATGGGCCTACGACGGCGCCATCTCCACCAACGTCCTCGCGAACGGCCGCACCCTCAAGCTGGACTTCGCGCAGCCGCTCGGCGCACCCCCGGCCGGCCTCAGCAGCCACTTCGACGCCGTGATCGGCGGCGCCACCTGGCCCCTGGGCGACGCGAAACTGGACCCCGCCGACCCGCGGACCCTGCTGGTCGTGCTGAAG
>NZ_JBFAIQ010000030.1:0-85655 GCF_040654755.1 Streptomyces sp. NPDC050625
CTCCGCCTTGCAGCTGGACGCACCATGCCCCGCTCACCTGCGCTGATGAGGCACCGTTGCCTGGAGCCGGCCTGATCCGCCGGACAGGCCCTAGGACGGGGTGAGAGGCAGGTCGTCCGTGAACGCGTTGACCGGCTGGGCCATGGGCTGGAGTTGACGTACGTCGAGGGCCGCTTCCGCGGATCTCGTGCCGAGGGTGCCCTTGGGGTGCCACGCGCCGGTCACCGCCAGCCAGCTGTTGGCGGGCGGGGCCGGGGTCCCGTACACACGGACCTTGACCGTCTGCGAATCGGCGGCGCAGCACGTGAAGATGATCCGGGTCAGATACCAGCCGCCGCCCGGCCCGGCCGGGGTGGCGAAGCCGGTCAGCCGGACGCTGCGGCCCTTGATGGCGAGGCTGCGGTCCTGCTGGACGCGGCTGGTGAAGTCCGTGAGCGTCAGGGGCAGCGGTGAGGCAGCGGGCAGGGGGTCGAACCGCTTCTGCGCCTTGACCGCCTTGTTGTTCGAGTGGGCCGCGGTGTAGGCACCCAGGGCGGGCGGGGCGTAGAGCAGAAGGCTCAGAGCGGGCAGGAAGAGCAGCCAGGCGACGCGGGGAGCGGTGGAGTGGTCGTGGCCGTGCGCGTGACCGGAGTGTTCCTCGTGTCCCCGGTCCAGGGCCGCGCTCGCCAGGCCCAGCAGGGTGAGCAGCACGCCGGAGGCGATGAGCAGCGGGCGCAGGCCTTCCTTGACGTAGCGCAGATAGAGGTCGCTGAACAGGGCGGCGTGCAGCAGGCCGAGTCCGGTCAGCACCAGCAGCGCCGTCTGGGCGTGGCGTTTCACAGCAGCACGCCTCCGATCAGGACGCCCGCGGCGATCGCCACCACGGTGGTCGCCGTGGAGAAGCGCCAGGCGAAGGCGCGGCCGAAGGTGCCGGCCTGAAGGGCGATCAGTTTCAGGTCGACCATCGGGCCGACGACCATGAACACGAGGCGGGCGGTCGGCGAGAAGCCGGTGAGCGAGGCCGCGACGAAGGCGTCGGCCTCCGAGCACACCGCCAGGAGGACTGCGAGGGCGGCCAGGAAGAGCACCGAGAGCCAGGCCGAGCCGGAGAACGCGTCGAGGACCGAGCGCGGCACCAGGACGTTGAAGGTCGCCGCGGCCATGGCGCCGAGGACGAGGAAGCCTCCGGCGTGCAGGAAGTCGTGCTGGAAGCCGAGCCGGAACTCGGTCCAGCGGCTGTGACCGTGCCGGTGGCCCGCGTACCGGACGGCCGGCCGCAGCCATTCCTCCTTGCCCAGCCACAGCCACAGCCAGCCCATCAGCGCGGCGGTGACGAGCGAGGCGAGCAGCCGGGCGGCGACCATCGCGGGGCTGCCCGGGAAGGCCACGGCGGTGGCGGTCAGCACCACCGGGTTGATCGCGGGGGCGGAGAGCAGGAAGGCGAAGGCCGCGGCCGGGGTGACGCCCCGGCGGATCAGGCTGTTCGCGACGGGTACGGAGGCGCATTCGCAGCCCGGCAGGACCGCTCCGGCCACTCCGGCCACCGGAACGGCGAGGGCGGGGCGCCGGGGAAGCGCCCTGGTGAACAGGTCGGCCGGTACGAAGGCGTTGATCGCGCCGGACAGCAGCGTGCCCAGCAGCAGGAACGGCAGCGCCTGGACGGTGATGGCCAGGCAGACGGTGCGCCAGGCCTCGACCGCCGGGTGGTTCAGCCACTGGGTTCCGGCGAGCGCGAACACCACCGCCACCGCGCCGGCTGCCGTCGCGGCCCCGGCGACGAACGGCCGCGGGAGCAGCCGTCGTCTCGGTGGGCTGACGGGTACGACCGCCACCCCTCCCGCCGCATCAACCAGTTCATCCGCTTTTGGCATTTCTACTCCAAATATCGGATCCGTGGCTGAACATAAGCGACGAGGACGGCCGGTGCCGCCCGCACACGCCGCCGGGCGCGAACGGAGGACTGCGGAACGGTCGTTGACGGGCAGTTCAGCCGGTGGCCAGCTCTTTCAGCCGGTCTGTGGATCCGTTGAACCTGTCGCGGTCGCCCACGAGCTCCCCGGTGGAGGTGTACTGCCACATCGTGTGCGTCGACCAGCCCGCCGGCAGTTCCCCGACGGACGAGGCGTAGCGCGCGACCCACAGGGGGTTGGTCGCCCCGAAGCCGCCGTAGCTCTTCGTGCAGGTGTTCCACCAGCTGGTGGCGGTGTAGATGACGGCGTTGCGGCCGGTGCGGGACTTGTACCGGTTCAGGAAGTTACGGATCCATGTGACCATCGCGCTCGGCGACTTGCCGTAGCAGTCGTCGCCGTAGGGGTTCCATTCGATGTCGAGCACACCCGGCAGCGTGGTGCCGTCGTCGCTCCAGCCGCCGCCGTGGTCGACGAAGTAGTCGGCCTGGGAGGCGCCGGTGCCGGTGTCGGGCGTGGCGAAGTGGTACGCGCCGCGGATCATGCCGACCTTCCGCGAGCCGTTGTACTGGTCGGAGAAGGAGGGGTTGGTGTAGTACGTGCCTTCGCTCGCCTTGGTGTAGGCCCACTTGACGCCGCTGCTCCACAACTTCGACCAGGCGACGTCACCCTGGTAGCTCGCGACGTCGACACCTTCGGTCTGACCGGCGCGCGCGTCGCCGGGTGCTCCGCTGCTGCCGTCGTGGGTCATGACTCCCATGCCCATATGGGCGGAGCCGCGCACCGGAGTGCCGTCGGCCGAGGCGGGTACGGCCGCCGACGGCACGAGCAGCGCCAGAACGGCGGAGGGGACGACGGCCGCGGCAAGACGGGTGCGGCGGGCACGTATGGCTGTGGCCATGGCTGTGTGTATGGATGATCGTTGCACGCAGACCATCTGACCCGCGGCCGACCGCCGCCGCACGCCAAGCGCCGCCCAACGGAGGGCGATCGGGGCCGGATGGCTCCGATCGAGTGACCCGGGGGCTACCAGGAGGGGGGCTCGCCACCGCTCACCCGCGTTCATCCATGAACCGCCGCACGACCGGGCCCAGGTAGTCCACTTGAGGTCCGCCGAGTCCTGCCGACTCGGCCTCGGAGCCGACGAGGACGATCCGGTCCAGCTCGGGCTCACGCCCCTGTGCCGTCTCCGCGGCGACCAGAGCCGCGAAGCGCCGGTGCAGCAGTTCGGCCGGCCGGGCCGGGGCGCGGAACAGGAATCCGACGTTCCCGTGCTCTCCGCGGGTGACCAGCCAGAGGGTCAGATCCTCGGGTGGTGTGTCGAGGCCCGTCTCCTCGACCAGTTCCCGGGCGGCATGGGCACGGAGCGCGGCCACGTCGAGCGGCTCGCCGTGCGGCGGCGGTTCCATCGAGCCTCCGGGCAACTGCAGTCGGCCCGGGGCGGCCGTCGAGGCCGACATACGGCCCACCAGGAGACGTCCGTCGTCCGTCGGCTGCACCAGGGCGACGAACACCGAGGACACCGGGGGCGCCCCCGGCACCCGGCGCAGGCCGCGGTACCGGCGGTGCGGCGGTGGCGTGCACGGGTCTCCGGGAGGAGGCCCTGCACAGGTCTGCGGAAGGAGGCGGGGAGCCTCGTCCTCTCCTGGGCGAGGGCCACCTAAGCGACGTTCCAGTCCGGCGGCAGGTCCGTGTCGCACAGGGCGCAGACGTAGTGGTCCTCGCGTACGACATTGACCTGTCGGCACGACACACAGCGGCGGAAGACCACCTCATGGGTGAAGCAACCGGGACGGACGAGGCCGGCCCGGTCCAGCGCGTCCGCGACGGCCGGCCATGAGCCGACGTCCGGGCAGTAGCCGGTCGACTGGTTGCTGACCTCGTCGACCGCCCACCGTCCACGGTCCTCCCGGAAGCTCAACTCGCCGGCCCCGAGCACCGGCCCGCCCCCGGCGCAGACCACATGCTCACTGCGGCGCGGCGCCAGGCGCAGCACGCCCTCGGGATCGACCACGAAGGTGAACGGCTCGGCCAGTTCCACCGCGGTGCGAGCCGACACCCATCGGGCGAAGTCCGCCGCGCAGCGGATGCCCTCGCCTGCTCCGCCCGGCCGTACGAGCGCCTTCGGATCACCGGGTCCGACATAGCCGTATGTCCGTGCCGCCATGCCCATGCCCCCGTACACTCCGTGCCGCCGTCTACGGACCGATCATGCACGGCGCACCACGTCGGCGCCCATTACTCCGTGCGAGTGGTGCATCGGCCGGGACGGTCGTAGCGTCGATACAGAGGCGATCGCCCACTACCGGGAGCAACGATGGCAAGACCAGCGGTGTACACAGCGATCATTCTCGGGGCGGGCACAGTGCTCACGGCGTCGATGACCACGGCCTCCGCCACCTCGCCCGCATCGGCACAGGCTGCCCCGCGGGCGGTGACGCAGCAGTCGGCCCCGGTGCTCGTCGACTGCGCGTTCCGCTCGAACACGCAGCCCGTGAACTTCATCCTGGCCTGCGGAGACGGCAACAGCCGGCTGGTCGCGATGCACTGGTCGCAGTGGGGCCCGACGTCCGCGACGGCCGTGGGGGTGAACGTGGTGAACGACTGCAAGCCGTACTGCGCGGCAGGTACGTTCCACGGATACCCGGTGGTCATCCGGCTGGAGCGTCCGGAGCCCTGGAAGAGGGACCCGCGGGTGGCGCACTTCACGCAAATGAGCCTCACCTACACCGACACCCGGCCGGAGGGATACAAGCGGGTCATGACCGTTCCCCTGTGGGACTGACCGCGGCGGCCGACACCACCGAACGAGTCGCCCCCGGTTAACGGACATATCACAACAAAACGTGTGTTATTCAGTCATGCACACACCTTCGCGCCGTACCTTGCTCCGTGCCCCGATCGCGGCCGTCGGCTTGGGAGTACTCGCCGGCTGCACCGAATCCGGCCCGGACCCGCAAACCAGTCCCCGCCTCGGCAACGGGGCGAGCGTGGACGTTGGCGGCTTCGTCCCCAAAGGCCCCAAGGGATATGTCCTGCCCTCGGGTCCCGAGGTCCGCGCCACCGAGCGGAGGCGCGGGTCCGGCCCTGTGCGCACGTACAAGTTCACCGCCGAACCGGTGACCGTGGATCTGGGCGGACGAAGGGTGAACACCTGGGGCTACGCCGACACCCTGCCCGGCCCGCTGGTCCGCGTCACCGCCGGGGACGTCCTCAGCCTCACCCTGGCCAACCGCCTGCCGACCACGACCACCCTCCACTCCCACGGCGTGCGCCTGCGCTGCGACATGGACGGCGTCCCCGACCTGACCCAGCCGCCCATCCCGGCCGGAACGGACTTCACCTACCGGTTCACCGCCAGCCACCCGGGCACGTACCTGCTGCACTCCCACGTCGGAATGCAGCCCGACCGCGGCCTGTACGCCCCCCTCATCATCGACGACCCCAAGGAGCCCCTCGCCTACGACAAGGAGTGGCTGATCGTCCTGGACGACTGGCTCGACGGCGTGAACGGCTCCACCCCCGACAACGTCCTGACGCAGCTCATCCCCCCGGGCAAGCACGTGACGATGGAGGGCATGGGCGTGGCCAGGGGTGCCGAGCACGGCCATGCGGGCCCGAAGGGCGCCGGTCCCTCCCGTCTCCTCCACCACTCCTTCAGCCCCATGCTGCACAGCGAGGGCGGCAGTGTGGCCTACCCCCACTACCTCATCAACGGACGCGTACCGTCGGCCCCGTCCGTGTTCAAGGCCAAGCCCGGCGACCGCATCCGGCTCCGGATCATCAACGCGGGCTCCGAGACAGCCTTCCGCGTCGCACTCGGCGGCCACACCATGACCGTCACGCACACCGACGGCTATCCGATCGAGCACAAGCGCACCGACGCGCTCGTCGTCGGCATGGCCGAGCGCTACGACGTCCTGGTCACCGTCAAGGACGGCGTCTTCCCGTTCGTCGCCCTCGCCGAGGGCAAGAACGGCCAGGGCATCGCCCTCCTGCGCACCGGCAAGGGAAGAACCGTTCCGCCAGCCAATGTCCGCCCCGACGAACTCGACGGAGAGCTGGTACCCGCCCGCCGCATGAGACCGCACGAGTCCGTGGACCTCGGCAAACGCGAGCCCGACCGGGAGCTACGCGTCAGGCTCACCGGCAACATGAAGCGGTTCGACTGGGGTTTCGACCACAAGCCCTACTCCGTCACCCAACGCCACCCCGTCCGTCAGGGCGAACGCGTCCGGCTCACCCTCGTCAACGCCACTGACATGTGGCACCCGCTGCATCTGCACGGCCACACCTTCGCCCTGGCCGCCCTCTGGGACGCCGGGGCCCGCAAGGACACCTCGATCGTGCTCCCCCACCGCAAGCTCGTCGTCGACTTCGACGCCGACAATCCCGGCCTCTGGATGCTCCACTGCCACAACCAGTACCACTCGGAAAGTGGCATGATGACGGTCCTCGGCTACCGCGCATAACCGCGCCGCCACGCCCGACCGCCGCTCCCCACCAGGGAGCGGCGGCCCAGGTCGCGCTCGCACCAACTCGCGCGCACCGCCCGTATCGTCACGATGCGGCAGCGACAACGCATTAACGCTGATCGCTCACTTGACCACCTGCGGTCACACGCGATTGGCTCCGGCCAGGAGAGTCGCCGGTCGGCACAGATATGTGCCGCGGGTCGCGATCCATCCCCCTCATGCTCGGCCGCACAGCGAGGTGCCGCACCCTCATGAACACTCCTCCCCCAGGTCCAGCCCACGGCAGACCGGCGCACGGCCTCATGCCGGCCGCGGTGCTGGTCGTCACCTGTCTGCTCATATCCGGCTGCTCCGGATCCGACGGCACCCGGTCGGAGTCGAGCGCCGGCAAGGCGGGCACCCCCCGGATGAAGATCACCCTGGTCAGCCACGGCGACCGGGGTGACACCTTCTGGGACCTGGTGCGCAGGGGCGCGGAGGCCGCGGCGGCCAAGGACAACGTCGAACTGACCTATGCCGGCGACCTGGACGCCGCCGGGCAGGCCGAACTGGTGCGGGACGCGATCCGGGACAAGGCCGACGGCATCGCGCTGACCCTGGCCAAGCCGGAGGCGATGAAGGGCCCGATCGCCCGGGCCAGGGCGGCGGGCATACCGGTGGTGGCCCTCAACTCCGGTATAGACGTGTGGAAGTCGGAGGGAGTCCTGGAGTACTTCGGCCAGGACGAGAGCGTCGCGGGCCGCGCGGTCGGCGACAAGCTGGACGGTCTCAAGGCCGAGCACACCCTCTGCGTCATCCACGAGCGCGGCAACATCGCCCTGGAGGCGCGCTGCGCCGGAGTGAAGAAGACGTTCACCGGCCGCACGGACATGCTCTATGTGGACGGCACCGACAGCAAGGCCGTGACCGACGCCATCGCGTCCCGGCTGCGGCAGGACCCGAGCATCGACGAAGTCGTCACGAACGGCGCCCCGTTCGCGCTCGCCGCGGTGAACTCCGTCAAGCAGGCGGGCAGCAGCGCGCACATCGCGACCTTCGACCTCAGCAAGGACCTGGTCAAGGCCGTGCGGAGCGGGGACGTGCAGTTCGCCGTCGACCAACAGCCCTATCTGCAGGGCTATCTGGCCGTGGACTCGCTGTGGCTGTACCGGACCAACGGCAACGTCAGCGGCGGCGGCGTGGCCCCCGTGCTCACCGGCCCCGCTTTCGTGACCAGGACGAACGTGGCCACGGTGGCCAAGTACGCCGCCAGTGGCACACGTTGACCTGCCCCGCCCTCGACCCACCGCGCTCCCCGCGCACTCCCCCGCCCCGCTGACCGCCCTCTAGGACGACGATGTCTCCACGGACAGGTGCCCGGCGCCGTCTCGGCTCCATACGTCTCTCCCTGATCCTGCTGGCGCTCGTGCCGAGCGTCACCCTCGCCGCCATGTGGGGCGTGACGACGACACAGATGTTCTCCGAAGGACTACGGCTGCGCTCGCAGACGCAGCTGAGCAGGTCCACCGGGGCCATGGGCACCGAGGCCACGCTCGCCCTGCAGCAGGAGCGCAGCCTGTCGGCCGTATGGCTGGCCTCGGGGCACGGCTCCCGGGCCGCACTGGACGCCCAGCGCAAGAAGACCGACGCGGCGGTCGCCAAGCTGGTCGACCGGGCCGACGCGATCAAAAAGGCACCGGCCCGCATCAAGGACCGGCTGTACTCGGTCGTCGCCTCGGTGAGCAGCCTGGAGTACTACCGCGGCCAGGTGGACGACCCCACCGACATCACCGCCGCACAGTCGCTCGGCCAGTACACCTCGATCATCGACGACCAGATCCATGGCTTCCAGGAGCTCTCCCAGGTCGACGACGGCGACCTCACCTCGCAGGCCGGTCCGCTCGTCGCGCTGGAGCACGCGGCCGAGCTGGTGTCCGAGGAGGACACACAGCTCACCCTGGCCGGGCCCGCCGGGTACATGGACGAGAAGACATGGGCCGAGTTCGCGCAATTGGTGAACGCCCGCCGTTGGCTCGTACAGGACCAGATCGTCGCCTCGCTCACCGGTGACGCGAAGCGGCAGACCGAGCGGATCCTGCAGAGCGCGGACTGGAAGACCCTGGAGTCCATCGAGGGCAAGGTGCTCGCGGCCCGCGCGACCATGGGCAAGGACCACAGGATCGCCCTGCCGGACGTGCAGAAGCAGTGGCGCGCCGCGCTGATCAAGGTCTCCGACGAGTACTCGGCCCTCATCCGGCAGCAGACGGCCGACCTGCTCCACCGCAGCGCCGATAGGGCGCACGAACTGCTGGTCACCGCCGCCTCCCTGAGCGTCGGCGGACTCGTCGCCCTGCTGCTGTGCGTCGGCATGTCCTGGCGCATCACCCGCTCCCTGTCCCGGCGGCTGCACGGTCTCCGGATGGCCACCCTCGGTCTGGCCGAGGACCGGTTGCCCGACGTCGTCGCGCGGCTGGACCGCGGCGAGCGGATCGACGTGGAGCTGGCGACACCGCCGCTGGACTACGGCGAGGACGAACTCGGCCAGGTGGCCAAGGCGTTCAACACCGCACAGCGCACGGCCGTGCACACCGCGGTCGAACTCGCCGACATCCGGCGCGGCTTCCAGAAGGTCATCCTCGGCATCGCCCGGCAGAGCCAGAACCTGGTCAACCTTCAGCTCAGCAGGCTCGACGGGCTGGAACGGCAGCACACCGACCCGGAGGTCCTCAAGGGTCTGTACGAACTCGACTCCACCGCGAGCCAGTTGCGCCGCTACGAGGAGAACCTCGTGATCATCAGCGGTGAGCGGCCCGGACGCAGCTGGACCGAGCCGGTCGCGCTGATCGACATCCTGCGCAGCGCCGTCGGCGAGGTCGCCGAGTACCAGCGGGTGGACGTGCGCACCGACGAGGAGGTGAGCCTCGCCCCGCCCGCGGTCGCGGACGTGATCCATCTGCTGGCCGAGCTCATCGACAACGCGACGGTGTATTCCCCCGCGCCCAGCCCGGTCGAGGTGCGCGCGGCGATGGTGGCCAAGGGCCTGGCCATCGAGGTCGAGGACCGCGGGCTCGGCCTGTCCGAGGAGGACTACGCCTCACTCAACGCCCAGTTGGCGGTGGAGCCCCAGTTCGACGTGGTGGCCCTGGCCGACGACCTTCGGCTTGGCATGTTCGTGATTGCCCGGCTCGCCACCCGGCACGGCATCGCCGTCACCCTGCGTCCGTCGCCGTTCGGCGGCACCACGGCGATCGTCCTCGTCCCGCACGAGATCGTCGTACGGGAGACCCCCGCCCCGCCCGCGCCGGACGTTATGGACGACGCGGCGGACGAGAAGGAGGCCGAGGCCGCGCCGCCTCTCCCCCAGCGAGCGCGGCAGGCGACGCCGGCCCGGACCGCCGACGCCCGCGAGGAGCCGCCCGGGTCCGGCGGGACCGGCCGGTCCGGCCGTCCCGTCCCGCTGCCGCGCCGGGTGCCGCAGACGAGCCTGGTGCTCGAACTGCGCGAGGAGTCGGCGCCGGCCGAGGAGGACGGCTTCCTGGACAGTTTCCCGGACGACTTCACCGCGGAACGCGCCGCGTCGTCGCTGGCCGGCTTCCAGCGCGGCACGCTCAAGGCACGTGACGAGGAGGGCGAACCGCGGTACGACCAGGCGGAGAAGGATCCGCAGTACGACCAGGCAGAGGAAACCGCTCCACAGGACCCGGGGGTGGACGTCCCCGCCACAGCCGAGCCCCCGGCTCCACCCGAGCAGCCGGACCCCGCTCCTCGACTCAGCCCGCCGACCGCTCATGAAGGACGCTGACATGACCCGCCCCACCCCTGCCACGCACACCCAGCTCGACCAATTGCTCACCGGACTCGTCGACCGGGTCGCCGAGGTGAACCACGCCGTCGTCCTGTCCGAGGACGGACTCGTGGTCAGCAAGTCGACCGGGTTCCTGCGTGACGACGCCGAGCGCCTGGCCGCGACCGCGTCCGGCCTGATGAGCCTCAGCAAGGGCGTCAGCATGGACTTCCGCGGCGGCCCGGTGCGCCAGGCCCTCATCGAGATGGCCAACAGCTATCTGATCCTGACCGCCGCCGGACCCGGCGCCCATCTCGTCGTCCTCACCAGCCAGGGCGCCGACGTGGGTGTGGTGGCGTACCAGATGAACATGCTGGTGAAGAAGATCGGCGAGCACCTCAGCGCGGCACCGCGCACGGGCCTCGTCGTGTCCGAACGCGGCGAGTGAGGTGAGCGGGGGCGACGCGGCGGGCCGTCTCGTACGGCCGTTCGCCCTGACCGGCGGACGGACCCGGCCCAGCCGCGCCGACTTCACGCTGATCACGACGGTGACCGCGGTGGATCCGCCGCCCGCGTGGGCCGGCCGGCTGCAGCCCGAGCACACCCGGATCCTTCGGCAGTGCGCTCGGCCGGTCGCCGTCGCCGAGCTCGCCGCCCACCTCGACCTGCCCGTGAGCGTCGTCGTCATCCTGCTCTGCGACCTGCTGGAGTCCGGCCGGATCACCGCCCACCCACCGCACCCCCACTGCCACGCGGAACCCGATCTGGAGCTGCTGCAGAAGGTGCGGGACGGCCTCGGGCACCTCTGAGACCCACCGAAGACGAAAGGGCACCGCCACTCATGGCCAGCCAGATCCGCCGGACGGGCCCCGGCTCCGCCGCCGGGGCGGTCGCCGCCCCCGACACCGTCAAGATCCTGATCGCGGGGGGATTCGGTGTCGGGAAGACCACCATGGTCGCGTCGGTCAGCGAGATCGTCCCCCTGCGCACCGAGGAACCGCTGACCACCGCGGGCCTCGACGTCGACGACCTCGACGGGATCGAGGAGAAACGGTCCACCACGGTGGCCCTGGACTTCGGCCGGATCACCATCGGCAGCGATCTGGTGCTGTACCTGTTCGGCACCCCCGGGCAGCAGCGGTTCTGGTTCATGTGGAACGACCTGGCGGTGGGGGCGCTGGGTGCCGTGGTGCTGGTCGATGTCCGCCGGCCGCGGGCCAGCTTCGCGGCCATCGACTTCTTCGAGCGGCGGCGCATTCCGTTCGTGGTCGGCGTCAACGGGTTCCACGGGCTCCACCCGTACACACCCGAGGAGGTCCGGGACGCCCTGGCGCTGCCCGAGGGCACCCCGGTGCTGCTGTGCGACGCACGGGAGCGTGAGTCGTCGCGCGACGTGCTGATCGCCCTGATCGACCGGCTGATCGCCGCGGCCGTCCGGGCGGGCGAGAAGGACTGAGGGAAGGGCCGTGGCGGGCAGGTGCCACGGGCTGTCCGGCGCCGCCCGCCCGTCTCACCAGGTCGGTACGAATCCCCCGTCGATGCGGATGTCGCTGCCCACGATGTTCGCGGCCCTGTCGCCCGCCAGGAAGACCACCAGGTCGGCGATCTCCGAGGCCCGGGAGAAGCGGCCGCTGACCGTGGCGGCCGCCGCCCGTGCCACCACGTCCTCGGGGCTCAGTCCGGCCGCGGACGAGACGGTGTCGGCCACTCCGCCCCCGCCCAGCCACAGCTCCGTCTCCACCGGTCCGGGACTGACGCTGTTGACCCGCACGCCACGCGGTCCGAACTCCTTCGAGAGCGCCTTGGAGAAGTTGACCAGGGCCGCCTTGGCCGCGCCGTAGTCGATGACCATGGGGTCCGGGAGTTCGGCGTTGACGGAGGCGATGTTGACGATGGAGCCGCGTCCCTCCTCCAGCATCCGCGGCAGCACGGCACGGGTCACCGCGACCGTGGCGAACAGGTTGAGATCGAGGGTCCGCCGCCACTCGGCGTCGCTCACGGCGAGGAATCCGCCGGGGCGCGCGGGGGCCGCGCCCACGTTGTTCACCAGCACATCGATGCGCAGCCCGGCTTCCGCCGCGAGCCGCTCCGCGCTGTCCGGCTCGGTCAGGTCGAGCGGGATCCAGCGGGCGGCCCCGCTCTTCACGAGCGCGTCCAGCCCTGGGGTGGAGGTTCTGGCGGCCGCGACCACCTGGGCCCCGGCCGTCGCCAGCGCTTCGGCCACGGCCAGACCGATCCCCTTGCTCGCACCGGTGACCACGGCCGTTCTGTCCTGCAGTTCCACTGCCATCGCCCGCTCCTCGCTGCGGATGGGTCCCTTCCTCTCCAGACTGAGGCCGAACGGCGGTCCCCGCCCGGGCTGCGCGACGCGGCCACGGCGACGGCGTCCGTCCTTACGGAGCGATGACGTGCCGGGCGCGCTCGTGTCGTGCGGCGGTGGTGCGGACCTAGCGTGTGGATATGCGTGTACTGGTCACCGGCGGTGCCGGGTTCATCGGGTCCCATGTCGTCGAGGCGCTGGTGGCGCACGGGCACGAGCCCGTGGTGTTCGACGTGCGGGCGGACACGGGCGGCGACGTGCGTGACGGGGCTTCGGTCGCCCGCGCCCTGACCGGCGTCGACGCCGTCTGTCACCAGGCGGCCATGGTCGGTCTGGGCCAGGGTTTCGCCGATGCGGCCGAGTACGTCTCGCGCAACGACCTCGGCACCGCCGTACTGCTCACCGCCATGGCGGACGCGGGGGTACGGAACCTGGTGCTGGCCGGGTCGATGGTGGTCTACGGGGAGGGCCGCTACGAGTGCGGGCGGCACGGGGTCGTACGGCCCGGGCCGCGGGCCGTGGCCGACCTGGACGCGGGGCGCTTCGAGCCGGTGTGCCCGAGGTGCGGTGAGGAACTGTCCCCCGGCCTGGTCGGTGAGGACGCGCCCGTCGATCCACGCAACGTGTACGCCACGACCAAGCTCGCCCAGGAACATCTGGCGGCCGCCTGGGCCAGGGCGACGGGCGGGTCGGCCGTGTCGCTGCGCTACCACAACGTGTACGGGCCCGGGATGCCCCGGGACACCCCGTACGCCGGCGTCGCCTCCTTCTTCCGGTCCGCGCTGGCCCGCGGCGAGGCCCCGCGTGTCTTCGAGGACGGCCGCCAGCGGCGGGACTTCGTGCACGTACGGGACGTGGCGGCGGCCAATGTGGCGGCGCTGGAGGCGGACCCGGCCGCCGGTGCGCTCACCGCGTACAACACGGGCAGCGGGGAGCCGCACACTGTCGGCGAGATGGCACGTGCGCTGGCCGCCGCGTACGGCGGCCCCGAACCCGTCGTCACCGGGGAGTACCGCCTGGGCGACGTACGGCACATCACGGCCGACTCGTCGCGCCTGCGGGCCGCACTGGGCTGGAAACCCGAGGTCGGCTTCGAGGCAGGGATGCACGAGTTCGCCCGGGCACGGCTGCGCGGGGAAGGGCCCGGCACACGGTGACCTTCGGCGAGATGGCCGCCTGGGCGACGTACGGCACATCACGGCGGACTCGTCACGACTACGGGCCGCGCTGGGCTGGAAGCCCGAGGTCGGCTTCGAGGCAGGGATGCACGAGTTCGCCCGGGCACGGCTGCGCGGGGAAGGGCCCGGCACACGGTGACCGTCGTGCCGGGTGTCATCGCTCGGCCGCGGGCAGGGTCACCTCGAAGCGGCAGCCGCCCGGGATGTTGCGTACGGCGGCCCGGCCCTCGTGGGCCTCGACGATCCCGCGGACGATGGCCAGGCCCAGGCCCGCCCCGGCGGGCGGCGTGCGCGCGTGCGTGCCGCGCCAGCCTGTGTCGAAGACCCTCGGCAGGTCCTCCTCCGGAATGCCGCCGCAGCCGTCGGACACCGACACCACGACACCGTCAGGACAGCGCTCGGCGGCCACCGCGACGGTCCCGTCGGCCGGTGTCCGCCGGATCGCGTTGACCAGCAGATTGCCCAGCACCCGGCTCATCTCCTTGCCGTCCACCTCGACCGGCACGGGTTCGACCCGGTCGCCGACGAGCCGCACCCCGAGTTCGCGGGCGAGCGGATCGACCCCCGCGAGGGCGTCGCCGACCAGGTCGTACAGGGAGATCCGGGACGGGGACAGGGCCAGGGTGCCGGCGTGGATGCGGGAGAGTTCGAACAGGTCGCCGACCATGTCGTTGAGCCGCTCCACCTCGGTGCGGATCTGCTTGAGGTAACGGTCCGGGTCGGCGGCCACGCCGTCCTCAAGGGCCTCCGCCATGGCCCGCAGGCCGGCCAGCGGGGTGCGCAGGTCGTGCGAGATCCAGGCGACGAGGTCGCGGCGGGAGGACTCCAGGGCGCGCTCGCGGTCACGGGACTCGGCGAGCCTGGCGCTGGTGGCCGCCAGCTCCCGGCTCAGGGCCGCCAGTTCGGCGGTCGCGGGAGCGTCCGGCGCGGCGAAGTCGCCGTCGTCGCCGAAGGAGCGGGCGGCGAGCTGGAGTTCACGGCTGCGGGCGACGACCCAGCGGCCGAGCAGCAGCGCGGTGGCGAGGGAGACGACGGCCGCCATCGCGACGACAGTCGTCACGACGCTCAGGTCGTGCGCCGACAGGAACATCGCCTCCGCCACGGCCAGGGTCCCGGCGAACATGGCGAACACGGCGACGGAGGCCACCACGGTGAGCGAGGCGGTGAAGGACCGCTTGCGGATCAGCCGCAGGACGAGCGCTCCGGCGAGGCCGGTCGCGGCGGCGCCGAGGAACGCGTACAGGGCGATGAGAAGGGCGTCCCGCACGGTCAGCTCCCTTCCTGTCCACCGGAGTCGAAGCGGTAGCCCACGCCCCACACGGTCTGGATGAGGCGCGGGCTTGCCGGATCGTCCTCGACCTTGCCGCGCAGCCGGCGGACATGGACGGTGACCGTGGACAGATCACCGAAGTCCCAGCCCCACACCTCGCGCATCAGATCCTCACGGCTGTAGGCCCGGCCGGGATGCCGCAGGAAGAAGGAGAGCAGGTCGAACTCGCGGAGTGTGAGGGCGAGTTCGACGCCGTTCTTGGTGGCGCGGCGGGCGCCGGGGTCGACCTGGAGACCGGCCGCGCCGAGCGGGCCCGTACCGACGCCGGGCCGGGTGCGCCGCAGCACCGACTCCACCCTGAGGACCAGCTCCCGGGGGCTGAACGGTTTGGTGACGTAGTCGTCCGCCCCCACCTCCAGGCCCAGGATGCGATCGTCCTCGTCGCCGCGCGCGGTGAGCATGATCACCGGCACCGGGCCGTGCCCGCGCAGCCGGCGGCACACCTCCAGGCCGTCCATGCCGGGCAGCATCAGGTCCAGGACCACCAGGTCCGGCCGGTGCGCGCTCGCCCGGGCGAGCGCCGAGGGCCCGTCCGGGGCCCGGTCCACGACAAAGCCCGCGCGGTTCAGATAGCCGGAGACGACCTCGGCGACGGTGGGATCGTCGTCCACGACCAGGACGCGGGCGCCCTCGCCCGGCCGCCTCGTGGCGGTCGCCGGTTCATCGGCTTCGGTCGCCGGGCCATCGGCTTCGTACGGCTGCTGCATGCGTCCAGCCTCGCACCACCCCACCCACCCGTGCGGTCCACCAGGGCGGTCCGGCCCCGGACGTCCGTGTTTCGTAAGGAGCGGAAGCCCGAAATGCACCGTTCGCGTTCGTAGGGTGAAAGCCGTGACGATCTCTCCCCCCTCCGCGGACGTCGACGTCGTCCTGCCCTGTCTGAACGAGGCCGAGGCCCTTCCCTGGGTTCTCGCCCGCGTTCCGCGGGGCTGGCGCGCGATCGTCGTGGACAACGGCTCCACCGACGGCTCGGCGGACATCGCCCGCGCACTGGGCGCGACCGTGGTGCACGAACCCCGCCGTGGGTTCGGCTCCGCCTGCCACGCGGGCCTGGCCGCCGCCACCGCGGACATCGTGTGCTTCTGCGACTGCGACGCCTCGCTCGACCCCTCGCTGCTGGCGCCCTTCGTCGGCGAGGTGCGCGCCGGCGAGGCGGACCTGGTGCTCGGCCGGCGGCGGCCGCAGGGCCGGGGCGCGTGGCCGCCGCACGCCCGGGTGGGCAACCTCGCGCTCGCCCTGATACTGCGCCGCCGCACCGGACTGCGCCTGCACGACCTCGGCCCGCTGCGCGCCGCCCGCCGCGAAGGACTGCTGACCCTCGCCCTGACCGACCGGCGCAACGGCTACCCCCTCCAGATGGTCGTGCGTGCCGCCGACGCGGGCTGGCGCATCGCCGAGCACGACGTGCCGTATCGGCCCCGGTCCGGCGTCTCCAAGGTGACGGGCACCTGGCGCGGCACCTGGCAGGCGGTACGGGACATGCGCCGCGTGCTGGCCGAGCCGCCCGTCCGAGAGGGGATCGCCCGGTGACCACTCTGCTCGTCATCGCCAAGGAGCCGCTTCCGGGGCGGGTCAAGACCCGGTTGACGCCCCCGTTCACCGCCCAGCAGGCGGCGGCGCTCGCCGAGGCGGCCCTCGCGGACACCCTGCACACCGTGGCGGCCACTCCCGCCGCCCGGCGCGTCCTCGTCCTGGACGGGGCGCCCGGCCCCTGGCTGCCGCCCGGCTTCGACGTCGTACCGCAGTGCGCGGGCGGGCTGGACGAGCGACTGGCCGGCGCCTTCGCCCGCTGCGACGGCCCGGCGCTGCTCATCGGCATGGACACACCGCAGGTGACCCCAAATCTGCTCACGGTGGACTTCGCCGGCTGCGACGCGTATTTCGGTCCCGCCGAGGACGGCGGGTTCTGGGCCCTGGGGCTGGCAGAGCCCGACCCGGGACTGCTGCGGGGCGTGCCCATGTCGACGCCGGAGACCGGAGCCGTCCAGCGGGAGCGGCTGGTCGCCGCGGGCCTGCGGGTGCGCGACCTGCCCCGGCTGCGCGACGTCGACACCGCCGCCGACGCTCTTGCCGTCGCCGCCGCGGCACCGTACGGCCGGTTCGCGGCCCGGCTGGCCCGGCTGACGGCGGTCGCGGGCCGATGAGCCCCGGGCCAAAGCCCGGTGTTCAGTGGGTCTCGGGCGACCGGTGCCTCGTGGCCCTGCGCAGTCGCAGCACCAGCAGCAGGGCCGAGCCGCCGAACAGTACGGCGGTGATCAGCAGCCAGCGGGCCAGGAAGCCGTCCGTCGACAGGCCGGCGGCCAGCTGGTAGTCGCTGTCCATCTGACCGCTGATCAGGGGGAACCACATCAGGAGCAGGAGCAGGGACAGGGCCGCCGGGACCCGGACGTACATCGCCCACTCCCGGCGGTCGGTCGCGTCCAGGCCCCGGACGACGGCACGGTCGGCCGACGAGTACAGCGGCAGGAGCACCAGGTCGTGCAGCAGTGCCGCGCCGACGAACCACAGCACCACGCCGAGCCAGTCACCCGCCAGCAGGCGCACCCCGGCGTATCCGGCCAGCGCGAACGAGCAGACGAGCAGCAGCAGTTGCAGCGGGCTGCCGAGAGGGATCCGACGGGTCATCCCAGGTCTCCGAAGGTCATGCGGGCCACCCACTTGGTGTTGAGGACACCGGGCGCCGCGGGAACGATGATCCGTGCCGGAAAGCCGTGGTCGAGGGTCAGGTCCTCGCCGTTGGCGTACAGGGCGAGCAGCGAGCGCGGGTCCGCCACCTGGTTGGCGCGCAGCGCGGCCTTGCGGAACGCGCCGTGGCGCTGCAGGGACTCGACGAACACGTCCGGTGGACGGCCGTCGTACCCGACGAGGGCCGCGAGGTCGCGCAGGCGCACCCCGCGCCACCACTGGTCGCCGGTCGACCAGCCCTCGACACAGGCGATGGGCAGCGCGGAGCTGTACAGGGGCAGCCGGGCGAGTTCGGCGCGGCCGAGCCGGACGATTCCGGTGCGGCCGGTGACCACGAGGCGCCAGGCGTCGTCGCTCGTCTCCGCCGCGGTGATGTGCGCGTACGCGGCCGTCTTGTTGATCTGGAAGCCGCCGGGGCCGCTGCCCGGATCGGCCCAGCCGTGCGGCGCGAGCAGGGCGGTCGCGCGCAGCGGCTGGTCGAAGCTGCGGCCGGCGCTGGTCGCGAACAGCAGCAGGGAGCCGCCTCCGACGAACCACAGCGCGCCGCGCCGGGACACGGTGGGCGGACCGGGCCTCGGCGACACCAGTTCGCCCTCCTTCGGCAGCCCGCGCAGGGTCCGTACGGCCGTGGGCAGCTTGAGCGCGGCGTGCGCGACGAAGGCCGCGAAGAAGACCCAGGCGCCGTAGAAGTGCAGGGGGTAGAAGGAGCCGGGGAAGATGTAGTCGAGCTGGATGTTGAGGACGCCCGTCGTGAACTCGAACAGCGCGCCCCCGACCAGCAGCAGCAAGGAGACCCGTTCCAGCGCGTGGGCCATGGAGCGGGCCGGTGGCAGCGTGAACAGCTTCGGCACGACCGACCACAGCTTGGCCAGCAGGACCGGGATCAGCGTGAGCCCGAGGGTGACGTGCACGCCCTGGGTGAACCGGTAGAGCCAGTGCGGGCTCGTCGGCCAGGAGAAGAGGTAGAAGCCGAGGATGCCCTTGTCGGGGGTCGTGTCGTTCACCGGCGACAGGTCCGGGTTGTAGGCGGCGTAGGAGACCAGCCCGGTCACGAACAGCACGGTGATACCGGCGAGCAGGACGACGCCGAGCACGGAGGTGAACCAGGGGCCGCGCACGGAACTGCGCCAGAAGCCGGGCGAGGTGGGGAGCCGTTGGTCGCGCATGATCAGACCGTAGGGCGGGAGCACCCCCGCACCGGGCGCGCAACTCCTGACGAAACGCTGACGTCCGGCCCATGCGCCGATGTTCCGGCCGCCTTTCGGCCTAGCGTTCCGCTGTGACCCGCGCCCATCTCCGCGACCTGTGTGCCGTCGCGGCCGCCGCCCTGCTCGTCCTGACGGCCGTCGTCGTCGGCCGCCACATCCAGGACGCCCATCGCACCCTGTTCGTCCACTGGCCGCCGCTGTTCGCCGACTGGGACCCCCATGTGGGGCCGGGCACCCCGGCGGCCCTGGTCGTGGCGGTGGCCGTGATCGCCTACGGTCCGCGTCTCGCCCTGCGGCTGCCGTGGCGGGCGCTGCTCGTGGCGGCCTGGGGCGCCTCGCTCGCCTGGACCTGGTCGCTGGCGCTGGTCGACGGCTGGCAGCGGGGCGTCGCGGGCCGGCTCACCACCACCAATGAGTACCTCCGGGTCGTCGACCGCTTCCACGACGTCCCCGGCACCCTGCGCGACTTCACCCACCACATCCTGGCCCATTCGCCCGCGCCCTGGCCGGCCCATATCGCCGGCCACCCCCCGGCAGCGACGGTGACCTTCGTCCTGCTCGACCATGTGGGTCTGCGGGGCGGGGGCTGGGCGGGAGCCTGGTGCATCACCGTCGGCACCACCGCCTGTGCGGCCGTGCTGGTGACGGTGGGGCTGCTGGCGGGACGGGAACTCGCCCGACGGGCCGCGCCGTTCCTGGTGCTGGCGCCGGCCGCGGTGTGGGTCGGGACGTCGGCCGACGGATACTTCGCGGCCGTGGCCGCCTGGTCCGTCGCGCTGCTCGCGGTGGCGGTGGCCGGGCGGTCGGGGGCCGGGGCACGGGCCGCGGCCACGTTCGGCGCGGGGCTGCTGTTCGGTCTGACCTGCTATCTCTCGTACGGCCTCACACTGTTCGCGCTGATCGGTGCCGTCGTGGTGCTGCTCGGCCGGGTCCGGGCCCATGACCTTCTCCGAGGGCTGCCGTTGCTTCTGGCGGGCCTCGCCGTGGTGCCGCTGCTGTTCACCCTCGCCGGCTTCGACTGGTGGGAGGGGTACCGGCTTCTGGTCACGCGCTACTACCAAGGGGTCGGCGGCATCCGTCCCTACGGCTACTGGGTGTGGGCGAACCTGGCCTGCACCGTGCTGACCGTCGGATTCGCGACGGCGGCCGGTCTCGGCCGGGCCGGTTCCGCTCTGGTCCGCGACCGCACCGCCCTGCTCCCTCGTCGGTCACGGGAAACCGCCGACGTGGCCGACCCGTCCGCCGCTGCCGACGCGCGCCTCGCCCTGCTCGTGTTCAGTGCGCTGGCGGCGCTGCTCGTCGCCGACCTCTCCGGCATGAGCAAGGCGGAGACGGAACGCATCTGGCTGCCGTTCGCCCTGTGGCTGCTGCCCTCCTGCGCACTCCTCACCGGGCCGCGGGCCTGGCTCACCACACAGGCCGTCCTCGCTCTGCTCATCAACCACCTTCTTTTCACGGGTTGGTGATGGCGCAACAGCAATACGCGCGGACGACGCAACAGCAATGCGCGCGGACGACGCGGCGGCAACCTCCCGGTCGCCGCCGCTGTCCGTATGGATCGGACTACGGGGTGGCGCAGGCGCCGGACGCGCACGCCGTGAGCCACTGGTCGAAGTCGGCGTCGTAGCGGGTGCCGATGCCGGTGGCGTAGACGTCGTATCCGCCCTGGTAGTCGCCCACCCGGAAGCGGGCGAGCATGCTCTGGATGTCCGCCGGGTGCTTCTCGAACATATAGCGGGCCGCCAGATAGCCCCACGGATAGGTGCGGGTCACATCGCTGTTGGCGTAGGTGTTCTGGAACAGCGTGCTCAGCCGGTAGGTGTGCTTGCCGGCCTCGGTGACCGCCTGGTCGTCGGTGATTCCGCGGTATCCGTAGGAGACGTACTCGGCCAGGCCCTCGATCCACCAGACGTCCGGGACCGACGTCTGCCGGCCGAAGTCGCCCGGCATGTCGTCACGGGCGTCGAGGAAGTGCGTGTACTCGTGATTGAGGTTCCATATCCGGGCCGGGAAGCCGTTGTCGTAGTCCTTCTGATACATGATCGAAAGCGGTTGGTTGGCCGGGTCGGACGGGTCTCCCTCCAGGGTGATGCCGCCGTTGTCCGTGCTGACGCCGTAGATCGCCCCGGCGTAGGTCTGGTAGTCGGCCCGGCTGGCGAAGACGACGAGGTGGATGGTCGACACATACTGGCCGGGTATGGGTCCGTCGTCCTTGACCAGGCCGTGGAAGTAGGCGTCCTGGCCCAGCACACTGGCGCAGGCGGCGTCGAGGTCGGCCGCGGTGAGCGACTGCGCGCGGATGGTGTGCGCGGAGTCGCAGGTGTGGGTGATCGGCAGGGCGGCCCTGGTCAGCAGGCCGGGCAGGTCGCACACGCCGTAGTACGAGCAGTTGGCGCGGTCGTAGGCGTCCGCCTGCGTCGCCACCGCGACCCACAGCCCGGCCGTGGGGCCGGTGATCGCCGAAGTGTCCAGCAGGTCCTTGGCCAGGGGCCGGACCATCGCCTGCAGCGCCGGGTGCTCGACGTAGCGGGCGAGGTTCATCCCGGCGTTGGAGTCCAGGTAGGCGCGGTCGGTGCCGAGCAGGTCGAGGTGGTCGTGCGCGAAGGTGTCGAGGGTCTCGACGACGCCGGGGTCCGCGGCGACCGCGGCGACGTACTCCGGGTTCCAATTGCCGCGCCAGAGAGGGGTGTAGACGTCGTTGACGGCCGCGACCATGGCGGCGATGTCGTCGTAGGAGCTGTCGTAGTCCTGGAGCATCCGCTGGTAGACGCTCAGATAGCGGGACTGCTGGTCGGCGCTGTCGGTGAGGATGACGACCTCGCCCAGCACGTCGCCGTTGGCGGCGGTGACGTCCCGCGAGTGCCGGCGGGCGAAGAAGGCGTCCAGGCCGCTCGTGGTGGCCGTGGTCAGCCGCGGGCCGTAGGGGCCGACATCGGTCGGGTGGTTGAACTGCACGTAGTAGCCGGCGCGCAGGAACAGGACGAGTTGCCACACGCGGTCCGCGTTGTCACCGCGGTAGGTGCGCGCGGCGCGGGTGAAGGCGTTCGCGACGGTGACCATCTGGGACTGGCGGAAGACGTCGTGCGCGGCCGAACCGGTCACCGCGAACAGGGTGTTGACGCAGTCCGTGGTCGAGGCCCTGACCAGGGCGACGAGCGCGGCACCGGTTCTGCTGCCGAAGTCGGCGGGTGTGCACGAGGCCGCCTTCTCGGTGGTTCGCGGACGGACGGGCGCCGGCCGCAGGGGTGGCAGCTCGGCGGGGCTGAGCTGCCGGTCCTGTACGGCGGGACGGTCGGCGGTGCGGACGGTCGCCCCGGTCGGCGGCGGGGCGGGCGTCGGCCTGTGCGGGGTGGTGACTGCGGTGCTGACGGCCGGGGCGGGGGGCGCTGCGAGAGCCGGCGTCGACAACAGGCCGGCGAGGATGACGCAGACGGCGAGAACGCCGGCCTTGCGTCCGGGCAGCGCGGAGCGATAGCGCATCTGGGCTCCTCCACGGATGGCTGCGCCTCTATGGGGGTTGGTGAGGCGTGTCCAGCACTGTGCCAAGGGCCGCGTGCGCCAACAATGGCATGTGACATAGCACATGACGTCCGACGGCCCATAACATCCGGCGCGGCCGGCCCCGGCTACTTGCCGGCGCCGCTGGCGCCGCTCCAGGTGCGCGCGGCCCAGGACCTCAAGTGCGGTGACTGCGCCACGAGTTCGCGATGCGCGGCGACGGCCGACCGGAACAGCGTCTCCGCCAGGTCCTGGTCCACCGCGCCCGGCCGCCAGGCCAGTACGTAGCGGCACCACAACGGCGTACCGACCAGCGGTTTGACCACGACCTGCGGGATCGGCCGCATGGTCGGCTGGACGAGGGACACACCGAGTCCGTCGGCGATCATCCGCTGCAACTGCAGCTGGTCACCGAGGAATTCGTGCACGGTCACCGGGGTGAAACCGGCCGCCTCGCAGGCCGTGTAGAAGACTCCCGGCCACCCGGCGCCGTCGTCCGGTGTCACGAACCACGCGTCCTCGGCCAGGTCGGCCAGCGACACCTGGGCGCGGTGCCGCAGGCGGTGGCGGGACGGAAGGGCCACGAAGGTCGGCTCGGTGACGATCCCGCGGTGCGTCACCGCGGCCGAGTGCCGCAGCTCCATGCCGGGGTAGTCGGCGGCGATGGCCGCGTCCACCGTGCCCTCCTCAAGCAGCTCGACGATCCGCGAGGAGGCGTACACGCTGCTCACCGAGAGGTCGACGTCCGGCAGCCGGGCCCGGAACCGGGACACCGCGCCCGACAGCACCGGCGAATTGGTCGCCGCCACCCGCAGGGTCCTGCGCACCTTCGGGGCACCGGGGGCCGGACGGTGGCCGATCGCCTCGACGCGGGCCAGGACGTCGCGGGCCTGGGTGAGCACCTCGGCGCCGTACGGTGTGGGCCGCACCCCGGTGGCCCCGCGCTCGAACAGGGGCTCACCGAAGTGCCCCTCGATCCGTCGGAGCTGGGTGCTGATGGCCGGCTGCGAGTACCCCAGGTCCGCGGCGGCCCGGCCCACGCTCCCCGCATCGGCGATCGCGCACAGCACGCGCAGATGCCGAAGCTCCAGCTCCATCCGTCCACTCCTCTTCCCTCGGCTCCGTCGGTGGAGTCCCTCGGCTCCGCCGCCGGTCAGGAAGCGTTTCATCCCGCCATGGGGCACACAAGGCGGGGCCCCGGACCGTGTCCGGCACGCGTCCCACCTCGTTGGACGGGCCGTAGCGCCCGAGCACCGCGGGCGCGTGCGAGGCGCCCGGTGAGGAGAGACACAACGTGACGAAGCACACGACGCGAGTACCGGCGGTCCTGCTGCTGGCCGGCGCCGCTCTGGCCGCCACCGCGGCGCCGGTCCTGGCGGCCGGCTCCGGGGCGGGGGCGGGGGCGTCCGATCAGCCCGTCGCCAGGCTGATCGGCCAGGTGGGCGGGCCGCTGGTCGAGTGTGCCGTCGACAGCGGGCTCCAGCACTGCCGGCCGATGAGCATCAATCCCTGACTGGGGCACTCCCAGGGTTACCGGGGCACTCACAGGCGGGTCCAGAGGTTCACTCCGATGACCCGTTTGAATGATGAAAGCGGGGTGGCGCTAGCATATGAGCGCCACCTAGCTCGAAAGAGATTCCTGTGACTGTCAACGACGACTCGTTCACCGACTGGAAGAACCGCGAAGAGATCGCGGAGTCCATGATCCCGATCATCGGAAAGCTCCACCGGGAGCGGGACGTGACGGTCCTGCTCCACAGCCGCTCCTTGGTGAACAAGTCGGTGGTCAGCATCCTGAAGACGCACCGCTTCGCGCGGCAGATCGACGGCGAGGAGCTCACGGTCACGGAGACGCTGCCGTTCCTGCGGGCTCTGACCACGCTCGACCTCGGCCCGTCCCAGATCGACATCGGCATGCTGGCCGCGACGTACAAGGCCGACGACCGCGGCCTCACGGTGGAGGCGTTCACCGCCGAGGCCGTCGCCGGTGCCACGGGCGCCAACAAGATCGAGGGCGGCGAGGGCCGCGACGTCGTCCTCTACGGCTTCGGCCGCATCGGCCGCCTGGTCGCCCGGCTGCTGATCGAGAAGTCCGGCTCCGGCAACGGCCTGCGGCTGCGCGCCATCGTGGTGCGCGGCGGTGGCGATCAGGACATCGTGAAGCGCGCCTCGCTGCTGCGCCGCGACTCCATCCACGGCCAGTTCCAGGGCACGATCACCGTCGACGAGGCGAACAGCACGATCGTCGCCAACGGCAACGCGATCAAGGTGATCTACGCCAACGACCCGAACGAGGTCGACTACACGGCGTACGGCATCAGGAACGCCATCCTCATCGACAACACGGGCAAGTGGCGCGACCGCGAGGGCCTGTCGCAGCACCTGCGCCCCGGCATCGACAAGGTCGTCCTGACGGCGCCCGGCAAGGGCGACGTCCCGAACATCGTCCACGGCGTCAACCACGACATGCTCAAGCCGGACGAGCAGATCCTGTCCTGCGCGTCCTGCACCACCAACGCGATCGTGCCGCCGCTGAAGGCGATGGACGACCGGTTCGGCGTGCTACGCGGCCACGTGGAGACCGTCCACTCGTTCACCAACGACCAGAACCTGCTGGACAACTACCACAAGGCCGACCGCCGCGGCCGCTCCGCGCCGCTCAACATGGTCATCACCGAGACCGGTGCCGCCTCCGCCGTGGCGAAGGCGCTGCCCGACCTCAAGGCGAAGATCACCGGCAGCTCGATCCGGGTGCCCGTGCCGGACGTCTCGATCGCGATCCTCAATCTGCAGCTCGCGGGCGAGACCACCCGTGAGGAGGTCCTCGACCACCTCCGCGACGTGTCGCTGACCTCGCCGCTCAAGCGCCAGATCGACTTCACCACGGCCCCCGACGCGGTCTCCAGCGACTTCATCGGCTCGCGCCACGCGTCGATCATCGACGCCGGCGCCACGAAGGTGGAGGGCGACAACGCGATCCTCTACCTCTGGTACGACAACGAGTTCGGCTACTCCTGCCAGGTCGTCCGTGTCGTCCAGCACGTCTCCGGGGTGGAGTACCCGACGTACCCGTCCCCGGCGGTCTGAGCGAGGCCGATCACGGACGCAGGCTCCGCCCCGGCGAGCCATCAAGCCGGGCCGGAGGAGCGTCCTGACCTGCACCTCGCACGGTGAGACGCTGACACACCGAGGGGCCGCCACCCACACCGGGTGGCGGCCCTCAGTGATCGCCTACAGGCCGAGGGAGTTCTCAGGGGGTTTCGGCGGAAGCCCGCTCGCCGCTGCCGCGCCGCCCAATCAGGGGCCGCCCGAGCGCCTGGTACGGCCTGACCGCCTCCGGGAAGTCCCCGTTCAGACTGACCGCTCGGACCACGGCGAATCCCTCGCGCTCACAGTGCTCCTCCACCCACGCAAGCCCTGCACCCAGAGCGGCATACGGAGCGCCGGGGTCCGTACGGATCTCCGATCTCCCCGAGCAGCAGGCCGTCGTCACACGTCTGCGCGCCCACGGCCCAGCGGCCGCCGTACCGGGCGCCCGACAGGAGCACGTCGAAGGTTGCCTCCGCGGCGGCCGACAGGGCCAGGGGGCTCGACTCCGTGAAGGCCAGGCACCCCGAGTTCACCGAGCACGCCGGCGTCGAAGCGATCGACGTCCAGACCCGGCGGGCCCGACGGCAGCAGACCTTGTGGGAGCGCCGGGTGCAGAAGCTGTCCGCGCTGCGGCAGACCCGGGTCGCGCAGAAAGAGCGTGGCGAGTGGCCTGCCGGCGTGGCGCGTTCCGGGCAGCCCGAGACGGACGACAAGGCGGCCCAGGTCTGCGAGGGCTTCCCATGGATCGGCCGGTCCTTCGCAAGCTGCGATCGCTGCGGGCAGCCCGCGTGGGGGCACACGGGCGAAGAAGTCCCAGCCGAGGGCGCGGGCCGTTCGGCGCCCAGCGGACGGTCCGACCCTGGAAACCGGGCGAGGCCGACGCGATCCGCGCCAAGTGGACGCCCGCCGCTGAGAAGCCCCGCTCGTGATCGTCCGTGATGCCGTAGCCGCCGCACTCGCCGTGTACGACGCGGCCGTCATATGGGTGGAAGTCCTCGCCGGGGCCGCCGCGATGATCCTCTGCGCGGCCGCCGCGCTCATCGCCCCCACCGCCAGAGCCGTACGCCACCGCGTCACGCGCCCGTCCTGGGCACGCGGACCCCGCGGCTGCTGCGCTCACCGCCAGCCTTGCGTTCGACACCACTACCCCCACGCCGAACGCGCCGTCCTCACCCACGCGCTCCACTGACCCACCTGCCGGCCCATCGCTGACGACCTGCGCCGTATGCAGTCCCGCCAGACCGAACGACTGGGCGCTGAAGCGCGCGAGGAGACGGAGCGCACCGCCATCCCGGTCCTCGACCAGGCCGCGCACGTCATCGAAGGCAACGGCTTCTCCAGGCACTACCTGTGGGACACCCGGCAGCACGACACCGGAACCCCGATCGACCAGTGCCGAGTCGACATCGCCGGCGCACTCGCGATCACACTCCACGGCAGCCCCACCTACGCGGGCTCCCCAGCCGTCCACAAGATCGAACCGCTACTGGTCAATCGCATCCCCGCACCCCGCCTCGCCGCCTGGCATACCCACCCGGGCATCGGCCAGAAGCAGGCCACAGCACTCCTGCAAGACACCGCCCGCGAGTTGCGCGGCCGCACGACGCCCTGCCGTGAGTGCAAGACCCCGAAGCCGGTCCGCCTCTACCATTGGGGTAGCTGCTGGCGTTAGGGACCGAGGCGAGGGCCGGCCAGTGCCCTAATCGTGTTGACCGCCCCCGGCAGGCAGTGCTGGAGTCGGCACGTGGACAGCATCCCCGCCAACCGGCGGCTCTGGAACCAGATCAGCAGCGCCTACCAGCACGAGCACGACCCGCAAATCGGCGCCGCACCCCGGCTGTGGGGCATGTACTCCATCCCCGACGCGCACCTGCACGCCCTGGGCGACGTCACCGGCAAGCGCGTCCTCGAACTCGGCTGCGGCGCCGGCCAGTGGTCCAGGGCGCTCGCGGCCGAGGGCGCCAGCGTGGTCGGGCTCGACCTGTCCGAAGCCCAACTCGCCGCAGCGGCCCGCGCGATGGGAACGGCCCGCTACCCGCTGGTGCAAGGCGCCGCCGAACAACTCCCCTTCGCCGCCGACAGCTTCGACCTGGTGTTCTGCGACTTCGGTGGCCTCAGCTGGGCGCCCCCGCACCTGGCCGTCCCGCAGGCCGCACGCGTCCTGGGCCCAGGCGGGCGCCTGGTGTTCAACGTCGCCAGCCCATGGTTCGAAGCCTGCTACGACGAAGCCGCCGGCCGCGTGACCACGACGCTGCAGCAGGACTACTTCGGGCTGAACACCATCGCCGAAGACGACGGCGCGACCAGCTATCAGCTCACCTACGGCGACTGGGTCAAGGTCCTGCGCGGCGCGGGTCTCATCATCGACGACCTCATCGAGCCACGGCCCGAACCCGGAACACCCAACGGCTACAACGAAACCGACCCACCCGACTGGGCACACCGCTGGCCGGCGGAACTGCTCTGGGTAACCCACAAACCGTAAGTTCCGCCGCGCCGAGACGTGAAGGCATCCCCTCACCGAACAGGCCTAGTAGTTGCCTTCCATGCCCTTCTTCAGCGCGGCGAGCTCGGGCCCGCTGAGCGCCGACCGTCTTCGCCGCCTTCCCCCACGCCAGCGTCTGGGTACCCGCGGCTCCGTCTCCGCCCGTGCCGGCAGCGTCGGCGCAGTGTTCCATCCATTCGGCCTGGCTCAGGCTGTCGTCGCATGCGGTGAGAGCAGCCAGGAGCAGGGCAGCCCTAGCCGCGGTAGCGCGAACGCGCATGAATCCCCGAGGATTGATTTCGCCTTGCTGATCACCGTCGCCACGCCAGCCGACGAGGAGACTGGCCTTTGTTACGGGCAGGACTCTCCGAACTTGACCGCGGTCAACGACACCGGCTGCCCGTTCAACGCCGCACCAGCGGCCGGAGTCTGGGTGCACACCTGCCAGTTCGACTCGACGAGCACCCAGCGGTCCTCCGTCGACGCATCCTTCACCGTGAGCGAAGTGCTCGAGTCCAGCGCGGCGCGGGCGGCCTTCACCGACTTGCCCTTGAAGTCCGGCATCTTCCCGCCGACCGCCGATGGTTCCGTCTCGTCCTTCGCCGGGCAGGTCTCGTCGAGCTTGACCGCGCCGAAGTCCAGCTTGCTGTCCGTCGGCACCGTGCTGCCGGCTTTCACGTTCTGGGAGCAGACCTTCCAGTCGCGGTCGAGGATCTGCATGCGGCCGCGGCCGAGGGAGTCGTGGGAGGTGAGGCTGTAGAACCCGGCGTCCTGGGCGTGGTCTTGGGCGGATTGGAGGCCCATGCCGACGAAGTTCGGGACCTGCTTCTTGTCGGTCTGCTTGCTGTCGCTCTGTGAGGTCTGGCCGGTCGATGCGGTGGCGGTGCTGCCGGTGGCGGTTCCCGGTGTGTTGTCTTTCGGCTGGCATGCGGTGAGTGCGCCGATCGCGGCGCAGGCGGCAATGATGGTGATGGTGCGGGTACGCACGGATTCCCCCCGGCTGGTACTGGTACTGGCGGAATACCGTAGACCACATGTGACAGAAAGGTGATGGATTGTCATCGATCCGTGACATGGTGGCGGCTGCCGAAATCCGGTGGACGGGGAGCCGGCCGCACCCGTTACCACGGCCCCTCATACACCTCCCGGTGCGCAGGCCCGCGGCAACTTCTTTGGGTGAATCACGCCGCAGGCCGTCCTTGATCTCGGGAGGCACAGGCACGCGCCGCCCGCCACGGGGGACACCGACGGGCGGCTTCGTCGTGTCAGTGCTCCCACACATCCGGGCCGCCACCACGCCACTCGACAAGCGTGGATCGGACGACGTCCATCTCGTCCCAGTCCTGCAGCCCAGCCTCCTGAAGGAACGCCGCGACATCCAGCAGCCCATAGGCGATGCCAACGAAGTGGTCGCCGACCCGGACACGCCGGCCGCCGTCCTCGGTGGGCGGGTACACGACGACGGGGTGATCGCTGGCCATGGTGTCAGCGTCCCGCTGAGCCGGGTGGGGCGCACGGTGTGCTGCGCCAGCCGCGTGGCGGCCGTAGGCTGATGGCGCCCGGGGCAGTTGCGGAGGTCTGCCATGCCCCGGCGAAGGCCTCCCGCGGCGAACCGGCCGAGGTGCACGAGCTGCCGAAGCCGAAGAAGAAGGCGGCCGCGAAGAAACAGCCGGCCAAGACTGCCGCGGCGAAGAAGAAGCCCGCGAAGAAGACGTCGGGCCGTCGATCGCGCAGCGCCTGGGGACAGTCTGCAGTTGTGATCAGTGGGCTTTCAGGAGACTGCCGATCCAAGTGGGTCGCCGCCAACTGCAGACCGTCGCCAGGAGCCCTCAGAAGGGGACACCCCTGAGGGAGACCTTGTTCGGTGGTACGAACTTCGCGAAGCAGATCGGCGTCGATGAGTCTGGCCCATAGACCAGCAAGTTGCCATGGCCACCCGGGATGAACTCCTCCTGGAGGTAACTGATGAGCTCCTCCACAGTCATGGGGCCGGGGGCCCCCTCGGTTTGCCGGACGGCCCTGGTTTCGTTTGGCTTGTCGGTCATGGCTATGCCACCTCTTTGATCGATTGACTCCTTCTCACGCTCACTGAGGGCGGCCCGCGGCGCGACCAAGGTTCCACCGTCCGGGTGACGTGGGGAGGGGGCACCATTCGAGGAAGCCGAAGCTCGCTGTCGGGCCGGCAGTGGCTGCACGCGAGTACGCCGGACAAGTGGCCCGCGCTCGCACGACGTTCGCGACGAACAGCGCGCTGCCCGCGTCCTGGTCGCCGAGCACGCCGAAACCACGCGCTCCGACGCCAAAGCCGCCCAGGACGTGGGAGGAAAGACCGGGCAACTCGTTGCCCGGGTTTCCGTCTTCGGTATCTCCGTCGCCGGGTACGTCGCCCTGTCGGTCTGGGGCCAGGCGACCGCCGAGTACGTCGCCCTCGTTGGCCCCGTCCTTGGCACGGCGTTCCTGATGTCCAAGCTCGGCCAGCAGGATCAGGTCCTCGGTGAGATCTCCGGAGGGGGTCCCCAGGGGGCCTGAGCGAAAGACAGCGAAACACAGAGAAAGGCACTGAAAGACATGAACGGCCTGGTGAGAGCAGTCGTCCCCGACTCCGCCGCAGACCGGGACTGCACCGGGGTGGGGTACCCGACGTACCCGTCCCCGGCGGTCTGATCACCTTCCTGAAAACACCGCCCCCGGCGCCGTGCCCAACGGCGTCGGGGGCTTCCTCACCCGGTGTGTGGCAGGTGCTAGGCGGGTTGTGACGGCCGTTCGGTCGGGGACACGCACAGCGCCCAGATGACGAAGCCCGAGAAGGCGATCATCACGATCGACCAGATCGGGTAGTACGGCAGGGAGAGGAAGTTGGCGATGATGAGGAGCCCGGCGATGGTCACGCCGGCGACCCGCGCCCACATCGACCTCTGGAACAGGCCGAGACCGACGATCACGGCGACCGCGCCCAGGATCAGGTGGACCCAGCCCCAGCCGGAGAGGTCGAACTTGAAGGCGTAGTTGGGTGTCGTGACGAACACGTCGTCCCGGGCGATCGCCATGATGCCCCGGAAGACGTCCAGGATCCCGGCGATCATCAGCATGACGGCCGCGAACGCCGTCAGGCCGGCGGCCCATTGCTGCTTGGTCGTCTGCACTTGCGTCGTGCTGCGTGGAGCGGTCATGCCCGTGCCTCGATTCCCTATCGTCGGATGTGCTCAGCGACCGGAGGTCGACTGGACGGTTCCGCTCGGGCCGCCCACCGGTCCGGAGTCGCCCAGGACCAGTGCCTTCGCCCTGCCGTACTCCTCGTCCGTGATGTCGCCACGAGCGCGCATCTCGGACAACTTGGCCAGCTCGTCGATGCTGCTGGGCCGGCCCCCGCCGCCCTTGGCGGTCTCGCGGATGTAGGAGTCGAAGGCCTGCTGCTGTGCGCGTGCCTGCTCCACCTCCCGGCGTCCCATGCTCTTGCCGCGGGCGATCACGTAGACGAACACACCGAGGAAGGGCACCAGGACCACGAACACCAGCCAGCCGGCCTTGCCCCAGCCGCTCATGGAGTCGTCGTTGAAGATGTCCACGACGATCCGGAACAGCAGGATGAACCACAGGATCCACAGGAAGAACCACAGCATGGTCCAGAAGGCGCTCAGCAGCGGATAGTCGTACGCCAAGTACATCTGCGCGCTCATTTGGTCTCCTCCGTTCCGGGCGCTCGCCCGGCAGCCGGCTTCTGCCGAATTCAGCGTGCCCAGGGCAAGGACGGGTCGGCCTCACCCGGGGAGGGTGATCGTGCCCGCCCCGCTCGGGGCACCGGCTCGGTGTGCGTTCACCGCTTCGGTGGAGGCCGCCCCGTCGGGAGTGTGCTCCGGTCCGGGACCCGGCTCCGGGCCGCGTGACTCGGTCATGGCTCCTCCTCACGCGATCGGACGGGTCGCCCCCGGACCGCCGACGGGGCGGTGTGCGAGGGCCTCGCCCGGCCAGCGTCCCCCCTGCCGTCGCCCACCGGGTCACCCTCGGCGGGTGATCCCGCCGCACCGCGGTGACGATGAGGGGAAGGCGCACGCGCCCGCCGGTTTCCCGGCCGATCCGCACGAGGAGTTGTCCGTCGCGATGGAGCGTGGAGGCACAGGATGAGCGGCCCGTTCGACGGCCCGAAGCGGGCGACGCTGCTGGCCGTGACGCGTACGGTCCTCATCACGGCCGCACTCGTCACCGCCTACTACGTGCTTCCCCTGCGTGAGCGCAGCATGACCGCCACCTCGGCGCTGCTGCTGGGCGGGGTGCTGGCGGTGCTGGTGGTCTTCGCCTGGGAGGTCTGGGCCATCCTGCGCTCGCCCCACCCACGTCTGAAGGCCGTCGAGGCCCTGGTCATCACGCTGGCGCTGTTCCTGGTGCTCTTCGCCAGCGCCTACTACGTGCTGGACGGCACCAGCCCGGGGTCCTTCAGCGAGCCGCTGACGAAGACGGACGCCCTGTACTTCACGCTGACCACGTTCGCGACCGTCGGCTACGGCGACATCACCGCCGTCTCTCAGCTGGGGCGTGTGATGACGATGCTCCAGATGACCTGCGGCCTGCTGCTCGCGGGCGTCGCCGTACGGGTCCTGACGAGCGCGGTGGAGGTGGGGCTGCGCCGGCGGACGAAGGAGCCGCCACCCGAGCCGGACGCCGGGCGAAGGGCCGGACGGGACAGCCCGTGACCGTCACGCAGGCCGTGACCGACACACAGGCCGTGAGGCTCACGCCGGCCGTGAAGCTCACGCCGGCCGTTCCGGCAGCCGCCGCATCTCCAGCACGCGCAGCCCCAGCGACTGGCAGCGCTTCAGCAGCCGGTAGAAGTGGGCCTCGTCGACGACCGGGCCGATCAGAACCGTCTGACCGGCCAGCGCCGCATGGTCCAGCTCGGGGAAGGCCTTGGCCAGCGTGTCGGACAGGTGTCCTTCGATGCGGATCTCGTAGCGCATGAGCGGCTCTCCCGCGGGCTGTCCGGGGCAGGCGGACCGTTCCCCCTGTCTGTGATCGTCCGCCTCGGGGTGGCGTCCGGCCTCACCCGGTTCGGGTGACCTGCCAGGGCTTCGCAGCTTCGGGCCGTCGGGCCTTCGGGCCTTCGGGCGTTCGGGCGTTCGGGCGTTCGGGCGTTCGGGCGTTCAAGCCTTCAGGGCCAGCTTGAACGCGATGATCAGCAGGCCGAGGACGAGGTTGACCACGGCGGTGGCGGCCGACTGCCGCCAGGAGGCACCCGCGCGCCGGGCCGCCGCCACCGACCAGCCCACCTGCCCGGCCACGGCCACCGCGAGCGCCAGCCAGAGCGTGCCCGGCAGGCCGAGGCCCAGCAGCGGGCTCACGGCCACCGCCGCAGCCGGCGGGACGGCGGCCTTAACGATGGGCCACTCGTTGCGGCACACGTGCAGGACGGTCCGGCGGTCCAGGGCCATCTGTGCCAGACGCTCCCCGAACAGCTCGGCATGCACATGCGCGACCCAGAACACCACGCCCGTGAGCAGCAGCAACAGCATGAGTTCCACGCGCGGGAACGCGCCCAGGAGGCTGGCGCCGGCCACCACGGAGGCGGCGAGCATGGAGCCGTAGACGCCGCCCGTGTAGTCGGCATGGGCCCGGCGCTCGGCACGGCGTGCCCCCGCGGACGCCGGTGGAGTCACAGCAGTCCCAGTTCGCGTGCCCGGCGCACGGCGTCGCTGCGCCGGTTCACCGCGAGTTTCCGGTAGACGCTCTTGAGGTGGGTCTTGACGGTGTTCACCGAGACGAACAGGTCGGCGGCGATCTCCTCCGTGGACATCATCTGGGCCAGCCGTTGCAGCACGTCGCGCTCGCGTCCGCTCAGCTCCTCCACGATGAACGGCGCGGGCTCCACGGTGATCCGCGGCGGCCCGCCGTGCCGTGGACCGTCGGAGGTGAGCCAGCCCTCGGTCAGTCCCTGGAGCGGGGCCGTGCACAGGAGCCGCCGGACGCGTGGTCCGGCTTCGAGGAACGGCCGCCGCAGCCGTTCCCGCCGGGCCTCCCGGAGTGCCTGGGCGACTAGTCTGCGGGCGGTGTCCGTGTCCCCCTCCTCGTCGGCGGCCTGGGCGCGTACCAGCGCGGCCCGGACGGTGACCGCGGGACCGGACCGGCCCTTGGTGCACAGGTGGTCGAGCAGATCGATCGCCTCCCGGCGGCGCCCCGCGGCGAGATGGGCGCGCGCCACCTGCACGGCGCACGCCGGCTGGTCGTCGTAGGGCACCTGCTCCAGCACCTCCGCGGCGCTGTCGGGCCGCCCTTCGGCGAGGTGGGCGGCGGAGGTGATGAGCGCCGCGTGGCCCTTTGCCCAGGGCGAGGGAACGTCGGCGGGGACGGCGGGGTCGGCCGCCGCCACGGCGGCCTGCGCGTCTCCCCGCGCCAGCAGCAGACGCGCCGCCGCGATGGACCGGCCCGCCGCGGTCACGGGGTCCTGGACGTCGGGGCTGGCGTCGGCCGCCTCGTCGAGGAACGCCTGGGCCCGGGCCAGTTCGTCCCGGTCGACGGCCACGGCGGCCAGGACCAGCCGCCCGATGCCGCAGCCGGACGGCTGGGGCAGGCCGACCCGCTCCGTCTCCGTCATCGCCGCCAGTGCCTTGCGCTCGGCCCGGCCGGGCCAGCCGTTGAGGTAGTCGATCAGTGCCAGATGGCCCAGGGACTCCTCCCGGGGCAGTGCCGTCGAGGCTCCGCCGGGGCCGCCGACCACCGAGGACAGGGCGGCGCACGCGTCGTCGAAGCACCCGGCCCACAGGCGCACCGAACCCAGGTGCGTCAGCAGCAGGGCGGTCAGCTCGGGGTGCTTCTCCAGCAGGTGGGCGGGTATCTCGTGGCGTAGCTCCTCGGCCGTCTCCACGGCCTTCTCGGCCATGCGGGGAGAACCCGTGAGCCGGGCCGCCAGGGCTTCCAGCAGCGCGCAGCTCAGCCACGCCGTCACGTCGGACCCGTCCGCGGCGAGCCGGTCCTCGGCCTGGCGCAGATGGGTCAGGCCCCGGTCGAGGTCGTGCCGGGACAGGTCGCGCGCGGCGCGGACCAGCTCCGCCGCGGGGCTGGTGGTCTCCGGTCCCATCCGGGAGAACAGTTCGGTCAGGTCGTCGCAGCGCAGGCCGGTGAAGAGCTGCCCGATCGCCAGGTCGTCGACGAGGGCGCCCGCGGTGAACTCCCAGTCGCCCGCGGCCGCGCCATGGGCCAGGGTCTCCGGCAGGGAGCCGGAGCCGCGCAGCCACTTGGCGGCCCGCCGGTGGAGTTCCGGTTCCAGACCGGGCGAACGCGCCCGCAGATGGGCCCGGAGGATCTCCGCGAACAGCGGGTGGAGCCGGTACCAGGTGTGTCCGAGGTGCTCGACGAAGGCGTTCTGGCGGTGCAGCTCGGCCAGGACGGACGCGGCACCGGCCTGCCCGGTCAGTGCCTCGGCGAGGTCGGGGCAGAACCGGTCCAGGACGCTGACCCGCAGCAGGAGGTCCTGTGTCCGGTCCGTCTGCTGTCTGAGCACCTCCGCGAGGAGGAAGTCGGCGACCGCGCTGCGGTCGGCCTCGAACTCCTTCAGGTACGTCGCGGGATCGGGGCTCTCCTGAGCGGCCAGGGCGCACAGCCGCAGCCCCGCGGCCCATCCCCGGGTGCGGTCCACCAGGGTGCCTGCGGCCTCCACGGGAAGGGCCAATCCGTGCAGCTCCAGCAGGGTGGCCGCCTCCTCGGGGGTGAAGGCGAGCTCGGCGTTGCGGATCTCGGTCATGGCGTCCGCCGCCCGGTAGCGGTGCAGCGGCAGCAGCGGTTCGGTGCGGGTGACCAGGACCAGCCGCATGCCGCTCCCCGCGTGGTGCAGGACGAATTCCAGCTGGTCCGCGATCTCCGGCGCGCTCACGTGGTCGTACTCGTCGAGCACGACCACCACCGGGCGCTCGCGGCCGCTCAGCTCGGCGGCGAGCCGCGCCAGGAGCTTGTGGTCCACCCGGGTCGCGTCCGCCGGGCAGCCGACCTCGCCGGACACCGGCACGCCGACGGCGCGCAGGGCCTGCAGCAGATAGGCCCAGAACATGCCGGGGCCCTGGTCGCCCGCGTCGCTGGTGAGCCAGGCGACCGTCTCCTCGATGCCCGCGGCCCAGTCGGCGACCAGCAGGGTCTTGCCGGCCCCGGCCGCGCCGTTGACGACCGTCAGCGGCGTCCGCAGCGCCTGGTCGAGGTGGCCCGCCAGGCGCTCGCGCCGAAGGAAGGTGGCAGGCACCGTAGGCAGGGCGAACCGTGTCTGAAGAAACGGTTCTCCCATGGGATCGACGTACGCGTCGGTCGCCGATCCCTCCTCGTTCTCATCAACCGCGGCCACTGCACTCACCACCCCGTCCATCAGGCCATGGGCAGCGCATTCCGGCTCAATGATCCCATTCATCCCAGATGCGCGCAGAACTCACATCCCACACATGCGCAGGACTCACGTGCCGCACCATCCGGTCGATCGGGTCCGATTGACCGGTGGGGCCCCGCGGAGGAATGTGGCCACAGAGGTGTACCAGCACTCAGGAGGCACTCAGGAGGCACCGTGACCACCTCAGCGCAGCCACGGGTGTCGGGCCTGGAGATCCGGTCCATCGACTACGTCCCCCTGGACGAGCGCCACGGCAAGCTGTGGCACCTGGGCCCGCTGTGGTTCATGTCGAACGCGCAGATCGCCACGCTGGCGGTCGGATTGATCGGCATCACCGAGGGCGGCAACCTCATCTGGTCACTGCTGGCGATCGTCACGGGCACCCTCGTCGGCACGTTCTTCATGGCCTTCCACTCGGCCCAGGGTCCGCAGCTCGGGTTGCCCCAGATGATCCAGTCACGGCCGCAGTTCGGCTATGTCGGGGCCCTGCTGGTGTGGCTGTTCGCGTATGTGCAGTACGCGGGCTTCAACGTGTTCAACACCATCCTCGCCGGGCAGGCCCTGCACACCACGCTGCACGGGGGCGTCAAGCTGTGGGTGGCCGTGGTCACCGTGATCGCCCTGGTCGTCGCGCTGGTGGGCTACGACATCATCCACAAGGCCGAGCGGATCCTGACGTACACCTTCCTGGTCGTCTTCGGGATCTTCACCGTGGGCGTCCTGGTCCATCTGCACTATCCGCCGGGCTCCTTCGACCTGAGCGGCTTCAAGTGGACCCCGTTCCTCGCACAGTTCGGCGTGGTCGCCGGCTACCAGATCAGCTGGGCCATCTACGTCTCGGACTACTCGCGCTATCTCCCCCCGGATGTGACGGTCCGCAAGACCTTCTACTGGACCTACTTCGGGTCGGCACTCGGCGGAATCTGGCTGATGGTCCTCGGGGCGCTGCTGGCCGCCTGGGCCGGCAAGGGCTTCGAGACGATCGCGTCGATCGACGCGGCCGGCGACGAGGTGTTCAGCGGCTTCGGCGCGATCGTGCTGCTGTTCGCAGCGCTGGGGCTGGTGTCGGTCACCGCGCTGAACATGTACGGCGGGTCGCTGACGCTCATCAGCGCGATCGACTCGTTCAGACGGGTGCGGCCGACGCTCGGTGTGCGGCTGCTGACCATCGGGCTCACCGCGGCGCTCTCCCTGGTCGGAGCGCTGGCCGCGACCTCCCACTTCCTGCAGAACTTCAACAACTTCCTGCTGCTGGTGCTCTATCTGTTCATCCCGTGGACCGCGGTGAACCTCATGGACTACTACGTCGTACGGCGCGGGCACTACGCCATCGCCGAGATCTTCAACCCGCACGGCATCTACGGCCGTTGGGGTGTGCACGGCATCGTCTCCTACCTGGTGGGATTCGCCGTCATGATTCCCTTCTTCTCGGTCGGCACGCTCTTTGTCGGCCCCGCGGCCAAGGCGCTCGACGGCGCGGACATCTCCCTGTTCATCGGGTTGCCGGTCTCGGCGCTGCTGTACTGGTGGCTGACCCGGTCGATCGACGTGGCGGCCGAGCAGCGGGTGGCCGCGGCGGAGGCGATCGAGCTGGAACGGGCCGCGCACGAACACCGCGAACCCTCGCCTTGACTTCGAGAGCACTCCAAGTCCTAACGTCCCGGACGTAACGGCACGACGATCGTTTTCGCAAGGAAAGCAAGGAAAGGCTGGAACTCCCATGGAACAGCGCACTCTGCGAGACCTCCGGGTATCCGCCATCGGCCTCGGCTGCATGGGCATGTCCGCGTTCTACGGTTCCACCGATCATGACGAGGGCATCAGGACCATCCGGCGCGCACTCGAACTGGGCATCGACTTCCTCGACACCGCGCAGCTGTACGGGCCGCTCACCAACGAGAGCCTGGTCGGCGAGGCGATCAAGGGGCATCGCGACGAGTACGTCGTCGCCACCAAGTTCAACTACCGGATGGACGACGCCGTTCCGGGCGACATGAGCACCGTCGGCCGGCAGGACGGCTCCGCCGAGCACGTACGCAGCTCGGTCCATGGCTCGCTGAAGCGGCTCGGGACCGACTACATCGACCTGTACTACCAGCATCGCGTCGACCCCGATGTGCCGATCGAGGAGACCGTCGGTGCCCTCGGGGAGCTGGTCGCGGAGGGCAAGATCCGTCACATCGGCCTGAGCGAGGCCAGTCCCGAGACCCTCCGCCGGGCCAACGCCGTCCACCCGATCACGGCGCTGCAGACCGAGTACTCGCTGTGGACGCGGGACCCGGAGGCCGAGGTGCTGCCCACGTGCCGGGAACTCGGGATCGGCTTCGTCCCCTACTCCCCGCTGGGCCGCGGCTTCCTCGCGGGCCGGTTCTCCTCCCCCGAAGACCTCGAAGAGGGCGACTTCCGCCGCACCGGTCCCCGCTTCACCGGCGACAACCTGGACGCCAACCTGCGCCTCGCCGCGAAGGTGAAGGAGATCGCCGCGGAGAAGGACGTGACCCCGGCACAGCTGGCGATCGCCTGGGTCCTGGCACAGGGCGACGACCTGGTCCCGATCCCGGGCACCAAGCGACGCACCTACCTGGAGCAGAACGCCGCCGCGGTGGACGTCGAACTCACCAAGGAAGACCTGTCCCGCATCGACGCCGAACTCCCGCAGGTGTCGGGCGAGCGCTACAACGAGGCCGGCATGAGGAGCGTGAACCTCTAGCGCGGGCCGTGTACCCCCTTGCCGGCGCGGGGACTCGGCCGACGAGGATGGTGTCCGTCAGCCCGACCGGGCCGAACTCCGAGGCGGCGTGGGCCCGGTACTCGTCGTAGGCCCGGTACTCGTCGAGGATCATGGCCCCGCCGTTCTCGCCCTTGCGGTTGCCGGTGAGGACAGGTACGTCGGCGCGGGAGTCGAAGGGGGGTGAGTCGCCCATGCTGCGTCGAACTCCCCGTGCCCGGTAAGCGCATCGGCCGGACTCACAGGTTCCGCGGGGAGCGGCCGACCGCGGCGCGCAACGCGCCGTTCACAGGAGCATCACGCCCACGCCCTTCCGCGGGTGCGGGGCGGGACTACCGTCGGCTCTCCGCCCGAACCGACACGAGTGAGGTTTCATGTCCGCAAGACACATCCTCGCCGGCCTGGCGCTGGTGCCGGTGTTCGCGTTCCCGGTGGCCGCCCACGCGACGACGTCCGGCCCTGCCGGTGTGCCGCCGGTACCGGCCCTCCAGGCCCGTTTCGATCTCCAGGCCCACCGGGGCGGTATCGGCATGACCACCGAGGAGTCCCTGGAGGGGTTCGGCAAGGCGATGCGCCTCGGGGTGTCCACGCTGGAGCTGGACACCCACGTCACCAAGGACCAGAAGGTCGTGGTCAACCACGACCGGCAGATCAGCGCCGTGAAGTGCCGTGACACCGCGCCGGTCACGCCCGGCGACCCGATGTACCCGTACGTCGGGAAGTACATCAAGGATCTGACGCTGGCCCAGATCAAGACCATGGACTGCGGCTACCAGCAGTTGCCCGGCTTCCCCGAGCAGGAGGTCGTCAAGGGGTTCCGGATGGTCGAGTTGAAGGACGTCCTGAACCTGGTCAAGAGCTATCACGCCAAACAGGTCAACCTGAACATCGAGACGAAGGTCGAGGCCGACGCGCCCGAACAGACCGCGCCGCGCGAGCTGTTCGTCCGCCGCGTGTACGAGGAGATCCACCGCTCGGGCATCGAGGACCAGGTCACCATCCAGTCCTTCGACTGGGGCGCGCTGAAGGTGATGCACCGGCTCGCCCCCAAGTGGCCCCTGGTGGCGCTCACCAACTACGACTTCCTGCAGGTCGGTCAGCCCGGTGCCTCGCCGTGGCTCGGCGGGATCGACGCGGACGACTACGACGGCGACTTCGTCAAGGCGGCCGCCACGATCCCGGGTGTCACGACCCTCTCCCCCAACTACGGCTTCCCGCAGAGCGGCAAGGTCGGCGACCCGGGCTTCCGCTTCTACTCGGACGCCGCCATGGTCGCCGAGGCACACGCCCGGGGTCTCAAGGTCGTGCCCTGGACCTGCGACGACCCGGCCACCGTGGAGGCGCTGATGGACTTCGGCGTCGACGGCATCATCACCAACTACCCCAACCACGTGCGGCAGATCATGGCCGACCGTGGGATGCGCCTGCCCCGGCCGTACCACCCGCACCGGGAAGCCTGAGCACGCACGACCCTGAGCACGCACGACGGAGCCCGCCGCGGCGGCCCTGTGCTTGCGGTCAGGCGGTCGCCGGTCCGGTCCGCTCGACCAGCCGGGCGAGCTTGTCGAGGGCCATGCGGGTGCCGAGTTCGTTGTCCGCCTGGGGGATCTCGTCGGGGATCCCCTCGTGCACCATGACGACATCGGTCCCGCCGTCGGCCCCGGTCAGCGAGGTGGTCAGGGTCATCGGGCGGCGCAGGGCGTCGTCGTCGGACTCGAACTCGATTTCCTCTACGACCAGTTGGTCCGGTACCAGGCGCGCGAAGTGCCCTCGGTACGTGTCCGTGCGTCCGCCGGACTTTCCGGGGACGCCCTGCTCGTCGTGGACGAGCGAAACACGGAAGGCGCCGCCTTCGCGGGCGTCGAACGCGTGGACGTGGGCGGTCATGCCGTCGGGTACGCGCCAGACGGCGATCGCGTCCGGGTCGACCAGGGCCCGGTAGACGACGGCCGGCGGCGCCTGCAGATGCCGGGAGACTCGCGTGGCGTACATGCCCTCAAGCTACTCCGCCCGGCCTCCCACCGCGCCCGCCGAAAGAATTCCGGGATTTCTGGTTCTCATAACCCTCGCTCGCTTTCTCCTTTCCGCATATAGAGTTGCACCCATGACAACAACCATCTCCCCCGCCCGCGTCGCCCTGAAGAAAGTCACACCCGCCGTATCCGGAGCAATGGGCGCCCTGCACGGTGCCGCGGTGGCCGCCGCGCAGGAAGCCAAGGTGGAGCCCGAACTGCTGGAGCTCGTGAGAATTCGGGCGTCACAGATCAACGGGTGCGCTTTCTGCCTGGACATGCACACCAAGGACGCGCGCGCCGCGGGTGAGAGGGAGCAGCGGATCTACGCGCTCAACGCCTGGCGCGAGACCCCGTTCTTCTCTCGACGGGAGCGTGCCGCACTGGCGTTGACCGAGGCGGTCACGCTGGTGCGGGACGGCCACGTACCGGACGAGGTCTACGCGGAGGTGGCCGAGGTGTTCGACGAGCCGCAGCTCGCCGCACTCATCTGGGCGGCCACGGTGATCAATGCGTACAACCGGATCGCCATTGCGACCCGTATGGTTCCGGGCGCCTATCAGCCCACCCCGGAGTAGAACGGAAATCCGCGCACGGTCAATCGCGCCGGCCCTTTTACGGATCAGGTCCGGCGCGCTTTCATCGCGTATTTCAGCGCGCCCGGGAAAGCGGCTCCATCATTTCATCGAGCCACGCTCTCCATTCCGGCGCGCACCGCGGACCCCGCATTCATCGGCCGGCCCAGCCAGGCCGTGACGGGCCGGATTCCGTGCAGCGCGTTCACCACCCAGACTTCCCTGCCGTCCAGTTCCGCGAGGGTCCGTTCGCGATGGGCGACGCGCACGCCCGACTTCCGCGCGCGTTCCTGGACGAGCCCGATCGTGACACCGGCCAGGACGGGCAGCTGAGGCGGCGGCAGGCACAGGACGTCGTCCTCCCACCACACCAGACTGGCCGTCGCGGCCTCCAGCACCAGCCCGGTCGGCGCGACCAGGACGGCCTCGTCGGCGCCGTGTGCGACGGCCCGCTCCCGCAGGCGGGCCAGGGCGGGCAGGTCCGGTCCCTTGCGGCGCGGGAGCGTGCGGGGATCGGGCTGCCCGGTCGCCCACACCCGTACGTCCTGCGCAAGGGGCGGGGCGGGCCGCAGAAGAAGCCTCAACTGCTGTGATCCAGAGGCGAGTTCGACCCGGGGGAACCAATCGCCGACGCGTGGCAGCGCCGCGGTCACGTCCTGCCAGAACTCCACGAGCCGGCGCAGCGGCGGACCTCCGGCGCCCTCGCAGTCGGCGCAGGCGCGCAGGAAGCGTTCCCGGTGGCGCTCGTGGCCCCGCATGCGTCCCTCGCGCAGCAGCCACGAGTCGGCGACGAGCAGCCGCCCGTCGGCCGGCGGGCAGGGCGTCAGGCCACCGCCCGGGCTCCAGGCCAAGAGCCCCTCGGTGAGGGTCGGTTGTGTCATCGGTACACCTTCCTCGGCACCTCAGTACTTCCGGCCCGCGACGGCCGGCGCGCCGTTGCGGGGTCCGTAGGGTGCGTGCTCCAGCCAGGCACCGCACCACGGCAGGACGGGTGCGAGTGCGGCGGCCGCGCGCTGTTTCACCCGGACGATCCTGCGCCTGGGCCGCAGATGGTCCAGTGCGGTACCGGCGGCGGCGCTGTTGAACAGGGCGGCCGCCCGGCGGACCTCGGCGAACTCCGCCACGGCCGCGACGGTTCCGGCGGCAGCGGCCGTGGCGGCGGCCGCCGCGTCCGCGATCCCGCTGTTCATGCCCCGCGCCCCGAACGGCGGGAACAGATGGGCCGCCTCACCGACGAGGAGCACCCTGCGCCGCGGATCGGTGAAGGAGGCCGCTACCTTGTGCAGGAAGCGGTACGTCGACACCCACAGGATGCGGTCCTCGTACCCCTCCCCCACGACCGAGGGCAGCCACCCCCGTACCGCCTCCTCGGTGCCGCACGCCTCGTGGGCGTCGTCGTCGTGGCACTGGAGGTCGAGCTGGAAGCCCCCGGTGAAGGGGATGCGCATGACGCTGCGGCCCGAGGTGCCGGGGTGCTCGTAGTGGAAGACCCGCTCCAGCGGGAGTTCGGCGCCCGGGATGTCGGCGATGTCGACGACGACATGGAAGCCGTTGCCGTGGCTGCCCTCCAGTGGAATGCCGAGTTGACGCCGGACGGTGGAGCGGGCTCCGTCCGCGGCGACGACATGGGTGCCGGTCCAGGTCCGGCCGTCCTCCGCGGTCAGGACGACGCCGGTCGGCATGGCCCGTACGCCCTCGACCCGGGCCTCCCACTCGAGCTCCACCCCGGCCTCCTCGCAGGCGGCGAGCAGGAAGCGCGTCCACCTGGCGCAGGCTGGTGAAGGGGGGCCGCCCGGACGGGGGCAGGAAGGTGCGGGCGTACACCTCGCGGCCCCGGTAGAGGGTGCGCCGGGTCAACGCGTGCCCGGCCTCCGTCGAGCCGATCTGCTCCAGGACGGGCGCGCCCAGCAGTTCGGTGATCCGGCGGCCGAGATCGGCGGGCAGGCCCTCGCCCGCGGAAATGGCGGCCCGGACGGACGCGAAGCACGCCTCGTGCCCCTCCGCGCGCTCCGCCAGCAGGGCCGCGTACGCGGAGGGCACGGAGTAGAGCAGGGTCACCCGGTGCCGTACGACGAGGTCGTCCACGGCGGCCGGGGTCGGGCGGCGGTCGACCAGGACGGCGGAGGAGCCGGAGAAGAGCGGGAAGACGAAGGCGTTGCCGAAGCCGTAGGCGAAGTACAGCTTGGACACCGACAGGGTGACGTCGTCCTGGGTGATGCGCAGCAGCCGTCTGCCGATGAGGTCGTGGTACGTCCTCGGGTCGCCGTGGCAGTGCACGACTCCCTTGGGCCGGCCGGTCGTTCCGGACGTGTACTGGAGGTACAGCGGGGTGTCGGCGTGGGCCTGGTGGGCGGTGGTCATCGGCTCGGCGCCGCGGGTGAGCGCGACGAGCTGGTCGGCGCCGAGGCGGGCGCGGCGCGGGAAGCGCTCGTCGAGGCCCGGTCCGGTCACGCACAGCGCGGCCTCGGTGTCGTCGGCCATGAACTCCAGCTCGGGCGGGGTGAGTTCGGGGTTGACCAGGACGGCGACGGCACCGAGGCGGGCGGTGGCCAGGAAGGCCATCACCCAGGCCATGGAGTCGGGCAGGGCGAGCAGCACCCGGTCGCCGGGGCCTACGCCGTGTCCGGCGAGCACGGTGGCCGCGCGGGCGGCGCGGTCGTGCACCTCGCCGTGGGTCCAGGAGCCGTGGCCCTGGTGGAAGGCGGGCCGGCCCATCCACCCGCGCCGCTCGGCGAGCTCGGCCAGGTGGGCGGCCAGGTTGCCGGGCGCGCCGGTGTCGGCGGGGCTCAGGGTGGGTTGCGGTGTTGTCATCGGGTCCGCTCCTGTTCGGGGGCCGGGAGCGAGCTGTGTTCCCGGTGGGCGCGCATCGGCGCGGCCGCCTTGAGCAGCATCTCGTCGTACTCGGCGGCCGGGTCGGAGTCGAGGACGATCGCTCCGCCGGCCCCGAGGTGCATCCGGCCGCCGCTGAACACGGCGGTGCGGATGACGATGCCGAGGTCGGCGCCGCCGCCACAGCCGAAGTAGCCGAGGGCGCCGGAGTACACGCCGCGGGCCTCGGTCTCCAGCGCGTCGATGATCTCCATGGTGCGCAGCTTGGGCGCGCCGGTCATGGAGCCGCCGGGGAAGCAGGCGCGTACGCAGTCCACGGCGGCGGTGCCCTCGCGCAGCCGTCCCTCGACGGTGGAGACCAGTTGGTGCACGGTGGCGTACGTCTCGGTGGCCATGAGGCGGGAGACCCGTACCGTTCCTGTCTCGCAGACCCGGCCCAGGTCGTTGCGGAGCAGGTCGACGATCATCAGGTTCTCGGCGCGGGTCTTCTCGTCGGTGGCCAGCGCGTCCCGCAGGCGGTCGTCCTCCTCCGGGGTGGCGCCGCGGGCGGCGGTGCCCTTGATCGGCTTGGCCTGTGCGATGCCGTCCGAGGTGATCCGCAGGAAGCGCTCGGGCGAGGAGCCGGCCACATCGAGCTCCCCGAAGCGCAGGAAGGCGGCGTACGGTGCCGGGTTGATGCGCCGCAGCACCCGGTAGAAGTCGTACGGGTCGTACGGTGCGGGAACCCGGGCGGCGTCGGTGAGGCAGACCTCGTAGCTGGTGCCCGCCCTCAGTTCCTGTTGGCAGGCCTCGATGTCCGCGAGGTAGGTGGCCCGGTCGCGCACCAGCCAGGGTTCGGCGGCGCGGGCGTAGGGGACGGCCGGTGCGGTTGCGGCGGCCGGGTCCGGGGCGACGAAGGTGAGCTGGGCGAGGGTCTGGTCGAGCCAGTCCTCGGCCTCGCGCGCGGCCTGGGGGGTGTCCTCGGCCAGACAGACGGCGTAGGTGGCCTCCTCCTCGTGGTCCACGACGACCAGCCGGTCGGCGAACAGCCAGCAGGCGTCGGGTGTTCGGGCCCGGTGGCGGTTGGGGGAGCCGCAGTCGGCCTTCGTCTCGTAGCCGAAGTAGCCGACGTATCCGCCGGTGAGGTCGAAGGGCAGTCCGGTGCCGTCGACCCGCCGGGTCGCCAACTGCCGTTTGAGATAGTCGAATACGCTCGCCCGGACCTTGCGCGGCGGGCGTCCGGGCCGTTCGACCTCGCAGACGCCGGCGTCGACGTCGTACCGCACGAACTCGCTGAGCGGACCGGAGCCGTCGCCTAAGAACGAGAAGCGGGAGCGGCCCTGTTCGACGAGGGAGCTGTCGAGCCAGAAGGCCCTGGGCACCTCGGCGTGGAGCCGGGTGAAGGCCGCCTCGGTGTCGACGGCGGTGGCGATGCTGCGGTGGTGCAGCCGGTAGGTGGGGACGACGGACCGGCGGGGGCGGGGGATCGCCGCGGCGGTCGGGGTGATCGTGGTGTTCTTCGTACGGGTCCTGCGGGTGCGTTCCGCCGTGAGGTTGCGGAAGTTCATCAGCAGGCGGTGGCCGTGGTCGGTGAGAACGGACTCGGGGTGGAACTGCACGCCCCACAGGGGCCGGCTGCGGTGCCGCAGGCCCATGAGGACCCCGTCCTCGGCCCAGGCCGTGGCCCGGAGGGTGCCGGGCAGTGGCTCGGCGACGGCCAGCGAGTGGTAGCGCACGGCGGTGAAGTTCTGCGGCAGCCCGTGGAACAGGCCCTGACCGTCGTGCCGTACCGCGGTGAGGTGCCCGTGCCGGGGCTGTGGCGCGGGCTCCACGCGGGCTCCTTCTCCCGCCGCGATGCCCTGGTGGCCCAGGCAGACGCCGAGCACCGGGACCTGGGCCTCGGCGAGGACCCGGCCGGCGATGCCGAAGTCCCGTGGCTCGGCGGGGTGTCCCGGCCCCGGCGACACCACGATGTTGTCGAAAGCGCGCAGGTCGGGGAGGTCGTCGGCCGGGGTGTCGTTGAGCACGACCACCGGTTCCTCGCCGTTCACGTCGGCGATCAGCTGGAACAGGTTGTACGTGTACGAGTCGTAATTGTCGATGAGCAGGGTCTTCACCCGCTCACCTCCCTTGCGTCGTTCTCGGGCCTAGGCGGTACGGCGTTTGTGCCGGCCGCGCAATGCCTGCAGCGGCGGATACAGCCATTTCTTGAAGAAACGCTGAAGTCGCGGCATCAGAATCCAGGTGACGAGCGCCGTCACGCACAGGCAGAGCACCAGTGTGCGGATCAGCGGATTGAGGCCGCCGAGATAGGGGAGCGCTATCAGATTGAATAGGAGCACCTTCGGGAAAACCGCGCTCATATTCACGAACCACAGCTTCCATTTCGGTGGCGGGCGGGGTGCCTCGCGCGCCGGGTTCCGGGCGGTCTGGGAGTCGAACCAGGTCTTGGACCCCTCCATGACCCGGCGTCCCGTCTCCCGGGCCAGCCCGTCGGCCCGTGCCGACCACTGGGCCCACGACAAGGAGTTCTCCCGGGTCCGGGCGTCGTTGGAGGTGCGGAAGCGGTAGACCACGTGCCACTCCGCGCCTCCGTCGACCAGTACGCCGCCCCCGAGGAACCCCGGTTGACCGGCACCCGCGCGCAGCACGGCCCACCCCCAGGCATGGAAGTCGGCCTCACGGCCCGGCATCACGTGATATGCCACGGTGACGGTTACGGGATTCCTGGTCACGCCATTGATTACGCACAACCGTCACAGCACGTTCAAACATTCAACGAGTATTTTCAACTGTCCGGATAGCAACCGTTTGCTGGCTTTTCTGGGGCGTCTGCGGCATTCAAAGTTCGACCACCCGAACAAAAGCGACCGCCCCGGCCCGCCGTCCTCGGGGACGGGCAGGCGCGGGGCGGGTGGTCAGACGAGGTGGGCGAAGACGACGAGGTTCTCGGTGTAGTCCCCGACCGCCCGGTCGTAGTCCCCGGCGCAGGTGATGAGGCGTGCCTCGGCGCGGGGTGTGTCGCCGTACACCCGGTGGCTGGGGAACTGGTCCTTCTCGAAGGTCTCGGCGCTGTCGACCACGAAGGTCGCGTTCTTCCCGTCGGCCCGTGCCACCGAGAAGCGGTCCCCGGTCTCCAGCTCCCCGAGGTCGGCGAAGACGGCGGCGGACGTGGTCGTGTCGACGTGCCCGGCGATGATGGCGGTGCCCGCCTCTCCGGGCGAGACTCCCTTGGCGTACCAGCCGACGAGGTTCACATCGTCCCCGGGCGGTGGCAGGAGCTGCCCCGACGGGCCGATGGTGAGGGTGGTGAAGGGTGCGTCCACGTCAATCTTCGGGATGAGCAGGCGCGTCGGCGAGGAGCGGGGCAGATGTCTGCCGACCGGGTGCGCGGTGGGCGAGGACCCGCCGGCCTGCGAGGTGTCGGACGACTTGCCATGACCGCCGATCGCACTGGCGGCCACGAGCAGGATCGCGACAGCCCACATCACCATGCGCATGCCGGAGCGGGCGTCCGGTGCGCCCGGCTCCGGCTCGCCGGGGGTCGCGGACGGAGAAGCTGCCATCGGACTCCACCTCACTAGGTCACGGCAGCAGAGAGGTCATGGCGGAGGGGAAGCCGACCGCCGGCGCGGTGCGCACACGGCGGCGGCCTCGGCTCGGTCGGACGCGGGTCAGGAGGCCTGCTCGGCGGCCTTCTTGCGGCGCAGCGCGTACAGGCCGGTGGCACCGACGGCCAGTACCGCCAGCCCGCCCGTGGTGACTCCGCCCGGTGCGGCCAGGCCGCCGCCGCCGGTGTGCATGCCGCCGCTGGGCTTGTCGGAGTCGTCGCCCCACGAGTCCTTGCCGCGGTCGCTGTCCGACCCCTCGTCGCTGTCGTTGCCGGAGTCCTTGTTCTTGTAGGTCTCGGGGTCGTACTTGCTGTTGTCGCCGTCCGAGCTCCTGTCGTCGCTGCTCAGCATGGCGAGCGCACCGCCACCCGTGTGCATGCCGCCGCGTGGCTCGTCGCCGCTGCCGTCGTCCTCGTCCTCCTTGCTGTAAGAATCGCCCTTGCCGTGAGAGTCCCCCTTGCTCTGGGAGTCGCCCTTGCCGTGCGAATTGCTGTCCTCCTTGCTGTAGGAGGAGTCGTCATGGCTTTCGTCACCTCCGGAGGCAAGGGCCACTGGAGCGGCGATCGCGAGGGCGGCGGTCGCGGCCGCCGTGGCCAGGATCATGCGGGCAGAACGCATGTGGGAGTCCTTCCGCCGTGGCCCGGGCAGCCGACACTCCATCAGCTGGAATCACCCGGCCCCGACATGAACCACCGTCAGTCAGGCCCCCGAAGCACACCATCCGGGCCGCCCAGCCGGGTTACCAACACACCCCGGCCAGCCCCTTCCGCGCCGGGATCCGAGACACGGATGGCGGTATGAGCGGGCGGTACCGGTGCGGAACCGGTCTGCCGAGCCGTGCACGCCGGACTGCTCCGTTCGAGTCGACGTCCCCGTTTTCCGGGCGCACGATGAACACAGGGGTAGTTGGCGCCGCGGGCCGGACGCGAGCCCGCGGTCGGCACGAGGAGGCAAGCCATGACCGTCGCCCCTACGCGAGGGAAGGCCCGCAAACCGGTCACGCTCCCGCCCGGCGGAGTCGAATCGGAGAACCATCCCTGGCGCATACGTCTGGTCGAGCATCCCAAGCGCTTCGAGTCCTCCTTCTTCCGCGCGGCGAAGCGGGCCGCACAGCAGATCCTGCGTGAGGTGAGCGACGACGACCTGCCCTACGGCCCGCGGCCGCCCGCCCCGGAGCCCTGGGAGATGCACCACGGCGGCAGCCTCTGGGTCAAGGGGAACAGCGGCTGGCGGATGTACCGCGCCCGGGTGGGCATCGAGTGGAGCATGCAGTTCTGCGCGGAACCGGTGAAGGTCGACCGGCTCCGGCGGGAGGCGGCCGAACTCCTCGACGCCTTCCCGCTGACCCTGCCCGCACTGCGGGACCTGGGCTACGAGGAGGCGGAGGAACTGCTGCGCACCCCGGTCGAGGACGCCGACGGCGTCGAGGCGTGGACCGACTCCCTCTTCAACGCCTGCGTGCCTATGAGCCGTGGCAACCACCAGGGGATCCTGCCCAAGGTGCCCGGCGAGCACCACTACCCCTGGCCGGTCAAGGGCGCCGACTTCGTCCGGTACGACGACTTCCAGCTGTGGGTGACCCTGCCCGACGGCACGCACGGCGCCGTCGCTCCGGTGGACCGGCGCGGCTCCGGCGACGGGCATGTGCGGCTGGCCTTCGTGCCCGAGGGCAGCGAGGCGGCCCCGGCGCTGGCCCGGGCGCAGGACCTCGGGCTGATGGCGGTGCTGCCGCCCAACAGCTCGGCCGCCCTCCAGGCGTTCTCGGCGCAGATCACCCCCGGCAGCCGCACCGCTGCCGCTGCCGCCGTGCCGGCCGGCCATGCGGCACGACACGGCGGCACGCACCCTCGGGGGGACCGGCGCTCCGCCTAGGACCCGCCGCCTCGAACCTCTGGGATCCAGCCCCTTCGCCGTCCTCGCCACGGGCCTCGTCGGCCTCGCCGACGGGGCCCGATGTGTGGGTGTCCGGTGGACTATGGTCGCTTGCGTGAGACTACGCCCCCACCAGCGCGAAGCCGTGGACGCGGTGGTACGCGCACTCCAGCCGCCGACAGGAGCGTCCCTGCCCCCGCGTGGCCTCAGGACCCAGGTGGTCATGGCGACCGGGTCCGGGAAGACCCTCGTGGCGGTCCGTGGCGCCGAGGAGCTGCGCGCGGGCCGGGTGCTGGTGCTGGTGCCGTCGCTGGACCTGCTCGCCCAGACGGAGGCGGCGTGGCGTGCGGGCGGCCGCCGGGGGCCGATGATCGGGGTGTCCTCGCTCCGTGGCGACCAGGCGGTGTTCCCGAACACCACGGACGCGGGGGAACTGGTCGCCTGGGTGCGCCCCTTCGACAAGGTCACGGTCTTCGCGACGTACGCCTCCCTCGGTCTGGGCACGCTGGAGCGGGCGCACGCCGCCGGTCTGCCGGGCTGGGATCTGATCGTGGTCGACGAGGCGCACCGGACCTCGGGGCGGATCGGCAAGCCGTGGGCGGCCGTGCACGACAACGCGAGGATTCCGTCGCTGCGGCGGCTGTACATGACCGCGACGCCCCGGCTGTGGCAGCCGGAGGAGGACCAGCCGGCGCAGGGGGTGCCCGGTGAGCTGGTCGCCTCCATGGACGACGACCCGGACGGTCCCTTCGGCGCCCGCTGCCACACGCTGACGCTGTCGGCGGCGATCGACCGGGGGATCTGCGCGCCGTACCAGGTCGTGTGCGTGGACGTCACCGACACCCAGCTGCAGGCCGCCCAGCTGCTCGGCATGGAGGGCCGCACGGACGAGATGCGCGGGGCCCGGCTCGCCGCTCTGCAGGCCGCCCTGGTGAAGGCGGCCGGCGAGGAGGGGCTGCGGCGCACGCTCGTGTTCCACCACCTCGTGCGGGAGGCCGAGGCCTTCGCGACCGGTCTGCCGGCGGTCGCGGCACAGCTGCACACGGCCGAGCCCGGCCGCTACCCGCGCACGGTGTGGGCCGACTGGCTGTGCGGCGACCACGCGCCCCAGCACCGGCGCCGGGTCCTGGACGACTTCGCGCGGGTCGGCGGCCGGGGCACCAGGGCCTTCCTCAGCTCGGTGCGGGTGCTCGGCGAGGGCGTCGACACCAAGCACTGCGACTCGGTGTACTTCGCCGACGTCCGCGGCTCCATGCCCGACCTCGTGCAGGCCGTGGGGCGCGCGCTGCGCATCCGGCCCGGTGAGGGCAAGACCGCGTCGCTGGTGGTGCCGGTGCTGCTCGGGCCGGGCGAGACACCCGACAACATGCTCACCAGCCGGGCCTATGCGGGCCTTGCCCGGCTCCTGGAGGCGCTGCGCGCCCATGACGCGCGGATCGTGGAACGCCTGGCGGAGCCGCAGGTGCCCAGCCACTCCCCCAAGGGCCGCAACGTGGGCGGGGCGGGCGAGGAGCACGGCGACGCGGAACTCCCGGGCGTGAGCGCCCCGGCCAGGGCCCTGCTGAAGTTCTCCACGCCGCGTGATCCGGCCCGGCTGGCCGCCTTCATCGAACTGCGGGTGATCAACCCGGAGCACGCGCACTGGCGGCGCGGCGTCGAGGCGGCCGGTCTCTACGCGCGCGTGCACGGCGATCTGCGGGTGCCGTTCACGTTCCGGGTGCCCGGGGGCGAGGAGGCGGCGGCCGAGGGGTGGCCGGTCTCGCTCGCCGGGTTCCCGCTCGGACAGTGGATCGCCGACGCCCGCCGCTTCCGTGCCCGCGGCACGCTCGACGACGACCGCGCCCGTCAGCTCGAACAGCTCGGCATGGTCTGGTCCCACTTCGACCTCGCCTGGGAGGAGGGGCTCACCGCCGCCCGCGCGTGGGCGGCCGAGCACGGGCACCTGCTGGCCCCCCACGACGCCACGCACCAGGGGTTCAGGATCGGTATCTGGCTGAAGAACCAGCGCGCCGCCGCCCGGAGGGCGGCCGAGGACGAGGAGCGGCCGGAGAAGGACACGACGGCGGCACCGGCGACGGGTGCGCTGTCCGAGGAGCGCCGCGAGCAGCTCGACGAGATCGACCCCGCCTGGTGCCCCGCCTGGCCGGTGGAGTGGCAACGCCGCTTCCATCTCACCCGGCTCCATCTGGAGGAGGGCGGACAGCTGCCCACCGCCGCGGGTGAGGCCGTGCGGCAGGGAGAGGACCTCGGCCGGTGGGTGGCTGCGCAGCGCCTCGGCTGGGACGGGCTGACCGTCGGTCAGCAGTGGCTGTGCGAGCACGTTCTGGGGATCGAGCCCGCCACCGCGGCACAGCGGCCGAAGCCACGTGTGCCGCACGCCGACAAATGGGCGGTCAACCTCGCCGCCGCCGCGCAGTTCTTCGAGCGCGAGGGCCATCTCGGCGTCCCGCGCAAGCACGTGGAGACCGTCACCGTCGGCTCCGGCGAGGACCGCCAGGTCAGGCTCGGCGCCTGGATCAGCAACCAGCGCAGCCGCGCCGCCGCGCTCGCCCCCGAACGCGTGCGGCAGCTGACCGACCTCGGCATGCGCTGGGCCTAGAGCGGTACCGGAGGGCCGGGTACGCGCGCGCCGGCCTGCGGCGGTGGGGGCGAGGCGGCCGTGAAGGCGAGTACGGCGTTCTGCCCGCCGAATCCGAAGGAGTTGCTCACCGCGTGCTCCATCCGGTGCGACCGAGGCGCCTTGGCCACGACGTCCAGGTCCATGGCCGGGTCGAGCGTGTCCAGGTTGGCGGTGGGCGGGATGACCTGGTGCCGGAGCGTCAGCACGGTACAGGCCGCCTCGATGGCTCCGGCGCCGCCGATGGCATGGCCGATGGTGCCCTTGACGGCGGTGACGGGCGGCGGACGGCGGAAGACCCGGCGGAGCGCGTTGTGTTCGGCCGTGTCTCCCTGAGGCGTGGAAGTGCCGTGGGCATTGATGTGATCGATGTCCTCGGGGGCCAGTCCGGCGTCGGTCAGGGCGCCGCTGATGGCGCGTGCCGCGCCGTCGCCCTCGGGGTGCGGGGAGGTGAAGTGGTGGGCGTCGCAGGACGCGCCGAAGCCGGACAGCAGGGCCTGCGGGCGTACGCCCCGGGCGCGGGCGTCCTCGGTGCGCTCCAGGACGAGGACCGCGGCCCCTTCGCCGAGCACGAATCCGTCGCGGTCCCGGTCGAACGGGCGCGATGCCGCCCGCGGCTCGCCCGCCCGGCGGGACAGGGCCCGCATCTGGGCGAAGCAGGCGGCGGTCATCCGCAGCCGGGCCGACTCACTGCCCCCGGCGAGTACGAGGTCGCAGTGACCGGACAGCAGCCAGTCGCGGGCCAGGCCGATGGCGCTGGTGCCCGAGGCGCACGCGGTGCTGACCGCCATGTTGGGGCCGGTCGCACCGAGGTCGAGCGCGATCTCGGCCGCGGCCATGTTGGGCACGCTGCGGGGCAGGGCGAGGGGTGAGATCCGTTCCGGCTCCAGGTCCGCGAGCCGGTCGAACTCGGCCTGCCAGCTCTGCATGGACCCGGTGCCGACGCCCATCACCACGCCCACGCGCGCTCCGTCCCAGCCCCCCGGGCAGAGCCCGGCGTCGGCCACGGCCTCCCGGGCGGCGAGCAGCGCAAAAGTGGTGAAGCGGTCGAGGCGGCGGCTGAGCCGGTGCCCCAGCAGGGTGCGTACGTCGACGTCGGGAACCCGGCAGGAGAAGGCGACGGGCAGCCCGTCGAGGCCCGGGTCGGCCGTGGCGGTGGAGATCCCGGCGCAGAGCCCCGCCCAGGCCTCGTCCCTGCCGACACCGGCCGGAGTGACCAGCCCCAGACCCGTGACGGCCACCGCCGGCCGCCGCAGGGAACGCCGTGGATTCACCAGCTGCATGAGCGGTGATTATCGATGGCCCGTGCGCTTCCGCCCGCTTCGGCCACTCCGTTCGGCCGAGAGGCGAACGCGCTACCACCCGGATGCGGGAACGGTCCTGCCGCACCGATCACGACGCGGGCCGCGGCGGCTGTCCGGGTCCGGCTCGTCAGCCCTCGGACATCAGTCCCGCCGCGATGGTCGCGCCCAGTTCCCAGCACGCCTCGATGTCGGACTTGGCGGGCTCACCGGTCACGGTCACCGCGTCCGCCGTGCGCCGCCAGCCGAGGCCCGTGGTGATCGACTCGATCCCCCGTACGGCTCCGGTGACGTCGTTGCCGCCGTGCACGTAGTAGCCGAAGGGCCGGCCCCGGGTCTCGTCCAGGCAGGGGTAGTAGACCTGGTCGAAGAAATGCTTGAGGGCGCCCGACATATAGCCAAGGTTCGCCGGCGTGCCGAGCAGATAGCCGTCGGCGGCGAGCACGTCGGAGGCGGTCGCCGACAGCGCCGCCCGCCGCACGACCCGTACACCCTCGATCTCGGGCGTCGTCGCACCGGACACGACGGCCTCCAGCATCGCCTGGCAGTTGGGCGACGGCGTGTGATGAACGATCAGCAAGGTAGCCACACCCCGAACCCTGCCGTGGCGGCCCTTCCGCTCGCAAACGGCGGTACGGAGCTGTCGGTACCCTTGGATACAGTGTCCTACCTGGATCGATGGGGTGGGAGACGATGTTGCGGATCACGATGGGGGCCGTGCGGGGCGGACTGGCCCCTGTGCTGTTGCTGGCGGGTGTGCTGACGGGTTGCGGCGAGTCGCCGGAGGAGGACCCGAAGGCGACGGCTCGGGCCGAAGGGACGACGGACGCGTCGGGTGCGGCGGGTGCGGCCAAGAGCGGTGGCACCATCGGCGCCGCCGGCTCGGCCTGTGAGCTGCCGATCACCTTCGCCATCGCCAAGGGCTGGAAGGCCAAGGCCGTCGACTCCGGTGCGGCTTCGGGCAGTTCGGGCGGCTCCGACAACGAGCTCGCGGAGGATGTCGCCGACGCCCTCCTCCACCAGGGTCCCGTGACGGCCGCGTGCGAGATCGACGCCAAGCCCGCGGGGAACATCGGCTTCCTGCGCGTGTGGACCGGCTCCTCGGCCGACGCCGACGCACGCACCGTACTGCGGGCCTTCGTGGCGGCCGAGGACAACACGAGCAAGGAGAAGTACCGCACGTTCAAGGCGGGCGACCTCTCCGGCGTCGAGGTGGAGTACCTCTACACCAGCAAGCTCCTGGACGAGGTGAAGAAGGAACGCGCCCTCGCCGTCAGCACCCCGGACGGGCCGGTCGTGCTGCACCTCGGCGGGCTGGACACGGAGGAGCACGAGGCGATGCTCCCGGCGTTCGAACTCGCCAAGCGCACGCTGCGCGTGGCCTGAGCGGTCAAGGGGGTCCGCGCGGTCCGGGTGCCCCTTCGTGCACCCGGACCGCGACGGCCGACCGTCCGCGGCGGACGTCACACGGAACGGCGTCCCATCCGGCGCAGCACCACGAAGCCCGCGATCACCAGCAGCGCGCCGATCCCGGCGGGCCACAGGTTGGCGCCCGTCTCCGCGAGTCCGCCCTGGGCCTGCGGCTGGGTCTGGACGGCGGCTGCCGACGGGTTGTTCGCCGCGGCGGCCGGAGTCTGGGCGGGCTCACCGATCTCGGCGGGCTGGGTCGCCCGACCTCCGCTGCCCTTGTCCGAACCGCTCGTGCCCGAGTCGGTCTTGTCGGAACCGCCCTTGCCCGAGCCGGAGTTCTGCGAACCGCCCTTGCCGGAGTGGCCCTTGCCCGAGGTGCCGTGCGCGGGTGACGAGGAGCTGTACACCCGCGGCAGCTCACTGGCGGGAGCGGTCGCCGTACCGGCCTCCGTCGGCTCGGCGGACGGCGGGTCGGCGGACGGCGGATCGGCCGGGGCCTGAGAGGGCTGCTCGGTCGCGGTGTCGCCGGGAGACGGCTCCGCACTGTTGCCGGGCGGGGCCGGGCTGGAGGCCGGCGGCTCGCTGGGGTTCCCGCTCGGGTCCTGACCGGGGTCGGCACCGGCACCGGCACCGCACGTGCGGCCGGAGTTGATGCAGTCGACCATCTCCTTCATCAGGTTCTCGTCGAAGACGTTGATGAAGTCGCCGTGGTCCGTGACCGGCTTGTGCAGCTGCTCGGGGAAGGAGTCCACGGCGAACAGCGGCACCGTCCGGCCGCCGTCCTGGAGGCTCGGGGCGGCGACGTCGTAGACGATGCGCTGCACCAGCTGCGGAATGGCCTCGAACCCGTTCGGGCAGTTGCCCTCGGCGTCGGCGAACGCCACATGGGTGCGGTGGTTGGCGCTGTCGATGTTGCGGCCGTCCCAGCAGCTCTGGAACTTGAACGTGCGCACGACGTCGCTGCCGGACGGGCACAGCGGGTACTTGTCCTTGAGCTGCCGGTCCTCGAACCCGGTGCAGCTCCACGACGCGTTGGCGTTGGCGGGGCCGTTGACGAACGCCTTGGCGTCGCCGGTGATGATGCGCAGCAGGCGCGGCATCTCCGTGACCTTGCTGCGGGGGTTGCCCACGAAGGTCAGCGTGACCTGCTTGGGCGTGACGATCTGACCGGCGTTGCCTTCGGTTCCGCCGCCGGGGGCGCCGGCGTCCCGCTCCTGCTTGCCGTTCTGCAGGCGCAGCACGGGCCAGTAGTACGTGGACCTGTCGCCCTTGTCCACACAGCTCGTGTCGCCGTTCGCCAGGTCGTCGTCGCTGGCGAAGGCGTTGTTGGCCTGGTTTCCGATGTAGTCGTGGAAGTGGTGGGCGCCGTTGGCGACTCCGGGGGCGACGATCACGTTGTCGGAGTTGAACAGGCCGTTCGCGTTGACGCCGCAGCTGCTGCTGAAGGTGCCGCGGGAGGCGTCGGACTGCGGGGCCGGGGTCTGCGCGTTGGGCTGGACGGAGGTGATGTCCGCGTAGTCCGCGACCACGGGGCCGTTGCCGGCCTGGCCGCCGTTGCCCTGGCCGCCCCCGTTCTGCCCCTGGCCGCCGCCGGCCGGGCTCTGGCTGGGGGCGCCCTGCCCCGTGTCGCCGCCGGTCTGGCTCTGGTTGCCGGAAGGCTGCAGCGTGCACGCCGCCATGTCGTCCAGACCCTGCGGACGGTCACCGACCTGGTCGATGGCGTCCGAGATGCGCCCGATGGCCTCGCTGCGCTTCTCCTTCAGCGGGTTCATGATCGCGTCGTCGGCGGACCCGGAGTTCTGCTGCTGGGCCTGTCCCCACTGCTGCAGTTGCTGGTAGGCCGCGGCAACCTGCTGGTCGAGGAGGGCGAGTTCCTTGTCGACGCTCTCCTTCGCCCCGTCCGGCACATCCGTCAGCCGGCTGCCCACGTCGGGACAGTCGATCGTCGCGCCGGCGGCCAGCACCTGGCCGGTCTGGCTCGACTGGTCCGAGCCGCTCTCGGTGGCGGAGGCGTAGACGTTCGCCGCGATCAACCCCCCTCCGCCCAGCATCAGTGCGACCGCTGCGAAGGTCGCGCGTCGTGCGCCTGTCGGGCGTCTGCGCGTATTGCGTCCCACGGAAGTACCTCTGGTCTCGTCGAGGCCGGCTCGGCATGGAAATCCCCCGCCTCATACGGACCCGAAGGCGACCGTGTTCAACGGCCCCAGAGATTCATCGCAACCTCACAGAGAACGGGGACACCGGCGACGACACGGTGTTGATCGTCGTACGGCCCTGTGTCACCGAGGCCCCTCGGCACCGAACCTCCAAGCGAATGTCACAAATACGTATCGGACATTTCACACGTCAACCTTCACACGAGGCACACAAGTTGGCTAGGTTGACGACCAGGCCGCACGGCTCGACCGCCCGAACCCGACAGCTGATTCGGTGGGCGGAGCACGGAAGGAGTACGTCTCCCATGGCGACGGAGAGCCGCGACGAGGTTCGGCGGCGGATCGACAACCTCTACGACCGGGCCGAGAACGCCACGGGGAACTACAACGCGACCCGCGCGATGTCCGCGGGGAACCGTGGCCGCGGAGTTCCGCTCCGCAAGCGGCCGGGCGGGGGCAACGATCCCGAACTCGACCAGGTGACCCGTCAGTGGTTCGACGCGGCGCGCTCCAAGCTGGGTCCGACCGTGCCCGCCGTACTGCCTGCCGACCGGATGCCCCAGCAGCGCTCGTCCGGGAACCGTGGCGCCGCGCCGGCACGGGGTGGCTTCCCCGGTGGTGAGCTGGAGAAGGCCGTGCGGCCTCTGCCGCCCGAACTGGCCGCCGGGTTGAGCGACCGGCCCATCGCGGAGCTGCCCGGCCGGTCCGAGCCGGAGTTGCCCGGCCGTCCCATCGCCGAGCTGACCGCCCGGCCGGTCGCGGCACTGCCGGCCGCACCCGAGCGGCGGCTGGAGCTGGAGGCGGCCCCCGGCGCGCTGCTGCCCGCGCCCGCCCCCGGGCCGCGTCGGCCCTCGCCGGCCGACTCCAAGGGGCAGAACCAGCGCAAGCTCACCGCGGCGCGCGACCTCCTGAGCCGGTACGCCGCCCGGAGCAGCGCCCCGATCGCCGCGGTCGAGTCCGTGCCGCCCGCACAGGAATCCTGGTTCCCGCAGCCGACCCTCGACGCGACGGACTCCTTCACCACCGGCACCCTGCCCGTCCAACCGGCCGTCACCGACGCGGCCATGACCCCGTTCGCCACGGACCCCCTCACCGGCACGGGCTCCTTCGCGACCGGCACCCTGCCCACCCAGACGGCCGTACCCGCCGTCACGGCCGACCCCTACGCGACCGACCCCTACGCAACCGGCTCCTTCGCCACCGGTTCCTTCGCCACCGGTTCCTTCGCCACCAACGCCCTCACGGACACCGGTTCCTTCGCCGCACCCGTCGGCGCGGGCGGCGTGCCGGAGTCGGCGTACGGCGGCAGGGCCATGAAGGCGCTCGCCTTCGCCCGCGCGCAGATCGGCAGGCCGTGTGTCTGGGGTGCGACGGGGCCGGACTCGTACGACTGCTCCAGCCTCACCCAGGCCGCGTGGAAGGCCGCCGGGGTCGCGCTGCCGCGTGCGGCGGCGGAACAGGCCCACGCGGGGACGCCGGTCGCGGTGGCCGACATCCAGATCGGCGACCTCGTCGTCTTCTTCGACAACGCGAGCCATGTCGGTTTCTGCACCGGCAACGGAATGATGATCCACGCGCCGGGCCCGGGTTCGTCCATCCGCGAGGAGTCGATCTACGGCGCCGGGGAGTCGGCGATCCACCAGGTGATCCGGCCCGCGTGAGGCCCGGGGCGCGTGAGGCCCGGGGCGCGATCGTGCCGGTGCCTCACCTGCGTCGGGCGCGCCAGCTCTCGTAGTGGTCCAGGAGGGTCTCCTCGATCGGGCGGTAGGTGATGCCCAGTTCGCGCACGCTCCTGCCGTTGTCGACCCGGAACCGGATGCCGAGGTGTTTGCGGATGTAGTCCTGGGTCAGGCCGAAGGCGGGGCCCAGGACGCGCACCGGCCAGTGCGGGAGCTCGGTGCGCGGCAGACGGAGGTCGCGGGGATGGCGGGTGCGGATGATGCGGGACATCTCGTGGAAGGACGTCATGGTCTCGGCCGCGACGATGTAACGCCCCTTGGCCTCGGGGTTCTCCGCCGCCGCCAGGTGCGCGTCGGCCACGTCGCGTACGTCCGCCGTCGTGAAGCTGAAGTCCGGGGCGCCGTAGCAGAAGTAGCCCTTGAACAGCTCGTCGAGCAGGAACAGGCTGCCGGACTCCGAGGCCGGGGTGAGTGAAGGGCCAAGGATCAGGCCCGGGTTGATCGAGACCATCCGCCAGCGGTCCTGGGCGGCCTCGGCCTCCCAGGCGGCGCGTTCGGCGACGGTCTTGGCGTAGTGGTAGGGGTTGTCGGCCACCGTGCTGGTGGTGTTGAAGTAGCGCTCCGAGAGCACCTGTTCGTCCATGTCGAGGACGTCCGCGTAGTCGCCGAACATCGCCCCGACCGTCGAGGTGAAGACCAGTGTCTCCACGGTCGGCGTCCGCTCCACGCTGCCCAGGACGTTGCGGGTGCCGAGCAGGGCGGGGTCCACCATGTCCCGTTGGCCGTCCTCGATCTTCTCCGGCATGAAGAACGGCGAGGCTACGTGGAAGACGACGGAGCAGCCGCCAAACACCTCGTCGAAGGAGCCCTCGGTCAGCAAGTCGGCCTGGAAGAGGGCGAGTCGGTCGGGGAAGGCCTCCTGCAGGTCCCACAGCGGCCGTACCTTCGCCGGGTTCGCGATGTTGCGCACGGTGGTGCGCACCCGGTATCCCTGCTCCAGCAGACGCCGTACGAGATGGCTGCCGACGAAGCCGCTGCCGCCGGTCACCGCGACGGTCGTCTCCCCGCGTCCACCCACGCTGTCACTCCTCGGTTCCGGCCGGCGGTTCGTCGTGGAGCGGGATGATCCCGGTCCCGGGCCCAGCCTCGGGCATGCCCATGACCGGTGTCCACCCGTCCGCGCGGGCCCCGCGACCTGCGCGTCTCCCCAAGGGGCATAAGATCGACTTATGGGGTCATAGACCGGACCCGCGTACTGACTTAGGGCTGCCTCAGCTTAGGCTCCCCGTACGAGTCGCCTGATTTCGCTCGAAGGGAACCTGATCATGCCGCGCCCCCTGCGGGTAGCCATCGTCGGAGCCGGCCCCGCCGGGATCTACGCCGCCGACGCCCTGCTCAAGTCCGAGGTGGCCGCCGAGCCCGGCGTGTCCATCGACCTCTTCGAGCGGATGCCCGCCCCCTTCGGCCTGATCCGCTACGGCGTCGCTCCCGACCACCCCCGCATCAAGGGCATCGTCACGGCCCTGCACCAGGTGCTCGACAAGCCGCAGATCCGTCTGTTCGGCAACGTCGACTACCCGACGGACCTCAACCTCGACGATCTGCGCGCCTTCTACGACGCCGTGATCTTCTCGACCGGCGCGACGGCCGACCGCGACCTGTCCATACCCGGCATCGACCTCGACGGCTCCTACGGCGCCGCGGACTTCGTCTCCTGGTACGACGGCCACCCGGACGTGCCGCGCACCTGGCCGCTGGAGGCGGAGAAGGTCGCGGTCCTCGGCGTCGGCAACGTCGCCCTGGACGTGGCCCGCATCCTGGCCAAGACGGCCGACGAGCTGCTGCCGACGGAGATCCCGGCGAACGTCTACGACGGCCTCAAGGCCAACAAGGCGCTGGAGATCCATGTCTTCGGCCGGCGCGGCCCGGCGCAGGCGAAGTTCAGCCCGATGGAGCTGCGGGAGCTGAACCACTCCCCCACCATCGAGGTCATCGTCGATCCCGAGGACATCGACTACGACGCGGGTTCGATCGAGACGAGGCGCGGCAACAAGCAGGCCGACATGGTCGCCAAGACCCTGGAGAACTGGGCCATCCGCGACGTCGGCGACCGGCCGCACAAGCTGTTCCTGCACCTCTTCGAGTCGCCCGCCGAGATCCTCGGCGAGGACGGCAAGGTCGTCGGCCTGCGCACCGAGCGCACCGCGCTCGACGGCACCGGCAACGTCAAGGGCACCGGCGAGTTCAAGGACTGGGACGTCACGGCCGTCTACCGCGCCGTCGGCTATCTGTCCGAGAAGCTGCCCAAGCTGCCCTGGGACCTCGACTCCGGCACCGTCCCGGACAAGGGGGGCCGTGTCGTCGAGGACGGCGGCGCGCACCTGCAGTCCACCTACGTCACCGGCTGGATCCGGCGCGGCCCGGTCGGTCTGATCGGCCACACCAAGGGCGACGCCAACGAGACGGTGTCCAACCTGCTGGACGACTTCGCCAACGGCCGTCTGCACACGCCCGCCTCGCCCGAGCCCGAGGCCGTGGACGCCTTCCTCGCCGAGCGGGACGTCCGCTTCACCACCTGGGAGGGCTGGTACCGCCTCGACGCCGCCGAGAAGGCGCTGGGCGAGCCGCAGGGCCGCGAGCGCGTGAAGATCGTCGAGCGTGAGGACATGCTCCGGGAGAGCGGGGCGTAACTCCCGGACCGGAAGTGCGGCGGGGGCCGGCGGCAGCTGGCCGCCGAGCCCGCTCGCGCCTGCCGAACCGGGCCGGTGGAAAACTCCAACGTCCCTGTTCCGGAGGTCTGTTAGCGTCCTGCGGTGTTCTCCCTTCGTGAACCCGCCTTCTTCACCCGCCTGCGCGACGCGCGGCGGGTGCTCGTCGTCGGAGCGGGCGGCGGCTTCGACGTCTACGCCGGACTTCCGCTGGCCCTCGCCCTGCGCGCGGAGGGCAAGGAGGTGCATCTGGCGAACCTGTCCTTCGCCGACCTGTACGGCCTGGACCTGGATGTGTGGGTGGACCAGGACGTCGCGGCGGTCCGCCCGGACACACCGCTGCGCGGCGACTACTTCCCGGAGCGGGCGCTCGCCCAGTGGCTCGCGGCGCAGGAACTGCCGTCCACCGTGTACGCGTTCGCCCGCACGGGTGTCGGCCCGCTGCGGGCCGCCTACCGCGCGCTCCTCGCGCATCTGGGCGGTGTCGACGCCGTCGTGCTGGTGGACGGCGGGACGGACATCCTGATGCGGGGCGACGAGCACGGGCTGGGCACTCCGGAGGAGGACATGGCCAGCCTGGCCGCCGTGGACGGGCTCGACGAGGTCCCGCACCGGCTGGTGGCCTGCCTGGGCTTCGGCGTGGACGCGTATCACGGCGTCAACCACTCACTGGTCCTGGAGAACCTGGCCGCCCTGGACCGCGAGGGCGCCTACCTGGGCGCGTTCTCGCTCCCGAGGGAGAGCCGTGAGGGCGCCCTCTACCTCGACGCGGTGGCCCACGCCCAGCAGGCCACCGCGAGCCGTCCCAGCATCGTCCAGGGGTCCGTCGCCGCCGCGGTGCGCGGCGACTTCGGCGATGTGCGTTTCACCGAGCGGACCAGGAACAGCGAGTTGTTCGTCAACCCGCTGATGGCCCTGTACTTCTGCGTGGACCTGCCCGGACTCGCCCGGCGCAACCTCTATCTCGACCGCCTGGCCAAGACGGCCCTGATGCGGCAGATCAGCACGGTCATCGCGGAGTTCCGCGACGAACTGCCGCGGCAGCGGCCGCCCCGGGCCTTCCCGCACTGAGGGGCGTGGACGGTCGCACGTGGCACGGCAAGCGAACAGGGCCCTCCCCTAAGCGGATGGGCGGGCGGGCCCCGTTCACCGGACCCATTGTCGTGGTCCGGACAGGTCACCGGCATGAGTGAACGACGATCACGTGAAGTGCGGCATACGCACCCCGAGTGCGGCGCACACTTCCCGTGTGTGCCGGGCCGGGCCCCGGGGCTGCGGCGCCTCGGTGCTCCGGACCCGCCGCGGACGACCCGCCGCGGACGACCCCCCGCCGACGTGCCACGATCGCCGAGAGTGATACTGGAAGGCCCACCCCGCCCCCGACGCAGATTGGCCCATGTCGAACTCCGCCACCGACAGCCCCACGACCCCCGACACGGTGTGGCCCGCCCGCGGCCGCCACATCGGCCCCGAAGCCGAGGACGTCCTGCGGCAGCACCTGCGCCGACTCAAGGACGACGAGGTCCTCGACGACTTCACGGAACCCAAGACCGGCGAGGACGACCCGGAGCGAGTCTTCGAGGCACGCTGGCGGGTCGCCGACGAGGTGACGGTGCGGGCCCGCCTGACGCTCGCGCCCCCGCAGCAGCAGGAAGAGGGGCGGGTGTGGCAGCTCCTGGCCGAGGCGGAGCAGCCCTGGAGCGAGTGGTGGCCCTCCCCCGCCACCATGTTCTGGCCCGACGAGGACGAGGCCTCGTGGGACCACCACCCTGCCGTGACCGGCCTGCGCCTGGGCGGTGTCGGTCCGCTCCCGTCCGACGACAAGGCCATGCGGCGCATCATCAGGAACGCCGCGCGCGAGTCCTGGTCCGTCAACGTCGTCGTGCACGAGGCCATGACCCCGGACGAGCGCGGCCGGCAGCCGCTGGCGCGGCTGCTGCCGCCGGGGCTGCGGCACCGCGTGGTGGAGCACCGTGCCGCGCCGCAGCAGTTGCGCGCCGTCAACTGGGCGCTGCGCGACCTCGGCGTCTGGGTGCCGCGCGGCGGAGCCGTGATCGTGCCCCCGGATCCGGCACCGGCCGGCTACGACGGCCCGGAGTACTCGGTGCGCAGCGTGTTCCTGGACGGCTCCGAACCCATCGAACTGCTGGACGTGCTGCGGCGCTTCCAGGCACTGGCGAAGCCGATGCCGCGGGGCGTCGAGGAGGCGCTTACCGGGCTGCGCGAGCGGTGGACGCTGCTGACGCCGGAGGAGGAGCTGGCCCGCGAACGCAGGCTCGTGGCCATGTACGCCGAGGCGCTGGAGGCGATGACCAGGTCCCGGGACCTCTACCGGGACGCCGCCGAGCGGGCCCACGAGGCCCTGGCGGCCTACAAGGACACGCCCGCCCCGCCCGCCGGTCAGCCCGGCGCCCCGGCGGCCTCCCCGTTCCGGCAGCTGACACGTACCTTTGAACGGTGGAAGGGCACCGCCAAGGGGCCGCGCCCGGCGCCCATCGCCGCCGATCCCTCGCGGGACGGCGACGACACCGGCGAGGCCGACGAGGCGTCGTAGAGGTCAGGAGGCCCCATGGACACCACCACGACCGTGCTCGTGGTCGCCGCCGTGGTCGCGGCGGCCCTGCTCGTCGTGGCCGTACGCCTGCTGGTGCGGCTGGTCGGTGCCCGGCGGACGCTGCGGCGGGCCGGACTGCCGACGGGGCCGCGCTGGGTCTTCTGGGGTGCCGTCCTCTATCTCGTCCTGCCGACCGACCTGCTGCCCGACCCGGTGTATCTGGACGACATCGGCGTCCTGCTGCTGGCCCTGCGCTCCCTGCGCGCCGCCCGCACGCTGCCGACGGACGGGGCCGAGTCCTGAACCCGCGCACCCGCCGCGCTCCCGGCTGCCTCACCATGGGGTGATGCAACCGACCTTCACCGGTGTGTCCGGTCTCTCCGCGACGCCCGAAGTCGCCGTGGTCGTTGATGTGATGCGCGCATTCACCGTGGCCGCCTGGGCCTTCCGGCGCGGGGCGGAGAAGATCGTCTTCACCGGCACGCTCGACGAGGCCCTGGAGCTGAAGGCCCGCAACCCGGGCTGGCTCGCCTTCCAGGACGGCCCGCCGGTGCCGGGGTTCGACCTCGCCAACTCACCTGCCCGGCTGCGGTCGCTCGACGTCGCGGGCCGCACGGTGGTGCAGAAGACCACCGCCGGGACCGTGGGCGCCCTGGCGGTGGCCGACGCCCGGCTCCTGCTCTGTGCGAGCTTCGTGGTGGCGGAGGCGACGGCGCGGGTGCTGCGACACGCGCGGCCGGACGCGGTCACCTACGTGGTCACGGGGGACGGCGGACAGGCGGAGGAGGACCTGGCGTGCGCGCAGTACATCGCGGCACGGGCTGTGTCCGGCCCTACCGACGCCGCGCCGTTCGTCGACCGGGCCAGGCGCTCGGACGCCGCGGCGCGCCTCGCCGACGGGGTGCGTCGCGGCTGGGGCGGTGTCCACGCCGAGGACGTGGAGCTGTGCCTGGAGGTGGACACCTTCCCGTTCGCCATGTCGGCCGCCCGGGAGGACGACCGCCTGGTGCTGCGCCCGGTGAAGAGCGAGTCGCCGCACTGACCTGTCCGGTGCCGTCAGCGCGAGCGCAGTGTCTCCGAGGGGAGTTCGCCGAACCGGGCGCGGTACTTCTCGGCGAACCGGCCCAGATGGCCGAAGCCCCAGCGGTAGGCCACCGCGCCCACGGTCGTCGCGTCGGGGTCGGCGGCAGCGAGTTCGACGCGGACCCGGTCCATGCGCACGTCCCGCAGATACGTCATGGGCGAGCTGCCGACCTGACGGCGGAACACCTCCTGCAGCCAGCGCGCGCTCACCCCGGCGAGGTCCGCGAGTTCCGTGGTGGTGTACGGGTGCTCCGGCCGGGCGTGGATGGCGTCCACGACGCGCTTGACCGGCCGGGCGAAGCCGCTCGGGACGGGCCGGTCCAGGGCCTCCCGATAGGGGTGGTCGGTGGCCAGCAGCAGTCCGGTGAGCAGCGAGTCCCGCATCCGGGCGGCGAGCAGCGGCTGCCGCAGGAGCCCGCGGTCGTCCATGGTCTCGTCGACCACGAGCCGTAGCAGCCGCGCCCAGGTGCGGCCCGGCCCGGTGGTGAGGTCCATGGTCGGTGCCAGCCGCAGCGAGGGGCCGACGGCGTCGCCGGTGAGCGCCTCCAGGTGCCGTACGAGCGCGCGGGGCTCTATCTTCACGGCGAGCAGCCGGCAGTGGCGGTCCCATCGCTCCAGCGTCGTCCGCCCCTCCGGCTGGAACACCCCGGCCCGTGCGGGGCCGGCCACCGTCACGTCCTGCGCGGCCTGCCGCCAGGCCAGGTGCCCCGTCAGGGGGACGTCGACGTGATACGCGCCGAGGTCGTCGAAGCGCATCCGGACGTCCGCGCCGCAGCGCAGCTCACCGAGGGTCAGCGGGCCGAGGCGGGCCATCTCGAAGTCCGCGTCGAGGCTCTCCCCCGGCTCCAGCAGGTCCATGACGGTGTCGTAGAACATGGCGCCGATCGCGGCGCGGGCCTCGTCGAGGTCCGCCGTGCGCAGAGTGAGACGTGTGCGTGCCGGGTCCGTGCGCCTGGGAAAGTCAGCGGTCTCCGCCACGGGACGCGGCCTCCTCTCGATGGCTGGGCCGACCCGTTCGCCAGCCTAGGGGCCGGATCCCGAGCGGCATACAGGGCGGTCACACGGCCCCGACGGCTAGCCGGTGCGGCTGTCGTGTCCGGTCCGCCCAGGTGCGGTCCGCGGGCGTCGTGACGCATTCTTGCTGTGTCACCCACTCGGGCGGCGCACGGACGAGGTAGGACCGATGGCTGGGAGCGGGGAGGACGCAGGCCGGACGCGCGGAACCCTGGCCGCGCTGCTGGTCGACGCCTCCACCCGGGCACTCGACGCGGCCGACGGCCGCGTCGCAGGGGTGTACCTGCGCTCGGGCACCCCCGGCATGCTGCGCCTCGCGGTGCTCGCGGGGCTCCCCGGCCAGCTGTTCCGCCCCTGGTGGCGGCTGCATGTGAACGCTCCGTTCCCCGTCGCCGACGCCTACCGGCTGGGCGTGCAGATCACCCTGCCGAACGCCACGGAGATGGTGCGCCGCTATCCGCAGTTCGCGGCCGGTCTGCCGTTCCAGTTCGGCTCGGTCTACGTGCCCGTGCCGGGATCGTCGACTCCGTACGGCGTGCTCACGGTGCTGCGCCCGTCGGCCCAGGACTCGGTCGACGAGATACCCGGCCAGGAGATCCTCGGCCAGCTGGCCGAGGATCTGGGCGCCGGGATGCGCGGCCTCGCCGAGGGGCACGAGCCGTCGGTTCTGTGGGACGACGAGCCGCTGTGCGTGCGGCCGCCCGCCGCGCTTCCCACGGTGGGACGCATCGGCCGGTTCACCTGGGATCCGGCCGGTTCGGCGGTGACCGTGGACGACCGGCTGCACGACCTGCTCGGGGTGCGGCCGGGCGACTTCGCCGGCACCGCGCAGGCGCTGGCGGACGCCGTCGCGCCCGCCGACGCCCATCAACTGCTGGCCGCGCTGAGCGACACGGCCGCCGGAAAACCCCCGCCCGCACCGCTCCAGGTGCGGGCCGAGGACGGCAGTCCGCGGCTGCTGGAACTGTGGCCCGCGCCGAGCCCGGCCGACCCGTGCGTGGTGAGCGGGATCGTCCTCGACCCGGGTCCGGCGGCGTCCGCCGAGGGTGCGGCCGATCTGCTCCCGCAGGGTGTGTTCTGCCTGGACCGGATGGGCCTGATCGTGTACGCCAACCCGGCCGCGGAACGTCTGCTGGGCCCCGACCGCGCCGAGCTGCTGGGCCGCCCCCTGTGGGAGGCCCTGCCCTGGCTGAACCAGCCCCCGTACGAGGACCACCTGCGGAGCGCCCTGCTCTCCCCGGACCCGGTGTACTTCCACGTCCGGCGCCCGGCCGACGACGAGCCCGACTGGCTCGCGCTGTCCCTCCATCCGGGCGCCGACATCCTCACCTGCACCGTCGTGGCCGCGGACCGCGTGGACACCCCGGTCGGCCTGACGCCCGTCGACCCCGCGACGGCCGAGGTGCCCGGCACCGACCCCACCGTGGCCGCGGGCCCCTCGATGGCCCCGCTGTACCGGCCGATCGCCCTGGCCATCGCGCTGACCGACGCGGTCACCGCCCGCCAGGTGTCGGCGGTCGTCACCCAGGAACTGCTCCCCGCGTTCGACGGCCGCCGCCTCGCCATCTATCTGCTCCAGGAGCGCCATCTCTTCCTGGCCTGGGAGACCGGCTTCCCCCAGGGCTTCCTCGCGCCCTTCGAAGGCGTCGGCCTCGACGCGCATCTGCCGGGCGTGGAGACGCTCACCCACGGCCGCCCGATCTTCTTCGAATCCATGCAGCAGCTGGCCGCCGCCTACCCCGGCATACCCCTGGACGCGGTCGAGGGCGCCCGCGCCTTCCTCCCGCTGATCGCCTCCGGGCGGCCGGTGGGCTCGTGCATCCTCGGCTTCGACCGCTCCCGCAGCTTCAGCGCGGAGGAACGTACGCTCCTGACCGCGCTCGCCGGCCTGATCGCGCACGCGATGGAGAAGGCACAGCGCTACGACACCGAGGCCGCCCTCGCCCGCGGCCTCCAGCAGGCCCTGCTGCCCAGGCGGCTGTCCGCGCACCCGCTGGTGGAGACCGCCGGACGCTATCTGCCCGGCACCCAGGGCATGGACGTGGGCGGCGACTGGTACGACGTCGTCGAGGCCGGGGACGGGCTTGCGCTGGTCATCGGCGACGTCCAGGGACACGGCGTCCAGGCGGCCGCCACCATGGGCCAGCTGCGCAGCGCCGTACGGGCCTTCGCGCTCGGCGACCATCCGCCCGACGAGGTCATGAGCGGCACGAACCACCTGCTCATCGACCTCGATCCCGGCCAGTTCGCGAGCTGCTGCTACCTCCGGCTCGACCCGGTCACCGGTCTGGCCCGGGTCGCCCGCGCCGGACATCTCCCTCCGCTGCTGCGCGCCCCCGACGGCCGGACCCATGTGCTGCAGATACCCGGCGGCGTGGTGCTCGGCGTGGACCCGCACGCGCACTACCCGGTGGCGCGGCTGCGCCTGGAGCCCGACGCCATCCTCGCGCTGTACACCGACGGGCTCGTCGAGAAGCCCGACACCGACATCGACGAGGGCATCGCCGCGCTGCGCACGGTTCTGGAGAAGGCCGGAACGTCCGCCGGGCAGCGCGGCGGCCGCTCGCTGGCGGGGGTCGCCGACCGGCTCACCGCCACGGCCCGGCAGGCCACCGACCGGCCCGACGACGTGGCACTGCTGCTCGCCACCCGGCGCACCGCGCCCCGGCAACGCCGCTGACCCGCCACGAAATCCGTCGGATCAGTGCGGTCACCTCGTGCAACGCCCCTCGCCTACCGGGGCCGGGCAGTGTAGACATGGCACATGGTCCGACTGCCCGGCCGGCCCGATGCTCGGCCGCCCCGTCGCCCCGGGGATCCGCATCCAGCGCTCGACGCGCGTCAGCAGGAGGAGACCGGGCCGCGCCGCACCTGGGTCGGGAGACTGTGGTCGGCGGTGAGTGGCAGAAGCCTCGCCGGGCAGGTGTTCGTACTGCAAGTGGTGATCGTGCTGCTGCTGGTCGTGGCGGCCGTGGTGGCACAGGTCCTGCAAGTACGGCACGACATCACCCAGGAAGCCCTCAACCGCTCCCTCGCCGTCGCGGAGACCTTCGCCAACGCGCCGGGCACGGTCGCGGCGTTGCACAGTCCCGACCCGACGGCGATCCTCCAGCCGAAGGCCGAGGCCGCCCGCAAGGCGTCCGGGGTGGACTTCATCGTGGTGATGAACACCGAGGGGATCCGCTACACCCATCCCAAGCCGGACCGCATCGGCATGAAGTTCGTGGGGACCATCGGGCCCGCGCTGGCCGGCGGAACCGTCGAGGAGGAGATCAACGGGACCATCGGACGGCTGGTCCAGGTCGTGGTCCCGGTCAAGGCGGCCGACGGCACCGTGGTGGGCCTGGTCGCGTCCGGCATCACGACCGAGCACGTGGGCGGCACCGCGGACCAGGAAATGCCGCTCCTGCTCGGCGCGGCCGCGGCGGCGATGGCCCTGGCCACGGCGGGCACCGCACTGGTGAGCAGACGGCTGCTGCGGCAGACGCACGGCCTGGGCCCGCACGAGATGACCCGGATGTACGAGCACCACGACGCGGTGCTGCACGCCGTGCGGGAGGGCGTGCTCATCGTCAGCGGCGAGGGCCGTCTGCTGCTCGCCAACGACGAGGCGACCCGGCTGCTGGAGCTGCCCGAGGACGCCGAGCGGCGCGATGTGCGGGAGCTGGGCCTGGACGCCGACACGGCGGAGCTGCTGGCCTCGGGACGCGAGGCCACCGACGAGGTGCACCTCGTCAAGGACCGGCTGCTGGCCATCAACCAGCGGCCCACGGACGCGCGCGGCGGCCCGCCCGGCAGCGTCACCACGCTGCGCGACTCCACGGAACTGCGCGCCCTGTCCGGCCGCGCGGAGGTGGCACGCGAACGCCTCAACATGCTGTACGACGCCGGTGTCGGCATCGGCACCAGCCTGGACGTGACGCGTACCGCCGGGGAGCTGACGGAGCTGGCCGTGCCCCGGTTCGCGGACTTCGCCACCGTCGACCTGTACGAGACGGTGCTGCGCGGGGAGGAGCCGCAGCCCGGGACCGCGCTGCGCCGGGCGGCCTCCAGCAGTATCCGCAAGGACGCCCCGCTCTACCAGGTCGGCGAGCGCATCCGGTTCGTGGAGTCCTCGCCGCAGGCCCACAGCCTGGCCTCCGGCCGGTCCGTGGTCGAGCCACGGCTGCGCGAGGCGCCGGGCTGGCTCGCACAGGACCCCGAACGCACCGAGCGGGTGCTGGAGTACGGCATCCACTCGCTGATCACCGTGCCGCTGCGCGCGGGCAGCCTGGTCCTGGGCGTGGCCGGCTTCTGGCGCTCGGAGAAGCCCGACCCGTTCGACACGGACGAGCTGGCCCTCGCCGAGGAGCTCGCCGCCCGCGCCGCGGTGTCCATCGACAACGCCCGCCGCTACACCCGCGAGCACGGCATGGCGGTGACACTGCAGCGCAGTCTGCTGCCGCGCAGCCTGCCCGAGCAGAGCGCCCTGGAGATCGCCTACCGCTATCTGCCCGCGCAGGCGGGGGTGGGCGGCGACTGGTTCGACGTACTGCCGCTGTCCGGCACCCGGGTGGCCCTCGTGGTCGGGGACGTCGTGGGGCACGGGCTGCATGCAGCGGCCACCATGGGACGGCTGCGCACGGCGGTGCACAACTTCACCGCCCTCGATCTGCCGCCCGATGAACTGCTGAGTCTCCTGGACGAGTTGGTGGGCCGCATCGACCAGGACGAGACACCCGCGGACGGCGCCGCGGCGGTCACCGGCGCGACCTGTCTGTACGCGATCTACGATCCGGTCGCCCGGAACTGCACCGTCGCCCGGGCCGGCCATCCGCCGCCCGCCGTGATCCGGCCCGACGGCAGCGTGGAGTTCCCCGAGGTGCCCGCGGGGCCTCCGCTGGGTCTGGGGGGCCTGCCGTTCGAGACGGCCGAGCTGGAGCTGGCGGAGGGCAGCCGCCTGGTCCTGTACACCGACGGACTCGTCGAGGACCGGGATCGGGACATCGACGAGGGGCTGGAACTGCTGCGCTCCGCCCTGGAGCAGTCCGGCGACGGGCCCGAGGACACCTGCCGGGCCGTACTCGACCTGCTGCCGGATCGGCCCGGCGACGACATCGCCCTGATCGTCGCCCGCACCCGCGTGCTCGGGCTGGACCGGGTCGCGCAGTGGCAGGTGCCGTCCGATCCGGCGGCCGTCTCCGAGATACGGGCCTCGGTGACACGGCAGTTGGCGCGGTGGGAGCTGGAGGAGCTCACGTTCACCACGGAGCTGATCCTCAGCGAGCTGGTGACCAACGCGATCCGCTACGGCCGTGCGCCCATCCGGGTACGGCTGCTGTTCGACCGCACCCTCATCTGCGAGGTCTCCGACTGCAGTACGACCTCACCGCATCTGCGCTACGCGACGACCACGGACGAGGGCGGACGCGGCCTCTTCCTGGTCGCGCAGCTCGCCGAGCGCTGGGGCACCCGGTACATCCCCGGAGGCAAGGTCATCTGGGCCGAGCAGGCCCTGCCCTGAGGCCGTCGCGACGGGCGCGGAATTGTGTTGAGGGCCGGTCCTGGCATCGGAGATGATCTCCGTCATGTTCTCGCGCAGGAATCGCCGCCCCAAGACCCCCGAACTGCTCAAGGCCTGGGAGTGCCTGGACTCCGGCGACATACCCGGGGCGCTGCGGCAGTTGCGGGCCGGCGGGGAGGAGCAGCCCCTCGGTGAGGTGGCGCTCGTGGTCGGCCGAGCCGCGGGCGGTGCGGGCTTCGACGATCTTCAGCAGGCCGCGGCGGCGCTGGTGGCCCGGCCCGAACATGCCCAGGCCCTCTTCGACTTCGGGTACGCGTGCGTCGAACGCGGGCTGTCCTATCTGGCGATCCCCGCCCTGCGCGAGGTCCTGCGCGGCAACCCGGGCCGCCTCGGTGTCGTGCGGGAGCTGGTGTCGGCGTACGAACGCGAGGGGCGGCATCGCGAGGCGGCCGAGGAACTGGCCCGGCACGAGGCCGACTTCGCCGACTGGCCGGACCGCTACCTCCTGGTGTTCAACGCGATCATGTCGGGCGACCTCGCCCTGGCCGGGCGCCAGCACGCGCTGCTGCGGGACCCGGAGGACCCCATGTGGCTGCCCACGCAGGCCCGGCAGAGCCGCATGCTGGAACGCGCCGCCGCCGTCGGAGCCGCGACCGCGCTGGACCTCACCGATCTGCGCGGCTGGCAGTACGTGATCGGCGGAACCGTGCTCGGCACGCTCTCCCCGTACGGCTTCGACGCGGGGATGACGGGGCGTTACGCCTGGCTGCAGGACACCCCCGGCCAGTGCCTGCGCGGCCTGCTGCGGCTGCGGACGCTGCTCGACGCCGCCGAGGTGCGCCCGCGGTCCGTGTCGCTGCTGCCCGACCGGGGCTCGCGGATCCTCGGCCTGGCCGCGGCCGAGGTGCTGGGGCTGCCGGCGGAGCCGTTCGCGGCCGGGCGTGAGGACACCGTCGTCGTGGCGTACGACCTCAACGACGTCGCCGGGGTGGACGAGGGCCCCGAGATCCTCGGGCAGCTCTTCGAGCGGACCCCGGGGCAGGTGCTGCACGAGCACGCGAGCTCCTGGACCGACACCCCGGTCGTCACCGCCGACAGCGTGACGCTGCTCCACCAGTCGGTGGTGGCACCGTGGGGCGAGCAGCTGCGCCAGGGGGCCGACGGCGGCGTCGAGCAGGCACCGGCCGACGACCGCCCGGAGCCGGAACTCGCCGCCGAGATCACCGGCGCGGACCCGACCCCGGACGAGGCCGACGGCGAGGCCCCGCGGGACTCGGACGAGGCGTTCACGGCCTTCGTCACGGCAACACGCGCCACCTGGCTGCACGGTGACCGCGCCCGCCTGTCGTCCACGGGCCCGGTCCCCAGCTCCCGCTTCACCTGAGCCCATCGGATCCCCTGCGGCGACGCCCGTTCCGGGCGGAAAATGGGTGTGGTTGCTGCCCGTTGACGCCGTCTTGTCTGTGACCTCTTCGCGAAGCCAACGACAGCGCCCGCACCTGCCACCCTGCAAGCGCGGGCGCACAGATCGCCGTGCCCTTGCTACTCGTCGATCACCGCGCCGAAGCGGGCCGCGTGGGCGTTTCCGCCGAGGGATCCGGCGGCGTACGACCATGAACCGGGGGCCAGCAGGCCGCTGTTGCTCGCGGGCAGGAGCCACAGCGCGCCGTCGCCCGCGTTCTCGCCGGGGGCCGCCGCGAGGAGTTCGGCGCGGCCGTCCGCGTCGGTGTCCGCCAGCCGTACCTGGGCGCCCCAGGCGTCGTCCATCTCCGCGGTGCCGGGGATGTGCGGGGTGTTCTGATCGAAGGACTGGGCATGTGCCGCGGTCAGGCCCTCGCGGGAGCCGCGCAGCAGCCAGACCGCGCCGGCGTCGGCGACGGTGCCCACGTCCTCGCCCGGCGCGCCGACGGCCACGTCCGCGAAGCCATCGCCGTTCACGTCGGCGACGGACAGGTCGGCGCCCCAGGCGTCCCCGGCCTCGGACGAGCCCGGGACACCCGGGGAGTTCTGCGACCACCACTGCGGGCCGGTGCCAGGACCGTCCACGCCGGCGGGGCCGTTCTCGCCGCCGTAGTACACGCCGATCTTGCCGCCCGCGTCGCCCTCCGCCTCGTCGTCGGCGCTGCTGAGCTGGCCGACGACCAGGTCGTCGAATCCGTCCTTGTCGATGTCGCCGGAGGCGGTGCCCAGGCCGCCGGGCAGGTCCCGCCGGTAGGTCAGGCCGTCGCTGCCGCCCGCGTAGTACGCGGACCAGCCCTTGGTGTAGTCGTCGTCGGGGCTGTAGCCGGAGACGACCAGGTCGGCGAAGCCGTTGTGGTCGTAGTCACCGGTGGTCAGATACCCGGGCTGGAGCCGGTGGCCGGTGGAGTGCGGCGCGCCGACGAGTCGCAGGACGCCCGCGTGGTACGTGAACACGTGCAGGCCCACCTTCTGGTCGGCCACGACGAGCTGGTCGGCGTCGGTGTCCCCGGTGAAGCGGGCGGCGGCGGCCCCGAGGCCGAAGCGGGCGCCCGCGGCCGGCTTCGCGGCGGTGACGGAGGCGGTGCGCACGGCGCCCAGGCCGGCCTTGGAGCCGTACAGGACGGTCACCCGGCCGGCGTCCGCGACGCTGCCCTCGTCCTCGCCGGGCGCGCCGATGATCGCGTCGTCGTAGCCGTCGCCGTCCAGGTCGCCGGTGGCGACGGCCTGCCCGAAGTCGTCCCAGGCCTCGGAGGTGCCGGGCACCCCCTTGGTGGACTGGCTGATGACCGCCGTACGGCCCTTGGGCACGGTCGTGTTGGTGCCGATGCCGTTGGGGGCGCCGTACTGCACGGTGACGTACCCGGCGCCCTCCTTGCCGTCCACGGTGCCTTCCGGAACGCCGGTGAGGACGTCGGTGTAGCCGTCGCCGTTGAAGTCGCTGTTGCGGTCGGCGGCGGAGGTGCCGCCCGGGACGCCCGCGAACGCGGACGGCGCGGCCAGGATGCCGGCGCCGGCCAGCAGCAGGAAGGAGGCCGCGGTGACGGCGGCGGAGACTCCAAAGCGGCGGGCCGGGCGTGCGGTGCTGCTCATCTTCGTTTCCCCCAGGGGATGTTGATGGATCGTCAGGTCGGCCGGTCTTGCCGACACCGGGTTCGACACGGGGGTCCCGGAGGGAGTTGTGGCGCCGCGGAGGGCTGTGACGATTTGGTGACAACTCCGGCGGAGCGCGGACGCGGGGAGCACGGACACGGGGAGCACCCCCGTATCGCGCCGGGGGTGCTCCGCCGTCTGTCCGCACCGAGGCATCCCGTGGCGAGGGAAACCTCCCGGTCTTCCTGCGTCCCTTCAGAGGCTCTCCTCTCTGCCGTCACGCCGGTCGTCCGCCGGTGTGCGGTGGCCACCTGTCGGGCAGTTTAGACGAGGCCCCCTGTTAAATATCAATCCTGATTGGTATTACTCTCCCTGCAGTGCGCGACACCCGCGTCGACGGGTGCCGGATCCCGAGGAGGGCACAGGAGATGGGAAGATCACCAGCGGGCGGCAGCCCCGGTGAAGACAAGCGGCCACGGATGATCGCCCGGGGCTGGGTCCAGGCGGCGGCCCTCGTCACGCTCGGCGGGTTCTTGGTCCTCGGGCTGCTGGCGATGCGGACCTACCAGGCCCAGCCCCCGATACCGGAACGGACCGTCACCGCCTCCGGCCAGGTCGTCTTCACCGGTGACGATGTCCGCGACGGCCAGAAGGTGTTCCTGCGCGCCGGCCTGATGCAGTACGGCTCGATCTACGGCCACGGCGCCTATCTGGGACCGGACTTCACGGCCGACTACCTGCACCGCAGCGCCACCATGGTGCACAAGCGGTACAGCGATGCCGGCGTCGCGAACGCCGACGCGCGGACCGCCGCGGAGTACCGGACCAACCGCTACGACAAGGCGACCGGGACCCTGGTGTGGAGCGACGCCCAGGCCGCCGCCTTCACCGAGCTGACGAAGCACTACGCCGACCTGCTCGGCCGGCCCGACGGCAAGCAGGGCCTCAGGCCGGACGCGATCACCGATCCGGGCGAGATCCACGACGTCACCGCCTACTTCGGCTGGACGGCGTGGACCTCCGCGGCCGACCGTCCCGGCAAGGACTACTCGTACACCAACAACTGGCCGTCGGAGCCCCTGGTCCACAACAAGCCGACCGGTCACACCCTGACCTGGAGCGTGCTGTCGCTGATCTTCCTGCTCGTGGGCACCGGCGCGCTGTTCGCCGCCTTCGGACGCTGGAACTTCCTGGGCTGGCACCGGCGCGACCACCGGGAACTGCGCTTCCACGCGCCCGACAGCGTCCGGCTCACCCCGGCGCAGCGCACCACGGCCTGGTTCTTCTTCGCGATGGCCGGGCTGTTCCTGGCCCAGGCGCTGCTGGGCGCGGCCGCCCAGCACTACCGGGCCGACCTCGGCAGTTTCTTCGGCATCCCGCTCGACCGCTGGCTGCCGTACAACCTGGTCCGCACCTGGCACACCCAGCTGGCGATCTTCTGGGTGGTCACCTCGTTCCTGGCCATCGGCATCTTCATCACCCCGCTGATCGCCCGCGGCTGGGAGCCCCGCAAGCAGGCCCTGCTCAGCAGGATCCTGCTCGGCGCGCTGGTCGTCGTGGTCGTCGGCAGCCTGCTGGGCGAACTGGCCGGACAGCGCGGCTGGCTCGGCAACCTGTGGAGCGCGCTGGGCAACCAGGGCTGGGAGTATCTGGACCTCGGCCGGGTGTGGCAGGTCCTGCTGACCGGCGGCATGGTGATCTGGGTCGTGATCCTCTTCCGCGGACTGCGCCGCAGGCTGCGCCGGGAGAGCGTCGCCAACATGCCGTGGCTGTTCTTCCTGGCCGCGCTCGCGCTGCCCGCGTTCTACGCCGTCGGCCTGCTGGCCAGCCCCGAATCGCAGTTCACCGCGGCCGACTTCTGGCGCTTCATCGTGGTGCACCTGTGGGTCGAGGACTTCATGGAGCTCTTCACCACCGCGACCGTCGCCTACCTGTTCGTGCTGCTGGGTGTCGTCCGTGAGCGGGTGGCACTGTCCGTGATCTTCCTCGACATCGTGCTGTACGGTGCGGGCGGCGTGATCGGCACCATGCACCACCTGTACTTCTCGGGTGAGCCCGCCGAGCACCTGGCACTGGGCGCGACGTTCTCCGCCCTCGAAGTGGTACCGCTGCTCTTCCTCACCGTCGAGGCGTGGAGCTTCCTGCAGATCGGCGCCCGCCGGCACAGCCCGTCGAGCACACCGTTCCCGCACCGCTGGGCCGTGATGTTCCTGGCCGCGGTCGGCTTCTGGAACTTCCTGGGCGCCGGTGTGTTCGGCTTCCTGGTCAACCTGCCCATCGTGTCGTACTACGAGATGGGCACGGGTCTGACGGCGAACCACGCGCACGCCGCGATGATGGGCGTGTACGGCATGCTGGCGGTCGGCTTCGCGGTGTTCGCGCTGCGCTACCTCATCCCCGAGAACCGGTGGTCGGACCGCTGGCCCCGGATGGCGTTCTGGTCGCTCAATCTCGGGCTGGCGTGGATGTCGTTCGCCACGCTGCTGCCCGGTGGCGCCCTTCAGCTGTACAAGGTCGTCGAGAGCGGCTACGCGGACGCGCGCAGCCTCGGCTATCTGCAGGGGGACACCAATGTCTTCCTGGAGTGGCTGCGCCTGCCCGGAGACGTGGTGTTCCTGGTCGGCGGCGTGCTGCCGCTGCTGTGGCTGACCTGGCTGGGCGTGCGTCATCGCGCCGGGAGGACCAGGCAGCCGGCGGACGCCGAGCTGAGCCTGCTGTTCACCGCAGTGGGACCCGCCCCGGCCGGGGCCGAGGGCGACGTGTTGGACGACGACCCGGACGACGACCCGGACGAGGACGGCGGGCGCTCCCCCGAACCGCCCGCCGCGGCGGCGGTGGCGCCGTGAGCGGGGAGGCCCTGCTCACCGCCGGATACCTGGGGGTGCTCCTGCTGGTCGTGATCGGCCTCGACCTCTACGGACGGCAGAGCACCGGCGCCTGGGAGTCGCGCATCTTCACCGGCTACCACCGGGCGGCCGGGCAGAGCCCCGAACCGGTCAGCCGTGACGCCTGGCCGCACTCGGAGGTGCACCGCTTCCACCGGGCCGTGTCGCTGTTCGTGTCCGTGGTCGCGCTCGTCCTGGCGGGCGGGGAGGCGCTCCGTCACCACGCCCCGGCGGAGCTCGCGCTCCTCGTGGCGGTGGCCCTCCCGCACGGCGTGCTGCTCGCCCTGCTGGGCCGCAGGCTGCGGCACGCCAAGGTCTCGCCACCGGAGTGACCGACGCGTCGCCGTCCTGCCGCGAGGGTTAGAAACAAGACTTCCTGTTTCTAACCCTCGCGGTCGTATCATTTCTCCATGGCTCCACGACGACAGCTCACCGACGCGGGCACCGGCGCTCCGGTGCAAAGGGGAAGGCGCGCTGCCGTCCTGCAACTGCTCCGTGCGGAGGACGGCCGCCCGCTGGGTGTGGCCGAGACCGCCGAACGGGTCGGGGTCCACCTCAACACCGCCCGTTTCCATCTGGACGCGCTGGTCGCCGACGGCCTGGCGGTCCGTGACAGCGCGCCCCGCAGTGAGCCGGGGCGACCGAAGATCGTCTACTCGGCCGTCGCCTCGGACGCGTCGGACGGGTCGCGCAGTTTCCAGTTGCTGTCGGACATTCTGCTCGGTGTCGTGTCCTCCTCGGTGGAGGACCCGGTGGCCGCGGCGACCCGGGCCGGCCGTTCCTGGGGCTCGTACCTGACCGCCCCTCCCGCGCCCACCGAGCGGATCGGCGCGGAGGAAGGGGAGCGCCGGCTGGTGGCGACCCTGGAGGACATGGGCTTCGTCACGGAAGCGGAGCAGGAGCAGGAGCAGGAGCAGAAGCACGCGCAGGAGCGGGAGCAGGAGCAGGAGCGGGAACCCGAGGCGGGCACGGAGCCGGAGGCCAGAACCACCGACCGGCGACTGCTTCTGCACCACTGCCCGTTCCGTGAGGTGGCCCAGCGGCGCCCCGACATCGTCTGCGCGATCCATCTCGGCCTGATGCAGGGCACGGTGGAGACGCTGCGGGCCCCGCTGACCGCGGAGAGCCTGGAGCCTTTCGTCACCCCGCACCTGTGCGTGGCCACCCTACGGCGCGCCGAGGGGGCCTGAACTCCCGTCAGGAGCGCGCCGCCGAGCCCGTCTCCTGGGCGATGCGGGCGATCAGCCCGTCGAGCACCTGCTCGGCCTGTTCCGGGTCGAAGTCCTCACCCAGCCGCTTGCGCACCCCGTCGTCGCTGAGGAGATGGTGCACCACCGGCTGCACCTCGTGCCGGGCGAGGCAGTTGCGGGCGCACTGGAGCACACAGCCGTCCACGGCGATGACGGGGCGGCCGCTGCGGGCCTTGCGTACCAGACTCGGCACGTCCCCGCCGACCCCGGCGATGCACGACATCTCGGCGATGCCGCGCCGGTCGAGCTGCACGGCGATCCAGTTGGTCATCTGGGCCGCGCTCGAACAACCCGAGCAGGAGTAGACAAGGGGCAGATCACGACGACGGTTCACCCGGGGGCCTCGCTGGTTACGACGGACAGTGTGCGGCGCGGCGGTGTACGGCACGCGCCCCGCGAGCCTAGGCCGGGCGACCGCCGGCGACATGGGCCGGGCGGGATAGGTGTGGGGGTCCGTTGGACTCCCCCCGCGGTGCCGAACGACCCCCCTCACCTCGGGGAGGTCAGCCAAGGGCGCGGTCCAGGTTGAACGCGGCGCTGATCAGTGCCAGGTGGGTGAACGCCTGGGGGAAGTTGCCCTGCTGCTCGCCGGTGCGGCCGATCTCCTCGGCGTACAGGCCGAGATGGTTGGCGTAGGTGAGCATCTTCTCGAAGGCCAGCCGCGCCTCGTCCAGCCGCCCGGCGCGCACCAGCGCCTCGACGTACCAGAAGGAGCAGATCGAGAAGGTGCCCTCGTCGCCGCGCAGCCCGTCGGGGCTGGCCTGGGGGTCGTAGCGGTAGACGAGGGAGTCGGAGACCAGGTCGTCGGTGAGGGCGTCCAGGGTGGACAGCCACTTGGGGTCGGTGGGTGCGATGAACTTCGCCAGCGGCATCATCAGGAGCGACGCGTCGAGGACCTCGTCGCCCTCGTGCTGGACGAAGGCGCGGCGCACCGGCGACCAGCCGAGGTCCATGATCCTGCGGTAGATGGCGTCACGGCTCGTCCGCCAGCGGCGGTGGTCGGCCGGCAGGCCACGCCGGTTGGCGAGCCGGATGGCGCGCTCGATCGCCACCCAGCACATCAGGCGCGAGTACAGGAAGTTCTTGCGGCCGCCGCGGGTCTCCCACACGCCCTCGTCGGGCTGGTCCCAGTGGTCGCAGACCCAGTCGACCAGCCGGGAGACGTTGTCCCACTGGTCGCTGGAGATCGGCTCGGCCCATTTGTCGTAGAGGTAGATCGAGTCGATGAGGGCGCCGTAGATGTCGAGCTGGAGCTGGTCGGCGGCGGCGTTGCCGACCCGGACCGGAGCTGATCCCAGGTGGCCCTCCAGGTGATCGAGTTCGCGTTCGGGCAGGTCGGTGCGGCCGTCGATGCCGTACATGATCTGCAGCGGGCCCGAGGGCGAGCCGTCGCCCGGGCCGATGAGGCCGGTCAGGAAGTTCATGAACGCCCGGGCCTCGCCGCTGAAGCCCAGCCGCAGCAGCGCGTAGACGCAGAACGCGGCGTCCCGGATCCACACATAGCGGTAGTCCCAGTTGCGCTCGCCGCCGAGCTGTTCGGGGAGGCTGGTGGTCGGCGCGGCCACGATGGCGCCGGTCGGCGCGTAGGTGAGCAGTTTCAGGGTGAGGGCGGAGCGGTGCACCATCTCCCGCCAGCGCCCGCGGTAGCGGGACTGGTGCAGCCAGCGCCGCCAGTAGCGGACCGTGGCCTCGAATTCGTGCTCGGCCTCGGTGCGGGCGCAGCCGCGGGGCGCTATGGCGTCGCCGACCCGGTCGAGGGCGAACACCGCGGACTCGCCCTCGGCGAGCTTGAAGTCGGCGCGCGCGTCCACGCCGTCGCTCTCCAGGGTCACCGTGGAGGTGAGCGCGAGGGCCATCTGCGGGGACTCGAAGACGGCCGTGTCGCCGAGCAGCTTCAGCGTGTGCGGGGCGGCGCCGTAGTCGAAGCGCGGGGCCACCCGGACCCGGAAGGGTACGGTGCCGCGGACGCACAGGACGCGGCGGATCAGCCGGTGCCGGTCGGCCTCCGCGGACTCTCCGGTGACGGGCATGAAGTCCTGGACCTCGCCGACCCCCTCGTCGGTGAAGAACCGGGTGATCAGCACATTGGTGTCGGGGAAGTAGAACTGCTTGGTACGGGCCGGCACGGAGGCGGCGAGCTCGAAGCAGCCGCCGCGGTCCGCGTCCAGGATCGACGCGAAGACGCTCGGGGAGTCGAACGACGGGCTGCAGTACCAGTCGATCGTGCCGTTGCTGCCCACCAGGGCCACGCTGCGCAGGTCGCCGATCAGTCCGTGCTCGGCGATCGGCAGATAGCGGGGACTCCCGCGTGCGTCCTGGTACGGCGTCTCGGTCATCGCGGCAGCCTCCCGGATACGGGCGTGCGGACTGTCTCCAGCTTAGGAGGGAAGGGGGCCGTGGGCTCTTCCGGATGCAGGGCGGGCTCCGGCGGTGAATCGTGAGAGTGGGCCGGTTTCGCGGCACCGGCAGCGGTGCGGGCGGCCGGTCCGGAGGAGGAGGCATCATGTCGACGTCACAACCCGAAGAGTCCCGGTCCGCCGACGACCGGGCGACCCCGGACGCCCTGCTCCACACCTGCCCCGGCACGGGCGTGGCGCCCGAGGATCTGGTACTCGCCACCGGCCGGGACATCACACCGGCCAATCTCGAATGGGCACGGCGCAAGCTGGAGACCGAGGGCCCGATAGCCATCGAGAAGCTGCTCCCCTGAGGGCCGTCCGGGGTCAACTCACAGACGGGGGGAAACCGGCTCGGCACGACCGACCGGAGACGCTGCACGCGCCCGGCCCGCGACTCCACCGAAGACGCGGACCGGGCGCTCGGCGCTGTCCTGGGGGCGGATGCGGGGCACCGGCCGTCGCCCTCACCGGCAGCCGTCGCCCTCACCGGCGTCGTCCGCGGGCACGCAGACGACCCGGACGCGTTGGATCGCGTTGTTGGCGAAGCCGCCGCGGTTCCAGTGCTGGTCCGCGGGCTGGGTGTGGCCGTCGGCGTCGGTCGCGCGGGCGGCGAGGACATGGGGTCCCGAGGTGGCGGTCCATGTCCAGTGCCAGCGGCGCCAGGCCCAGCGGTGCCCGTCCGCCGGGTCGAGGCGGGCCGGGTGCCAGTTGGCTCCCCCGTCGGTGCTGACCTCGACCGCCGTCACCGGCGCCTGCCCGGACCAGGCCCGGCCCTCCAGCGGTACCGGTCCCGGCCGGACCACCCGGGTCCGGGACATGAAGTCCGGGAAGCCCGGCGGGACCAGCAGGGCGCGCGGCGCGATACGGGTGACCGGCTCGCCCTCGTCCCCGGGGCGCTGCCGGAGCCGGTAGGCCACGGCCTGCTGGAATCCCGTGAACGCTCGCGCACTCACCGTGATGTCGCGCAGCCACTTCACCTGCGCCATGCCGTACCAGCCGGGCACCACCAGCCGGATCGGGTGGCCGTGCTGCGGGGGCAGCGGGGCGCCGTTCATGCCGTAGGCCACCAGCACCTCGGGGTCGTCGCCCATGGCCACGCCCACCGGCAGGGCGCGCTGGTAGTCCTGTTCGGTCCCGCGCTCCACTCCGTGGTCGGCTCCGGTGAAGACCACGTCGACGGCCGCCGGGTCCACGCCCGCCTCGGCGAGCAGCAGCCGCAGCGGTACGCCGGTCCACTCGGCCGTGCCGACGGCCTCGACCAGCCAGGGCTGGCTCACCGGGCGGGGCGCCAGCAGGGCACGGCCGTTTCCGGCGCACTCCAGGGTCACCCGGGTGGTGACCGCGGGGAACGCCCGCAGGTCGGCCGGGGTGAGCCGGAGCGGGCGGCGGACCAGGCCGTCCACCGTCAGGCGCCAGCGGGTGGTGTCGGGGACGTACGGGATGTCGTAGTGGGTGAGGACGTAGTGCAGGCCGGGCGGGGTGATGTCGTGGCGCAGGGCCTCCAGCGGGAGTCCGTGGTTGCGGGTGGCGAGCGCGAGTTCGTCCGGGCCGATGCCCTCCTCGGGTCCGGCCAGCCGGGCGGGTGCGCTCACATCGTCGAGTCGACGGCCCATGGCCGTATTGTCCCTCCGGCGGGTGCGGTACGGCGAGGACGGCGAGGGGCGGCCGGCAACTCCCGCGAGCCGGACGCGGGTTCCGTTCTGGACGTTGGTTTCCCGTTCACCCTTTCGAAGAGAGCCCGAGGGCTGACACACTCCGGAGGGTGCCCGACTTCGACTTCGACATGCTCGTCATCGGATCCGGCCCGGGCGGCCAGAAGGCCGCCATCGCCGCGGCCAAGCTCGGCCGCCGGGTCGCCGTCGTCGACCGCCCCGACATGGTCGGTGGGGTCTCCATCCACACCGGCACCATCCCCTCCAAGACCCTGCGCGAGGCGGTGCTGTATCTCACCGGTCTCACCCAGCGCGATCTGTACGGGCAGAGCTACCGGCTGAAGGAGGACATCACCGTCGCCGATCTGACCGCGCGCACCCAGCACGTGGTCGGCCGGGAGGTGGACGTCATCCGCAGCCAGTTGTCCCGCAACCATGTCTCCCTCTACGCCGGTACGGGCCGCTTCGTCGACCCGCACACCATCGGGCTGCGCGAAGTCACCGGCCACGAAAGGCTGTTGAGCGCGGAGCACATCGTGATCGCCACCGGCACCCGGCCCGCCCGGCCGGACAGCGTCGAGTTCGACGGGCGCACGATCATGGACTCGGACAATGTGCTCACGCTGGAGCGGGTGCCGCGGTCCATGGTCATCGTCGGCGCGGGGGTGATCGGCATGGAGTACGCCTCCATGTTCGCCGCGCTGGGCAGCAAGGTGACCGTGGTGGAGAAGCGCCCGGGAATGCTGGACCTGTGCGACGTCGAGGTCATCGAGTCGCTCAAGTACCACCTGCGGGACCTCGCCGTCACCTTCCGCTTCGGGGAGACCGTCGCCGCCGTGGAGCGGCACGCACGTGGCACCCTGACCGTCCTGGAGAGCGGCAAGAAGATCCCGGCCGACGCGGTGATGTACTCCGCGGGACGCCAGGGCCTCACCGATGAACTCGACCTGGCCAAGGCGGGCCTGGCCGCGGACCCGCGCGGCCGGATCCGGGTGGACGAGCACTACCGCACCGAGGTCCCGCACATCTATGCCGTCGGCGACGTCATCGGCTTCCCGGCGCTCGCCGCGACCTCGATGGAACAGGGCAGGGCGGCCGCGTACGACGCCTTCGGGGAGCCCGTCGGCCGTATGCACAACCTGCAGCCGATCGGCATCTACACCATTCCGGAGATCAGCTTCGTGGGCCGCACCGAGGACCAGCTCACCGAGGACTGCGTGCCCTTCGAGGTCGGCATCGCCCGCTACCGGGAACTGGCCCGGGGGCAGATCATCGGCGACTCCCACGGCATGCTCAAGCTGCTGGTCTCCCCCGAGGACCGCACGCTGCTCGGCGTGCACTGCTTCGGTACGGGGGCCACCGAGCTGATCCACATCGGGCAGTCCGTGATGGGCTGCGGCGGTACGGTCGACTACCTGGTCGACGCCGTCTTCAACTACCCGACGCTGGCCGAGTCCTACAAGGTCGCGGCACTGGACGCCACCAACAAACTGCGCCAGATCGACCACCTGGAGGACTGACCGGGGCGTGGAAGGGACGCTTCCGGGGCGGGAGTTGGGCCCTCGCCCGGCGAGGGAGATTACCGACTGGTCAATCTTGAAAGGTCAAAGAGGGCCGCTATCATCACACCCACACGCGGTGTGACCGACTGTCGACGCAGGGCTGATCGGAATTCACCAGTCTTTTCTTCTCCTGGCCGGCCACTGACCCGAGGCCATCCCTCTACGGGTTCGGGGCGGGTCCCACACCCCCCACCCGTGCGCCGCGGGCCGGCCCGTCCGTGCGCGTGCACAACCGGAAAGCAGCACATCCATGAGCAACAACAGGGGCAGAGGGCTGCAGGCCAATGCCCTCGGTACGTTCGACACCGTGGTCATGGCCGTCGCGGGCAGCGCACCGGCGTACTCGCTGGCCGCGACCACGGCGGTGCTGGTCGGCACGGTGGGCCTGGCCAGTCCGGCGGCCCTGCTGTACTGCGCGATACCCATGCTGGGCATCGCGCTGGCGTTCAGCTACCTCGGCCGGATCGACGTGAACGCGGGCGCCAGTTACTCCTGGGTGGGCCGCACCCTGCACCCGTTCCTGGGCTTCGTCAGCGGCTGGGCGCTGGTGGTCTCCGCGACCATCTTCATGGTGGCCGGTTCGCTGCCCGCCGGTTCGATGACGCTCGCGCTGTTCGACGAGAACCTCGCCGACAACACGGCCCTGTCGACGGTGATCGGCGCGGCCTGGTTCCTGATCATGCTGGGCGTGGTGCTCGGCGGCGCCCGGCTCACGGTCCGCGCGCAGCTGCTGATGTCCGGCGTCGAGCTGGTCGTGCTGGGCCTGTTCGCGGTGCTGGCGCTCTTCCACACCGGTGACACCCGCGCCTTCGACTGGTCCTGGCTGGGCTTCTCCCACTTCGACGGGATGGCCGGCTTCGCCTCGGGCGCGCTGATCGCCGCGTTCTACTACTGGGGCTGGGACGTCACCAGCAACCTCAGCGAGGAGACCCGCGACAGCCGTCGTACGAC
>NZ_JBFAIQ010000031.1:0-83159 GCF_040654755.1 Streptomyces sp. NPDC050625
GTAGGCGGCCTGCAGCACCACATCGTCGAAGCGCTGCGCGCCGAGCCAGGCGTGGTGCGCCGGCCGCCACGTGGCCCCGCCGCTCCACACGAGCCCGTGACGCAGCAGCAGTTTGCTCACCCGATGGCGCGCCCGCATCAGATCCCCGCGCACATCCTCGCGCGCCCGCACCAGATCCCGGGCGGCTTCTTCGGCCGCCGAGGGCACCCGCACCGCGGTGAACTCGTCCAGGCGCAGCAGCTTCGCCAGATGCAAGGCGTCGCGTGCGTCGGTTTTCACCCGCTCACCGGCCGGACGCTGCAGCCTTGAGGGCGCGAGTACCTCGCAGCGTATCCCCGCCAGCGAAAGCGCCCGGGCCGGGCCGAACCCGGTCGGGCCGGCTTCGTAGGCCACCGCGGCCGGACCGGGCAGGCGACTGATCCACCCGAGGACGTCTGCATGCTGCGGCGTGAGCCGACAGCGGATCAACTCCCCGGTCACCGTGTCGATCGCGCACCCCACCACGCTGCGGGCATGCACATCCAACCCGACGCTCGTACGCTCAGAAAACACCGGGCCTCCCGCAAATGTAGGCACTACCGGCCAGGCTGCGCCCGGCCGGCAACCCACGACAACTTGCGAGCGAGGCCCGGGCCCACGACCGGCGCCTACATACCGTCTAGCTCCGCCGGCTGGCCGCCGTCACCCAGCACGGTCACACCCTCCCGTTGCCACCCCGCTCCCACATCACCCTCAGCAGACGCATGCACTACCTCACCTGCAGCCCGGTGAACGTCTCCACCCACACCCGATCAGCCCTGCTGCCGGCGGCGGACCCGTTGTGGAGGGCTTCGACGCGGGCGGTCGTCCCGGTACCCCATCGTCCCGGTCTTCCCGGGCGCTGGGTCACCAGCGCACACGAAAACTGGGAGGCGCCGAGCTGGCGCCTCCCAATCGAAGTCAACGGCGAGGAAAGCGAAAGAACTCGTTTCAGGAAAGGAGTTGAGAAGGAAGCCCCTTCATGGCCTCGCCGTAGGCAACGCTAGCACTCAGCCCGGGATCAAGTCGCGCAGATTTTCGGGGGTGATGATCCGCGAGTCCGGATGCAGCCCCTCAGGACGTCCGAGGCCGATGTACATCACGGGCTCGTCCAAGACCGGCTCGCCGTCCCACAGGTCCACGGTCGTGGTGTCGCCGGACATCAGGTCGATCAGGTACCGCACCGTCAACTGCTCGCGCTCCACGATGGCGCGCACCACCTTCGACACGGACACCTGGTTCTCCTCGACCCGGTTGCCCGACGAGATGCCCTTCAGATAAAGGTGCAGCCACTTCGCACGCCACCGGCCGTCGTCCCCGCGCTGGAACACCAGCGGCAGCGCCACCCGGCCCACCCCACGCAGCTCCGACTTCATCCGCACCGTGCGCGGCTCGAACGGCCGGCCCTTCTGCTCACCATCACGCAGCATGAAGCCGAAGAACGATTCCTCGACCTCCTCGAAGCCTTCGCCGGCATAGATGTTGACCTGAGGAACGATGAATGTGCTGCGCACTCGGTCCAGGGACAGGTTGATGAACTCCGAGGCCCCGTCGGGCGCCTCAGTGATGTCGCCCGAATGCTCGCCCCCGACGGCCTTGAGAGACGTGTAGGAGAGCCAGGAATCGGTGCTGTAGTCGGTGTGGAGAAGCAGCGCCGACAGGTCGTAGTCGGTCCGGTCCTTGGTCTCTTTCCAGTACACGAAGAAGCGCAGCTGTTCGCCGTCGACCGCAGAGACCGACCCTCGCGGCAGTACACCGAGACCGGCCGCGGTTGCCCGGCCGCTGAGCGGAAGCGCGACGTCGAGGACATCGGGGTCGAGCAGCAGCCGGCCCGGCGCCGGGAGCCGACGACGCATCTCGGCGTCGAGGGCGGCGATCAGACGATCGCGGTGGGCGGCCGGTACCGGCGGTCGGAAGTCGGGGGTCACCCAGGCGCGGCCCCGGCGGTTGACGAAGATCCGGGGTTCGCCGCTCTCACGTGCCCGGTTGTGGAGATGCTCGCGCACCGATAGCACGACCCGACCGGAAACGTCGGGAGCGACCTGCACCGCGGCGGCCACCACTGCGTCCCGTTCCTCCTGGTCGGCGGCGATGCGCAGCAGGAGGTCCAGGGCCCGGAACAGCTTTCCGGGAGCGGACTTCAGCAGCTTCACCGCACCGAGGACGTCGAACTCGTCGAGCAGCTTCTCGATCCGGCTGTCGAAGGACCGAGCCTCCTTCTCACCCCGCGCGACCGCAAACACATCGGCGGCGTGCGGCCAGCGCGGGTACTCGTGCGGGTGCAGGCGCTCGCCAAGCCGCTTGAAGGACTCCCGGTGCGCGTGCACATCGGCGAGCTTCGCGGGGTTCGCCGCGACGACGGAGTCGAGACCCGCGAGCAGCCCCCGGCGTAGCGGCCGCGACAGCGCCCGGAACCGGGTCGGCTCCTGCAGCGTCACGTCGCCGCCCGACAGCGCGCAGGCCAGCCGCAGCACATCGGTAACGGTGTCGAGGAGGAGGTCCGCGCCGACGCCGAGCCGGGCCTCGTTGATGACGGCCCGGTTCTCCCGGATCGGGATCGCCTCCGGCTGAGGGCCCAGCGCGCACCGCTCGGCGAGGGTATTGAGGTCGCGCAGGTCGTCCTCGCCCAGCGGAGTCATGCTGCCGGCCAGGGCCAGGTACAGGTCGGTGAGTTCGTCGTCCAGGTCCCGGCCGAGATGCAGGACGGTGATCCGGTCGCCCGCCGAGGCGATCAGTTCGTTCTGCGCCGCGAGCATTTCCTCGTAGGTGTGCTGGTACCGGCCGTACGTGGGGAGGCTGAGCAGATCCAGCACCCCACGCCCCAGCTGCGTCAGCACGTTCTCGCGCGACTTCTCGTCGCCGACCGCTTTCGCCACGCACCGCATCCAGAACTCTTCGGTTTCCGGCACGTTCGCCGGGAAGTCGATGAAGTACGAGTTGTGCCGGACGTGGTCGCCCACCATCTCGCTCACGGTGCGCAGCGTCCGCTTGGCGGTGTGCACGACCACGGCCTCGGACAGCCCCGACAGCCGCTCCAGCAGCTCCGCCGACAGCTTGAAGCCCACGGATGTCAGCGCCGCGTCAAACTGCCGTGCGGCGATAGCCCCTCCTCCGGCGGAGCCCTTGGGGGACGGAAGGCGGTAGGTGTGCCGGATGACCAACGACTCGAGACTATGCGCCATTCGGGGATGATCGCAGAGGTGCGCGGGCCGGCGCACAGGAGTTTTTGTACGCGCTCCGACGCTGCGATACACCTGCCACAGCAAGATCATCCCATCTGCGAGCGACAGTTACGGGATGGCCCCTAAAGGCCTTAGGGGCCATCCCGCAATGACCTGGAGGCCCGCGTCGGGGCCCGAAAGGATGCGATGCCGTGCGAGCAGTGTGTGTACGGTGCCGGAGTGATCGACTTTGAATGACGGAGCCGCAGATCGCAGGCGTGCGATTTCAGAACTTCGGCATCTGACGTGTTTCCGAGTCAGGCGGTCAGCTCACCATGCGCAACGCTCCTGCCAGGAGGAAGGTGCCGGTGATCCCGAAGTAGATACGCATGGTGGTAAGACTTCGCCAGCTCTTCCCGTATGGCCTGCGCACTGCTTCTGCCCAGTCCCAGACCCACACGTCGACACCGCGATAACCGCATGCAATCACCGTGCATGCACTGCTCGCGAGCAGCAGGAGCAGACAGAGCGCTCCGCGAATGATCAACGTCGTTCCCCTCCTCGAGCTGGCGCTCAGCGTCGCGGCATTGTCGCAGGGGGCGTAGGCGGGGGCTGAGCGTCCCTGACGTGACGGCAACCCTGACGTGACGGCAACCCTGATGGCGACGACGGCGGACGGCAGCGGCACCGAGCAGCCTGGCATGGTCGGGGCTGTCGGAGGCAGCAGCGCGTGTGCAGGCAGTCCCGCCGATGGGATGACGATCTACACTCAAGCGAGCTGTGGGCGGCCGGCGGATGAGCGGAGTGTGCAAGTGATCGGGGCCTCATCGTTTCGGCCCTGTTCGTGGCGCTGGCTGTCCGGTACGTCGTGGTGGCCGTCCGGCTCTGGGGGCATCCCGAGCGTGCTCGCAATGCCACGGAGTCGTTCAGTGTGAGGGGGCGCCGGGGTGGGTCCTCACCCGTGGCGTCGTGGTCGTTGCAGCCAACTTCGTCTTCCTGGCCGTCATGGTGATCGCGGTGTATGTGGGACTCGAAGTCACGCTGACGCAGAGACCGGCTGAGCCGTGGTTGGGGATTTCAGCCGTGGCAATCGGCGGCATGCTGCTCTGCTGACTGTTGATCATCCTGGTAGGGATCTTCAACAGGCCGCGCTGTCTGGTGGTCCCCTACCTAAGGGACAAGCGGCGGCTGTGATGCCCAGACCGGCTCTCATCGCCTTCGGGCAGTGGGCAGCGTCAAGGTCCGGACAGCCGACCTGACCGGTCAGGGGGTGCGTGAGCGGCGGGTGAACACGCACCACTGGTTGTTGTTGGGGGCGCCGAGTACGGTGCTGAGGGCGATCGAGTCTCCTTTGCGGACGTAGTCCAGGTCGTAGAACTCATTGCCGATCTCCAGGTCGAGGGTCTGCGGAATGCTCCCCTTGACCCCTGGGTAGAGGTACCGGGTGCCGTGGCCGGACGCCAGACGCTTCGGGTCTCCGGAGTCCAGCTCGAAGTCCACGGGGAAGTTCGGGACGGTGAAGGTGCGGTCCGGTTCGACCGTGAGCGTCGATCCGCAGTCGCTGGTCCAGTGACCCAGGACGTCTGCCGCCGTCACGTGCACGTGCGCGAGCGCCTGCGGAGCACCGCCGCCGCAGGCGCCGGCCAGCAGCGTGGCACGTACGTCCTCGTTCGAGTCGCGGAGGTCCCGAAGGCTACATCTTGATCGCCCGTGCCCACCACGCGGCCATCAGCTTCGCCGGACAATCTCCGAACAGAGCCTCCGGAAGGCCGAGTTTGCGTACGTCGTTCAGCTTCGTCATCTCCGTCAGCAGCAAGTCCAGGCCGACCGCGCCAGGGTCGCGCTTGAGCGCGGCCAGCAGCGCGGCGCCGTTCTCGTTGTCCTCGGCCACCAGTGCCGGTAGCCGGGCGACGCCGGCCCCGCCCGGGCGCTCGACGGTCCGCGCGCGGAGCCGCGGCCGTCACCCTCGGCGAGGCTGAGATCCGCCTGCCGGTGGTGCGGCCGACACCGCCTGCCGGATTTCGTGCAACGCCTCGTCGAACAGGGCGCGGGCGCGGGTGAACCAGTCTGTCAGCACGGCGATCTCATCGGCTTCGTAGTCGCCGAAGAGGGCGCCGAGACGCTGGTAGAAGGGGCCGTATACCTCGAGGATGCGTTCCTGAGCGGTCTCCTCCATGACCACGTACACGCGTCGGCGGTCGTCCGGGTCGGCGGTGCGCCGGATGTAGCCGGCCTTCTCCAGGCGGTTCAGTACGCCCGTGACCGCTCCCGTGGTCAGCCTGGCCCGTTCTGCGAGATCGCCGGCGACCAGTGACTCGCCGGCCACGGACGCCTCGATGAGGAAGCCCAGACAGGTCAGGTCCGTGACGTTGAGACCGAGCCGCCGGGCGATGTCCTGTTGCCCGAACTGGGCGGTGGCGATCATCCGATCCATGGCGTAGAGCGCCTGGTCGGCTGTTGCTGCCGGGCGCGCCTTGCGGTCAGTCACACTATCCCCTTAGCATCTAAGTTAATTAGCTCGCGAGATAAGATATCTCTCGAGAGTCATACGACCTCATCTTCACAGCTCTCAAGGAGCGCAATCATGTTCATCCACGGTGACGACGACTACGACATGGGCCACACCGTCGCAGGCTGGACCGGCATGGGCATCGCGACACTGGGCTTCGGGCTGTGCGGCCTCGGAGCGGTCGCGGTATCAGGACTGCTCGTGCTTGCGGGTGTGGCAGTGCTCTCCCTGGCCCTCCTGACCACATGGATGCTTCATCTGGCCGGCTGGGGCAAGCCGACCGGCCCCCGCCCGGTCAGCCAGTGGGACTGGCGAGTCAGGGATCTCAGTGTCCGCGATGGTCACCCCGACTGCCTCGGCTGCCGCCTCGCAGGGCGAGGGGTAACTCACCAGCAAGCCGAAGACCACCCGGTGGAACCCGCCCTTGCCGACGCCTGAGAAACCCTTGTCCTTCCGAGCTTGAGAACTGCGTTTCCACTGGTCAGGCATAGAGACGGTGATCCCGTGACAGTGGCGGTGTGTCGTGCCAACGGGCCGAGTCAAGACCACGGCCCGCCCTCCAGCAATGAGGGCGGCACCTCGTCTCGGAGCCGGGTCCGCCGCCTGAACGCCGAAGAAGCCGCCGGACACGGCGAACTGCTCACCGCCTGACTCTACCGCCCTGCCTTCACCGACAGCCCGTTCGAGGCCTTGCAGGCCGAGCTGCAGCACCGCCAGCACGCGGTGATCGAGCAGGTTATCGCGGACAGCAAGGCATCGGCGCTGTCCCACCTGCCCTCCGGGAACTTCCAGGCCAGCGCGGCCTGGCCCACGCACTGGGCGATCGCCCACGACCTGCTGCGGGCCGCCGGAGCACTCGCCGGGACCTTTCATGCGAAGGCCACCACCGCGACGATCCGCGCGCACCCGGCCCACGTCCCGCCCCACCGGCTCACACTCCACCTGCCCCACCGATGGCCCTGACAGCACGCCTTCACCGATCTCTTCAACGCCACCCATCCGCCACCGGCTCGCCGACCGCCCCGACCACCCGCCCGCATGGCTTCGGCCTCACCTCCCCCGCCGCACCGTCATTGCCCGACGTGGCGGCGGCGCCGAGGCGCTGGTCTGGGTGGTGGAACTCGCCTGCGACTCGAACGAGCTGGACCAGCGGGGACCCCTTCGCTGGGTGAAGCTGGAGGCGTGAGTATCAGTAGCAAGCGCCCGGTAAGTGCTGAGCAGATCTACACTGCGCTGGCCGCTTTGGCGGCTGAGCCGGTGGCAGATCCGGAGAAGCGACCCAAGGGGCCGCAGGAAGAGGACCGTCTGCAGTTGCTGGGCAGGCTGCTGGCGAAAACCGAGCTCGAGATCACCGCCGCAACCCGTCTGACCGAGGAAGAGGAAATCGAAGACGTCCTTGAGACACTGCTCGGCTGGGAGGCACAGGTAGGAACGGATTCCGGCCTGGCGGTCAACGTCCTGACCAACCGGCTGCAGCGCACCGCGGTGCAGGTCTCCGAACCCGAGGCGGAAGAACTGCCACCGGGCCGGGAGGCCGCCTTCGCCGCCGTCATGACAGCGGTGTACACGCTGGGCGCCCAGCTGCACGCCGAACGCGGCGACACGGAGGGAACCCGAAGCGCTCTCAGCGGGGCGGAAGAGGCCCTCATCGACATCCTGCAAGGCATACATGACCTGCGCATCTCCATCGGCGACGCGCCCGGGCCGGAGAACGAAGCCGCCGGCTGACCAACTCCGCACCCGACCGTCAAGAGCCTCCCAGGACGGCAGCCGGCCCGAGACCGCAGCCTCTCCCCTGCCGACCGTGGCCACCGGGGAGAGGAACTGCCACGTACGAACGACTCCGCAGGCGTCGGCAAGTTGCCGGCGGCCGGGCAGTGCCGGTTGCTTGCCCAGCATGTGAGGTCGCCGACGTGGTAAAGGAGTTCTCAGCACCCCGCTTGCCCACTGGGGCCGGAAAACGGGGCTCCCTTGTTGCGCTGCGCAGCGCAACAAGGGTGATCTCCAGCAGATGCTGCACATGCTCCTGGCGCAGCCCCACCGCCTAGCCATCGCCCAAATTCGCTTCCTGGGCGATCTGGGGTGGCCTGCGTGATACCTCTGCCGATGACCACGGTGCCGTAAGACGGCAGCGAGGCCGAGCGATTAGGACTGCTGTGCGGTCTCGGAGCGGGAGCGCTCGTACTCGGCGGGGTCCAGGATCTGCCAGACCGCCTGGCCGATGGCAAGGACGCCGCGGGCCGGCAGGGTCGCGTCACCGATACGCACGCAGTCCGGCAAATGAGTGGGGCGGCCGAGGTCGACACCGTCCATCATGGCTCGCGAGGTTTCGACAAAGTAGATCCGCTGCGGCATGAGCATTCCGGTATGGCCGCTCGGCATCACGCCGGAGAAACGCATGTCGCCCATCCCCAGCGCGCGGGCCAGTCGCTGCCGTGCCCGAAGGCAGGCAGAAGCGCGCCAGGTGGAAAGCGGCAGCGCCGCGCTGACACTGTTCAGAAGGTCCAGGAGCCGGGTCGAGGTGGCCGTGAGGGTCCAGTCCAGGGAGGGGGAATCCATCGTCACCCGCAGGGAGGCCGCTCCCGTCCAGGTGACCTGTATGTGGGCGTGTCCCGTGCGCTCGCATGCGGCGCCGTAGTACCTGGGGCACGCGGTGTCCAGCCGTGTCCCGTCGACGTCGATCGACCAGTTGCCTGCCGGATCGCGATGCCACAGCGTGCGGTACGGGCCGAAGTCGTTCTCCGGGAAGACGCGCAGCGCGAGCACATGACCGGAGTCGAAAGGCAGGCCGAAGACGCCCCAGCCCTTGACGTATTCATGTCCCGGCCAGGGGGCTCGGCCCCGTACCGCCGGAAGGTCCGACAACCTGGCGGACAAATCAAGCATCTCCATCACCCCGGAGGGTCGTCGGTGTGCCTCCAGCGTAGGGGTTGCCCAAGGTGCGGGCGCGGTGTGGCGGTAACGGCGTCAGCCACCCGCTCGGGTTCGTCGGCCCGGACGAAGTGGCCGTCGTCGTCGAGCAGACGCAGTTCGCTGTTCGGGAACAGGTCGGCGAGCTCCCGCGCCGCCCGGCATTGAGGTAGCGGTCCCGGGCCCGAAAACGATCCGTACGGGCGACTCGAACGCTCGCAGCTCGGGAAGGCACCGTCTCGGCTGATCTTGGCGTCCCCGACAGCCGACCCGCGCTTGGGTTGGTTGCGTAGGCCTGGCCGTAAGTGACGAACGGGACCCCCGCCAGCCTCGTGGCTCAGCGCCCCTGCCGGGGATCCCGTGTCGGACTGCCGATAGGACCCCCACGACGGCTGCGGTACGCGGCGCCATCACTGCGCCAGTGGCTTTGGACCTTGGCCGACGGAGGCAACGTTCCGGAGCCGTCGGCGCCGCGTCCGCCAGACCTGGTCGACCGGGGCTTCACCGCCTCACGGCCGGATCAGCTGTGGGTGGCGGACAGATGGTGTCCCTTTTCGTGATGTTGGCGATCAATCGGTAGGCGTGTGCGCGTTGTTGGGTAGCGCGGGGGCGCTTTCGGGGCGTTCGCGGTAGAGCTCGTCCATGCTGCCTTCGGGCAGGCAGCGGCGGGGGAAAGCGATCCATTCGTCATGCATCTCGAAGAGCACGGCGGTGACCAGTCGCAAGAGCGCGTCGTCGTTGGGGAAGACCTGGACGACGTCGGTGCGGCGTTTGATCTCCCGGTTGATCCGTTCCAGCGGGTTGATCGACTGGATCTTCTTCCAGTGCCTCGGCGGGAGGTCCGCGAATGCGGTCAGATCCTCCTTCGCGTCCAGCAGCATGCCCCTGACCTTGGGAAACTGGGTGCCGAGCATGTCGGCGACGGTGTCGAGCTGGGTGCGCACCAGCTCGGCGGTGGGCTGGGTGAAGATGGTGCGGATGGTCGTGGCAACCATCTCGCCGGAGTCCCGGTCGATCACGTTGAAGACGTTCCGTAGAAAATCGACACGACAACGCTGCCAGGCGGCGCCGAGCATGACCTTGCGGACCGCGGCGACCAGGCCGGAGTGCTGGTCGGTGGCGACCAGGCGGACCCCGGACAGGCCGCGTTCGCGCAGGGAGCGCAGGAACTCCTTCCAGAACGCCTCGCTCTCGCTGTCCCCGACCATGGGTGGTTGCTAGCGCTGCCGGCAGTCCGCAGGCGTTCGTAGTACAACTGGGACGTGTTGCTGAGTGGATGTCAGGAGTTGCGCGGGGTTACCAGGCCGGATTCGTAGGCGAGGACGACGAGGTGGGCGCGGTCGCGGGCGTGGAGCTTGGTCATGGCCCGGTTGATGTGGGTTTTCACGGTCAGCGGGCTGATCACCATGATGTCGGCGATGTGGTCGTTGGACAGGCCCTGCGCGGCCAGGGTGACGGCCTCGCGTTCGCGACTGGTCAGCTCTTCCAGCCCCTTGGCGGTGCCGGTGTTGAGTGGCTGGGTGACGTATCTGTTGATGAGCTTGCGAGTGATCGAGGGGGCGAGCAGCGCGTCGCCGCGCGCCGCGACGCGGACGGCGTGCAGGAGGTCTTCCGGCACGATGTCCTTGACGAGGAATCCGGCGGCGCCCGCGCGCAGCGCGTTGAAGACGTACTCGTCCAGGCCGTAGTTGGTCAGAATGACGACGTGCACCCGGTCCAGGGCCGGGTCCGCGGCGATGCGCCGGGTGATCTCGATGCCGTCCATGACCGGCATCTGGATGTCGATGAGCGCGATGTCGGGCAGGTGTTCGCGGACCAGGGCCAGGCCCTCTTTCCCGTCGGCGGCCTCGGCCACGACGGTGATGTCGTCTTCGAGGTCGAGGAGCGCGCGGAATCCGCTGCGGATGAGTGGCTGGTCGTCGACCAGCAGGACACGGATCATGACGTCTGAGCCACGGGGAGTTCGGCCTGGACGGTGAAGCCGCCCTCGTCGCGGGGTGCGGCGCGCAGGTGGCCGCCGAGGGCGGTAACGCGTTCGTGCATGCCGAGCAGCCCGACCCCGGGCACCGGGGCGGTACCCGGGGTGGCCTTGCCGTCGTCGTCGATGTGGATGGCGAGGGCGTCCGGACGGCAGTCGATCCGCACCGAGGCCGTCGTCGCGGCGGCGTGGCGGGCGATGTTGGTGAGCGACTCCTGAACGATCCGGTAGGCGGTCCGGTCCACTGCGGCGGGCACGTCGCATCGCTGTCCCTCGATCGTCAGCGTTGCGTCCAGGCCGAACCTACCGGCCCGATCCACCAGTTCCTTGATGTGGTCGAGCCCGCGCGGCGGGGTTGTGTCGTCGTCGCGCAACGCCTGAAGGGTCGCGCGTAGCTCCCGGCTCGCCTCCCGGCCGGCCTCCTGGATGGCGAGGAGGGCCTCCGGCACCTGCTCGCCGCGCCTGCGGGCCACGTGGACGGCGACTTCGGCCTGCACCTTGATGACCGAGATCTGGTGGGTGAGCGAATCGTGCAATTCCCGCGCGATACGGAGCCGTTCTTCGTCGGCGCGGCGCAGGGCGGTCTCCTCCCTGGTGCGCTCGGCTTCGTCCGCCCGCCGCTCGGCCTGCCGTAGCGCCTCCCCCGCGGCACCGGCGGCGATCAGCCAGGCAATCTCCAGGGCGCTCCGGGCCTGGGTGAACGCCTCGCCCGTGTCGTGCAGGCCCGAAGCCAGTGCTGCGAGGGGCAGCAGGGCCAGCATGGCCACGCTCGCCACGATCGTCATGGTGCGGTGTCCGGCTCGTACGGCGGCGTACACCGCGAACAGGTAGGCCACGGCCGGCACGTTGAAACCGGCCGCCTGGTAGCCCACCGTGCACAGCCCGGTGACGGCCAGCACAGGAACCGGAGCGCGGCGGCGTGCGGCCAGTGCCACGCCGCCGGCCGTCAGCAGCGTGTAGCCGAGCGGGGCGAGGCTCGTGGCGGAGTGCTGCCCGGACAGCCCGGTGACCAGCAGCGTTGCCGCCACGCCGACGGCAATCACCCAGTCTCTGGCCCGGGCCCATGCACCGGAGAGTCCAGTCCTCATACGCGAACCCTAGCCAGACGCCCTTGCGAGCGAATCCCACCCGCGGACGAGCGGCCGACTACCGCACACGCAGTATTTCCCCTGCTCCTGCCGCGTCCGCGGTAGCGGGGTGCGCCATCGGCGGCAGTGCGAAGTGCGTCCGTCTGCGGGACGACGGTGACGGGCACGGCGGACATGCTCGGACCACATCCAGTCACAGGAGGAGACATGTCAGTCGTGTTGGTGCTTGCCGCGCCGGCGGCCGCGCACGCTTCGGTCCAGTCGGTCGCCGCCGATGCCTACGACCTGACCGCCGGACGGCTTGTGGGCACCGTGGCCGCACTGGTGTCGCTGGCCGGTGTGGTCATCGGCGGGCTGGCTCTGGCCCGGTCTCGATCCGCCAGCCGTATCGGCAACGGGAAGAGGCGGGCCGTTGTGTCCCTGGTGGCGGGACTGACCGGCATGGTCATCGGCGCGCTGAATCTGGCCGTCGCCGACGGTGGTCTCGGCACCGGCAACGGAGTGGCCGGGGGCGCCATTGCCCTGGTACTGGGGCTGGTCGCCACGGTCCTCGGCCGTCTGGCTCTGATCCGCTCCGCCCGCACCGGCCGGGCGACCGACGGGGCCGATCACGAGCGCGCGCTCCAGTGAGGGCAGGAGAACGACGCGAGGAGACGACGGTGGCAACCGAGACCCCCCGTACGGGTGGAGCTTTGGCGGGACTGGGCCGGTTCTGCTTCCGGCGGCGCCGCCTGGTCCTTCTGACCTGGATCGTCGGTGTGATCGCCGTGGCGTTCGTCGGCTTCGGCTACGGAGCTGCCCCCGACAACGACTTCTCCGGAGGAGACTCGCAGTCGGCCAAGGCGCAGCAGCTGATGGAGAAGCACTTCCCCAAGGAGCAAGGGGACAGACTGACCCTCGCGATCAAGGCTGACAAGGGGATCGACGATCCTGCCGCCAAGCAGAAGATCGAGAAGGTCATCGCCGATCTCGCTGACTCACCCGTTACCGGACCGGTGACTTCGCCGTACCAGGACAAGCACCTGGTGACGGAGGATCGCCGTATCGCCCGTATGACCATCCCGCTGAGCGCCAAGGACGTGAAGAAGAGCGAGGTCAAGCCCTTGGTGGACACAGTCAAGGACGCCTCCGACGACAGCGTCACGCTTGCGCTGGGCGGGTACATGGCGGAAAAGGCCGAGACACCCCCGCAGGGTTCGGCCGAAAGCATGGGCATCCTGGCCGCAGCAGTGATCTTGTTCATCTGCTTCGGGTCACTGGTGGCCATGGGTTTGCCGATCGTGACCGCCCTCCTGGCCATTGTGGGCGGCCTCGCGCTGACGAAGCTGGTGGGGCACTTGTTCCCGGCGCCGGACTTCACGCTGGTCTTCGGTGCGATGATCGGGCTGGGCGTCGGCATCGACTACGCACTGTTCATCGTGACCCGCTACAAGGACGGCCTTCGGGGCGGCGATGACCCCGAGAGCGCCACGGTCAAGGCCATCGACACCGCCGGTCGCGCGGTGCTGTTCGCCGGCACGACCGTGGTGATCGCGTTGCTGGGCCTGTTCGTCATGGGACAGAGGCTGATGACCGGGGTGGCCGTCGCCACGTCGATCACGGTGCTGATCACGATGATCGCCGCGGTGACGCTGCTGCCCGCGTTCCTGGGCTTCACCGGATACAAGATCAACTCGCTGCGCCTGCCTCGCCGCGCCTCCCGCCGGAAGGAGAAGGTCAGTGCGCCGTCCCAGAAGCGCCGTACGCTCGCCGAGCGTTGGGCCGGCGTGGTGCAGCGCAGGCCGCTGGTCGCCGCACTCTTCGCCGGCGGGATCCTGCTGGTGCTGGCCGCCCCCACACTGTCGATGCGGCTGAGCCAGCCCGACGCCAGCGTGCAGCCCCGCGACCGGAGCAGCTACATCTCGTACAGGATCCTCTCCGATGGCTTCGGTCCGGGCTATGGAGCACCCTGGTCTTCGCCACCGAGATCGACTCCAAGGACGCCGACCTGGGGCCCACCGTCGAAGCGGTCAGCAAGACCGAGGGCATCGCCTACGCCACGCCACCCCGGGTCAGTGAGGACGGGCAGGCCGTCACCTTCACCGCCTTCCCCACGACCGGGTACCAGGACGAGGCAACCACGAACCTGGTGCACGAGCTCCGCGACAACGTGCTGCCCCGGACCACCGGCGGCGAACAGGTTCTCGTCGGCGGACCGAACGCCGGCACCATCGATGCCGCCCAGCAGTCCGGCTCGCGCCTGCCCCTGATGATCGGGGTCGTCATCGCGATGTCCATGGTGCTGCTGATCGCGCTGGTCCGGTCGGTCACGATCGCCGTGCAGGCCGCCGTGATGAACCTGCTGTCGATCGGCGCCGCCTACGGTGTGGTGGTGGCGGTCGTGCAGTGGGGATGGCTCGGCCCAGCCCTCGGGTTCCCCGCCGCGATGCCGGTCACGACCTGGGTCCCGATGATGATGTTCCCGGTCCTGTTCGGCCTGTCGATGGACTACCAGGTATTTCTGATCTCACGGGTCCGGGAGGAGTACGAGCGAACCGGCGACACCCGCGTTGCCGTCGCCCGCGGACTGGCGCGGACCGCCAAGGTGATCACGGCCGCGGCCGCCATCATGATCGCCGTCTTCACCACCTCCCTGCTCGGCCCCGATGTCGCGGTCAAGCAGGGGGGCCTGGGCATGGCCGTCGCCGTGCTCATCGACGCCACCATCGTCCGGATGATCTTCGTTCCCGCGGTGATGGAACTGTGCGGCAGGGCCAACTGGTGGATGCCCGGACGCCGCACACCGAAGGCGGCCTTGGCTTCACCGACCGAGGCGGCGGAAAAGGCCCGAGTCTGACCTTTCCTCAAGGCAGGGGTCATCGCCGACGGATGACGGTGCCCTGCTGCCCCGCGATCCTTGGCAGCGTGTGACAGGGCACCGCGGCCTGCGAGGCGAGCGATGAGGCGAAGGCGGCGAAGGATCCGAGGAGCTGTGTGTGGACCACGTCCTGGCGGCTACTGGACATGGACGCACTGACCTTCCTGGCTCCGGACGTGCCCGGGGCGGTGACCTGGGTGCGCGGCAGCGAGCCCCGCGGCTGTCGGCGACTTCCCAATCCAGCGTGCCCGGGCTGTACTTCACCGGCTCGCCGGCCGCCTCCTTCGGCCTCTGCCGGGCCAAGGGCCGGTCAGGCTTTCCGATACCGCTTGCCGATAGGGCAGTTGTGGACACACTGGAGCAGAAGGGGGTAAGACTCCGGGCTCGGTGGTGGCTTGAGGCTTTGTGCTGTCCTGATGTGCGCCTGGGGAGAGGCGTGCGCGGGCCGAGCAGGGAATGTGCGTGACGCAGTCGTGGTCTGCCCAGCGTGAGGAAGCGTCGTCGGACGCGGTCGTCGGACGCGGGCTGCCAGTGGTGGTAATCGGGGCGGGGCCGTACGGGCTGTCGGTGGCTGCGCATCTGCGGACCGCTGCTGTGCCGGTTCGGGTGTTCGGTGAGGTGATGGGCAGTTGGCGGCATGCGATGGCCACCGGGATGTTCCTGAAGTCGACGCCGGAGGCAACGGATCCTTCGGCGCCGGTGGCGGGTGGACGGTTGCCGGACTTCTGCCGGTCGCGGGGTGAGGAGGCGCTGACCGAGCTGACACCGATTCCGTGCACCACGTTCGTGGCGTACGGGCAGTGGTTCCAGCAGAGTCCGTTGTTCGGGGCTGGCAGTGCATGTCGGGCGGTGTGCGCTGCTCCGTGAGGCGGGGTTGGGGAGGTGGAGGGCATGCCGGGGCTGCCGCCGGGTTGCGGATCTTCGGTGCAGTGTGGGACGGGCGTCTGGGCTTGTTCGCCTGGTGGTTCGTCAGCCGTGGTGTGGAGGGCGGCCCGTTTCGGCTGGGCCGGCCGGGTGAGACCGGTGTGGGCGTGCACCGACCAGCCCCGCCACAAGCCGTGGATGCCGACCCGGCTTCCCGCCGGTTCTCTTACGGTGGCAGGATGCCTGACCACGCCAGGAGCACACGGGAGATCCCATGCACGATCAAGGCAACCCTGGCTCGGCAGAAGGCTTCAGCGTCTTCGCTGTCGACGCCAGCTGGCCGGAATCACGGCAGGTCACGGGGCACGGCCACAACCGAGTCACCGGCGACATCCATGTGTACCTGTGGTTCGGTTCTCCGTATTTCGACCCCGAGGTCGAGCACGTCACGGTCTTGAGCGCCTCCTCCGGCAATGCGGAGGCCGGCGATGCTCTGGAGCGGGCTTTCGAGGACTACCACCACCCCGGCGAGGGACCCCCGGCCAGCCTGCCGGCCTCCGAACCCGTCACTATCACCGCAGACGGGAAACCCATGACGTTCGAACTCTGGCGCAACAGCAGCAACCGTTACTGGGTCGCACGGGGATGCGTCCTGAGCACTGAATTGGTCCTGTCCGGCTCCGAGATCGAACCCAGCGAGCTCAGCCTGGTCCGCGTGAGAGATCTGACCTCGTTCTCGAACCCATTCGCATCCCTCGGGTAACTGCACTACACGGAACCCCTCGGCCCACTGTCCGGCTGCGGACCAAGGTCACCCGGGGCGCCGGCAGCGCGGCCGCCGCCCCGGCCATGGTCTTCAAGCTCGTCGAGTCCGCCCAGCAGCGGTGGCGGGCCGTGAACGCACCCCACCTCGTCGCGCTGGTCCGTGCCGGAGCCCGCGTCGAGCGCGGCCACCTCGTCGAACGCTCCGAGAGCCACGCGGCCTGAACGACCGCATTTGATCCACGGGTCATGATTCCTGCCCCCTCAGCCCGGCAGCAGGCCGGCGCGTCGGGCCGATGAGTTTGCCGGTTGCCTGAAGTCTTCCTTGTGACAAGCCCGCCCCGTCGGCGGATCGGGAAGCGCCGGATCCCGTGGTCATGGAGGAGAGATGGAGGAGGCCAGGATGAAAAATCCGATTCGGCTGTACATGTCGATGTCGCTCGACGGCTATATCGCCGGCCCGGACGATCGGCCAGGGCAGGAACTCGGACGCAACGGTGGACGGCTCTTCAACTGGCTCGACGACCGGGAGTCCGACGGTCCCAGCGGCCAGGTCTACCGCGAAGCGTTGGCGACCGGCGCGGTGATCTCCGGCCGTCGGACCTTCGAACTCGCCGGGCGCTGGCAGGGCGATCACCACGACGGCGTGCCGATCTTCGTACTCACCCACCAGGTGGATGACGAGGACGTGCCACCCGGCCACGCGCGTTTCGTCACCGCTGTCGAGGACTGCGCCCGTCAGGCTCGCGCAGCCGCAGGGGACCGGCCGGTCATGGTCCATGGGGCGGGGGCGGCCCAAGCACTTCTCCGAGCCGGGCAGGTGGACGAGATGGAGATCCACCTGGTTCCGGTCCTCCTCGGGGACGGTCGACGGCTTTTCGACCACCTGGGTAGTGAGCACATCGAACTCGACCTCGTCCGACGGCTCGAGGATCGAGATGTGACGCATCTCCGCTACCGGGTGCATCGACCCGAGGAGGCCGCGTGAAGACGCTCTTCGTCTCCTACCGCGTCACCGACCTGGACCGCTCGCTCGGTTTCTACACCGCCTTGGGCTACACCGAGCTGGGCAGGGTCGAGGCCGGCGACGGGGCCCGCCTCGTGATCCTCAAGTTCCCCGACGAACCGGCGGCCTCGCTCGAACTGGTCCACCGCCCCGGCTACGGACCGGTCGACGTCGGCAGCGGTTTCGACCACCTCGCAATCCAGGTGGAGAGACTCACCACCACCCTGGAGACGCTGACCGAAGCCGGCCTGAGGCCAGGACCTGTCCAGCAACCGGGCGGCCCTCACGGCCCGAAGACGTCGTGGCTCACGGACCCGGATGGTTACCGGATCGAGTTGGTGGAGTGGCCGTCCGGACATCCCGACGGCATCACCTCACCAGCCACACCCGGTGTCCCTCGGGCGACAGGGCCCTACTAACAGCCCGATCAACCCCCACCAGAAGGTAGGACACCTCAGGGATCTAACTCGTCAAGCGGTGTCGAGCCGTTGCATGCTCTGGTCGAACAAGACGGTGGTCAGACACCGGCGAACGCGGACAGAAGTGTGTCGGTGCGGAGCTGAAGCTCAGGTGTCTCGGCTCCTGTGACGCTGACGGACAATTCTTCCCCGCCGACAGCTTGGGCGAGGGCGACCTTCAGGATGGCGCCGGTGCCGACCAGGGGATACGAGTACCAGCCGTCGGGACCTTCGTCGTCGGTGTCCTGAAAAAGGAGGCCTGTTCGTCGAACAGCTTGCGGTGCTGGAGACAGTGGTAGAGCTGGCCGATCATGCGGCTGAAGAGATTGCGCTGGGCGGGAGCGTGCCAGTGCCGTGGTCGTCACGGCGCCTGCAGTAGTGGGCTTTGGCGCCGGGTGAGGCGGTGATAGCGGAGAAGGCCCCGGGCACCCCGGAGTCCGGCTCCGCTGCTATTTCGACATGCGCCAGTCCCCCAGGACACGAACCACGCCGCCTCCAGCGCAGCGGACGACTCCGCCGCACCGACCCGCTGCCGGATATCGAGGCGACTGCACGGTCGGGAGTCGAGCGGGCGTGACACTCCTGTCGGCAGTCCCACCAGAGCACAGTCAGACCCCGGGCCGCAGCAGATGCCCGGGGTCTCGTGCTGCCAAGCAGGCTCAGGCCGTGAGCTTTTTTGGAGGGGACCTTGGGGGAAGAGCCAGCGGGCTGCAGCTCGACCTCCGGGCGCACACGGTACGGCGCGACCGCGGCGCCTCTCTCCCCGTGAACGGCTGCCGTCCCCCGGACGGCGCAGTCCTCCTGGCGGGACGGGTGACGCGCACAAAGGATGGCATATGCCACCCCATGGGCCGGCGCGCGCCCGAATGCGGGCAGCGAGCCCCGGCACGGGTACGAACCGCCCCCGATCCGCGGGACGGGGGCGGGTTTCCGGTCTCGAACCTCTCGTGAGGCAGCATCATGAACGGAAAGTCGGTCGACATCGACTGGACGCGCGACTTCGACACGATCACCTACCACAACAGCGCCTGGTGGATCACCAAGAACTACATGGCCGTCAAGCTCACCCAGGACCTGCGCGGCTTCCAGAGCGCACCCCTCTCGATCGGCGACGCATGGCCCGCCCTGAAGGGGGACATCTTCGAGGGCGCCCTCGACACGTGCTTCATCGACTCCTCGAACCCCGACGGCTGGTGGATCACGGCGGGCGCGGTCGCCATCAAGGTCAGCACCGACGGCAAGACGACATTGGTGCCCCGCACCCCGATCACGTCGGTGTTCCCCGCACTGGCGTCCCTGCCCCAGGACGACATGCTGTGGACGCAGGAACTCGGCTCGATAAACCATGTCAACGGCGAGTGGTGGTTCACCAAGCGCGGTCGAATCGTCAGGCTCTCCGAGGACTTCCGGACCGTGACTGCGCAGCCTGCGCCGCTGACCGACACGTTCCCCGTCCTCGCCAACGGCGTCTGGAAGAACGGCGAGGACACCCTGTACTTCGACGGCACCGGCTGGTGGACCACCTCCGGACCGTACATGGGCAAGACGGATCCGCAGGGCGAGCAGTGGACGGACTGGCCCGAACTCGCCGCCGCCAGGGTACGTTCGGTCGTCTTCTCCGAGCCGGGGGACCACACCTTCGACGCCTCCTCCTTTCCCGTACCGAGCGGGGTCGGACAGATCACCGTGGAGCTGTGGGGACCCGGCGGCGACGGCGGCGAGAGCTGCGACGACCCCAACACCTTCGGCGGGGACGGCGGGCCCGGCGCCTACGTCAAGGACATCTTCCCCTTCGGTTCGAACACCGCGTTCAGCTTTCACGTCGGGGCACGAGGGGACCACAGCCGCAATGGCACCACCGTCGAGTCGAGCACCCTCCTGGCCGCCGGCGGAGGCGGTGGTGGAGGCTCCGGAGGCTTTGGCTACGGCAACGGCTGGGCGGGCTCCGGCGGATCCGGTCCGGGCCAGGCCAAGGGCAATCTGCGTGGCGGGGCGGCCGGCGGCTCGGGCTACCCCGGATACGGGGGCAACGGCGGAGGCGGCTGGCCCGGCGACGGCGGCAACGGCGGACAGGGCGGCGAGGCCGGCAGCAATGGAAGCACCGGCGCCCGGGGCAAGGACGCGGGGGGACCAGGCGGAGGCGGAGGCGGAGGCAGCGGTGAGCCCCACAGCACGGGCGGCTCCGGCGGCTCAGGCGGAGGCGGCAACGGCGGCAGCTCCAACGGCAGCGCCGGAGGCGGAGGCGGCGGAGGGGGCGGGAACGGCTACGGCGGCGTCGCGGGCAGCGGAGGCGGAGGGGGCGGCGGAGGCGGAGGCGGCGGTGGAGGGGCCCAGGGATGGAGCATGGTGCAAACGGGCACCCACTACGACGGCGGCAAAGGCACCACTCCCGCCGGGAACCCGCCACCCGGCGTGGCCGTCGGCGGCAACGGAGGTCAGCAGGCGAAGCCCGCCGAAAAGGGCGGCAGCGGCGCCGTCCGCATCACCTGGTGACACCTGGGTGTGGTGTCTTCGGTGCGGCGAAGGTGCCATGCCTCCGCCGGGGTGTGGGACCCGAGGCGGGCCCCACGGGCTCGCAACGGGATGACGACGGGTGGAGTTGGTGCAGCCGGTCGGCCGCTTTCAGGAGCTATGAACGAGCCCGGCGGCCCCGTGGGCGCGAAGTACGCCGGGCCCGGCTGTCCGCCACCGCAGCGCTCGCTCCGCACGCACGGCGGCGCACCCCCGGCGAGCCGTCGAGAAGTGTGTCGCCGAACACCGAAAGGGCCTGGCCGAGCCCGCCGACGACACAGCAACCGAAGCCCCGGCCGAGCCGGTATCAGATGCGACGGCGGAAGACGCGCCGGCCCCGATGGAGGGACCGCGCGCGATCAAGCGACGCGAGCGCCATGCCGCGGTGCATTGCCCTGTACGACAAGGGCGTGCAGATCGAAGTGATCGCCAAGACTCTCGGGCTCGACCGCAAGACCGTGCGCCGCTACGCACACGCTGCCACACCTGACGATGCCTCCCGCAGCACCGGCTCCCGCCGCTACGGTCAAATCCACGCCTACTCGCCCTATCCATACCGGCGTTGAAACGAGGGCTGCACGGACGCGGCGCGTCTTCATGCCGAGATCACCGAACTCGGCTACTGCGGCAGTAAGCGGACCGTCCCCCGCCACCTGGAACAGATCCGGGCCAGCGGAAAACCCGGACCGACAAGCCCACGGAGCTGACCGTCCGGAAAGCCGCCTGGCTCATCACCGCCCACCCCCGACAAGTTCGACGGGAGCAACGCGCTCAAGCTCTCGCAACTCCTTTCCCGCTGCCAGGAGTTGGATGCCGTCGCCGACTGTGTGCGTACCTTCGCCCGCATGATGACTGAGCGCCGCGGCACGGAACTCGACGCGTGGCTCACCCGTGCCGAGGACACCGGCCTCAGGCCGCTGTGCAGCCTGGCCCGCGGTCTGCGGCAGGACTTCGACGCGGTCGCCGCCGGGCTCACCCTGGAATGGAGCTCGGGCAAGGTCGAGGGCAACGTCAACATGGTGAAACGGATCAAGAGGGACGGATACCGCCGGGCCGGCTTCGACCTCCTCCGCCGACAGATCCTCCTCGCGGACTGAACAGCGTGGCGCTCCGTGATCGGACCACAAGAAGTGGATCAGAGCCGCTTGGCATGGGCCGCCGTCAGCCGCCCACGATCGTTCGGGCCACTTCTTGCGCGCCTTCGTTCTGTTCCTTGACGGCCCGCATGAAGCCCTCCACATAGTCGTGATCACCCTTCCGGATGGCCCGGTACAGGTCGCGGGCGTCGTCGTTAACGGGTATGACGTCCTGTCCGTTGCAGATCGCCTCCAGGATCTCCGCACCCGCTTGGTCGATCCCGACCGCGTTCGGCGGGACAGGCAGCTCGAAATGCAGTGAGTAGTCCAGGGCCCGGTAGAAGATGTTCACCCAGGCACCCGGCGAACCCGTAGACCGCGTGCTTGGAAGCGACGTAGACCCTCTGGTAGGGCAGCGGTGAGATGCCCGCGACGGACGAGACGATGACGATGTGCCCGCTTCCCTGCTTGACGAGGTGAGGCAGCATGTAGTGGATGCAGTTGACTACGCCGAAGACGTTCACATCGAAGATCGTGTTCCAGTCCTCACGCTTCGTCACCTCGCTGTAGGGCTGACCGAAGCCGACCCCGGCGTTGCAGAACAGGTAGTCGACTCGGCCGCGACCGGCCACGTACTCCATGTACTGCGCAACCGCCTTTTCCTCTCGGACGTCCAACACCTGAGCGTTGACGCTTTGGCGATAGTGGCCCAGCGACTGTGCCGCCTCCGCGATATGGGCCGGCGTACGGCTCGACATGTACACCACTGCTCCCGACTCCAGCAGTTTCCGGCTCAGCCCCAGCCCGATACCGGTCGAGGCACCCGTAACGACGGCGACCTTGCCGCCGAAGAATTCATCGCTCGCGCTCGGTCCATCCTCCGATCGGTTTGAATTGCCCAGGAGCCAACCCATGGCCCGCATCAAGGAGTTCGACCTTGTCGCCGGATCGCCGTCACGTGCCCCCGGAAGCCGCGCTCGTCGACCGGGCGTTGGTCTTGGCGAATGGTCCAGCCGCAGTCGGCTCCATCGAAAGCCTCGACAGTAGTCACTCCGGCCCTGGCGGGTTCGGTTGCCCGCGTCCGGTCGGCGAAGACGTTTTCAGGCACTCAAGAGACTTGACCTTGCCCAGAGGTGAAGGCCGACGGTGTCCGAGGCGACCAAGCCGGTGAGCTGGGTGCGTTCGGCTCTGCCGAACCCGGACGAGAGGAACCCGCATGGACGACGACGCTCTCCTGACAGAGCAGTTGGCCTACTACCGGGCCGGAGCGGCCCAATACGACCGGCCCTACTCGGAGTACGAAGCCCTGCAGGAGTTACTGGCTGTCGTCGACAACCTCCCGATTGCCGGGGACGTGCTGGAGTTGGCCTGCGGAACGGGCCAGTGGACCCCAAGGCTCGCCGCGCGGGCACAGTCGGTGACGGCTGTCGACGCGGCAGCCGAAGTGTTGGCCCTCGCTCGTGCGCGCACGCCATGCCCCACCGTTCATTTCCTCCATGCCGACCTGTTCCAGTGGAAGCCGCCACGACGCTAAGACACCGTGTTCTTCGCCTTCTGGCTCTCCCACGTCCCGCCGATGCGGTTGCCCCACTCCTGGAACACCGTCGCCAACGAACTCGCGCCGGGCGGCAAAGCAATCTTCATCGACGACGGCCCCGCAGCAGCGGCGTACGAGGAAGTCCTCGCGAACCAGCCAGCTCCGGCAGCGTTGCGCCGGCTCGATGACGGCAGCCAATACCGCATCGTGAAGGTATTCCACGATACCCAGACCCTCACGGACGACCTTGCAACACTGGGCTGGTCGGCCCACATCCGGACCATGGCCGGGAACTTCATCGGCATTGCAGAGCCGCCGACCCTCCCCTGACCAAACCACGTAGGTGGGTTAGACCTTCCTCGCTGAACTCGTCGCGAGCGGCTGCCTATTGGCGCTCGGCTCGGCCTCTCCGGTACCGCCTTACCCCGGCTGTCGCGGCTCTCCGCGGCGCCGCTCATCTTCGGTCATCTTGTCTCGCACCCGCCATCGACAGAGACGACGTGTGGCGTACCCAGCCAGGTAGCACGTCCTACTGGGCCTCACGACCGAGCAGCTCGGAGAGTCCGAGAGGTTCCGAGAACCTGTGCGACCACACCGCGCGCGGAGTCCCATCGAGTGACCGACGGGCAGAAGGCCTGGCGGGGGCTCCCGAGGGGCCGTTCCATCATTGGCGGGTGAGGTGGGCTCGAACGGCCTCCGCGATGAGGTCGTAGGGGCCGATCCCTCGGCGCTTGGCCTCCGCGATCAGGCGCTGGTCCAGGTCGTCGTCCCATGCCTTGCGCATGTGCTCGATGTTCGCCCGTTTGGTGATCCAGCGGCAATTCTCAGGGCTGTAGCCAGCGTCGGGGTCGACGCGGTCACATTCCAGGCCGTCGGCGTAGCCGTGGTCCAGGGCCCAGCCCCGGAAGGCCTGGAAGTCGTTGCGCCACTGCTCGCAGATGGTGATGCCACGGCCTCCATAGCGGTGCCAGGAGGGATTCGCCGGTCGGCCACATCGGTCCTTCATGCCCGCCCAGATGGTGTAGAGGCGGATGCTGTCGGCATCCTTGGCGGGCGTGGCGGCTGCGGTCTTCTCCTTGGCCCGCTCGCGCTTGGCCGTGGTCACGCCGTGGGTGGTCAGCATCTCGGACATGATGTCGCGCTGGAGACAGCCGCAGGAGCCCGAGGTCCCGTTGAGGAGGTTGTTGGCGGTCACGGTTCGCGTCTGGCCGCAGTCGCACACGCAGTTGACGACAGAGTGGCGGGTTCCGTTGCTGCGTTCCTGGAGACGGGGCGGTTCCAGGGTGGTCCAGCGCTGGAACCGCGTGCCGACCTTGATCTGCACGGTGCGGTAGTTGCCGGTGCGCTTGGTGCCGGTGAGCGCGGCGATGCTCTCGACGCGGGCGCAGCCACAGGAGCGGGAGCGGTGAAGGATGTTGTGCTCACGAAGTCTGCGCTTCGTCCCACAGTCGCAAATGCAGTCGTAGAAAGCCCGCTGAGCGTGGGGACGCCCGGGGATCGGCTCCCAGATCGGGGCACTGGCGATGGACCACCGACCGAACCGGGTTCCGATGGCCAGCGTCCCTGCGGTGGTCGCTGCCTCGCTGGAGGAGCAGCCGCACGAGGTCGTGTGCCCGGAGCGGAGGTTCTCCACCGTCACGTCCAGAATGCTGCCGCAGACGCAGCGGCACCTCACCCGGCGACGCGGCTTACCTCCCTTGGGCCCTGGGGTGCTGATCGGGACGGAGATGGTGGTGAGGGTTCCGAAGCAGCTCCCCAGCGGGAGCGGGACGGCGGCAGGCATGCCGTCAAAATAGCTTCCTGAACATCCCTCGGTCTGCCCAACGGATGAAGTCATGCGAACGGTTCTCGGGCACTGGCGGGTCCATCTTCAGTGAGACAAACGGACAGCCGCTCGTCTTCGGTGAGAATCGCGCCGTCTTCGCTGAGGCGGGTCGACGGCGCAGGGCTCGGAGGCCGCCGTACTTGTGACCGTGCGCGATAATTGGCAGATCACCTCCGAAGTCCTCACAGGTCACGGCGTTTCTGTTCATTGCAGTTGGCGTGAGCTATTCACGGTGGTTGGCGGATCTGCGACCCCGGCGCGCGCGACCGGCGCCGGAGCCCGTTTGGGATCAGTAGGCAGCGAGTCCGTGGACGTCGGTACTGGTGAACAGCAGCCAGAACGTGGTGCCGTCCTTGACGTCGGTGGCGGCCAGCCCCCAGGTGTTGGCGTAGACCGTGCGCCAGCCGTTGCAGTAGTAGCCGCCGCTCGTGGGTGCAAAGCAGGTCTGTACGTCGATCGTCCGGGTGATCTTGACGTTGATGTCATTGCAGTTGGACGTGGTCTTCGTGGAACCGCCGGGCGGCCAGTGGCCGTTGTCGTCGGTGCCGTTGATGGTCTTGGCGCTGCCGTAGCACGACGTGGCCGCCGCGGACGCCGTGGGTGCCGGGGCGAGGAACAGCCCGGTCGCGAGGGTGGTCGCCGCCGTGAGCGCGATCATCCTTCGTTTCTTCAATGGCCCTCCCCTGTCGCGCACAGAGAGTTCTGCACGGTGGACGCCGGACCAGCATGGCGGAGCCGGGTGCGGGTAACGACGCCGTCTTTGAGCCCTCTTTTTGGCATGCAAGCATCAAGCGCAGCTTCTGGGCTTGGCGTTTAACCGCTTTTGATTGTCACAAGGGTGAGCGGTCCGCACGGCTCCTGGTGCGGGAGACTGTGCACGTGACCGTTCCCAACCCGCTTGCTACTGCCGAAGAGATACACGCTTACCTTGTTGACCAGCTCAATCTCGCGCTCCGCCGGCCTGGAATGTTTGGGGGCGAACTGGCTCTTCGGATCCTGCTTGATCACCTGCTGTTCATTGAACGTCAACCCGATGCGTACGCTCAGCAACAACGAGACTGGGAAGACCGCGGGCTCTGGTCTGCTGTCGGTGTGACGGGGGCCTTCCGAGACTTGATCCCTGGGCATGACTACGAATACGGCATGGCGTCGGTGTACGCGGAGTTCGCACAGCACCGCGGTTGGCTCAAACCGGACGGTGTTCTTGCGGAGGAGGCCTACGACGCTCTCAAGGGTCGCGTCCGGCAGTGGGCTGGGGCGGACCGCACGTGGGCGGACGTGACGGCGGAGTTCGGTGCCCCCTCCGTGCTGTTCGGAGGAAGCAATCCCCTGTACGGGAAGACGCTCGGCTACCTCAGCAAGGATCCGAAGCAGCCGATGGTGGTCTTCCACCTGTGGAACGGCAGCGCACCAGGGGCCGACTCTTGGCCCCCCGAATACGAGCAACCGCTTCTTCTCGCGGTGCGCTTCGGCGAAGGTCCGTTCCGTCGATCCTTCACGTTCACCCCGGAGGGGGAGCGAAGGAAACCAACGCCCGCTGAGCCATGCCTGCCTCAGTAGTCAGTCCGGACTTGAACGAGGGAACGCATCCTCGTTACCCACATGGGGATGCGTCGGACGGTGGGACGACCTTCGCATGATCCTGAACTCTGCGACGAGGTACAGGAATCGGTGCGAAGCCGTGGTGATGAGCATCCTGCAGCAGGCGTCCGGCGTGATCCGTTCGTGGAACTGTCAAGCTTCCCAACGTTGTTCTGCGGGCCATGGTGAGCCCTTCGCACTCGCCATGGCCGCACACAGCTGCCTGACCGTCCTGTGGGCCCGGGCACTGGATGCAGGGAAAGCACAATCGGATCCTCCCAGCTCATCCCCTCAGCCTCGCCGAGATCAGGCGCCTGATCACTCGCCTCACCGACCGCCGGCCCGTGCCCGTCGACCACATCCTGCGCTGGTCAGCATGGCGTCGATGACGCCAGTACCAGGTCCGCTCACGCTGTCGCATCCGTGACAGCGGCGGTAAGGCGCGCGGCCCCCACGGCATCTCCACCAGCTCCTACACCGACCGCGCCCCACCATCGCCTCGATCGTGCCGCGCTCGCCAGCCGCGTGACGGCCGCCTGGTTCACAGGCGCGTGGCCACCGTGCGCGCCAGATCCGTGAGCGGCTTGTCGTTCTCCGCCGCCGGGTTGCCCCGTACGAGACGGATCGAGACCCACTCCTCGGACACCCGCAAGAAGACCGATCCGTCCTCCAGATACGCCTCGTCGCCGACGTCGTCGAGTGGCTTCAGGTTGTGACCGAGCTGTCGCTCGGCATCGTAGTAATTCTTCCCCGTCTCTCCGGCGAAGATCTCCACCTGGGCCGTCGGTCCGCTCTCGGGTGCGACATAAGTGCAGGTCCCGTCGACGGATTTCCCTGGCTTGACCGGTGTGCCGGCGAGCTGTTCGGCCTCCTGCTGGGTCACCAGCGCGCATGGGTCCCCCACCGCGGTGGAAGTCGGCGTCGGCGACGGCGCTTCCGAGCCCTGTCCGGTCGGCGTCGACGTGACCGCAGTGGTCGGGCTCGGCTTGTCCTGCGCGTCCGCGTCCGAATCCTGGCAGCCCTGGAGCGCCGGGATCAGCAGCGCCGCCAGCGCCACCCCCACCACATGCAACGGACGGCCGCGGCCGCGGCTACGGGATCTGGTGCAGGTACGGCTGTGTGTCATCGGTTCTGTCCCCCCCCTGGCTCCTGGCTCTCTACGGGGCGGGATACCCGGCCAGGCGAACCTACAGACGTACCGCACCCACCATTCGGTTTCGGCGATGCTGAAGCAGCGCACCGCACGAACAATCCCGTGATCATCTCCGGACCCCACCAACGTGACAGTGCCGTGACCGGAGCTGACGTCAAGGGGGCCAAGACCGTCTGGTCGCCAACTCGGACCGCTTTCGCGTTCGACGTGGTCGTGCCGGACATGCCCCGGTCAGTAACAGCACGACTTTCGTGTACCGCCAGAACGAGTCCGGCCAGCCATGGCAGAGCACCAGCGGCAGCGCGGTCCCGGCCGACGCCGCGGCCCGCGCGTGCACGAAGGGGATCCCGAGACCGCCGATGCGCGCGCGGAACCGGGGCAGACGCGCGAGCTCCACCTCCCGGGCCGGCCAGTGACCTCAAGTTCGGTGTGCACGAAATGAGGCTTGGCCACACTGACGCGCGGCAGGTGCCCGTGTACGCAGAACTCACCACCGGTCGGATGGTGCAAAGTTCACGGATGCCGTCCTTCCTGCTCGAATCGCTCAATGATTTGCGTAGGCAGAACGCACTCCGTGCCACGCCGTAGGCGCTGTGCCTGCTCTACCACGGCAGTACACGAGGTTGTAGTTGAGGTGCAGGAAATCCCGGTGAGATTGATCTTGCCTCGATTCCCCTGCCCCACAGGGGCGGCTGGTGGTGCTCCCCCGTGTTACCGGTGGTGTGGTGGCAGGGGCGGGATGGTGGCGATGCCGGGCACGGTCTCGGGCCAGATGAGCAGGACGGGGCAAGGGGCGTGGTCGACGATGAAGCGGCTGGCGGGGCCGAGGCTGCGGGGGCCGAGGTGGGTGCGGTCGCCGTCGCGGGCGAGGATGAGCAGGTCGGCGCCTTCGGCGGCGGCGACGACTTCCCGCTCGACGCGCCCGGTGCGCTCCTGCCGGGTGCAGGGGCGGCCCAGGCGCTGCGCGGCGTCGGCGAGGAGCTGCTCGGCGGAGGCGGCGGCCAGATGTTCCAGCCGTGTGCCGGGGTCGCGTTCGGGGTGGCCGCGGCCGAGCAGCCCGGCGAACGCGCCGTGCGCCGCGCCCGGGACGTCGGCGGGGGTGACGTGGAGCAGGACGACGTCCGTGATCTCTCGCGTGTGGGTGCGCGCGGCGTCCACGCAGGCGGGCCATGTGCCCTCGACGATCCAGACCACCACGGCCATGGGCTTCAGCCTCCTCGGAGCGCGGTCAGTGAGACCCACAGTGCCAGCACCGCGGCGCCCAGGCTCGCCGGTACGGCATACAGGCCGAGCCGGGTGAACTCCTTCAGCTCCACCTCGGCGTTGTGGGCGTGCACGATGCGCCGCCACAGCAGGGTGGCCAGCGATCCGGCGTAGGTCAGGTTCGGGCCGATGTTCACCCCGAGCAGCACCGCCAGGACCGCGCCCGGCCCCGACGGTACGGTGAGCGGAAGCAGCACCAGCACCGCGGGCAGGTTGTTGATCACGTTCGCCAGCACGGCGGCCAGCGCCGCGATGCCCAGCAGCGCGGCAAGGCCGGTGCCGTCGGGGATCAGGTGGCCCAGGGCGGTATCGAGGCCGTTGTCGACGACGGCCCGGACCACGATGCCCAGGGCCAGGACGAAGGCGAGGAACGGCACCGCGCCGGCGCGCAGGATGGCGGCGGGGGTGGTGCGGCGCTGGGCCAGGGCGCGGACCGCGAGCACGGCGGCGCCCGCGAACGCCGCCCAGGCGGGATTGATCCCGACCGCGGAGGTGACCACGAAGCCTGCCAGCGTGCACGCCACGGTGGCCAGGGCGAACACCGGCACCTCGCGTGGCTGGGCGGTGGCCGGGGCCGTGGCGCCGGCGTCCAGGTCCGTGGCGAAGAACCGGCGGAACACGACGTACTCGACCCCGATGGCCACGAGCCAGGGCAGGGTCATCAGGGCGGCGAACCGGGTGAAGCTCAGCCCGCTGGCCGCGAACGCCAGCAGGTTGGTCAGGTTGGATACCGGCAGCAGCAGTGACGCGGTGTTCGACAGGTGGGTACAGGCGTACACGTGCGGCCGGGACCGGGCCCCTAGGCGGGCGGCGGTGGCGAACACCACCGGGGTCAGCAGCACGATGGTGGCGTCCAGGCTGAGCACCGCGGTGATCAACGAGGCGAGGGCGAACACCTGCACCAGCAGGCGTCGGGGCCGCCCGGCCGCGGTTCGGGCCATCCACGCCCCGCACGCGTGGAACAGGCCCTCGTCGTCGCACAGTTGGGCCAGCACCAGCACGGCCGCCAGGAAGCCGATCACCGGACCCAGCCGGGCGGCCTCGGCGGCCGCGTGGTCCAGCGAGATGGCCCTGGTGGCGATGACGACACCGGCGGCCGGGACGGCAACGACGGCCTCCGGCCAGCCGAACGGGCGGATGACCGCGCACGCCAGCACGACCACAAGAAGAACGGCGGAGAGAGCCTCCGCCCACGCAGTACTCACCACGCTATCCTCTCCGACCCCGGCAGCTGCCGGTGCTTTACCTGTATTCAGCTTCTGGTCACGCCGTGCGCTTCAGCTCCACCGCAACCGCCGCACCGTCCAGTTGTCCCGCCACAGTGCTGTCCTGTCGTGCCGCTCGCTCGGCACAGGCCCGGCACAGCGCCAAGGCACGGAGATGCATCAGGACTCCGGTGGCTGGTTCGTCGCACCCACGGTCATCGACAACGTCACCCCCGCCATGGCGGTGGCCCGCGAGGAGATCTTCGGCCCGGTCGTGGCGGTGCTGCCGTTCGACACCGACGAAGAAGCCCTCGGCATCGCCAACGACACCGACTACGGACTCGCGGCAACCGTCTGGTCCCGCGACATCGACCAGGCCCTCAAGCCGGCCCGTGGCGTCCGGGCCGGCACGGTCGCCGTCAACGGATACAGCGAAGGCGACATCGGCACCCCCTTCGGCGGCTACACGGCGGCTACAAGACCTCCGGATTCGGCGGCCGCGACAACGGCCTCGAAGCCTTCGAGCAGTACACCCAGCTCAAGACCATCTGGATCACGCTGCACTGACAACCGCGCCTCCCCGGCGGTGCCCCAGCGCGGCCACAAGGATGCGTGCCCGGAACCCCCGACTCCGGGCACGCATCCCTGCCGTCAGACAGCCATCGAACACGAACCTGCTGAGGATGAGATACGTGTCCGTGGCTCCGGCTCTCCCTCACGCACATACGCGACCTGATCTACGAGGTCGGCGACGGCAGCACCGAGTTGCCCGTGGCACGTCCAGCCGGCCCCTTGGCCGAAAGCGGCCGGGGACTGCTGATGATGAAGGTGCTCTCCAACGCCTGCGGAGCCCGTGTCACGCCGACCAGGAAGGTGGTGTGGTTTCGTACCCGTATCGCGTCCGGCTCGACGGCAGCCAGGGACAGGTTCAGTGTCCCGCGACCGGCGCAGGGCAGTATTCGGTCGCATAGGTGAAGCCGCGCTTGCGCTACCACGACCGTGTCGTCAGTAGCGTGACTGCGCCTGTCCGGATCACCTGTGGTTGACATTCGCAGTGATCAGGCGGAGCAGTTCCTTGGCTGTGGCGTGCTGATGGGGCGTGAGGCCCATGGCGTCACCAATGGCGAGGGGGACGGTGCGGGCCTTTTCTCGCAGATCTGCGCCGGCGTCGGTGAGGCGGATAGCAACGGAGCGTTCATCGTCTGAACGACGTTCGCGGATGATCAGGCCGCTGGCCTCAAGGCGCTTGAGCAGAGGCGAGAGGGTGCTGGATTCCAGCTGGAGAGCGCTGCCCAAGTCCCGTACGGATACGGCGTCCTGCTCCCACAGGACGAGCATGACCAGATATTGCGGGTAGGTCAGGCCGAGTACGTCAAGCAGCGGCCGGTAGCAAGCGGTGACCGCCCGGGAGGCCGCGTAGAGGACGAAGCAGAGCTGGTCCTCCAGCAGAAGTGAGCCCTGGCCTGCATGGTTGCGGGCTACGTGATCCATGGGCTGATCCTTGCCTCAGCGTGGTCGATGGAAACGGCCCTGACACTCTACCATTTCCATCGTGTGCGATCATGTATAGCACGATCTAGTTGTACACAACTTGATACACCACCCACGCCTTCGCCACCGCCGTCGTCCGAGCATGTCGACTTCTTCGAAGCTGTCGTCACTGTCCTACGACCCAACCTGCCAGTGTGGCGTGTGCTGCAACCTCACCCACGAGCCCGGCCCCGTCCGGTGAGGTAACCGGCAGCCAGTGGGGAAACTCGCGGCCACAAAGTGCCGGATAATCCGCCGCCTACAGGGAGGAGGCACTGGCCGCCGTCAAACTCGCCATCCCGGCCGACCTGTTCCTCACCCACCTCATCGTTTCCTCGGATCGCCGAGACCCTGCACATCCTGCGCCTGGCCGACGAGCGCGGCTACCGAAGGCAGATCAAGGTGCAGGCCAACCTCCAAGAGGGCCGGCACGCGCTTGCCCGGAAGATCTTCCACGGCCGCTCAGGGCAGCTGTATCAGCGTTACCAGGACGGCATGGAGGACCAGATCGGTGCCCTCGGCTTCTTCCTCAACGCCCTGGTCCTCTTCAACACCCGGTACATGGACGCCTCTGTCGCACGGCTTCGTGCCGACGGCCACGAGGTCCGTGACGAGGACGTCGTCCGCCTCTCCCCCGTTCGTGCCGTACCACGTCAACACGCTGGGCCGGTACTCCTTCCAGTTCCCCGACCTTTCCGGCGGCCTGCGGCCCCTGCGGGGCTAGAACGCCGCCGACGACGAGTGGGCGCCGACGGAGGTGTGCCGGGCTGCCACAGTCGGCAAGGCTGCGGTCGGCCGAGGTGCTTTCGGCGGTACGAGGGCTTCAGTTCCCTTCTCCCGATCCGTGAACCGTGCTGCCGGTCGGGGTGAGGCAGCGGCGCACGAGTGCGAGAGCGCGTTCCGTGACCGTGTCGAGGGGTGTGCCGTGTTCGACGGCGGCGAGGGCCGTGTGCAGCATTCCGGCGATCAGGTCGGCCGTGAGCGCGGGCTCGGGAGCACCGAGCTGCCGGACGGCGGCGCGGAACGGTTCGACCTGTTCCAAGTGGAGTTCCGTCAGCCGTTGTTGGCAGGCGGGATGAAGGCCGGCGTTCATGAGGGCGGCGGCGGGCCGGTGTGCGCCTTCGGCACCGAGGCGGAGACTTTCCCTGAAGAACGCCTCGACGCGTTCCAACGGGCCGTTTGCGGTGGCCAGGGCGCGGGCGAGCGCCTCGTTGGAGCGCCGGAAGGCTTCCTCCGTGATCGTACCCAAGAGGGCCGCAGAGGAGTCGAAGTACTGGTACACGCTGGAGCGGGCCAGGCCCGCGCGGGCGCCGACCGCCGCCGGCGTGACGGCGGCGGCGCCCTCGTTGACCAGGATGTCGATCGCTGCCTCGATCAGCGCCTCGCGTTGCTGGGCGCGGTGCTCGGCGACGGTGGAGGCGTTGATCTTCGGCATACGGGGCGGACTCCTGGGTGGCGGACGGGGCCGGGAGTGAGGTTCCGGTCTGCGGCGCCGGTCAGGACAGGCGGCCGTCGACCATCTCGTACACCCGGTCGGCAGCATCCATTATCGCCGTGTCGTGAGTGACCATGACCGTGGCCGTTCCGCGTTCATGGGTCTGCTCGGCGATCAGTCGTACCGCCTCGGCGGAGCGGACCCGGTCCAGCGCCGAGGTGGGTTCGTCCACGAGCAGGACGGCGGGGGAGGTCATCAGGGCCCGGGCCAGGCCCGCGCGCTGGCGCTCACCTCCGGACAGCTGGTGCGGTCGGGAGGCGGTGCGGTGGGTGAGTCCGACCGCCTCGATGAGTTCGGCGGCCCGGGCGCGGGCCGCGGCGTCGAGGCGTCCGTCGATGTGCAGGGGCAGCAGGAGCTGTTCCAGGACGGTGAGGGAGGCCAGCAGGTTCGACTGCTGGAAGACGAAGCCGATGTGGCGACGCCGAGTCGCGGTGCGCTGCTTGTCCGACAGGGCGGTCAGCTCGGTGCCGGCGATCCGAACGGTGCCGGAGGTGGGGCGCTGGAGGCCGCCGGCGACGGCGAGGAGGCTGGACTTGCCGGACCCGGAGGGGCCGACGACGGCGACGAACTCGCCGGGGGCGACGCACAGGCTGACGTGGTCGAGGGCGGTGACGGCGGCGTCGCCGTCCCCCAGGGTGAGGGTGACGTCGTCCAGTCGCAGTCCGTCGGAGCCCGCGGCGTCCGGGGCGTCCTGGTGGTCGGTGACGGATGTGGTCATCGGGTGGCTCCCAGAGCGGTCAGGGGGTCGACGGCGGTGATGCGGCGGACGGCGACGACGGCGCCCACGGTCCCGAGGGCGACGAGGAGGCCGGAGGAGGTGGCGATGGCCGGGGCGGAGAGGGAGAAGGGGGCCTTGCCGATCATCGCGCTCCCCAGGGCCAGGCCGACCGCGGTGCCGACGACCGTGGCGCCGACGAGCACGGCGACGACCTGGGCGAGCGCGTCGCGCAAGATGTATCCGGTGGGGGCGCCGAGCGCCTTCAGCAGGGCGATCTCGGCCTTGCGCTGTACCGTCCAGACGGTGAAGAACGCGCCGACGACCAGGGCGGAGATGGCGTACAGGAAACCCTTGATCAGGGCCATGGTGCTCGACTCGGCCGCGTAGCCGGGGGACGCGTCGAAGGTGGTCTCCTTGGTCTCGGCACGGGTGGCGGTCGCCTTCTCCACGGCGGCGATGTCGGCGCCCGGCTTCAGGGTCAGGGCGACGGCTGTGGCCTGCCGGCGTGCGGCCTCTGGCAGGTCCCCCGGCAGGCCGTAGTGCAGGTGCCGCCAGGTGTCGAGGTCGGCGTAGACGACGCCGATGTGGCCGTAGGAGACGGTCTCGTCGACCAGGCCCACGACCTTCAGCCGCACCTCGCTCCTGTCCGCGGTCAGGACATCCCCGACCCGCACGCCCAGATCGGCGATCTCCCGAGTGATCACGATGCCCGCACCGCCCTCTTTCAGGCCCTCACCCTCGCTGGGGATCGGGGCCAGGGAGGAGTCCGGTGCCATGCCGAAGACGGCGAGGTTGACCTGCTCGCCCTTCTTGGCGCCCTGGGTGACCTGGGCGTTGGTCAGGGTGTTCCCGAACGGCTCCGCGCGCTCCACCCCCGGGGCCTTGGACCACGCCTGCCAGTCCGCCTCCTCCACGGTCGAGCGGGAGAACTGTTCGCTGGTCGCCTTCTCGTCGAAGGCCATATGGGTCACGGGCAGCGCGCGCAGACCGGATATACCGGCATCCGCCAGACCGGAGGCGAGTCCGGACAGCAGGACGCCGAGCACGGCGATGAGCGCGACCACCGCGCCCATCAGGGCGAAGCGACCGCGGGCGAAGCGCAGATCGCGTAGGGCGAGGAACACGGAACTCTCCGAGCGATGAAGGTGATGAGGGCACGCCGACTGAGCACGTCAGCTCTTTACTTAAAGTTGACGACTCAAGTGTCGGCATCCTATCGGATGTTACCGACACGCCTGTCGGCACGTTGTGGGCGAGATGGAGCGGGCAGTCAAGGCGCACTGCATCGCGTCCGCGGGCGCCTGACCGATCCGGAGCGTGCAGCTGCGCTCGCCCGCCGCATGGCTCCCGACCGGGAGACCTCAACGCCCCTCGCCGCGGCGTTCACCGCGTACGACCTGGACGGGCGGACCAAGCTCTTCGTCGAGGACGCGGTCAGCGACATGATCGGCGTCGCCCATGGCGCGGGCCTGCCCGTACGAGAGCCTGGCGAACCCGGTGTCCGGGCAGACGTCGCGCGGGCTGACGACCTTGCCGGGGCCGGGCTTGCGGTGGGTGACGAACACCGGTCCGCGGGTGCGGCCACGCAGCAGCCGCGGCAGGAGCCGGGCGGTGCCGGCGTCCCAGTACACGGTCTCCAGCACGTAGTCCTCGCGGACCCGGCCCCGGCGGCGGGCCTTGGTCCGGGCACCCTTCGCCTTCACCGGGCAGCGGCGCCCGGCGAAGTCCGGCTCCTCGATGTTCACGCCCAGGATCTTCTCCGCCCGCCCCGACGTCTCGTACAGCATCCGCCACAGCCTGCTCCGGCAGGTGAACCTCGCGCCGGGCGATCAACCGAGCCAGGACAGCGCCGCTCCGCGGTGGGCGTTCCAGGTGTTCGTCGCCGAGCGGCCTCGCAGCAGCTCCAGCGCCTCGCCGATCTCGGCGTTTTCCACTGAGGCGAGCGACCGGGCCTCGCCGAGGCGCTCGGTGGTCTTCCCGACGGCGATCCCGTAGTTCCGGATGGCGTTCGGGTTGCCGAGCGAGTCGAGGAGCAGGTCGTCCGCCGTCCGGGCGGTCAACGCCTTCCCGGTCGGCAACTGGACGAGCGTGGGCACCGTTTTCACCTTGCCGCGGACAACAGGGCCGCTTCGCTCAGCGCCCAGAGAACGTCACCGCAGGTGGCGGATCAAGTTACTGCAGATATTGGGGTGTTATCCGTGGAACAAGTCCAGAGTTTCCGCTCCGATGTTCCTCAACCCCCGATCAGCAACGGTTCCGCGCCAGACGAAGCCCCACGCCATTGACACACCCTCTTCCTCGGCCATACGTTCAGAAGTAGATAGGAAACTTTCCTAACAATAGACGGCAAGGGGGGCCGAACGCTGACGGCCGCGCAGCCGGAACCCGATGCTTGGAGGCTCCCAGCATGACCGCCAACAGTCCGACTCACTCAGCCGCTGGAAGCGGTACCCCGGCGCCCGGCCAGGTCATGGCTGCGGAGATGGCGGAGCAGCCCGCGGTGCTTCAACGGATCCTCGACCAGGGGGCTCCGGCGATTCACGAGGTCGCGACCGCTATCGCGGCCCGACGCCCGCGGTTCTTCCTGCTCACCGCACGGGGCACCTCGGACCATGCCGCGCTGTACGCGAAGTATCTGATCGAGGTGCTGCTCGGCAAGCCCGCTGGGTTGACGTCGATGTCCACGACGACGGCGTACGGGGCCGAACCCGACCTCGCGGGCTGCCTGGCGATCATGGTCAGCCAGTCCGGCGGATCACCCGATCTGGTGGCGTCCACCGAGGCCGCTCGCAAGGCGGGCGCGATCACACTGGCCGTCACGAACAACGCCAAGTCACCGCTCGCGGAGGTGTCCGAGTACCACCTGGACGTGCTGGCGGGACCGGAGAAGGCGCTGCCCGCGACGAAGACCCCGCATGTCGCTTCGCCACCGTGAGTGTGTCCGGCTGGCGGAGACGCTCGCCACAGTGACACCGCATTCGTGTGGTCTCTACCCTCCGAGGCATGCGCGTGCTGGTGGTGGAGGACGATCAGGAGCTCGGTCGCGTCGTGGCATCACGGCTGCGGTCGACCGGGTTCGCCGTGGATCTCGCGGACCGGCTGGCGGACGCTGATGTCAAGCTGGCCGTCAGCAATTACGACTGCCTGGTGGTGGACCGGGGACTCCCCGACGGCGACGGGCTGGCTCTGGTGCGGAGCCTGCGAAGGTCCGGAAGACGGGTTCCCGTGCTGATGCTCACGGCGATGGGCGAAGTGGTGGAGCGTGTGGCGGGGTTCGACGAGGGCGCGGACGACTACATGGTCAAGCCCTTCGCCTTCGCGGAGCTGGCCGCGCGGGTCGGCGCACTGTGCCGCCGTGCCGAACCACCGCGCCCGCCTGTCGTCGAGGTCGGTGACCTGGAAGTGGACATGGCCCGGCGCCGGGTACGCCGCGCGGGGGTGCTGCTGACGCTCACCGCCAAGGAGTTCGCGGTTCTCGAACTGCTCGTGGCCCGGGCCGGGCAGGTGGTCCCCCGTGCCGACCTGATCGATTGCTGCTGGGACGAGATGGCGGAGCCGATGTCGAACGTGGTGGACGTGGTGGTCTCGCAACTGCGCCGCAAGCTCGGTGCACCCGCGGTGATCGGCACCGTGCGGGGTGTGGGATTCGTGATAGACGGCACCCCGTGATCCGGCGGCGGAAAACGAGCGGCCGGGGCAGCGGTTCGGCAGGAGGCACCGGCAGGCCCGCGGTGGCGCGCCTGCGGCGGTTGAGGTGGATGCTGACGGCGTTGTTCACGCTCACGACCGCCCTGTGCCTCGCCGCTCTAGCAGCTGTCGCAGTGCAGATCGATGCGCGGTCGCGCGGCCAGGCCCTCGACGGAAATCTCGACCGGCGGGCCACGGGCCTGGCCCGCGCGGTCTACTACGACCAGGGCGTACTGCACTTGGAGCCACTGCACGAGGACGAACTGGCCCAGGGACCGGCTGCTGTTGCCGTAGTGGAATGGGACACCTCCGGCCGTGCGCAGCAGCGTTTCTCCCACCGCTCCGCCCTCCTGCCGAAACTGGCTGGGCTGAGCGTCGCCGGCAGCCGGGCCCGGCATGACCAGGAAACCGTCGTCGAAAACGCCACGGCCGCCGATGGCCGGCCGGTCCGGCTTGCCGCAGCACCTGTGTGGGACGACGACCGTGTCGGCGCGGTCGTCCTGGCCGCCGGAGACCCAGCGGCGGAGAAACGCGATCACGAACGCCTGGAGCGGTGGCTGTTCCTGGGCGGACTGGGCCTCGTGCTTGCGGCGGGCGGAGCCGGCCATCTCCTGTCGGGCCGCAGCATGCGTCCCGCGCTGCGCGCACTGGACCAGCAGGAACAGTTCCTGTCCGAGGCAGCGCACGAGCTGCGTACCCCGCTGGCCACGCTCAGGCTGGTCATGGAGAGCGGTGCGCGGTCACGAGAGGAGGCTCCTGCGGCGCTGGGCGACGCGACGCGGCTGGTCGACCAGATGGGGCGGCTGGTCGCAGGCCTGCTGACGCGTGCGCGGGTACAGATCGGCACGCAGGAGGTCGAGCGGACAGCGCTCCGTCTCGACCAGGTGGTCGAGACGGTGGTCGACGAACTGCCCACCTCCGCTGCTGTGTTGAGAGTGCGCACTGAGCCCACCATCGTGTACGGCGACCCCGAGCTGCTGGCTCAGGCGGTGCGCAATCTGATCGACAACGCCCTCAAGCACGGAGTCGCTCCAAAGGAGCGGGCGGCCCGGATCGATGTGTCGGTCGCCGACGGCAGGGTCGTCGTCCGGGACCACGGTCCGGGAGTTCCCACGTCCGGGCGCGAGCGGGTCTTCGACCGGCGGACGACCGGACCGAGAGGGGGTACGGGCATCGGGCTGGCGATCGTGCGGTGGGTGGCCGACCTGCACGGCGGCACGGCACGCATCAGCGAAGCGAGCGGCGGTGGAGCCGTTGCCGAACTGGTCGTCCCACTGGAACCGACTGTTGGGGCCCCGTTGAGCGGTGGACGCATTGATAGTGAGTCTGCTTGATCCGGAGGAAGCGAGAACACGGCCGATGTGCCGGGCGGGAACGATACGGGCGTGATCGCAGCTTCCTGCGCTGTCGTCCGGCACCAGGTTCGTCCCTGCGTCACCTGCCTGGTCCCGGATCGACTCCTCCCCTGTTCTGCGCGTTCGCCTTCGTCGGATGACGCCAGTCGGCGAACCGACCACCTGCCGCGCCAGGCACTTGGGCGACTTCGGTGGTCACTGGCTCGACGGTGCGGCTGTTCCTCTTCGCCCCGAACTTCGGACCCGTCAAACACGTCCTCGGCCTCACAGATCGGTGGTGGATCCGCGCGGTGGCGGCGGTCTGGGGGACCGTTTGCAGTGACGGGTCCTGGGGACGGACAGTCCCCGGCTGTTCAAGCCACGTCACCGTCGCTGGAAGCAGTGGTCTTGGGGCTTGCGGTGAGGCTGAAGGCCAGCAGTGCGGCGGCCGTGAAGTCGTCGGCAGGTTCGACGGTCTGCCAGGCACCGACATGGTCCCGGTAGCCGGCGCCGTGGCCGTCGAAGACGGAGAAGGGGTCACGCTTGTGGGCCGGGCACCTGCGCATGGCCGGGAAGGAGTTGAGTTCCTTGAGCTTGCCGACCGCGTTGGGGCCATTGACGACGCCGCCGGTGAGGATGTCGCCCTTGCCGGTGAGGCTGCCGGCCAAGTTGGCGGACTGGTGCTCCGGACAGTGCGGGAAGGTGGAGCCTGCCCCGATGACGAAGGACGATCCCCAGGCGTTGGCACCCAGCGCCCAGTTCCGCTGCTGGGTGGCGAAGCTGTCGTAACGGGAGTCGCCGCTGGCCTGGCGGTACAGCTGCGCGGTGGCGACCAGGCCGAAGGCGTGGGGTACGGAGTCGAAGTCCGTGTATACCGCTCCTGCCCGGAAGGGGTCGTGTGCCGCACGTGCCTTGCCGTCGTCGAGTTGCCTCTTGAGGTCGGCTACGAGCCGGCCGCGGCCTGCTTCGCCGCCCGGCCCGCCGGCGTCGATCAGTTTGATGAGGTCGGCGTGTGCCAGGGCACTGACGTCGGACAGTTCCAGGGTGCCGCGACTGTCCGACGCCAGGTACTTCGTGGCCCAGTGGCCGGCCTGCCGTGACCACTGCGAGGCCCGGTCGTCACCCAGGGCCGTGCCGGCCAGAGCGAGTTCGGCGGCACCGAACTCCATGTCGTCCGCCCAGGAGGACTCGGGGTAGAAGCCGTGCGGGAAGGCGGTGACCAGCTGGCCCTTCGGGGACGTGTCGGCGAGCTCGTAGATCTGAGCGGCCTTTTCCAGTTCCTCGCGAGCCTGATCCGGATCGTCCTCGGCATCCAGTTGTGCGGCGAGCGCGAAGACTGCTGCGACACGCCCCGCGAGGTTGGGGCTGAGGGGCTTCCCCGGAGGGGCCGCGCGGAAGACCGGCCGGTGTTTGATCGTGTAGTCGGGATCGCCGGGCTTGACGTCCATCTTGTCGTCCGCCTCCGGCAGCCTCCATATGTCGTGATCGGAGCGGACCTTGCCGGTGCCGTCCTCGGTGTCGCCCATGCCGATCCCGACCTGGGCGTAGAGCGTACGGGACGAGGCGTTCCACATCTTGTCCAGCCACTCCAGGCCATGGCGGGCCTCAGTGGACAGCTTCTCCTCTCCGACGGGGCTGTTGCGCTGCGCGAGGAGGAGGCTCGCGGCGGAGAAGGAAGCGGTGTGGGTGAACTTCAGGAAGTCTCCGGCGTCGAACCAGCCGCCGGAGACGTCGACGGCACGCTTCACAGGCTTGAGGGGCGAGAGCAGACGCTGTGCGTCCTCGTCGTAGTGGGGGGTGTCGTACACGGTGGCCCGGCGGTCGGCCAGGTGCGACGGCTTGCGGCGCAGTACGCCGGCGTCGACGTCGGCTCCGTCGCGCTGAGCGGTGAAGAAGCGGACGTTGTCCTCGATCACCCTGCCGAACAGTTCACTGACCGGCGCCACACGGAACTTGGGGGAGATCGCGGTGACCGGGCCGGTCACCTCCACCCGGTACTCCCCCGGTGCCGCGAGGCGCGACAGGTCCAGGACGTAGACGGACTTGTAGGTGCCGTTCCACCTGCGGGGAGAGGGGCCGGCGGTGCCGGACAACACCCGCTTGCCGGAGGCGTCGAGCACGCGGAAGGGCGCCCGGGCGGAGGAACGGGAGGTCATCAGGTAGGCATGCTTGGTCTCGCCGGGCCCGTAGCCGACCTGGTCCACGCGGACAACGGCGGTGGGCGCTCCGGAGGCCGGCTTCGCCTCGGACGAGGAGTGCGGCGTGCAGGAGACGGCGAGAGCGGTAGCGGCGATGACGGCCGCGGTCGTGCTGATTGCGCGATGGCGGGGCTGGAACATGCCGCAAGACTGGCAGTGACTGGATGAGGGAATCGTGAGGTCATCCCGATGCCCCCTGCCACGGACAAGGAGGCGTCCCAGTGCCGGAACGTCTGGCGGGGAAGTCTCGGGCGCATAGGTGTCGACCGGTAGCGAGCGGCTGCACTCCAAGGGCCGGCGCCTCCTGCGCAAACTCCGTTGCAGCACCACCCGCATCACCCACATCGTCAAGGCAGTCTCGGCGTTGCAGCTCACAGCGTCAGCATGAGGTCGACGAGACCCGCAGCATGGACAAGGAAGTACCGACATCAATCACACCAAGGGAGCCAGCTCACTGTGGCAGAGGTCAGAGTCACCTACGACAAGTCCGTGAACGCAGCGTACGTGTACTTCACCGAGCCCCAGGCCCGCGTGAACTCCGCGCACATGTATCCCTGCGATCCGGTGGATGTCGACGGCATGATCAACCTCGACTTCGACGAGCAGGGCCGCCTCATCGGCATTGAGGTCTTGGCGGCCAGTTCAAAACTGCCCGATTACCTGCTCAAGTCGGCCGAACGCCTGGACACCGAGGGCACATGAAGCAGTCGGGCAAGGCAGTCGCGACTCCTCGCGGCGCCCTGCCGCAGGTTGGAAACGAAGGCCGATCTCCAGGACCGCTACCGGGTCTTGGAGACCGGCGGCGCTGATCAGCCGACGGTAACAGGGCGAAGGCCTGAGCCGGCTTCGCGACCGAGTTGGGGCCGTTGACGCCCGCACCGCGCAGGATGATGCCCGTTCCGGTGAGGCTCCCGGACAGGTTGGCGACGGCGTGCACCGGGCAGTGGGGGAAGACCTGGCCCGCACCGATCACAAAGGAAGTGCCCCAGGAGTTGGCGCCCAACACCCAGCCGCGCTGCTGCGTGGCGAAGACGTCGTAACTGTGGTCACCCGTCGCCCTGGAGTACAGCCGGGCCGTAGCGATCAGGCCGAAGGTCGTCGGCACGGCGTCGAAGTCGGTGTAGACAGAGCCCGCCCGGAAGGGGTCGGCGTTGGCGCGGGTGACGCCCTGGTCGAGCTGGCGGCGCAGGTCGTCGGTGAGGTTCGCCGGGCTGACGCCGTTGAGGCTCGATCCGTTGAGCAGGGTGAGCAGGTCGTAGTGCGCCAGGGCGCTGACATCACCGATGCCCAGGGGCATCTTGTCGGTGGAGTCGAGGTAGGCCCTGGCCCAGCCGGCCGCGGATCCCTTCCACTCGCCGGCCCGGCTGTCGCCGAGTTGCTGCGCCGCCACGGCCATCTCGGTGGCGGCGAACTCCAGGTCGTCGGCCCAGCTCTTCTCCGGGTAGTAGGTCTTGGGATAGACGGTGAACAGGTCGCCGGTGTGCTCGAGGTCGGCGTGGTTGTAGACGTCCGCCGCCTTGTCCAGGTACTCGTGGGCCAGTGTGGTGTTGCTGTCGGCGAAGGCGCTCTGCGCGGCCAGCGCGAGCGCCGCGGCCACCTTGCCCGCCAGATTGGGGCTGATCTTCCCGCCCGGCGCCGCCGCGCGCAGCAGCGGCCGGTGCTTGACCAGGCGCTCGGCCGCCATGTCGGGACGGCCGAGCGCAATGTGGCAGTTCCCTCAGCGATGAGGACTTCCGCCCGCAGCATGGCCGTGCCCACGTCGGCCTCCTCCTCGGGCGGGCCGATCGCTTCCGCCGGCTCTCGCAGTGCCTCCGCGGGCCGCCCCAGGCCGGCGAGAGACAGCCCGCGCTCGTAGTGGATCCTGGCGCGGACGGCGGACGACCGGGTTGCCCACCGGATACGCACCCAGGTCCGCGGAGGCACGGTCCAGCGGGTCGAGCGCCTCCTCGGGGCGTCCGGTGCACCCCTGCCCTCCGGACGACGCGTCAGCACGGGTTCCCGCGTCCGGGGAATGGCAAGGCGCGGTCGTGGTGCCAAGCCAGCCGGCCCGCCTGTCGCCGCAGACGTCGCGCAGCGCATTCGAGCCGTCGGCCTCGACGACAACGGACCCTCTACGAAGCCCTGGGCGTCACGATCACCCGCGACAACGCAGCGAGGGGCTCTTCCGTAAGAAGTCGAGGCCTTCGCGTTCGTATCACTATGAGGAGTGTCCGGGGGGCGAGGTCACGGCTGGGGAACGTTGCTGCCCGTGTTCCGCTGGGCGCGCCACACCGACAGGGGGCGGAAGTTCCACCTCGGCGGCTCGTCGGGCAGGGCCACCTCCGTCTCCACCTGGACCCCGCAGCCGGGGCAGAAGTACTGCCGGTAGTTCAGGTCGTCGCGCTCTCGAATGGGGCTTTGCAGCGCGGCCGGGCTGATCGTGGCCTGACGGAACGCAGCGTGCCACTTCCAGTTGTCCCGGGGGTCACAGAAGGTGTGGGCGCAGTCGCGGCACTGATACCCGGCCGTGGTCAGTTCCAGGTGCTCGCCGAGCGTCTGGGTGCCGGTGCGGTCCGCCGAGCCGGCGGGAGCGGGCGGCTGCGTATGACGGAGGTCGGACAGTGCCTCGCTCGTGCGTGGCAGGGCGGCGCGCTCCTGGCGCAGTTGTGCCCGGTGGCGTGCCGTGGCCTCAGGGTCCGGGCTGCCGTCGGGGGTGAGGACCGCGCCGTAAGCGTCCCTCGCGGTCCTCGGCGAGACGAAGCCGCGGCGCAGGTCTTCCGCGACCTCGTCGACGGGTCGGTCGAGGGGATCTCCGTAGCCAGGGCCTCCCGTGGCGCGCATGTAGTAGCCGTCGTCGGCCTCGACGACCAGGCCCTTGGCCCGGGTCGGGGTGCGCTCGGCCGACTCCGCGTACTCGCGTATCGGCAGCGGATCGCCATGGCGCCAGCGGGCGCGGACGTCGTCCATGATGCCGCGGGCGAAGCGCAGGGAGGACCCGGCGCCGGACTGGCCTCCGGACACCGCCGACGACGGGGTGCTCAGCCGGTTGTGGAAGACGACCGTGTCCCACTTGGCGGTGTCCCACGGCACGCACAGCGACTCCAGCGCCAGGCCGCCCCGGTACCGCCCGGCGCCTCCCGTGTCCGGGGCGAACGCCCGCTGCAGGAACAGCACCGGGCTCTGCAGCTCGTAGTCCTCGATGTTGGCGGTGAAGGAGCCCACGGTCTGCACGCCCATCATCGCCGGTTCTCCGTCGCGGAACGGCATCGCCGACGCACCGCCGGAGCCCGCGGTGAACACGTTGAAGAACCAGGGCTCGCCGTACTGGTTGGTGCAGTGCAGCCAGGCGAAGGTCCAGCTGCCCCACGGACCGGTGCGCCGCTGCTGGTGCTCCTGGTGTCCGGCGATCATGTAGTTGAGGGCCTCGAGGACGGCGTCGGTGCCGAACCAGGCGCCGTAGATCGTCGCTCCGGAGATCGGGGCCGGCTTGATGGCGTTGACCAGGGTCCCGCGCGGCGACTCGATGCTCACCGGGTGCATCAGCCCCTCGTTGAAGGGGATGTCCGGGGCCAGCACGGTGGCGAGGGCGGCCACCACGTTGCCGGTGGAACCGACCTCGGCGCTGTTGAGGATGCCGGGCGCCTGCGGGTCGGTGCCGGTGTAGTCGAAGGTGATGTGCTCCCCCTCCTTCACCACCCGCATCCGGATCGTGTAGATCCGGTCCTCGGCGCCGTCGTGTTCCATGTGCGCGGCGCCTTCGTAGACGCCGTCCGGCAGCGCGGCCAGTCGCTCGCGCATCGCCTTGTCCGACTGCTGGATCTGGCCGGCGTGGACGGCACGCACCCGTTCGGCGCCGTGCTGGGCGAACAGCGACTCCATCCGCTCGCGCCCGATCCAGGTGGCCCCCATCAGGGCCTTGAGGTCGATCCCCGTCCGCTCGGGCAGCCGCACATTGGTCAGGAACGCGTCCACGAGGTCGCCTCGGTACACCCCCCGCTCGTAGAACTTGACGGGAGTGAAGCGGATGTTCTCCCCGAAGCACTCCATCGGCTCCACCGAGAAGCCGCCGGGGACCGCGCCGCCGACGTCCGTGACATGGGCGGACACCCCCACCCAGGCGGACAGCTCACCGTCGGTGAAGACGGGCGCGACCACGACCACGTCGGAGGAGTGCAGCCCGCCGCCTCCGTAGGGGTCGTTGCAGAAGATCATGTCGCCGGGGTGAATGTCGTCCCCGTAGCGCCGCAGCGTGGCCCGCACGGTGTTGGAGACCGCGTAGCCCATCTGGAGCGACCAGGCGATGCTGGTGAGGATGTTGCCCTCGGCGTCGAGACAGCCGCAGGCGAAGTCGGAGGCGCCGACGAACAGCGGGGAGCCGGAGAGGTTGACGACGGCGCGGCCCATCTCGCGGTTCAGGGTGAGTTCGTAGTTGTAGATGATCTGCGACAGGACCGGGTCCCAGTCCTGGGCGGTGTCGCGCTCGCTCGTGGTGGTGTCGCCGGTGGAGATCGTCATGGGTCAGTCCTCCCGCTCGTGCCGGACCTGTTCGAGCACGACGTTGCCGTGCACGTCGACGGCGGCGGTGAATCCGTTCGGAACCAGGACGTTGGTGTCGGGGTACTCGATCAGCGCCGGCCCGTCGGCCCGGGCACCGGGCCGGGACGCCCGGCCGTCGTAGACCTGTATCTCCGTCAGCTCGGCGCTCTCCAGGTCAGCGGCGGCGGCGCGCGTGCCCTTGGGGACGAAACCGGCCGCGTCGGCCGGGTCGGGCGACGGGGCGCCGACGGAGGGGCGGTGGATCCGGCCGATGCCGGTGACGCTGTAGTTCTTGAGGGTGTAGCCGTTCTCGGGCGAGGCGGCGCCCGGCCCGTACACCGCCCGGTAGCGCTCGTCGAAGTCGGCCACCAGCGCGGCGATGTCCTCGTGCCCGAGTGACCTGGCCGGGGCGTCGACCTGGAAGTTGAGGATCTGTCCCAGGTACGACATCTCCAGGCCGTAGCGCAGGACGCGGTCCTCCTCCGGGACGTCGTGCTGCGCCAGGTCGGCGCGGGCGCGTGCGTCGAGTTCGGCGAGGATGCCGTTGACGTCCTTGAGCGCGTCGTCGGTCAGGATGCCGCCCGCGGCCACCTGCGTGGTGGCGGTCTTGGTGTAGCTGTAGACCAGGTCGCTGCTGATCAGGCCGGCCGCGGAGAACACCGACGCCATGGTGGGCACGATCACCTTGCGGATGCCCAGTTCGGCGGCGACGGCGGCGCAGTGCAGGCCGCCCGCGCCGCCGAAGGACACCAGCGTGAAGGTGCGCGGGTCGAGGCCGGCGAAGACGGTGCGCAGCCGGATGGCGTCGGCCATGACCGAGTTGACCACCCGGAACATGCCGTGTGCCGTGGCGGTGGTGGACAGCCCGGCCCGCTCGCCGAGTCCGCCGACCGCCCGTCGTGCGGAGTCGGCGTCGAGCGGGACCTGCCCGCCGAGGAAGTAGCCGGGGTCGATCAGGCCCAGCACCACGTTGGCGTCCGTCACCGAGGCGTCGGTGCCGCCCTTGCCGTAGCACGCCGGGCCGGGGACGGCGCCCGCGCTGTGCGGACCGGTGCGCAGGGTGCCGTCCACTCCCACCCAGCCCAGGGAGCCGCCGCCCGCGCCGACGGACGTGACGTCGATCATCGGGATGGCCAGCGCCTGCCGGTCGAGCCGTTGCAGCGAGGTGGTCTGGATCCGGCCCTCGTGGACAAGAGCGACGTCGGTGCTGGTGCCGCCCATGTCGAAGGTGATGAGGTTCTCCTCGCCCAGGCGCTCACCGAGGTGGTGGGCGGCGACGACGCCGGCGGCGGGGCCCGAGTACACCGTCTGGGCGGCGGCCGTGACGGCGCTCGCGATACTGGCCGCGCCGCCGTCGGACTTCATCAGCAGGATCGGCCGGCTGAGGCCGCCGTCCCGCAGGTCCTCGTCGAGCCGCTCGGCGTAGCGCTTGAGGGCGGGTCCGGCGTAGGCGTTGATGGCGGTGGTGCTGGTGCGCTCGTACTCGCCGAGCACGGGGCAGGACTCGGCGGAGATCGACACATAGGCGTCCGGTGCCATCTCCAGGATCAGCTCTTTGGCGCGGCGTTCGTGGTCGGCGTTGCGGAACGACCACAGGAAGCACACGGCGAACGCGCGGACACCCTGGCCGAGCAGGCGCGAGACGCCCTGTCTGAGGTCGTCCTCGTTGAGCGGGGCGGCCACCCGGCCCGCGTAGTCGACCCGTTCGCTCACCTCGACGGTGTCGCTCGCCCCGATGAGCGGGACCGGGTGGGTGACCTTGGACGGGTCCTGTTCCTGCCCGCGGTACTGCCGGGCCAGTGGGTAGGTGTCGGCGAAGCCGCGCGTGGTGATCAGTCCGACCCGCTCGCCGGTACGGGTGAGCACCACGTTGGTGGTGACGGTCGTGCCGTGGACGAAGTGGCCGGTCTCGCCGAGCAGTTCGGCCCGGTCGCGGCCCAGGTCGGCGGCGGCGAGGTCGAGGGCGGCGAGGACGCCCGCGCCGAAGTCGGGTGGTGTGCTCGGCGCCTTCCAGGTGCGCCGGTGTCCTGTCTCGTCCTCCAGGACGAGGTCGGTGAACGTGCCTCCGATGTCAACTCCGATGCGCATACGCATCTCCCTGAGGTCGGATCGGTCGGTTCGGAACGGATCAGGTCTGCTGCCATCGCAGCAGCCACCGTTCGAGCAGGGTGAACAGCCAGTTCATGACGACGGCGATCACCATGAGCTCGACGAGGATCGCGAACACGGTGTTGATCTGGTACGACGACGAGTACAGGACGATGTCCTGGCCGATGCCGCCGGTCGCAGCGACCATCTCCGAGGCCACGACGCCGAGCAGGGCGTAGGTGAACGTCAGCCGGAGGCCCGCCATCATGGTCGGCACGGCCGACGGCAGCACGACCTTGAGCAGGAGCGAGGAGCGTTTCAGCCCGACCACCCTGGCCATGGTCATGAGGTCGGCGTCCACGGACCGCACCGCGGAGCGGGCGTTCTCGGCGAGGATGAAGAAGACGATGCTCACCGCGAGCACCACCTTGGCCGTCATGGTCAGCCCGAACCAGGCGATGAACAGCGGGGCCAGGGCGATGCGCGGGATGCTGTTGACCGGCGCCAGGAAGGGGCCGACGATCGCGTTGAGCGTGGGGCTCAGTCCCAGGATCAGGCCGGCGGCCGTGCCGGTCACCGATCCGATCACGAAGGAGACGGCGACCGCGGCGCCGGAGGTCCTCAGCGAGTCCAGGCTGCGGTCGGACGGCAGGTAGTCCACGACGGCCCGCCAGACGCCGCTCGGCCGTCCGAAGAGGTTCGGGTCGACCCAGCCACGGCGGGACGCGGTCTCCCACAGGGCCAGGAAGCCGACGCAGAGGACCACGCGGGCGGTGTAGACGAAGGCCTTCGACACCATGCGGCGGGGACGTGCCGGGTCCTTCTTCTTCTCGGCGGGGCCGGCGGGCGGCGCGGCCAGTCTGTCGGTGGTCATGGTCACGGTGTCGCCGCCCCTCAGCTCTCTACCGGTCGGGCCCGGTCGCCGATGGCGCCCTCGAGCCGCTCGAACAGGTCGTGGGTGGTGCGCTTGAACTCGTCGGTGAACTGGATCTCGCCCAGGGCCTTCGCCCGTGGGCGGGGGAGGTCGATGACGCGGTCCTCGGCGATCCGGCCCGGGTTGGGCAGCATGACGATCACCCGGTCGGCCAGCAGCACCGCCTCCTGCAGGTCGTGCGTCACGAACACGACCGTCTTGCGTCGCTCGCTGCCCTGGTGCTGCTCCCAGATCCGTAGGAACTCCGCCTGGAGCGTCAGCTTGGTACGGGCGTCCAGCGCCGCGAACGGCTCGTCCATCAGCAGGATCGAGGGGTCGGGCGCCAGCGTCCTGGCCAGTGCGACGCGCTGCCGCATCCCCTGCGAGAGCTGTAGCCGGAACTGGGACTCCCGCCCCTCGAGGCCGACCAGAGAGAGCACCTCACCGGCCCGTTCCCGGCGTCTGGCCCGGTCCCAGCCACGGGTTTCCAGCGGCAGTTCGACGTTCTTGCGGGCGGTGCGCCACGGCAGCAGCGCGTCCCGCGCGAACATGTAACCGATGTCCATGTTGGGCAACCGCGGCGGCGCTCCGGCGAGGCTGACCCTGCCCTCGCTAGGGGTCACCAGACCGGCCAGCATGTTGAGCATGGTCGTCTTGCCGCAGCCGCTCGCCCCGACCAGCGCGACGAACTGCCCGGGTGCGATGTCGACGGTGACATCGTCCAGAGCCACGAACTCCCGGCTCCTGCCCGGCGCTCCGGCTCCGCTGCGCTGTCCTTGCAGGCGGAACACCTGCCGTACGTTCTGGAAAGAGATCAGCGGCTCGGCGCCGGTGTCTGTGGTGGCTTCGGTCGTCATGGTCGGCCTCCGGCCCTTGCGGCCACGATGAACAGGTGAACGTGTGTCGGCTGATGGCTGTGGGGGGCGGCTCGCGGTGTCGCTCAGGAGTCCGCCGCGCCCAGTTGCCGCGCCACGGAGTAGGCCAGGGTCAGTCCCCGGCCGAGGGCGAATCCGCTGTTGTATCCGCTGCCCGCGGCGGTCAGGGCCGCGCAGGACCCCACGGCGTAAAGTCCCGGTACGGTCCGGCCGTGCGTGTCCAGCACATGGCCGGTCTCGTCCGTGCGCACCCCGCTGGATCCGATGCCGGTGCCGAGGAAGCGCAGTCGCAGACCGTGGAAGGGCGGTTCGGCGACGGGACCGAGGACGGGGTTGGGCCGATGGGCGGCGTCGCCGTAGAAGCGCAGGACGTAGTCGAGGGTGCCGCGGTCGTAGAAGGGGTCCTCGCCCTGCTCGGCGTGGGTGTTGAACACCTCCGCCGTCCGCTCCAGTTGGACGCCGTCGATGCCGAGGGCGTCCCCGAGGGCGCGCAGCGTGGGCGCGGAGGTCACCGTGCCCTGTGGGTAGTCGGCTCCGGGTGGCACGGTGCCGAGGCCGTACTTGCGATGGTGCCGCTCGTCCCAGACCAGGAAGAAAGGCAGGTGCGGGTCCTTCGGGTCGAGAGCCTTGGCGACGATGTCGACCCAGTAGGAGTCGTTGCAGAACCGCCGGCCGGTCCGGTCCACGATGAAGGCGTGGGGCCGGGCGAACTCCGGTCCGTAGGCGAAGCCGCCCTGTCCCGACTCCCATCCGGGGAGCATGGGCACGCTCGTGGGCGGGATCCTCGCCACCGCGCCGCCGGCGCTGCGGGCGAGGGTGATGCCGTCGCCGCGCAGGCTGTCGGGCGCGACGCTGCCGAAGTCGTCCGGGCCGAGGCCCAGCAACTCCTCGACCAGCTCGGGGTTCCAGTCGTAGCTGCTGGTGGCCAGTACGACGGGTCCGTGCCGTTCCACCGGCCCGTGCGGGCCCTGCGCCCGCGCGCCGATGACCCGGCCGGCGTCGTCCCGCAGCAGCTCGGTGACGGGATGCGAGGGGAGGATCTCCAGGGACTCCTCGCGCAGCGCCCGGGCGAGGAAGCTCGCCACCACGCCGGTGCCGAAGGTGAGCGGATCGGGGCCGCCGGTGACCGCCCGGTCGGCGTCGGATCCGGCGCGGGTACGGCCGAACGCCTGCGCTTCCCCGGCCCGTGAGCCGGCCGGACCCTGCTCCGCGTCCCGGTTGACGCTGCGGCCGGTGCGGAACATCTCCGCGTACGTGGTGCCGACCGGGAAGTAGGGGCTGACCCGCAGCCGACCGCGCCAGTTGCCGAGGGCCCGGCCGTCGAACACCTCGTTGGTCAGGTACCGCCCGGCGCCGAGGGCCCCGTCCGCCTCCGCGTGGTAGTCGGCGAGCCCCGGGATCACGGTCCAGCGGATCGCACCGACCTCTTCCCAGTAGCGCATCGCCGCGGGCGCCTCGGCCAGCCAGTACGCCATCGCCTGCGGGTCCAGCGCCTCGGGGGCCGCGTGGGCGATGCCGCGCACGTACCGCTCGGTCAGCTCGGGGCTGTCGTCCTCGATCCCTTCGCGCCGGGCCACGTGGTTGGCGCCGACCCAGACCTGCCCGCCCGAGTAGGCCGCCGCGCCGCCGACCAGGTCGGCCGATTCGAAGACGGTGACGGAGCGGCCCCGCAGGGCGGCCCCGAGGGCCGTGGCGATACCGGAGAGTCCCGCGCCCACGACGACGACATGGGAACCGGGAGGGTGTGCGGTCATGGTGTCTCTCCTCAGTGGGCCTGGACCAGGGTGTCGTACGACGGCTTCGGGTCGGCCTTGAGGATGCCGAGCTCGACGTACTTCTCGAACGTGGTGGTCAGCCTGTTCCGGTCGAGTTCGGTGGAGTGGTCGCCGTAGGTCTGGTCCACGACGAGCTTGGCGACCTTCTCGCTGATGCCGGTGTCCTTGGCCAGGATCGCGGCGTTGGCCGTCGAGTTGGCCGGGTCCTTGATGAGGTCGAGGGCCTCGCCCATGACGTCGCAGAAGGCCTTCGCCGCATCGGGCCGCTGCTTCAGGAACCGGTCGGGAGCCACCCATGCGCTGCCGTAGAGGTCCTTGTAGGTGCTGGGGCCGTCCGGCAGGTACACCAGTGGCTTCCCGGCCTTCCGGTCCTGCATGTACTGGGTTCCGGTGGGCGCGATCTGGGCCACGTCCACGCTGCGGTTGCCGAGTGCCGCGACGACCGTTGCGGGGTCGGTGCCGATGTTCACGTACGTCACGTCGGTGACCCCGGCCTCTTTGAGGGCCGCGGCGAACAGCAGTTGGACGCCGGAGCCGACCGGTGTCTGGATGCCGATCTTCTTGCCCTTGAGGGCCTTCAGAACCTCCTGCCAGGAGGCGCCGTCCGCGGTGGACGGCAGATCGGAGCCGTTCGGGGCCATGAGGGTGGTCTGGATGGTGTTGAGGCCGCCGCAGAAGTACTTGCCCTTGGTGCCGGCCTGGTAGCCCTGGCCGAGGGTGGCGACGGAGACCTGGCCGATGTCGGAGCCGGTGGCTTGCAGGCCCTGCATGCCCTGGAGGTTGGTGGGCTGCTCGGTGATCTCCAGGGTGATGCCCCGCTTCTTGAACAGGCCTCGGTCCCGTGCCACCAGGACCGGCAGCCGGTACGCCTGGCCGGGGAACATCATCACCTTGAGCGTCCCGCCCCGCTTCCCCTCCGACGGATTCCCGGCGGCTTTGGAGTCACCACAGGCGGCGGCCCCGGCCATCAGCAGGCCGGCTCCTGCCAGGGCTATGAGGGACTGCGATTTCCTTCGCACTGCGCACCTCCGAGTCGGGCAGCGGAACGAGCTTCGCTCGATTGCGACTATTTCACGTTGAACGAGAGATAACAAGAATTTCAACAGCCGGCCCCGGCCGCTCGGCGGGACCGCCAGCGCCCGGAACGCCGGTCGGGCCGGGCCTCCGCACAGACCCCGCCCGACCGGCTCCGGTGCGGCGGACGCGGGCTAGTGCAGCGTCCAGCCGCCGTCCACCGGCAGCGTGATGCCGGTGATGTACGAGCCCGCGTCGGACGCGAGCAGCAGCAGTGCGCCGTACAGCTCGTGCCGCTCCCCCACCCGCCCCAGCGGGGTCCGGGCGAGTACCTTCTGCCGGCCCACCTCGCTCTCCAGGAGCGGGCCGGTCAGCTCGGACTCGAAGAAGCTCGGCGCGAGGGAGTTGACCCGGATCCCGTAGCGGGCGGACCACTGCATGGCGAGGTCACGGGTCATGCCGTTCAGCCCGGCCTTGGAGGAGGAGTAGGCCACTTGCGGGATGTCACCGCCGCCGATGCCCAGCGCCGACGACACGTTGACGATCGAGCCGCCGTGCCCCGCACGGATGCAAGCCCGCCCGAAGGCCTGGGCCATGTAGTACGCGCCCATCAGATTGACGCCGACCACCCGCCCGAAGTCCGCCGGGTCCTCCTTGTGCGCCGGCGCCGCATGACCGACGCCCGCGTTGTTCACCAGCACGTGCACATCGCCGAGTTGCTCCACGGCCGCCGCGACCAGCGCGTCGCAGTCCCCGGCCGCGGAGACGTCGGTGGGCACCGCGATGCAGCGCCGGCCGGCGGCACGGATCTTGTCCCTGACCTCTTCCAGCCGCTCCACCCGGCGCGCTCCGAGCACCACGTCGGCACCGGCGTCCGCCAGCGCCTCGGCGAAGCCCACGCCGAGACCGGAGGAGGCGCCGGTGACGATCGCGACCTTGCCGTCGAGCCTGAACTGGTCCAACACACTCATGAATGCCTCGAATCCGGAGGAAGGGGCGGTTGGGATGGGGGGTGGGCGGCGGGTTCACTCGCCACGGAACACCGGCGGCCGGCGCTCCTCGAACGCCTTGCGGCCCTCGGCGACGTCCTCGGAGGCGAAGATCGCCGGCATCAGGTTCTCGCCCTCGCGGTAGTGGCCGCCCGCCGCCTTGTTGAGCACCCACTTGGTGGCGGCCACCGCGAGCGGCGCGCGCCGGGCCATGCGCGAGGCCAGCTCCGTGTACTCGTCGACCAGGGACTCGTGCGGGACGACCTTGTTCACGAAGCCGAACTCGCGGGCTTCGGCGGCGCTCAGGTCGTCGGAGGTGTAGGCCATCCATGCCACCCGGCGCCGGCCGACCATGTCGACGCCGCGGGTGATGGTGACCGCGGGCACCAGGCCGTGGTTCATCTCGCGCAGCCCGAAGCGGGCCTTGTCCGAGGCGATCACCAGGTCGCAGGCGAGCGCGATCTCGGTGCCGAAGCCGAAGGCGTAGCCGTTGACGGCCGCGATGACGACCTTTCCGAGCCGCTCGATCGCCTCGAACGGAGCGTGCGCCAGCCGGATGAACTCCCGGCAGTTGCCCATGCTGTCGAACGTCATCCCGCCGAGGTCGGCGCCGGCGGAGAACGCCTTGCCGTTGCCGCCGGTCAGCACCACCGCACGGACGTCCTCGTCGTCCTCGAAGGACGCGATGGTCGCGGCCAGTTCGCCGAAGAGGGTGGGGCTTCCGGCGTTGAGCACGTCGGGCCGGTGCAGCGTGACCACGGCGTAGCGGGCTTCCGGGTACTTCTCCACGTACAGGGTTTCCTTGTCGAAGCGCTCCATGTCGGCCATGTCCACTCACTCTCCTCGCGACGAATATCTTATCTTTTACGTGCAACGGCAGATAATTGCAACACGGATCCGCCGGCCGCGCATCGGGCGGGCTCGGTCAGAGCACCTCGACGACCGTCGCGTTGGCCATGCCGCCGCCCTCGCACATCGTCTGCAGCCCGTAGCGGCCGCCCGTGCGACGCAGTTGGTGGACCATGGTGGTCATCAGCCGGGCGCCGGTGGCACCGAGCGGGTGGCCGAGCGCGATCGCGCCGCCGAGCGGATTGGTGCGTGCCGGGTCGACGCCCAGCTCCCGCTGCCAGGCGAGGACGACGGGAGCGAACGCCTCGTTGATCTCGAACTGGTCGATGTCGTCGATGCCGAGGCCCGCCTTCTTGAGCACCTGCTGGGTGGCGGGGATCGGCGCGGTCAGCATCAGGACCGGATCGGCGCCGGTGACGGTCATCGTGTGCACTCGGGCCAGCGGGTTCAGGCCGTGCCGCTCGACCGCGGCGGCGGACGCGATGACGAGCGCGGCGGCGCCGTCGGAGATCTGGCTGGAGGTGGCCGCGGTGATTCGCCCGCCCTCCGTCAGGGGCTTCAGGCCGGCCATCTTCTCCAGTGAGGTGTCCGCGCGCGGCCCTTCGTCGGCCCACACCTCGCCGTACGGCACGATCTCGTCGTCGAACGCCCCGGCGCGCTGCGCCGCGAGGGCCATGCGGTGGCTGCGGAGCGCGAACTCCTCCATCTCCTCGCGGCCGATCCCCCACTGGCGGGCGATCAGCTCGGCGCCGCGGAACTGGGAGATCTCCTGGTCGCCGTAGCGCGCGGTCCACCCCGGGCTGCCGTACGGGGCTCCGAGCCCCTCCCGTTCTCCGACGATCGCCGGGCTGGAGATCGGCACCAGGCTCATCACCTCCACGCCCCCGGCGACGACGACGTCCTGGGTTCCGGACAGCACGGCCTGCGCCGCGAAGTGCACGGCCTGCTGCGAGGAGCCGCACTGCCGGTCGATCGTGGTGCCCGGGACGTGCTCGGGGAGCCCCGCCGCGAGCCAGGCGGTGCGGGCGACATTGGTGGACTGGGCGCCGAGCTGGTCCACGCAGCCCAGGATGACGTCCTCGACGTCACCGGGCGCGACTTGGGCGCGTTCGACGGCGGCCTTGACGGCGTGCCCGGCCAGGTCGGCCGGATGGACGCCGGCGAGGCCGCCCTTGCGGCGCCCCACCGGGGTACGGACGGCACTGACGATGTAGGCCTCGGCCACGGTTCATCTCGCTCTCGGGATTCGGCAGGTGGATGACGGAGGATGACGGTCGCTCAGGCCTGGTCCATGACGACGACCGTGCGGCCGACGGAACGACGGGCGGCAAGGAACTCGTGCGCGGCGGCGACCTGCGAAGGGGGAAACACCCGGGCGACCACCGGAGCGGCCCCGCGCTTCTCGAAGAGGTCGAGGACTCGTGCCACGGAGGGCCCGACCAGCTCCGGGTGGTCGCGCAGCCAGGTGCCGAGGGTGAACCCGGACACCGAGATGCCCAGCTCGAACAGGGTGTGCAGGCGGAGCCGGCTGCTGCCGCGCCCGCTGCTCGCGCCCACACTGACCAGCCGGCCGCCGGGTGCGACGCAGTCCAGGCTCCGGTCCAGCACGGCGCCGCCGACGGACTCCAGCACCAGCGGCACACCCCGGCCCCCGGTGACGTCCAGGACGACCTCGCCGAAGTCGGACTCGGTGTAGTTGACGACGAGGTCCGCACCCCACCGCCGTACCTGCTCGGCCTTCTCGTCCGTGCCCGCCGTCGCGATGACGCGGCCCGCCCCGTAGGCCCGGCACAGCTGTACGCAGGCCGAACCGTAGGCGCCGGCCGCGGCGTGGATCAGGACGTCCTCGCCCTTCTCCAGCCGGCCCATGGTCACGATGGCGGCGTCCGCCGTGAGGTACGGCCCGGCGGCGCCCGCCGCCTGGGCGTCGTCGAGTGCGGCGGGCACCGGGTACAGCTGGGCGGCCGGGGCGGCGAGGTACTGGGCGGCAGCACCGCCCCGGGGGATCACCCCGAAGACGCGGGTGCCCGGGGGCGGCCCGTCGGTGTCCGGGCCGGCACCGACGACCACGCCGGTGACGTCGTGCCCGGTGACGTAGGGCGGCGCGGGTGCGCCCGGATACGCGCCGGCGCGCTCGAGCAGGTCCGCCCAGTTGACGGCGAAGGCCCGTACCTCGACCAGCAGTTCTCCCGGACCCGGCTCGGGCACGGGCACGTCGTCCCAGCGGAGCACCTCGGGGCCGCCGTGCCGGTCGAAGCGCAGAGCCTTCATCGTGGAGCCCGGCCCCGTGGCACCCTGGACGGCGCTCATGCCTCGTACATCCCCGCCGGGACACCGTCGACCATGCGGTCGTGGTACTCGCAGATGCCGTGGCCGGTCCGGCCGAGGAAGTCGATCCGCATGAGGACCTCGGCCAGCCGGGCCACCTGGCCGTCGCGGCGGTTGCGCAGGGGCACGTTGTGGAAGACCGTGCCTGCCGCCTCGATGCGTTCTCCCGACTCGGTGGTCAGGACGACCCGCGTCGCGGTCGGATAGTGCGGGGCCGCACCGTACTCGCTCTTGACCTCTACCCGGTTGACCAGTTCCACCACACCGTCGCGCAGCACCATGCCGTTGCCGGGCGACCGGGTGTCACCGATCTTCTGGCTCCAGGCGACGAAGCCGGTGCGCTCGTCGACCAGGCAGGAGATCCACCGCCAGTAGTGCGGTCCCTGCCACTTGCGCGGCCCCCAGGAGTGGTCGCGGAAGCCGAGGCCGTCGATGTCCCGGCGGGTGCCGTCGACCTCCACCCAGCCGCGCACCGCGCACGGTCCCTGGTAGTGGCCCACCGCGATGCTGTCCTCCGCTCCCTCGATGCCCGACCCGTCACCGAGTCCATGGACCGGGACGAGGTTGTCGTAGTGCAGTTCCAGCCGCAGCGGCACCACGGGGCTGGTGGTGAACGCCCGCTTCGGGTCGGCCAGGTCGGTGCCCTGGTCGAGCAGGTGGGCCGTGCCGTCGAAGGTGACCTTCATCTTCTTCAGCGGCTCGACCACGTGGAACTCGAGCCCGGCCGCGGCGAAGCGGTCGTTGCTGCTGATCTCCGCCCGGTCGAAGCGGATCGCGGCCCTGCCGCCCGGCAGGTACAGCAGCACGGTGACCTCCGCGTGCCCCTCGTTCACGCGGTTGCCCATCCGGATCAGGAGGGCGAACCCGGAGTCGGCGTCCACGAAGTTGTAGTAGGCCGACTCGTTGAACTGCGGGTCGTCGGTCGGCTCGTGCATGTACTCGTCGTCGGCGAGGATCGGTGCGATAGCCATGCAGCTATTTGACCCTTCACGTTAGATGTTATGCAATACTCAGCGATGAATTTTTGACGTGAAGCGTCACATCTGGGGGTGATGACAGTGCGGGAACGGGAGCACGGGAAGAGGGCCGACGCCGGTCCGGGGCTGCGGATCGGGCTGATGCTGGCGGGTGGCGGAGGGATGACGGTCGGCGACATGGCCTCGCTGGCCGCCCGGGCCGAACACGTCGGATTCCACGGCGTGTACGTGGCGGAGGCGTGGCGCTCGGGGTTCGCCCCGCTCGCCGCGATGGCCGCGCGGACGAAGCGGGTCGCACTGGGCCCGTACGTGCTGAACGCGCATGTCCGCACCCCCCTGATCGCGGGCATGAGCGCCGTCGACCTCGACGAGATCTCGGGCGGCCGGCTGGTCCTCGGCGTGGGGAGCGGCAACCGGGTCACCAACGAGAGTCATCACGGTGTCCCGGTGGAGCGGCCGCTGCGCAAGATGCGCGAGTACATGGACGTCCTGCGTCTGGTCACCCGGGCGCGGCGGGGCGAGCGCGTCGAGTACGCGGGTGAGATCCACCGCGTGTCCGGCTGGCCCTGTCAGGTCGACCCGTTCCGCCCGTCGGTCCCCCTCCTGCTGGCCGCCACCTCTCCGCGCATGACGCGGCTCGCCGCGCAGGTGGCCGACGGTATCGCGCTCGGCACGCTGCAGTCGGCCGAGTTCGTCGGCGACATCGCCGCGCGGTGCCGTGACATCGCGGGCCGTGCCGACTTCCGCGTGACCATGGCCTCCCTGGTCGCCGTGGACGACGACCCCGAGCGGGCTCGTGACGCGGCCCGGGCCGCCGTGGTCAACCTCTATGCGGGCAAACCGCATCCCCACTACGACTCCCTGCTGCGACAACAGGGCCACGAGGACGTCGCCGACGCGGTGGACCGGCTGGTGCGCGCCGGCGACCTCGAGGCGGCACGCCGGGCCGTCACCGACGAGGTGGTCGAGCGGCTGGTCGTCGCCGGCACTCCCGAGGAGTGCCTGGCACGCGTCCGGCAGTACGCCGGAAGCGTCGACGAGTTGCTGTTCGTGGGCGTGCACGGGATGCGCTACGAGGCGGGGAGCGACACCGGGCGCGCGCGCCGCCATCTGCTCGACTCGTACCGGCCGCTGCTCGCCCTGGGCGAGCACGCCGCCGTGGAAGGGGCGCGGGGATGACCACCGCGGAAGAGCACATCAGGCGGTCGCTCGCCGACTACTGCCACCGCGTGGACCGCTACGACGTTGCCGGCATCGTCGCACTCTTCGCCCCGGACGGCTGCTACGACCTGGGCTTCGGCCGGATCTTCCGGGGACCGGACGAACTGCGTACCCTCTTCCGCCGCGTGGAGGTCTACCGGGCGACCAGCCACCACGTGAGCAACATCGTCGTCGACGTCCACGGTGACACGGCCACGGCCAGATCCGCGCTGTACGCCTACCACGTACGGCGTGACGACGACTCCGAAGCGCATGTCTGGGGCCAGTATCAGGACCGGTACGTGCTGCGGGACGGCGTCTGGCTGGTGCGGTCCCGCTCGCTGCGGGTGGCGGCGGAGCGCGGCACGCGCCCCGAGGACGGGCGGGCCACGCTGTACGAGCCACTGCCCCGCGGGATCTGACCGGTCAGCGGCGATCGAGGCCGCACCGCTCGCGCACCCGGTACCCGCGCACCGGCTTCCAGTAGGGGTCCTGGAGCACCCGGCGGACCCCGGGGCGGGCGAACCACTCCTCGGCCCACTCCCGCTGGTCGAAGTACAGCTCCAGGAACGCCTGGCGTGAGGTGGCGGGGAGCATGCGGGGCAGGGAGCGCTGCCCCGGCTCGTCCACCGGCTCGGTCGCCTGCTCCGCCTCGACGTGGTCGGCCAGAATCTGCCGGATGCCGAAGGCCGCGGACGCCTCGTCGACGAGGGCCGCCAGGCGTGTGCGCATGTGGGCGGCGGCGGCCTCGGAAGACACGTCGTCCGGCCGGTCGAGCTCGAAGACGTACTTCTCCAGCGCCGTCTGCCCGGACAGCCGGTCGAGGACGACCTCCTCGCGCACCCGGAACGGCCGCAGTTCCCGCAGGAAGTTGCGGTGGTCCTCGACGATCTGCTCGCGCAGACGGTCGGGCAGTTCCAGGCTCCGGCCCGGCAGGAACCGCATGACGATGTAGCGGAACGCGCGCGGCCGCAGCGCCCAGCCGCCGGCCGCGTCGTACCCGGCCACGGCGCGGGCGGTGTGATAGCTGACCACCCGCTCCATCTCCCGCAGGAATCCCCGGGCGAACCTGGTGTGCACCTCGGTGTAGTGCCGATCCGCCTCGTCGGCCGGCACCGTGGACAGCGGGAGGAAGTGCGAGACGGTCTTGTCGAATGACTGGTCCATGTCCGCATCGGACCATGGACGTCGGACGTCGCACCAGACGCCGGACCCCTTGCAAAAACTTAACGCTTCACGTTAGGTTCGAAAATGTCGTGCGACCCTCCCGATGCGAAGGGGTTCCCATGCGACCCACCCCCGACGAACTACTGGCGGGCCTGCGCCTGTCCCTCAACGAGACGCTTCTGCCCAAGGTCGAGGACCGCTGGGCTCGTTATGTCGGCACCGCGATGGACCTGGTCATCGAGCACCTCCGGCTCCGGCTCGCCGGTGAGCGGAGCGTGCTCGACGAGGACAGCGCCGACATGGCCGCGGTCCTCGCCTCGGTCATCGGCCGCGCCGCCGCGCTCGGCGCCCGGTCCGGCGACAGCGGGCACCCGCGGTGGGGCGAGCTGGCCGAACTCCTGTCCCCCGCCGCCCGCCCGGCCGACGACGACACCCCGCGGGACGACCTCGCCGCGGCGACCGCCCGCAACGAGCGGTTGCGCGGCTCGGTCGTCGCCGCCATGCACTGGCTGGACGAGGCCGAAGCGCACGGTGGCGGGCCGGACGTGGAGGAACTGCGGGACGAGCTACTGCGGCTGACGAGGCGCCAGGTCGACCGGGTCACGGGGCTGGTCGAACCGCTGTTCATGACCTTCGGGCCGGTGGCGAAGTGAGCGCCGACGCGCCCGAGGCGGGCGGTCTGGACGGCGAACTGGTCGTCGCGTACCTGCGGGACCGGCTCGGCGCGGAGTCGCTGCGGCTGACCTCGCTCCGGCGGAATGTCGGCGGAATGTCGCGGCAGACCTGGTTCGCGGAGGTCACCGGGACGCGCGAGGGGCGGTCGTTCAGCGACTCCCTGACCATCCGCGTGGACCATCCCGAGGGCTCGGTGGTACCGGTGGACCTGGAACGCGAGTACCGCACCTTCGCCGCGCTCACCCCGACGCGGATCCCCGTGGCCGAGGCACTGTGGTACGAGACCGATCCGGCGCTCATCGGCCGGGCCCCCTTCTACGTACGGCGCACCGTGCCCGGCTCGGCGTCCGCCGGCAAGCTGTTCGCCCCGGGCAACGAGGAACTGCGCCGCAGGATCGGCGCCGGGCTGGCCGAACAGCTCGCGGCCGTGCACACGCTCGACTGGCGGGCCGCCGGCCTCGGCGACTTCATGGCCGTACCGCAACGCCCTCAGGACTGCGCGCTGTTGGAGCTGGCGCACTACGAGTCGGCCTACCGCGCCGCCCGGCCGGAGCCGATGCCGGTGGTGGAGGCCCTGTTCTCCTGGCTGAAGCGCAACGTCCCGAGCGAGGTGCCGCGCACCTCGCTGGTCTGGGGCGACGTGGGCATCGGCAACTTCATCTACCGTGGCGACCAGGTGGTGGCCCTCACCGACTGGGAGCAGGCGCACCTCGGTGACCCCATGAAGGACTGGGCGTCGGCGCTGTGGCGGGGCGCGGACGCGCTGCTGCCGCGCGAGGAGATGTTCGAGGTCTACGAGAAGGCCGGCGGCCCGCGCGTGGACGAGGAGAGGATCATGTACTACTCGGTCTTCATCGACGCGGAGTACATCTGCACGTCCTTCCCGCTGCTGGGCGAGTTCGGCCCGGACCGCGCGCGGGACGCCACCATCGCCCGGCTCGGCCTGGGCGTGCCCTACATGTGCATGGACCACGGCCTGCGGGCCATCGGTTACTGACTTCACCGGCCGCACCATCCGAAGGAGCTCTGGTGGCACTCGACGGCGACACCGGCACAGCGGATCTGCACACGTCCCTGACCGACGGCGTGGGCACGATCGAGCTGGACCGTCCCGAACAACTCAACGCCCTGACGGTCACCATGGCCGAGTCGCTCGGCCCGGCGGCGTCCGCCCTCGTCGAGGCGGGCGCCCGCGCGCTCGTCCTCGCCGGACGGGGCACCGCCTTCTGCGCCGGCGCCGACCTGTCCCTGGTCGACCGGGCGCTCGCCGAGGACCCGCACACAGTCCTCGCGCCCCTGGTGGGTGGGCTGCACGACTCCCTCAAGACCCTGCGCCGCCTGCCCGTTCCCTTGGTGGCCGCGGTCGAGGGGCCCGCCGTCGGCGCCGGTCTGGGTCTCGCGCTCGCCGCCGATCTGCGGGTGGTCGCCAAGGGCGCCCGGCTGATCCCGGGCTATCTGGGCATCGGGGCCTCGCCGGACGGCGGCGTCTCGTACTTCCTGACCCGGATGCTCGGCTCCGCCCGGGCCGGCGCGCTGCTGGTGCGCAACCGGCCCCTCGACGCCGACGAAGCGGTGGCGCACGGCCTCGCGGAGACCGTCGCCGAGCCGGGCACGGCCCTCACGGCGGCACGGGAGCTGGCCGCGTCCCTGACGGGCACACCGCCGCTGGCGCTGCTGCGGGTGCGCGAGCTGATCGACCGGGCCACCGTGCAGGGCCTGGACGAGCAACTGGACCTGGAGCGTCAGCGGGTCACCGAGCTGTGGGGCACCCACGACTTCACCGAAGGTGTCCGCGCCTTCCTCGAACGACGCCGCCCGGACTTCCGCGGCGACTGAGCAGGACACCCGGCAGGACCGGTGGGGCGCCCCGAAGGGGGCGCCCCAGCGTGTTCAGCGTCCCGCCGCCGTTCCCTCCGTGAGCATGCCGCGCAACCGGTGCTTGAGCACCTTGCCGGTGACGTTGTGCGGCAGGGCGTCCACGCGCATCCACCGCCGGGGGACCTTGTACCCGGCGAGCCGCTGCCTCGCCCAGGCGGTCAGCTCCTCGTCGGCCGGGGGATCACCCACCACCACGGCCGTGACCACCTCGCCCCAGGTCGCGTCCGGCGCTCCCACCACCGCCACCTCGGCGATGTTCGGGTGGGTCACCAGGACCGCCTCCACCTCGCGCGGATACACGTTCTCCCCGCCGGTGATGATCATGTCGTTGCGGCGGTCGGTGATGTGCAGATAGCCCCGGCCGTCGTGGTAGCCCATGTCGCCGGTGTGCATCCAGCCCCCGCGCAGCGCCTCGGCGCTCGCCTCCGGCCGGTTCCAGTAGCGGCGCATCACCGAGGGGCCGCGGCAGACGATCTCGCCCACCTCCCCGCGTGCCAGCGGCACGTCCGCGTCGTCGACCACCCGCACCTCCAGACCCACCGCCTCGGTGCCGGCCGAGGACAGCCGTTCGGCGTCGGCCGGGTCGTGGTCGGCCGGCCGCAGGATGGTCTGCCCCCCGGTCTCGGTCATGCCGTACTGCTGGTGGAAGCCGCAGCCGAAGACCTCCATCGCGCGTCGCAGCGGGGCCGGCTCGATGGCGGAGCCGCCGTAGATGATCAGACGCAGGGCGGACAGGTCGGTCGTGGTGACCGCTGGGCTGTCCAGCAGCATGGCGATGGTGGTGGGGACCAGCACCGTCGTGGTGACCCGTTCCCGTTCCAGGGTGCGCAGCGCCGTGGCCGGGTCGAATTCCGGCAGCAGCACCACCGTGCCGCCGACGAGCGTGTGCGCGTAGGACAGGAACGCGGCGATGTGGAACATCGGCAGGCACGCCTGGTGCACGTCGTCCGGCCGTGCCTCCAGCTCCACGGCGTTGATCAGCACGCGGGCCGTGAAGCCCAGCCGGTCGACGACGGCACCTTTGGGCGAGCCGGTCGTCCCCGAGGTGTACATGATCTTGGCGGGCAGTTCCGGGTCGTCCGGATCCGCGGCCGGATCAGGGCGCGCGGCGGCCAGCGCCGCGTCGTACGAAGGAAGCTCCCGCGGTGCGCCGAGCGCCAGCACGCCGCGGATGCCGCAGGCCTGAGCCAGCGACGCTCCCCGCTTCTCCTCGTCCCGCCCCACCACGAGCAGAGCCGGATCACAGTCGGAGAGGATGTAGCGCAGCTCGAGCTCGGTGAGCCGTCTGTTCATCGGGACCAGTGCGAACCCGGAGCGCAGGCAGGCCGCCTGGAGCTCGAGGTGTTCCAGTTCGTTCGCGGCGAGCAGGGCCACCCGGTCACCGGGCCGCAGCCCCAGTCCGCGGAAGACCGCTCCGAGCCGCCCCACCCGGTCATCGAGCTCGGCGAACGTCAACCTGCGACGACCCTCGACAACCGCCACTTTGTCCGGAAATCTTGTCGTCGCGGAGCGGACAAGATCGAGATAGCGCACACCCACCACCCCTACAGCACGGAATGTAATCCAACATATTACGTCCAGCGTTAAATCACGTTACAGTGACGCCGTCGGAAGTGCCAGGTGCCGGCCGGGGCCCAGGACGCAAGGAGTGCAGGGATGCTGATCAGCGATGTCGTTCGCCGCAATGCCCAGTTCTTCGGAGACAACGACGCGGTCGTCGTACCGCATGGCACCACGTACACCTGGTCCGAACTGGACAGCCGCACGGACCGTTTCGCCGCCGCACTGACCGGTCTCGGCCTGTCCAAGGGTGATCGCGTCGCCATCTACGCGCCCAACTGCGGTGAATACATCGAGTTCTTCTTCGCCACCGCCAAGTCCGGGATCATCGGCGCGGCCACCAACATCCGCCTGACCGCGTACGAGGTGGCCTCCTACCTCTCCTATGTCGAGCCGAGTGCCGTCCTCGTGCACGCCGACCTCATGGAGGCCGCCGCCGCGTGGCTGCCCGACGTCCCGTCGGTCAAGCACGTCATCGGGTTCGGCGGCGACCACGGCTGCGACCTGGACCTGGAGGGACTGATCGGTGCCGCGCCCGCGCGCCCGCCCGTCGTGGCGCTGCACGAGGACGACGTGTACCAGCTCGGTGCGACCAGCGGCACCACCGGAATCCCCAAGGGCGCGATCCTGACCCATCGAAACGCGGTCTCGGCGCTGCTCAACTGGGCGGCGGAACTGCCGACCCCGGAGCGCGGCACCGCCCTGCAGTGCATCCCCCTGTTCTTCAACCCCGGCGGCCCCGCCGGGCTGCATCCGGTGCTGCTCAAGGGCGGGCGAACCGTCGTACCGCGGGCCTTCGACCCGGTCGAGTTCCCCCGTCTGGTCCAGGAGTTCCGCGTCACCAACACGATCATCGTGCCCACGATGGTGCAGATGGTGATCTCCCAGCCGGGCGTCGAGCGGTACGACGTGTCCAGCCTGCGCAGCATCATCTCCGGCGGCTCCTCCTATGTGCCAGGAGTCCTCAAGCGCGCCCGCGAGGTGCTGGGGGATGTCATCTATCCGCTGTACGGCATGGCCGAGAGCTACTCGTGCGGTGCGATCCTGCGGCCCGAGAACCAGTTCACCGAGGGCACCGAGCAGCAGGTGGGACGGTTGTCGTCGGTGGGCAAGCCCTGCGTGCTGACCGGGCTGCGGATCGTCGGGGCGGACGGCCGGGACGTGCCCCACGACGGTGTGACCTCGGGCGAGATCTGGCTGACCGGTGAATCGATGTCGCCCGGCTACTACCGCATGGAGGAGGAGACGGTGCACAGCCGGGCGGGCGAATGGTTCCGGACGGGCGACGTGGCGGTCATCGACGACGAGGGCTTCATCACCATCGTGGACCGCCTCAAGGACATGATCATCACCGGCGGCATCAATGTCTTCAGCGTCGAGGTCGAGCGGGCCCTCGGCCACCACCCCGACGTGGAGCAGTCCGCCGTCATCGGCGTGCCGCACGAGCGCTGGGGCGAGGCGATCCACGCCGTCGTCCGGCGCCGCGCCGGGTCGGCCCTCACCGAGGACGAGCTCATCGCGTTCGCCGCCGAGCGCCTGTCCGGCTACAAGAAGCCGCGGTCGGTGGAGTTCGTCGACGAACTCCCGATCAGCGCCACCGGGAAGATCCTCAAGAAGGTCCTGCGCGCGCAGCGCTCGGCCGGCAACTGAGGCGCCTCCCTCCCCCTGCGGCCACCGCGGCCGCCCATCGACACCAGGAGACAGACAGCATGGACTTCGAGATCAGCGCTGAGCACCGGCAACTGCGCACCACCCTCAGGGAGTTCTTCGAGGCCGAGGCACCGATCGAGGAGGTCGCGCGGTTCGACCGGGACGAGGAGTTCAACTCCGAGCTGTACCGCAAGGCGGCCGGTCTCGGCCTGTGCGGCCTGGCGTTCGGCGAGGAGTACGGCGGCTCGGCCGCCGACCAGATATCGATCTGCATCGCCGTGGAGGAGGTCGCCCGCGCCAGCGCCGCGCTCGCCTACGCATGGCTGCCGACGGCGACGTTCTGCGCCAAGGGCATCGCCCGGTTCGGCACCGAGGAGCAGAAGAAGGAGATCCTGCCGCGGATTGCGGACGGCACCGTCAGGATGGCGATGGGCCTGTCAGAGCCCGAGGCCGGCTCCGACCTCACCCACCTCACCACACGCGCGGAACGCGACGGCGACGACTTCGTGATCAACGGGCAGAAGGTGTTCACCACCGGTGCGGACACCGCGGACCACATCTTCGCCTTCGTCAGGACCGATCCGGAGGCGACCGCCTCCCGGGGCCTGTCCGTCCTGCTCGTCCCCAGGGACAGCGAAGGGCTGGTGGTCCGGCCGCTGCGCAAGTTGGCCGGCCAGGCCACCCACACCTGCGAGGTGTTCCTCAACGACGTACGGGTGCCGAAGGAGAACCTGGTCGGCGAATTGGGCCGGGGCAGCGCCATCATCTTCTCGCTGATGGACGCCGAGCGGATCTACGTCGGCGCCGAGGGCACCGGGCTGGGCCAGGGCGCGCTCGACATGGCGCTCAAGTACGCACAGGAACGGGTCCAGTTCGGCAAGCCCATCATCGAGCACCAGGCGGTCGCGCACATGCTCGCCGACATGGCCATGAACGTACAGACGGCACGGCTGCTCACCTGGCAGGCCGCCTGGCGGCTCGACCGGGGCCTGGACTGCACGATGGAGGCCTCCATGGCCAAGGTGTACGGCTCCGAGGCCGGCACCCGGTGCGCCGCCCACGGCATGCAGATCCTCGGCGGCTACAGCTACATGGTCGAGTACGGCATGGAGCGCTACTGGCGGGAGACGAAACTGTACGAGATCGCCGGAGGCACCAACCAGATCATGCGGAACATGATCGCCAAGCAGCTCACCCGGCGCGCCCGGTGACGGCGCCGGGCCTGCCGGGGCTCCCCGGCCTTGCGGTGGACGCGGCGTTCGACCACGTCGCGGTGGCCGCCCGCCGGATCAGGGACCTGCTGCCGCTGTACCGGGACCTCCTGGGCGGCGAGTTCTATCTGGGCGGCGACAACCTCAGGGTCGGCTACCGGGGTTTGCAGCTGACCTACCGCGGCGGCGGCCGGGTCGAACTGCTCGAACCGCTCCCGGGCTCGGCCTTCCTGGACAGCTTCCTGCGCCGCAACCCGCTCGGTGGCCAGCACCACATCACGTTCACCGTCGCCGACATCTCCGCGACGACCGCCGCACTGGAGGGTCAGGGGTACCGGATCCACGGGGCGTCGCAGTCGGATCCCGACTGGCACGAGGTCTTCCTGCACCCACGGGACGCCTTCGGCACCCTGGTGCAACTCGCCCGTCCCGGGCCCGGTCACGGCCCCGCCAGAGACCACACCCTCGACGACGTCCTCGCCGGCAAGTCGCCCGGCGGATCGGGACAGCCGAGCCCCTGAGTTCCGACACCACCCGACACCATCGCCCCCTCACCGACCGTCAGGAGAACCATGTCCACCGAGCACGCCGTCTCCCAGCTGGAGATCCGTGACCTCACCGCCCGCTTCACCGACGCGGTCAACCGGCGCGCCCCCGAAGACCTCGCCGCACTGTTCACCGAGGACGGCGAATGGCATGTGCCGGGGGTCCCGGTGGCGCGCGGGCGTACGGCCATCGGCGACGTCCTGCACGGCCTGCTCGGAACGTTCGTGCACCTGGTCCAGCTCACCCACAGCGGCCACATCGACGTGACGGGCGACACCGCCACCGCCTCGTGGTACCTCACCGAACACGCCGAGGACGCCGGTGGCAACGCCTTCACGTTCACCGGCGTCTACACCGACCGCCTGGTCAGGACCGGCGAGGGCTGGCGTTTCGCCGACCGCTCGTTCGCTTTCCTGCGACGCGACAAGGTGGGCGCACCCACCCGCTGGTACGCCCACCCACTCACGCCCGCACGTTCCTAGAGGACCGCCCGTTCCCGGCGGACCACGGTCACCGCGGGCCCGAGCCCGCGGTCATCCCGCCGTCCACCGTGAAGTCACCCCCGGTCAGATAGGAACTGCCGTCGCAGGCCAGGAACTCCGCCAGCTCGGCCACCTCCTGCGGTGTGCCGCTCCGGCGGAGCGGGAGGTAGTCGTAGAAGTCGTCGCTGCGGCCCGCACCGGCCGCGTCGCGCAGCATCGGCGTGTCGATGTAGCCGGGGTGGATGGCGTTGACCCGGATGCCGTGCTCGCCCAGTTCCAGCGCCGCGGACTTCGTCAGCCCGCGCAGCCCCCACTTCGACGTCGAGTAGGCGCCGTTCTCCCGGCCGCCGAGCAGGGACAGCACGGAGCAGACGTTCACGATGGAACCGCCCCCGGCGCGGCGCATCGGCTCCACCACGCAGCGGATCCCCAGGAAGGCGCCGACCAGATTGATCTGGAGCATCCGGGCGAAGTCCGCGGCCGACTCCCGCTCCAGACTGCGCTTCCAGTGCACGCCGGCGTTGTTCACCAGGACGCGCAGCGGCGGCCAGTCCGGGTCGACTCCCTCGACGGCGGCCGTCCAGTCCCGCTCCTCGGTGACGTCCAGGCGCACGAAGCGGGCGCGCTCGCCCAGTTCCTCGGCGAGCGCCCGGCCCGGCTTCTCGAGCACGTCGGTGATCAGCACATGCGCCCCGGCGGCGACGAACCGCCGCGCCTCGGCCTCTCCCTGCCCCTGCGCCGCCCCCGTGATCAGGGCGGTCCGTCCCGCGAGCCTGCCTTGCATCATTGCCTCCCCGGTATCTCGGCACCGAACTCCTGCAGCCCCTTGGACAGGTGGTGGCCGCCGTCGATGGTCAGGACCTCTCCGACGACGTAGGACGCGTCGTCGGAGAGCAGATACGCCACGGCCCGCGCCGTCTCCTCAGCGCGCAGCAGACGGCCTGCCGGGATCATCCCGATCAGCCGTTCCCGCACCGCGGGATCGCCCGCGAGGAACTCCGTGCCGCCCACCGGCATCCAGCCGGGCGCGACCGCGTTGACCCGCACGCCCCGGCCCGACCACTCGGCGCCGAGCGTCCTCGTCATGGCGAGGACCCCGCCCTTGGCCGACGCGTTGTGCACGATGCCGGGCGCACCCGTCCAGGCGTACGGCGTGAGGACGTTGACCACCGCTCCCCCGCGGCCGGCGGCGAGCCACCGGCGTCCGACCTCCGAGGTGCAGTGCCAGGTGCCGTTGAGCACGATCCTGATCACCGCCTCGAAGCCGCCCGGGGTCAGCTCCTCCGCCTTCACCGGGAACAGCCCGGATGCGTTGTTCACCAGGCCGTCGACCTCGCCGAGCAGTTCCGCGGCCTGGTCGACCATGGATGCCACGGACTCCGGGTCGCGCACGTCCGCGGTCACCGCGAACGCCCGCCCGGGCCCGAGCTCGTCGTCGATCGCCGCCACGGCGGCGGTCAGCGTCTCCTTGGTGCGCCCGGAGACGACCACCCGGGCGCCGAGCCGGCACAGCTCGGCCGCCATGGCCGAACCCAGCCCGCCGCCGCCCCCCGTGATCACGATTCCTTTTCCGTCCACCCCTGCCAGGGCAGCCATCGAGCCTCCCTCGGTAAGCCGGTTCGCTGCAACCGGTGATGTCCTGTCGGCCGTGGTCAGGCCAGCGTGGCCGTGCCCGCGTTCTCCCTGATGTACTCGGCGACCACACCCCCGGGCAGTCCGGGCGGGAAGCACCGGTGCACCCCCAGCTTCCGCAGGGGGTCGAAGTCCACCTCTGGGATGATCCCGCCCATGATCACCAGAACGCGGTCCATGCCGCGCTCCTTCAGCGCCGGCACGAGTTCGCGGGCGACCTGCATCTGGCCGCTGGTCATGATGCTCACCGCGACCACGTCGGCGTCCTCCTGCAGGGCGGCCTCGGCGATCTCCTCGGCGACGCCGAAGCGGAAGTAGACGACCTCCATCCCCGCGTCGCGCAGTTCGCGGGCGATCAGCTTCGTGCCGCGCCCATGGACGTCGATCTTCTTCTTCGCCAGCAGGACCTTGATGTGCTCTTCGGACACGGTCGACTTCTCCTTAGGTGATGCGCCAAGTGCTCCGGCTCGTGGGTTCATTCGCTGACGTACCAGCCGAACGCCTCGCGCATCGGCACCATCATTTCGCCGTTCGTGACGCCCTTGCGCGCCGCCTCCACCAGGGCGGGCATCAGTGGTCCGGTGCCGTCCTTCAGCGCCTGGCAGGCGTCGCGCACGTCCTTCAGCGCGGCGTCGACGGCGCGCTGGTCGCGCCGCGAGCGGTAGGCCTCCAGACGGGCCTTTGCCTTCTCCTCGATCGACTCGTCGATGCGGAAGGGCTCGTAGTTCTCCGGTTCGTCGGAGACATAGCGGTTGACCCCGACCACGGGCAGTTCTCCGCTGTTGATCTGCTTCTTCATCTCGTACGAGGCGTTGTCGATGTTCCGCTTGATCTCGCCGGTCTCGATGCCCCGGCGGTAGCCGCCCATGGCCTCCAGCTCCTCGTAGATCCGCCAGGCCTCGGCCTCCATCTCGTCGGTCAGCTTCTCGATGAAGTACGAGCCGCCCAGCGGGTCGGCGACGTCCCGCAGTCCGCTCTCCCACATCAGGATCTGCTGGGTGCGCAGCGCCGTGCGGTGCGACTCCTCGGTGGGCACGCCGACGGCCTCGTCGTACGAGCAGGTGTGGATCGACTGGACCCCGCCGAGCACCGCGGCGAGCGTCTGCAGGGTGATGCGGGCGTTGTTGTTCATCAGCTGCTGCTGGGTGAGGACGTAGCCGCTGGTGTGCACGTGCACGCGGGCGAACATGTTGGACGGCTTGGTGACGCCCGCGTCCTTGCACAGCTTGGCCCACATTCGGCGGTGGGCCCGGAACTTGGCAACCTCCTCGAAGACGTTGACCGTGCAGCCGATCTGGAAGGACAGCCGGCCGATGAAGTCGTCCGGGGCCAGGCCGGCGTCGAGGCCGGCGTCGATGATCGACTTGCCCCAGGACAGGCCGTAGGCCAGCTCCTGCACGGGGGTCGCGCCCGCCTCCGACAAGCCGTACATGAAGATGTTGACCGGGTTCCAGTCGGGCGCGTTGTCCTTGGCCCACTTGATCAGGTCGATCATCAGCGCGTAGCCCCACTTGGGCTCCCAGGACGGCACGTCCTGGACCGCGATGCGCGGGTACCAGTTCATGGAGTTGCCGTGCATCGCCGAGAACGGCTCGCCGCGGCGCTCGACGGCGGCGGCGAGCAGCGCCAGCGCGGGCAGGCAGTTGTCGCCAGTGATCATCGAGAAGTTGGTGGAGTTCAGGTCCCAGTCGCGCACCAGCTCGTCGTAGTCGTCGCCGGTGGACATGTGCACCCCGCACTGGCCGATGTTGCCGGCCGCCTCGGGGTGGTCGGCGTCGATGCCGTACATGCAGGGGATGTCGTAGACGGTGTTGAAGACCTTGTGGCCGAAGTAGCCCTCCATGCCTTCGGCGACCATCCGCTCCATCTTCTGGCGGGTCTCCTCGATGGTCCCGTAGCCGAAGACCATCTGCTGCATCCACGGGGTGAGGGCGTAGCCGTCCGGGTGCAGGCCGCGGGTGAAGGGGTAGACGCCCGGCATCTCCTCCAGGTCGATGCCGGCCACGTCCTCGGGCGTGTAGACCGTCTTCACGGGCAGGCCGGAGAGGGTCCTGGCCGGCCGCAGCTTGGCGGCGTAGCGGGCGCGGCGTGCCGCCCACGCCTCCTTCGCGGCCTCGAACTTGCTGCTCAGCAGGGATGTCACGGCTTCTCCAATCCAGGTTCGGGGCCGGCGCGGTGCCGGCCGGTCAGCCGGCGGTGGGCGCGCAGCAGGGCGTCGAGGTAGGCCTCGGCCGCGCCGTAGGGGTCGGCGAGCATCTCGTCGCCGAGCGCCGCACCGGCCGGGTCGAGCAGTTCGGTACGCAGCCGGTCGGCGACGCGGGCGGCGAACTGGGCCCGCCTGCGGGCGCGTTCGCCCTCGGTCCGCCACCGGGTCGAGCCGGTGAACCCGTGGTGCCGGTCCACCGCCGCGACCAGTTCGGGCACGCCCTCGTGGCGCAGTGCGGACACGGTCAGCACGGGGACCGGCCAGGGCTCGGTACCAGGCGGTCCGGTCCGCTCAAAGCCCTGCCCGGAGAGGTCCTTGGTGGTACGGTCCGCGCCTGGCGTGTCGCCCTTGTTGACCACGACGACGTCGGCGATCTCGGTGATCCCGGCCTTCATCGCCTGCAGCGCGTCGCCGTAGCCGGGCACGAGCACGAGCACGACGGTGTGCGCGATCCGCGCGATGTCGAACTCGCCCTGGCCGACGCCGACGGTCTCGATGATCACGACGTCCTTGCCCATCGCGTCCAGCACGTCCACCGCGTCGTTGACGGCGGCGGCGAGCCCTCCGGAGGCGCCGCGCGAGGCGAGGGACCTGATGAAGACACCCCGGTCGCCGCCGGCCGCGTCGAGCATACGGTCGCGGTCGCCCAGCAGTGCGCCGCCGCTGAACGGGCTGGACGGGTCCACGGCGATCACGCCCACCGTCCTTCCCTGGCCGCGCAGTTCGCCGATGAGCGCGGCGACCAGTGTGCTCTTGCCCGCGCCCGGCGGCCCGGTCACGCCGACGAGCTGGGCGCGGCCGGTGTGCGGCGCGAGTTCGCGGAGCACCTCGCGGGTGTCGGGATGTCCGTTCTCGATCCAGGTGATCAGGCGTCCGGCGTGCCGCACGCTGCCGGCGATCACCTCGCCCGCCGGGCCGGTCTTCGTCTCCACGGACCACCCTCGCCATAGTTGATTTCTTACGTTCAACGTTAGTCTCACACAAGCGAGCCCCGCAGGCCATACTTTCCCAGTGAACGTTGTACGTTACATATCTCGCCGCAACCAAGGAGCCCATCCATGACATCCGGGAAGCTCACCACCTTGACCACCGTGGACACCGGTTCCCGACTGGACATCACGCTCGACAGACCCGAGGCGCGCAACGCCCTCACCTTCGCCGCCTGGGACGAGCTGGACCGCGTCATGACCGGCGCCGAGACCCGCGACGATCTGCGGGTGGTGACCCTGACGGGCAGCGGTCCGGCGTTCTGCGCGGGGGTCGACTTCACCGCCATCGGCGCCTCCCTGGAGGTGGAGAAGGGCAGTTATCCCTCGTTCATCCGCCGCTGGGCGAACATCGTGGACCGCTTCGAGCGGGTCCCGCAGCCGAGCGTCGTCGCCATCAACGGGCCCGCCATCGGGGCGGGCCTGGAACTGGCGCTGGCCTGCGACATCCGGATCGCGAGCGAGCGCGCCGTCTTCGCCATGCCGCAGCTGCGCATGGGCATCGTGCCCGACGTCGGCGGCACCAGCCGGCTGGCACGGGCGACCGGCGAGGCCTTCGCCAAGGACGTGATCCTCACGTCCCGGATCGTGGACGCGGAGGAAGCGCTGCGCGCGGGCATCGTCAGCCGGGTCGTCGAGCACGACCGACTGCAGGAGGAGCTGGAGGCCGTCGCCGCGGCCGTCGAGGCGCTCCCCTGGCCGTCGGCGTACCTCGCCTCCGTGGCCATCGAGACCGGTCCGCGCCTCGATCCGCGGCGGGCCGCCGACATCGAGGCCATCGCCGACCAGGTCATGCTGCGGCACGACGAGGTGTGGAAGTCCATCGAGGACTTCATGGCGGCGAAGGGCCTGCGCGGCCTGGATGGCTGAGGCTCACGCGCCCCCTCGGACAGCTGCACTTTACACATTTGACGTTCAACGATAGATTGCTGGTCGCATACCGCAGAGGAGGCACCCGTGTCCAACTGGAAGGCTGTGGTGAGGCCATGAGCCCGAGCGAGATGCCCGACAAGGTCGTGCCCCTGGAGGCCCTGGGAGACCTCGTGCACGACGGCGACTCGGTCGCCTTCGGCGGCGGCTGGTTCGCCAACCACCCGATGGCCGCCGTACGCGAGCTGATCCGCGCCGGGCGCCGCGACATCCGCGCCATCACGGTCGTCGGGTCGGCCGACATGGATCTGCTGGCCGCCGCCGGCGTCCTCGGCCACCTGTCCTTCTCCATGGTGACCATGGAGGCGTTCGGCCTGGCACCGAACGTGCGCAGGGCGATCGAGTCCGGTTCGCTGCCGTTCACCGAGTACACCGGTCTGGGGCTGCTCATCGGGCTGGAGGCGCAGGGCCGGGGTGTGCCCTACCTCCCCTACCGCGGTCCGTTCGGCTCGGACATCCCGGCCCGGTATCCCGACGTGTACGCCACGGTCACCTGCCCGTTCACCGGCGAGGAACTCACCGCGGTGCGGGCCGTCCAGCCGGACGTGGCGATCGTGCACGCGCTGCGCGCCGACGCCGAGGGAAACGCCCAGTGGGACGGCACCTCCGGCCCCGACGTCGAAATGGCCAAGGCCGCCCGGCGGACCATCGTGACGTGCGAGGAGATCGTCGACCGCGACGTGATCGTCGCCAACGCGCACATGACCAAGCTCCCCGGCTTCTACACCGACGCGGTCATCGAGGCGCCGTTCGGCGCCCACCCCACCTCGCACATCCCGCGCTACGCGATGGACGCCTGGGAGCTGATGGACTACGCCACCGCCGCGGCGGGCCCCGCCTTCTCCGCGTACGTGGACCAGATCAGGGCGGAGAGCGAGACGGAGTACCGGACGAGGGTGCTCAAGGACCGCGACGCCGTGCTGCGCGCGCTCGTCGACGCCGCCGAGGTCATCGAAGGAGCCGGAGCATGACCGACTACGAGATCCACGAGCTGATGACCTGCCGGGTGGCGGCCGAGGTCGACGAGCAGGGCGTGACGGTGATGGGCTCGTTCACCCCCCTCGCCTACGCCTCCTACATGCTGGCCAAGCTCACCCACGCGCCCCGCGCCTACCTGGTCGGCTTCGACGCGGTGGGCATGGCACCCATCCAGCTGTCCTTCACCGGCGCCGAGGCGTCCGCGTACAAGGGCGCGGCGGGTCGCTGGGGCATGCTGACCGAGGTCAACTCGATCCACCTCGCGGGTCACGGGGGTGTAGAGGCGGTCTCGTCCGCCCAGTTCGACGGCGACGGCGCCATCAATCTCTCCACCATCGGCCCGTTCGACAAGCCGAAGGTCCGGCTGCCGGGCGGGGCGGGTGCCGCCGAGGTCATCAAGATGTACCGCAAGATGATCGCCTACTTCGGCGATCACAACCCGCGCACCCTGGTCGACAAGGTGCAGTTCGTCACCGGCACCCGCTGGAAGGTCGGCGCGCGGGCGCGGTCGGAGGCGGGCCTTCAGCCCGGCCCGATCGTGGTGGTCACCAACCTGTGCGTCCTGGTGAAGGACGAGGACGACCGGCCGTTCCGTATCGAGAGCGTGCACCCGGGAGTGGACGTCGCCGAGGTCGTGGAGAAGACCGGCTTCGAGCTGGAGGTCCCGGACCGGGTGCCGACGACGGCCGTCCCGACGCCGGACCAGCTTCGGCTGCTCCGCACCCGGATCGACCCCTTCGGCACCGTGAAGTTCGACTTCGTCTCCGGCAAGGACCGCCTCGGGTACCTCAAGGGCATCCTGGACGCGGAGTGGGACCGGGCGAGCGCGCGGGTGAGTGCGTCATGAGCGTCTTCGACCGGTTCGGTCTCGAGGGCAAGGTCGCCATCGTCACCGGCGCGTCCTCGGGTCTCGGTGTCACCTTCGCCCTGGCGCTGGCCCAGGCAGGTGCCGACGTCGCCCTCGGCGCACGCCGCGTCGACCTGCTGGAGGAGACCCGGGGCAAGGTCGAGGCGCTCGGCCGCAGGTGCGTGGCCGTGCCCACCGATGTCGCCGACCCCGCCGACTGCGAGGCGCTCGTGGCGGCGGCCCGTGACGGGCTCGGAGACGTGCACGTGCTCGTGAACAACGCCGGGGTGGCCCGGGTGGCGCCCGCACACAAGGACGACCCGGCGGAGTTCGCCCGCGTCCTCCAGGTCAACCTCACCGGCGCCTACCAGATGGCGCAGTCCTTCGGCCGCGCCTGCATCGCCGCGGGCCACGGAGGCTCGGTGGTGAACATCTCCTCCGTCCTCGGCATGGTCTCCACGGACGCCCCGCAGGCGGCCTACAGCGCCTCCAAGGCGGGCCTGCTGGGGATCACCCGCGATCTGGCGATGCAGTGGACGCGCCGCCGCGGTATCCGGGTGAACGCGCTGGTGGCCGGTCTGGTCGAGTCGGACATGACGGCGGCGATCCAGGCGGACGAGGCGGCCAACGCCGCCGCGCTCGCCAGCATCCCGATGCGCCGTCTGGGCCGGCCCGACGAGCTGATCGGCGCCCTGCTGCTGCTCGCCTCCGACGCCGGCAGCTACATCACCGGCTCGTTCCTGACCGTCGACGGCGGCTGGACGGCGCAGTGACGGCCGCCGACCTCGCTGCCGACCCGGCCACGGAGGAACTGGCCGAGCGCGTGCGGGCGTTCGTCCGCGAGGAGGTCGTACCGGCCGAGCGGGACTGGGCGATGACGGATGCCCATCCCACCGACGAGCTGCGCCGCGGCCTGCAGAAGCGCGCCGCGGACGCCGGGCTCCTCTCCCCCACCGGGCCGCGGCGGTGGGGCGGGCTCGGCCTGTCCGTCCCCGCCCAGGCGGTGGTGCTGCGCGAGGCCGGGCACAGCCTGCTGGGTCCACTGGCGCTCAACTGCGCCGCCCCGGACGAGGGCAACATGCACCTGCTGGAGAAGGTGGCGACGCCCGAGCAGCAGGAGAGGTACCTCGCCCCGCTGGTCGCCGGTGTCGTCCGGTCCTGCTTCGCCATGACCGAGCCGAGCCCCGGCGCCGGGTCCGACCCGGAGATGCTGCGCACGACCGCACGCTGGGACGGGGACGCCTGGGTCATCGACGGCACCAAGTGGTTCATCACGGGTGCGGACGGCGCCGCCTGGGCCATCTGCATGGCCCGCACCCCCGAGCACCGGGGGCAGGCGGCCGGGGCGACGATGTTCCTGGTCGACGCCGACAACCCCGGGATGCGGGTCGCCCGCCAGATCCGCAGCCTGGACACCGGCTTCACCGGCGGCCACTGCGAGGTGGTGTTCGACCAGTGCCGGGTGCCGCCCGAGGCCGTGCTCGGCGAAGTGGGCAGGGGCTTCGCCTACGCGCAGGTCCGCCTCGCCCCCGCCCGGCTGACCCACTGCATGCGCTGGCTGGGCCTGGCCGAGCGCGCCCAGGACATGGCGCTCGACCGGGCCGCCGAGCGCGAGGCGTTCGGCCACCGGCTGGCCGAACTGGGCATGGCGCAGCAGCTGCTCGCCGACAGCGAGATCGACCTGGCCGCCTCCCGCAGCCTGATCACGCATGCGGCCTGGCTGCTCGACCGGGGTGAGCGTGCCGCGGCCGAGACGTCCATCGCCAAGACGTTCGTCTCCGAGGCGGTCGGCCGGGTCGTGGACCGGGCCGTCCAGCTCCACGGCGCCCTCGGTGTCTCCGGCGACGAGCTGCTGTCGCTGTACCTGCGCGAGGTACGCCCGTTCCGGGTCTACGACGGAGCCTCCGAGGTGCACCGCATGTCGATCGCCCGACGCGCCGTACGCCGCCGCGCGCAGGCCCGCACGGCGGGCTGAGGCGGCCCACGAGAAGGGAAAACCATGCCCAACCTTGCAGTCGTCGGCGCCGGTCTGATGGGCTCCGGCATCGCCCAGGTGGCCGCGCTCGGCGGTTACGACGTCGTCCTGCAGGACCTGGACGACGCCCAGCTCGGCCGGGGGCTCGCCGGGATCGACAGCTCGCTGAACCGGCTGGTGAAGAAGGAGAAGGTCTCCGCCGACGAGGCGGCGGCCGCCCTGGCGCGGATCACCCGGTCCACCGACCTGGACGCGGCCGCCGACGCCGACATCGTGGTCGAGGCGGTCTTCGAGCAACTCGACATCAAGCAGGAGATCTTCCGGCGGCTCGACACACTGTGCCGCCCGCAGGCGGTGCTGGCGACCAACACCAGCGCCCTGCCCGTCACCCGCATCGCGTCGGTGACGAGCCGACCCGAGCAGGTCGTGGGCACCCACTTCTTCTCGCCCGTGCCGATGATGCGGCTGTGCGAACTCGTCCGGGGCTTCAAGACCAGCGACGAGACGCTCGCCCGCGCGCGGTCGTTCGCCGAGGACCTCGGCAAGACCTGCGTCGTGGTGAACCGGGACATCGCCGGTTTCGTCACCACCCGGCTGATCGTCGCGCTCAGTGTCGAGGCGGTGAAGCTGGTCGAGAGCGGCGTGGCGACGGCCGAGGACGTCGACACCGCCTGCCGGCTGGGCTTCGGCCACGCGATGGGCCCGCTGGAGACGATGGACCTGACGGGGGTGGACGTGTTCGTCAACGCGTCGCGCAACATCCACGCCGACACGGCCGACCCCAAGTTCCATCCGCCGGAGCTGTCCGTGCGGATGGCGGGCGCGGGCGACCTGGGCCGCAAGACGGGCAAGGGCTGGTACGAACACGGATGAGCGGACGCACTCGGGTCGAACTCGACATCAGCGGCGGGCTCGCGGTCATCACCCTCACCCACCCGCCCGTCAACGCGCTGGACCGGCAGCTGGTCGGCGAACTCGTCGGCGCCGTGGACGAGGTGCGCCGCAGCGAGGTGGCGCGGGCCGCGGTCCTCACGGGCGGCCCGAAGGTCTTCGCGGCCGGTGGCGACGTCAAGGAGATGCTGGACTGGGACTACCGCAGGGCGGTGCGCGACGCGCATGCCCTGGGCGACGCGTGCGCCGCCCTGGCCGCCCTGCCCATGCCGGTGATCGCCGCGATCAACGGCTTCGCCCTCGGCGGCGGTCTGGAACTCGCCCTCGCCGCCGACCTCCGGGTCTGCGCGACGGACGCCAAGCTGGGCTTCCCGGAGGTGCTCCTGGGAGTGATCCCGGGTGCCGGCGGCACCCAGCGGCTGCCGCGCGTGGTCGGCGCCTCCCGGGCCAAGGAACTGATCTTCTCGGGCCGGATCATCGGCGCCGACCGGGCGCGGGAGATCGGCCTGGTGGACCATGTGACCGGCCCGGAGGCCGTCCTGGACAGGGCGAGGGAACTGGCCGAGCCGTTCCTGCGCGGCCCCGCGCTCGCCCTGCGCGCCGCGAAGACGGCCGTGGACCGGGGTCTGGAGACCTCCGTGGAGAACGGGCTGGAGCTGGAACGGGCCCTGTTCGCGGGGCTGTTCGCGACCGAGGACCGGTCGGTGGGGATGGCGAGCTTTGTGACGGACGGGATCGGAAAGGCCGAGTTCCATGGTCGCTGACACACACCCGGAGGCCGGTCCGGTGGGCCTGGACCTCGACCGGCTGACGCACTTCCTGGATACGGCCGTCGGTCTGGCGGGCCCGCTGCGGGCCTCGCTCGTCGCCGGTGGCCGGTCCAACCTCACCTACCGGCTGACCGACGGTCACGGCGACTGGGTGCTGCGGCGGCCCCCGGTCGGCCATGTGCTGCCCACCGCACACGACATGGCCCGCGAGTACCGGGCCATCGAGGCCCTGCACGGCAGCGCGGTCCCGGTCCCCGCCCCGGTCCTGCTGTGCCAGGACCGGGAGATCCTCGGCGCCGACTTCTACCTCATGGAACGGGTCGAGGGCCCCGTGCTGCGCGGCGCCGGCGACACCGCCGCTCTGCCGCCGGACGTGGCAGCGCGCTGCGCCCGCCAGTTGGTCGACGTGCTCGCCGCGCTGCACCGCACCGACCCGGCCGTCCTGGACGGCTTCGGCCGCCCGGAGGGCTTCGTGGCCCGGCAGGTCTCCCGGTGGGCCCGCCAGTGGTCGCTGTCGGCGACCCGCGAACTGCCCAGCTTCGACGAGCTGGTCGGCGCCCTGGAGCGGGCGGTGCCACCGGCTCAGCGCGCCGCCGTCGTGCACGGCGACTACCGCCTGGACAACGTCATCTTCGGCCCCGACGCGCAGGGTGCCCCGGACGGGGTCGCCGCGGTCATCGACTGGGAGATGTCCACGCTCGGCGATCCGCTCACCGATCTCGGTCTGCTGCTCGTGTACTGGGACGAGCGCACCGAACGGGTGACGGGCACCCGGCACGCGGTCGGCGCCAACCCCGGCTTCCCCGGCCGCCGCGAGCTGGCGGACGCCTACGCGGCCGCCTCGGGTCTCGATCTGTCCGCGCTCGCCTTCTACGTGGCGTTCGGCTACTTCAAGTTGGCGGTGATCGCCGAGGGCATCCACGCGCGGTTCCTCGCAGGCCAGACGGTGGGTGAGGGCTTCGACAGCGCAGGAGCGGCCGTCCCCGGCCTCGTCGAGTCGGCACTGGCCGCCCTGCGTTCCGGCGACTGGAGCTGAACCGGTCCGGCGCAACACAAGAAGGAATCCTTGACGTTCGACGTCAAAAGACTACTCTGTCGGTCGACCCCATCCCCGCCGTGGGCCGGCGGTCGAGACGGAGGAACGTGCATGGGTGTCGGCAACGTCACCGACCAGCTCGTCGAGCGCGTCTTCGACAACGCGCTCCGGCTGGACATGGAGGACGACTACTGGGAACGCCAGGGCTGCATGATGGCGTTCCTGCTCTGGGACCATCCGGAGGGAGTGCGAACGGTCCGACGGTGGCTGGACCGGGCCGTCGCCACCCAGACCTCCGACGGCCGGCTGTGCTACGGCGGCACCACGCATCTGACCTTCGGCGCGTTCCGGGTCATGGACACCGCGATCATGCGCGGATTCTCCGCCACGGCGAGCTGCAGCGCGTACTTCGCCCAGCCGCTGGCGATGCTCTACGAGAAGACGGGCGAGCGGGGCTACCTGGAGGCCGCCGAGCGGCAGATCGACGCCGTGCTGGCCGGGCCGCGGACCAGCGAGGGATTCCTGCTGATGAACGGGCGCGCCCCGGAAGTCTGGGTGGACGAGGTGTATCCCGTCTGCGGCGCCCTGGCCCGGCTGGGGCGCCTCCTGCGCCGGCCGGCGCTCGTGGACGAGGCGTACCACCACCTCCTGGTGGCCGGGCGGCGGCTGGTCGACCCGGCAGCGCGGCTGTCCCGCCACGTGTGGTGCGAACGCCCCGACTCCTTCCCCGAATCGACCTTCTGGTCCCGCGGGAACGGCTGGCTGATCTGCGCCGCGGCCGAAGTCCTCGCCGAGGCTCCGGAGCATCCGGGCGCCGCGGGCACGCGGGAGATCCTCACCACGGTGCTGGACTCCATGGCCCATCTGCAGGACCGCAGCGGCTTCCTCCACGACTTCCTCGACGACCCCACGACGGCGCTGGAGGCGTCGGGCACCCTGATGTTCGCCTATGCCGCCGCTCTGGCGGCCGAGTCGAGCGCGGTTCCCGACCGGTTCGTCGCTCCGGCCGTGCGCGCCCTGGACGCGGTGGCGGGCATCGTCGAGGCCGACGGCAGCGTGGGGCGCATCGTGCTTCCGCCGGGCGGGCCGGGGGTCCCCCTCGGGACGATGGCGCTCGGCCAGAGCTTCCTCCTTCTCGCGGCGTATCACCTTCGTAGCCAACTTGAGTTGAGCGGTCCGGCAGTCCGCCCGTGACGGGGTGCCGGCGGAAAGAGGTGCCATGTCCATCGACGTCATACCCCTGCCCGGCGTCACGTTCGGAGCCGAGGTCTCCGGCCTGGACCTGCGTCGGACGAGCGACGGTGACTGGGAGGCCGTGGAGCGGGCGTTCCACACGTACGGGGTCCTGATCTTCCACGCACAGCGTCTCGACCGGGAACAGCACATCGCCTTCGCCCGGCGGTTCGGTCGGATCGAACGGCAGAGCGACCAGACCATGAGCGCCGACCTGGTGGGCAAACCGGTGGTGCTGAACATCTCCAACGTCGACGAGAACGGCGAACTCATCACCCACCGCGACCACCCGCAGACCCGGTACCTCGGCGGCAACGAGGGCTGGCACTCCGACAGCTCGTTCAAACCCGCGTCCGCCAAGGCGTCGGTGCTGATGGCCCTGGAGACCCCCGGCAAGGGCGGGCAGACCGGCTACGCCGACATGCGAGCGGCGTTCGACGCGCTCGACGAGTCCGAGCAGAGGTACCTGCGCGGGCTGACGGCCTATCACTCGCTGGAGTACTCCCAGACGGCCGTCGGCGCGGTCGACGGTAAAGCGGCGGCGGTTCCCAGTGACATGGCGGGTGCCTGGCACCGCCTGGTGCGGGTGCACCCGGCGACCGGGCGGCCCTCGCTGTTCATCGGCCGGCACGCCTGCCAGATCAGGGAGCTCGGCGTGGCGGAGGGCCAGCGGCTCCTTGGGCGCCTGCTGGAGGAGGCCTGCCGGCCACCGCGCGTCTACTACCACGCGTGGCGGCCGGGCGACGTCGTCGTGTGGGACAACCGGTGCATGCTGCACCGGGCGACCGAGTGGGACCTCAACGAACGGCGCGTGCTGCGCCATGTCCGGGTGGCGGGTGACAGCCGCAGGCCGGCTCCCGTCCCGGTGGAGGGAGCGGTTCAGTGACCGACATCGATGCTTTCGTCGCGACGCACATCTCCCGCGAGGGCCCGCCCGCGGTCATCGCCGATCCCGAGCCGCGCCGCGTCCGCTGGCCGCTGGTGTCGGTCGACGACCACCTGCTCGAACCGCGCGACACCTTCGAGGGCAGGATGCCGCGCAACCTGCGGGACCGGGCCCCGCGCATCGTCGAGCGGGACGGGATGGAGTACTGGCTGTTCGAGGACCAGTTGGTGTCCATCAGCGGCGGCAACGTCATGAAGAGCTGGGACGCGGCCGAGATGTACACCGGTCCGGTGCGCTACGACCAGATGCGTACCGGCGCATGGGACGTCGACGCCCGGGTGCGGGACATGGACATCGCCGGGATGTACGCCTCCCTGTGCTTCCCGTCGATGGTGTTCGGCTTCGCGGGCCGGCGTTTCATGCGGATGAAGGACCGGGAGCTGGGACTGGCCGCCCTGCGGGCGTACAACCGGTGGATCCTTGAGGAATGGGCGGGACGCCACCCGGACCGGCTGATCCCGAGCCAGGTGTCCTGCCTGTGGGACCCAGAGGTGGCCGCCCGGGAGATCCGCCGCAACGCGGAACTCGGCTTCCGTTCCGTGACGTTCAGCGAGAACCCGGAGAATCTTGGGCTGCCGAGCCTGTATTCGGACCACTGGGACCCGTTCTTCCGCGCCTGTGAGGAGACCGGCACGGTCGTCAACCTCCATGTGGGCTCCTCGGGGCAGACCATGCTGCCGAGCAAGGACTCGCCCTCCGAGGTGCTGTCCGCGCTGTTCACCGTCAGCGCCCTGGCATCGGCCGTGGACTGGGTGTTCGCCAAGATCCCGGTCCGCTTCCCCGGACTGCGGATCGTGCTGTCCGAGGGAGGTATCGGCTGGGTCCCGATGCTCCTGGACCGTTTGGACTACATCGCCGGCGAGTACGTGCCGGGTGGGATGACCGACACCTGGGTCGGCGTCCGCGAGAGTCCGCGCGAGGTACTGCTGCGCAACTTCTGGTTCGCGGCGTACTACGACCCGAGCACGATCGGGCGCCTGGACGAGGACGTGCTGGCGCACGTGATGCACGAAGCGGACTATCCGCATGCCGACTCGGCCTGGCCCGACACCCAGGAGATCCTCCGCCCGCAGTTCCAGGGGCTCGACCCGCAGGTGACCGAGGCGGTCACGTTCCGCAACGCCTGCGCGCTGTACGGGCACCCGCTGCCGCCGCAGGGATGGGCCGGCTCGCAGGCCACCGCTCGCGACGAGGCCGCCTGACACCCGGTCCGCAGGTGCGGAGGAGCGAGCCGGCCCATCCCTGCGGCGGCAGCGGGTGCCCGTACAGCGCGCAGGCGTTGCGGAACGTGACCGCCTCGGTCACCTGCGGGT
>NZ_JBFAIQ010000032.1:0-26791 GCF_040654755.1 Streptomyces sp. NPDC050625
GTGCCTCCCCCAAGCTCTCAACTTCGTTCGAGCAGGGGGGACCCCCATCGCCCACCCGTGCCGCCCTGGGGGTCCCCCCTGCTCGAAGAGCTTGGGGGAGGCACGATTGCCCGCAGCTACGAGGGACACCGTTAGAACATGCCCTGGCCCCTGCGGGCGCGCTGCCCCCCTCCAGCAGCGCGCCGCAGTCCGGGGGTCCTCCATTCCCTGCGGAGGGCCTGACCCACTGTGAACTGCGGTGCGTGCCGGAGGTGGGGGATCTTCAGTCGCGTCACCCTGATGGGCGAACTCAGATGTGGCCCACGCCCGCACCCGCGTCGGCGTTCTCGCCGCGCTTGGTGAGCAGTGCCACCAGCACGGCCACGGCCGCCACGCCCGCGGCGACCAGCGACGCCAGGCTCATGCCGGAGATGAAGGTGTCGTGCGCGACCGAAGTGATCTTCGCGACGATCACATCCGGAGTGCCCTTGGCCACCGGCGCGACACCGACCTGGACCGCTTCCGAGGCCTGGTCGAGCTGGGTCGGCGTGAGCTTCGGGAGCCCCGCGTCGGCCCAGTTGCCCCGCAGGTCGCTGTCGACCTTGGAGGCCATCACGGCACCCAGCACCGCCGTACCGAGGCTGCCGCCGATCTGCATCGCCGCCTGCTGGAGACCGCCGGCCACACCGGACAGCTCCATCGGGGCGTTGCCGACGATGACCTCGGTCGCGCCGACCATGACGGGCGCGAGGCCGAGGCCCAGCAGGCCGAACCAGAGCGACATCACACCGCTACCGGTGTCCGTCTCCAGCGTGGACATGCCGTACATGGCGACGGCGGTGGCCACCATGCCGCCGGCCAGCGGGATGCGCGGGCCCAGCTTGGTGATCATCGCGCCGGCGAGCGGCGAACCGACGATCATCATGCCGGTGAGGGGCAGCAGATGGAGTCCGGCGTCGATCGGGCTCATGCCGTGGACGTTCTGGAGGTAGAACGTCACGAAGAACAGACCGCCCATGAAGGCGATCGCCATCAGGACCATCAGGACCACGCCCGCGGACAGCGGGACCGAACGGAACAGGCCCAGCGGGATGAGGGGTTCCTTGACCTTCGTCTCCCAGAAGGAGAAGACGGCGAAGAGCAGCACCGATCCGGCGATGAACGCCCAGGTCCTGCCGTCGCCCCAGCCCCAGGCCGGCGCCTTGATGAGCGCCCAGACCAGGCAGAACATCGCGCCGGAGAGCAGGGCGATGCCCAGGAGGTCGAAGGAGCGCGGGGCGTTGTCGGCACGGTGGTCGCGGAGGATCAGGGCGCCCAGGACCAGGGCGATCAGGCCGACCGGCACGTTGATGAAGAACACCGACTGCCAGTTGACGTGCTCGACCAGGACACCGCCGAGGATCGGACCGCCCGCGGTGGACGCGCCGATGACCATGCCCCAGATGCCGATCGCCATGTTGAGCTTCTCGGCCGGGAAGGTGGCCCGCAGCAGGCCGAGCGCGGCCGGCATCAGCAGCGCGCCGAACAGGCCCTGGCAGACGCGGAAGGTGACGACCGCGGCGATGCTGTGCGACAGGCCGATGGCGCCCGAGGCGGCGGCGAAGCCGGTCACACCGATCAGGAAGGTCTGCCGGTGGCCGAAGCGGTCACCGAGCTTGCCCGCGGTGATCAGGGAGACCGCGAGGGCCAGGAAGTAGCCGTTGGTGATCCACTGGACCTGCGCGAAGGTGGCGCCGAGGTCCTTCTGGATCGCCGGGTTGGCGATGGCCACGATGGTGCCGTCGAGGGCCACCATCATGACCCCTACGGCCACGGTTATGAGGGTGAGCCAGGGGTGGCCGCGCAGTCCCGCGGCCGGGACCGGGTCCGACGGGGCGGACGGAACCTTCTCCGCCCTGTCCCCCGACCCCGTCGTGTCGATGGTGGTCTGACTAGTCATGCCTTCGAGGCTAGTGACAGCCACTGACAATTGACAAACCAAATCACAAGTCGGTAACTGACACATATGGAAACACTGCGCGAACGCAAGAAGCAGCGCACCCGGGACGCACTGCTGCGCTCCGCGCTCGAACTGTTCACCACCCGGGGCTACGAGGAGACGACCGTCGACGAGATCGCCGAGGCCGTCGATGTGTCGCAGCGCACGTTCTTCCGCTACTTCGCCAGCAAGGAGGACGTGGCCTTCTTCGTGCCGCGGCTCGCCGAGTCGCACTACGTCGAGGCGGTGCGCCAACGCCCGCCGCACGAGGCCCCGCTGGAGGCGCTGCGCCGGGCCGTGCTGGAGAGCTGGGACACCATCGAGGAGGCCGTCGAACAGGTCGTCCCGGTCGAACTCCACATGCGTGCCTACCGGTTGATCGAGGCGACGCCCGCCCTGCTCGCCGCCCATCTGCGGCGCTCGGCGGAGCTGGAGGAGGAGATCGCGCGGATCATCGCCGAACGCGAGGGCCTGGACGTCGACGCGGACCCGCGGCCGCGGCTCGTGGTGGCCGTCTTCGGCGCGGTGATCCGGGTCACCGAACGCGCCTGGTCCGTGGGGGACGACGCCAGCATCGGGGCGATCCGCGAACTCACCGCCGCCCACCTCGATCAGGTGGGACCCGCGCTCGTCGGGAGCTGGCGGAAGGACTGAGGCCATTGTCACGTGCGCTTGAAACGTGATCCCTGTCACTCGGTTACCGCGAGACCCTCCCGTTCTCCTAGTGTGTCCTCCCAGTGACTTCCTTCGACACCTCCCCGCAACTCAACGTCTGGCGCGCGCTGCTCGCGCTGGGCGTCGTGTTCGTGATGCTCGCGACCACCGGTTGGACCGCCCTGCGCACCCACCGGGAGACGACCCCTCTCCAGGCCTCGCTCACGAAGTGGGAGCACGGCCGCTTCCACGGCCACGGCCTGCCGGACCCGGACGCGTCCCCCGCCCGGCTGGCCCGTTTCTTCGCCTCGCTCACCGAGCAGGAGCGCGGCCGCCTCGCGCACCGCTACCCGCTCGCGGTCGGCAATATGAACGGCGCCCCCGTCGAACTGCGCTACCAGGCCAATCACCTCGCGATGAAGCAGGCGCGCAAGGTCGAGAAGAAGCGCATGCACGACAGCCGGCTCAGCCCGGCCGGACAGCAGCAGGCGGGCCGTCGTATGCACCGCTACGAGTCGCTGATGTCCGGCGGCCGCCAGATCCTCTCCTTCGATCCCGAGGGCACGGGCCGGATCGCCGAGGTGTTCGGGAACCTGGACGAGGCCGAGCGGATCTCGGTCGTCGTCCCCGGCGTCGACACCGATCTGCTCACCTTCCAGAAGACGAACCGCAAGTACTCGGCGACGGCCGGCATGGCCGAGGCTCTGTACTCGGCCGAGCGCACGGCGAGCCCCACGACCCGTACGGCCGTGATCGCCTGGGCCGACTACACCGCGCCCAACGGGCTCGGCGTGGACGCGGCCACGGCGATGCGCGCCGAGGACGGCGCCGTACGGCTGAACGCCCTGCTGCGCGCGCTTCCCGGCAGCGCGCCCGTGTCGATGTTCTGCCACAGCTACGGCTCCGTGGTCTGCGGGGTCGCCGCGCACGCGATGCCGGACCGGGTGGCCGACATAGCCGTGGCCGCGAGCCCCGGTATGCGGGTCTCCGATGCCGCGCACCTGGGCACCTCCGCGCGGGTGTGGGCGATGCGGGACGCCACCGACTGGGTCCAGGACGTGCCCTACCTGGAGGTCGGCGGCCTCGGGCACGGCGCCGATCCGGTGTCCAAGGCGTTCGGCGCGCGGGTGCTGTCGGCGCGGGACGCGCAGGGACACAGCGGCTATTTCGAGCCGGGCACGGACAGCCTGCGGAACTTCGCCGACATCGGTGTTGGCGCGTACCGCGCGGTGACGTGTGCGCACGATGTCGACGTGTGCCGGGAGGGTTTGTCCGGCACCGACACGGCAGGACGCGCGTAGAGGCGCAGGAACTGCGGTCTGCGCGGGGAGGGGACGAAAAAGCGCGTGCCGCATACGATGAGCCGCATGGGTGATGTACTGGCCGGATTTCATGCCGCCTGGGAGTTCGAGTCCGACTCTGTGCTCATCCGCTACGAACGCGGGATTCGAACACCGAAGCTGTTCCAGGCCCTTGGGGAACGGCGCGTCCCGCTCGCCGCGCTCTCGGGTGTGACGCTCGGCGTCGGCAAACGCGGCACCGTCGTACTGCGGGCCGAGCCCCGCCCCGGCGCGGATCCGCTGATGGAGGCGGCGGCCGGGCAGTTGAAGGAGGGCTCCGACCCCTACCGGCTGGTCCTGCCCGCCGAGCGCGAGACCCTCGCCGAGTACTACGCCGACGAACTGCGCGCGCAGCTCACCGAGTCCGGGCCCGCGGAACGCCATCTGGTCAGCGCGCCCGAGGCTCCCCGGCACTTCAAGGCGTACGACGGCAAGGCGTCCTTCGACGGGTCCTCCGTGCAGTTCCGGTGGTCCTGGACCGGCGCCTCCTCGGCGAAGTGGAAGGCCGGCGACCAGAGCTTCCCGGTCGCCGGCCTGAGCGGCGTCGAGTGGCGCTCGCCCGAGGTCTTCGAAGGTCATCTGAGGCTCCTGCACCGCGACTCCGCCGTCGAGCAGCCCGCCCAGCCGGACCAGGATCCGGCGACGGTCGTCTTCGGCCTCGGTTACGGTCCCGTGCACGAGTCGCTGCCCTTCGCCGCGGCCGTCCTGGCGGCGGTGCGGGCGCGGGGGCCGGGGGCGGCGGTGCCGGCCACGGCGGGCCGGCGCGACCCCGCGGACATCGCCGAGCGGATCCGTCATCTCGGGGAGCTGCACCGGGCCGGGCTGGTCACGGACGAGGAGTTCTCGACGAAGAAGGCCGAACTGCTGGCGGAGCTCTAGCCGGGCGCTACACGGTGCTTCCGCTCGCGTAGAAGCTGATCTTCCGGTCGAGTACGGCGAGCGTGTCCCGGAGTTCGGCGATACGGGCCAGCACATCCCTGCGGGTCGACTCCAGCAGCTCGTGCCGCTCGGCGTAGGTGGTCTCGCCCTCGCGCACCAGCTCCGCGTACCGGACCATGTCCGCGACCGGCATGCCGGTCAGCCGCAGCTTGCTCACGAAGTCCAGCCAGTCCAGATCGCGGTTGCTGTAGCGGCGCTGGCCGGTGTGCGAGCGGTCGATGTGGGACATCAGCCCGATCCGCTCGTACCAGCGCAGGGTGTGGGCGGTCAGTCCGGTGAAGGCGACGACCTCGCTGATCGTGTAGCTGTCCTGACCGTCGGGCCGCGGATGCCGCCGGGGCGGCGCGGCGCAGATGTCCACGGGGTTCGAAGTCTGCTCGGTGGCCACGGGCGAGGTCTGCATCACCGTCATGGTCCCCACGCTATGGCCTTTGAGTGCACTCCAAGCAACCGGAACCCGGTAAGAAGTCGCTTAGGCTCGGCAGCATGTCGTTGAAGAGTCTCACTTCGATCGAGAGCTGGCCCGTTCCCACCGCGGCGACGGGGGTCGTACGGGCCGACGGTGCGGTACTGGGGAGCCACGGTCCCGTCCGGCAGCGGTTCGCGCTGGCCTCGGTCAGCAAGCCGCTCGCGGCGTACGCGGCGCTCGTGGCGTACGAGGAGGGGGCGATCGAGCTCGACGAACCGGCCGGGCCGCCCGGGTCCACGGTCCGTCATCTGCTCGCCCACACCTCCGGGCTGGCCTTCGACGAGCACCGGGTGACCGCGCCGCCCGGGGAGCGGCGGCTGTACTCCAACGCCGGGTTCGAACAGCTCGGGGACCATGTCGCCAAGGCGACGGACATTCCGTTCGCGGAGTATCTGCGGCAGGCCGTGCTGGAGCCGCTGGGCATGACGTCGACCTCGCTGGAGGGGTCGCCGGCGAAGGACGGTGTCTCCACGGTCGAGGATCTGCTGCGGTTCGGGGCGGAGGTGCAGGCGCCGCGGTTGTTGGATCCGCGTACCGTCGCGGAGGCGATGACCGTGCAGTTCCCTGGGACGAAGGGTGTTCTGCCGGGGTACGGGCATCAGAATCCGAACGACTGGGGGCTCGGCTTCGAGATCCGGGACGGCAAGTCTCCGCACTGGACCGGGGGTTCGTCCTCACCTCGGACGTTTGGGCATTTCGGACAATCCGGTACGTTTTTGTGGATCGACCCGGTTGTGGGGGTGGCGGGGGTTGCACTTACGGATCGGGCGTTCGGGTCCTGGGCTGTCGAGGCGTGGCCGGTGTTCACGGATGCGGTGCTCGCGGAGTTGCGGGGCTGAGGTCGCGTCTTTCGCCCCCGCCGCCCCTACCCTTCCCGTCCCTGGGGGCTGCCGCCCCCAGACCCCCGCTTCGGCCTGAACGGCCTCGTCCTCAAACTCCCCCAAGCTCTACGAGCAGGGGGTACCCCCAGACGGGTTGGAAAGTCCCGCCATCTCCCAGATCAGCAGCTCCGTCTCCGTCACCGCCACTGCCTCCGCGTCCTTCGCGTCCGTGATCCGGGCCGAGTCCCCCGGGCCCAGTTCCTCCCCGGCCAGCCGGAGCTCGCCGCGGACCACGTGGGCGTACACGTATGCCGCGTCCGGTACCGCCGTTCGCTCCCCCGGGGCCAGGCGGCGTACGTGGAGCATCGCGCCGGACTCGGGGACGGCGTACGGGGTGGAGTCGGCGATGCCGCGGACGATCTCGTAGGCCGGGTCGCCGCCGGGGTCCAGGGGGGCCAGCCACATCTGCACGAAGGTGAGCGGGACGTCGCCGTCGTTGCGCTCGATGTGGCGGACGCCACCCGCCGAGCTGAGGCGCTGCACGTCTCCGGGGCGGACCAGCGTCTCGTGGCCCTGTGAGTCGCGGTGCGTCAGCTCGCCCTCGACCACCCATGTGACGATCTCGGTGTGGCTGTGCGGGTGCTCGTCGAATCCGGCGCCGGGTGCGAGCCGCTCCTCGTTGCAGGCGATGACCGCGCCGAAGCGCAGGTTCCCGGGGTCGTAGTGCGGGCCGAAGGAGAAGGCGTGGCGGGAGTCGATCCCGGCGTCGGGGTCTCCCCCTCGGTAGCGCTCCGCGGCGCGCCGTACGTCCATCACGGCACCACCGTAGTCCGCGGTCCCGACCCGGCGACGCACGCTCCCGTCCGGATAAGGCAGTCTTGTCCCGTGCCCGAACCCGAAACCCGCAAGCCCGAACACGCAACGCACGACATCCATGCGCACTCCGCGACCCTGAAGCGGCTGGAGAAGTCGTCCGGCAGCCTCGCCGCCCAGGCGATCGCGCGCATGGACGAGACCCTGCCGTGGTACCGGGCCATGCCACCGGAGAACCGTTCCTGGATCGGGCTCGTGGCCCAGGCGGGCATCGCCGCCTTCACCGAGTGGTTCCGGCACCCGGACGCCCCGCAGGCCATCTCGACGGACGTCTTCGGCACCGCGCCGCGCGAGCTGACCAGGGCCATCACCCTGCGGCAGACCGTGGAGATGGTGCGCACCACCATCGAGGTCATGGAGAGCGCGATCGACGAGGTCGCCGCTCCCGGGGACGAGGGCGTGCTGCGCGAGGCGCTGCTGGTGTACGCGCGGGAGATCGCGTTCGCGACCGCCCAGGTGTACGCGCAGGCCGCCGAGGCACGCGGTGCCTGGGACGCCCGGCTGGAGTCGCTGGTCGTGAACGCGGTGCTCAGCGGTGAGGCCGACGAGGGCGCCGTCAGCCGGGCCGCCGCCCTTGGCTGGAATTCGCCCGAGCATGTGTGCGTGGTGCTGGGGACCGCGCCGGACGGTGACTCCGAGCTCACGGTGGAGGCCATCCGGCGGGCCGCCCGGCACGCCAAGCTCCAGGTGCTCACCGGGGTGCTCGGGGACCGGCTCGTGGTCATCGCGGGCGGCAACGACAATCCGCTGGCCGTCGCCAAGTCGCTGATCGGGCCTTATGCCGCCGGACCGGTGGTCGCGGGGCCCGTCGTGTCCGATCTGCTGGCCGCGACGCGGTCCGCGCAGGCCGCGGCCGCGGGCCTGAAGGCGTGTTCCGCCTGGCAGGACGCGCCCCGGCCGGTCCTGGCGGACGATCTCCTTCCGGAGCGGGCCATCGCGGGCGATCCGAGCGCCCGTGAGCAATTGGTGGAGGAGATCTACAGACCACTGGAAGAGGCCGGATCGGCGCTCCTGGAAACCTTGAGTGTTTATCTGGAGCAGGCGAGCAGCCTGGAGGGTGCGGCGAGGATGCTCTTCGTTCACCCGAACACCGTGCGCTACCGGCTTCGACGTGTGACTGACGTCACCGGCTGGTCGCCATCCGATGTACGATCCGCGTTCACGCTGCGGATCGCGCTCATCCTGGGGCGTCTGGCAGATGGAGATCCTCAACCCTAGGTTTTTGTCGGGGCCCCACAAAACCCCTTCGTGTTCTTCGTCCCTGTCCCCACGGGCGGCCGCGGCCGTCCCCAAGAGAGAGTGTGAGAGTGCTCGTACTCGTCGCTCCCGGCCAAGGCGCCCAGACGCCCGGCTTCCTGACTCCCTGGCTCGACCTCCCCGGTGCCGCCGACCGCGTCGCCGCATGGTCGGACGCCATCGGACTGGACCTCGTCCACTACGGAACCCAGGCCGACGCGGACGCCATTCGCGACACCGCGGTGGCCCAGCCGCTGCTGGTCGCCGCCGGGATCTTGTCCGCCACGGCACTGGGTGACATTGCCCCGGGCGCGGTCGCGGGCCACAGCGTCGGCGAGATCACCGCCGCCGCCTTCGCGGGCGTGCTGGACGAGGCCGCCGCGCTGGGTCTCGTACGCAGGCGCGGGCTGGCCATGGCCGATGCCGCGGCGATCACCGAGACCGGCATGTCGGCGCTGCTGGGCGGCGACCCCGAGGTGTCCGTCGCGCATCTGGAGAAGCTGGGGCTGACGCCGGCGAACATCAACGGGGCGGGTCAGATCGTCGCCGCGGGCACGCTGGAGCAGCTCGCCGCGCTGAACGAGGACAAGCCCGAGGGCGTCCGCAAGGTCGTCCCGCTGAAGGTCGCGGGCGCCTTCCACACCCACCACATGGCCCCCGCGGTCGAGACGCTGGCCAAGGCCGCCGCGGACCTCGCGCCCGCGGACCCCAAGGTCACCTACGTCTCCAACAAGGACGGCAGGACCGTGGCCGCCGGCGCCGAGGTGCTGGAGCGCCTGGTCGGCCAGGTCGCCAACCCGGTTCGCTGGGACCTGTGCATGGAGACGTTCCAGCGGCTCGGCGTCACCGCGCTCATCGAGGTCTGCCCCGGTGGCACACTGACCGGCCTGGCCAAGCGCGCCCTGCCGGGCGTCAAGACGCTGGCCCTGAAGACCCCCGCCGACCTCGACGCGGCCCGCGAGCTCATCGCCGAGCACGCCTGACGCCTAAGGAGCCGTACCGAATCATGTCGAAGATCAAGCCCAGCAAGGGCGCCCCGTACGCGCGCATCCTCGGTGTCGGTGGCTACCGTCCCACCCGTGTGGTGCCCAACGAGGTGATCCTCGAAAGGATCGACTCGTCCGACGAGTGGATCCGTTCGCGCTCCGGCATCGAGACCCGGCACTGGGCGGGCCCGGAGGAGACCGTCGCCGCGATGGCGATCGAGGCCTCCGGCAAGGCGATCGCCGACGCGGGCATCTCCGCCGAGCAGATCGGCGCCGTGGTCGTCTCGACCGTCTCGCACTTCAGCCAGACCCCGGCCATCTCGACCGAGATCGCCGACAAGCTGGGCACGGCCAAGGCCGCCGCGTTCGACATCTCGGCGGGCTGCGCGGGCTTCGGCTACGGCCTGACCCTGGCCAAGGGCATGATCGTCGAGGGCTCTGCCGAGCACGTGCTCGTCATCGGCGTCGAGCGGCTGTCCGACCTGACCGACCTGGAGGACCGCGCGACGGCCTTCCTGTTCGGCGACGGCGCGGGCGCGGTCGTGGTCGGCCCCGCGCAGGAGCCGGGTATCGGCCCGACCGTCTGGGGCTCCGAGGGCGACAAGGCCGAGACCATCAGGCAGACGATCACCTGGGACCGCTACCGGGTCGGCGACCTCGCCGAACTGCCCCTGGACAGCGAGGGCAACATCAAGTTCCCCGCGATCACCCAGGAGGGCCAGGCGGTCTTCCGCTGGGCCGTGTTCGAGATGGCGAAGGTCGCCCAGCAGGCGCTGGACGCGGCCGGGATCACCGCGGACGACCTGGACGTCTTCATCCCGCACCAGGCCAACGTGCGGATCATCGACTCGATGGTGAAGACCCTCAAGCTGCCGGAGCACGTCACGGTCGCCCGTGACATCCGCACCACCGGCAACACCTCGGCAGCCTCGATTCCGCTCGCGATGGAGCGGCTTCTGGCGACCGGCGAGGCGAAGAGCGGCGACACCGCGCTCGTCATCGGATTCGGGGCGGGTCTCGTCTACGCCGCCACGGTCGTTACCCTCCCCTAGGCACTCCGTGCCGGATCATGCGATCCGGTGCGGGAACCGCAAACACCTGCCGCTCACGCGGCGGGCGCCAAACACCGTCTGGATATCTAAGAAGGAGCGCCTGACATGGCCGCCACTCAGGAAGAGATCGTCGCCGGTCTCGCCGACATCGTGAACGAGATCGCCGGCATCCCGGTTGAGGACGTCCAGCTGGACAAGTCCTTCACCGACGACCTGGACGTCGACTCGCTGTCCATGGTCGAGGTCGTCGTCGCCGCCGAAGAGCGCTTCGACGTCAAGATCCCGGACGAGGACGTCAAGAACCTGAAGACCGTCGGTGACGCCACCGACTACATCCTCAAGCACCAGGCCTGAGTCACCCCTCAAGCCTGAGGCTGCAAGGCCCCGCCACCCGGCGGTGGCGCCGTAGTCCCCGCTGACGCGGGGGTAGTCCTCCCGTATCCGTTGGAGAAAGAATTCCCGTGAGCCCGACCAATCGCACCGTGGTCGTCACCGGTATCGGCGCAACCACACCGCTGGGTGGCGACGCAGCCTCGTTCTGGGCGGCCCTGGTCGCCGGCAAGTCCGGCGTCAGCCTCCTGGAGCAGGAGTGGGCGGCCGAACTGCCGGTCCGTATCGCCGCGCAGATCGCCGTCGAACCGGGCGAGATCCTCCCCCGCCCGCAGGCCCGCAAGCTGGACCGGTCCGCTCAGTTCGCGCTGATCGCCGCTCAGGAGGCCTGGAAGGACGCCGGTTTCACCGCCAGGGCGGGCGAGGACACGTCCGTCAACCCCGACCGGCTGGGCGCGGTCATCGCCTCCGGCATCGGTGGTGTGACGACCCTCCTCGACCAGTACGACGTCCTGAAGGACAAGGGCGTACGCCGTGTCTCCCCGCACACCGTGCCGATGCTGATGCCCAACTCCCCGGCGGCCAACGTCGGTATCGAGCTGGGTGCCCGCGCCGGTGTGCACACCCCCGTCTCGGCCTGCGCCTCCGGCGCCGAGGCCATCGGCTACGCGATCGAGATGATCCGCACCGGCCGCGCCGACGTCGTCGTCGCGGGTGGTACCGAGGCGGCCATCCACCCGCTGCCGATCGTCGCGTTCGGCAACATGATGGCGATGTCGAAGAACAACGACGACCCCGAGGGCGCGTCCCGTCCCTACGACTCGGGCCGCGACGGCTTCGTGATGGGCGAGGGCGCCGGCGTGATCGTCCTGGAGTCCGAGGAGCACGCGAAGGCCCGCGGTGCCCGGATCTATGTCGAGGCCGTCGGCCAGGGCATCTCGTCCGACGGTCACCACATCACGCAGCCCGAGCCGTCCGGCAACGGCATCGCGCACGCGCTGCAGAACCTGCTCGACAACACCGACCTCAAGCCGGCCGAGATCGTGCATGTCAACGCGCACGCCACCTCGACCCCGCAGGGCGACGTCGCCGAGATCAAGGCCCTGCGCAAGGTGTTCGGCGACGACGTCGACCACATGGCGATCTCCGCGACCAAGTCGATGACCGGCCATCTGCTCGGTGGCGCCGGCGGCATCGAGACCGTGGCGTCGATCCTGGCCCTGTCCAACCGCCTCGCCCCGCCGACCATCAACGTCGGCGACCTCGACCCGGAGGTCAACGCGGACGTGGTCCGCGGTGAGGCGCGTCAGCTGCCCGAGGGCCGTATCGCCGCGCTGAACGACTCGTTCGGCTTCGGCGGGCACAACGTGGTGCTGGCGTTCCGGACGATCTGAGAAACGCCGGTACGCAAGTGAAGGGCCCCCACCGGGTGGTGGGGGCCCTTCCTCGTGTACGGGTACTTCGTGTGCGGCGGATTCCTAGACCACCTGGTGCAGCCAGCGCACCGGGGCTCCCTCGCCCGCGTACCGGAACGGCTCCAGTTCGTCGTCCCACGGCTTGCCCAGGAGCTTGGCGATCTCCGCCTCCAGGTCCGTCTCACCGCGCTGGGAGCGGGTCAGCGCCGCGCGGAGCCGGTCCTCGGGGATGAGGATGTCGCCGTGGATGCCGGTGACGGCGTGGAAGATGCCGAGTTCGGGGGTGCAGCTGTAGCGCTCGCCCTCGGCGGTCGGGCAGGGCTCCGCGGTGACCTCGAACCGCAGCAGGTGCCAGCCGCGCAGCGCGGACGCCAGCTTGGAGGCCGTGCCGGCCTCGGCCTGCCAGGAGAACTCCGAACGCCAGGTGCCTGGTGCCGCGGGCTGCCGGATCCAGTCGAGGTTGACCCGGGTGCCGAGCACCCCGGCGACGGCCCATTCGACGTGCGGGCACAGCGCGCGCGGAGCGGAGTGCACGTACAGAACTCCACGTGTCGTCACCGGAACCTCCGGGCAGAGCGGGACATCTTGCGGACTGGCCGGCGACAGTGGCGCGACGGCCGCGTTGATGGCGAGGCTACCGTGCGTCGGCGCAAGGAGTGTGACGTACCGTCGGTCCCGGTGCCAGGAAACCCCGCCATTCACCCAGGGGGACGCTTGTACGGGTGTGAGCCGTTGCATGCCGCCCGTCGGGAACCCTCGCGCGTTGTTATGGGTTGGGGACCATGACGGCACGACAAGGGGATGGACCAGGGCATGCGAAACCGACGCCGGCGTTCACGGGCCGTCCTCGCCGTCCTGCTGGCGGCCGGCCTGGGCACCGCCGGCTGCGACGCGGTGGGTGACGACTCCCCCGCGCCGGACGTCACGAAGGCGCGGGCCACCCGGGCGGCCCCGGTGTGGAACCGCAGCCCGTCCTCGATCGCCGCCGTCGGCGACTCCATCACCCGTGGCTTCGACGCGTGCGCGGTGCTCTCCGACTGCCCCGAGGTGTCCTGGGCGACCGGCACCAGCACCCAGGTCGACAGCCTGGCGGTACGGCTGCTGGGGCGCGAGAAGGCGGCCGAGAACAGCTGGAACTACGCGGTGACCGGGGCCCGGATGGCCGACCTGCCCGACCAGATGGCACAGGCGGCCACCCGCAGACCCCAGTTGGTGACGGTGATGGCGGGGGCCAACGACGCCTGCCGGGCCAGGGCCTCGGCGATGACCCCGGTGGACGACTTCCGCGCCCAGTTCGAGGAGGCGATGAGCAAACTGCGCGAGACCCTGCCGAAGACGCAGGTGTATGTGGCGAGCGTGCCGAACCTGAAGCGGCTGTGGTCGCAGGGCCGTACGAACCCGCTGGGCAAGCAGGTGTGGAAGCTCGGCATCTGCCCGTCGATGCTGAGCGACGCGGACGACCTGGCCGCGGCGGCGACCCTGCGCCGGGAGAAGGTGCAGCAGCGGGTGGAGGCCTACAACAAGGTGTTGAAGGAGGTCTGCGCGAAGGACCGCCGCTGCCGCTTCGACGGGGGCGCGGTCTACGACTACGAGTTCGGCACCGACCAACTGAGCCACTGGGACTGGTTCCATCCGAGCGCGGACGGTCAGGCGCGGCTCGCGGCCATCGCGTACCGCACCGTCACCGCGGCCGATCCCGTCACCTAGGGTTTCCCACATGAGCGAACTTTTCGGCACACTTTCCGACGGAACCTCGGTGCACCGCTGGACGCTGGAACGCGCCGGGGTGCGGGTGCGGGTCCTGACGTACGGCGGGATCGTGCAGTCCGTCGAGGTCCCGGACCGGGACGGACGGACGGCGAACGTCGTGCTGGGGTTCGCCGGCCTCGACGGCTATCTGGCGCACCCCGAGCCGTACTTCGGCGCCCTGGTCGGGCGGTACGCGAACCGGATCGGGAACGCCCGCTTCCCGCTGGACGGTCTGACGTACGCGCTTGAGCCGAACGACGGACCCCACTCCCTGCACGGCGGCGGCCAAGGCTTCGACAAGCGCGTCTGGAGTGCGCGGCCGGTCGAGCACGGCGTGCGCCTCACCCGGGTCAGCCCGCACGGCGAGGAGGGCTTCCCGGGCCGGCTGGAGGTCTCGGCGACGTACACCCTCGACGAGCCGGGTGCGCTGCGGATCTCCTACGAGGCGGTGACGGACGAGCCGACCGTGGTCAACCTGACCAGCCACAGCTACTTCAACCTGGCCGGCTCGGGCCACGCGGGCGGCCATGAACTCCGGATCGCCGCCTCCCGGTTCACCCCGGTCGACCCGGGTCTGATCCCGACGGGCGAGCTGCGGGACGTGACCGGCTCCCGCTTCGACTTCCGCACGGCACGCAAGGTCGGCTCCGGCTACGACCACAACTTCGTGCTCGACAAGGGGGTGACCGAGGCGCCCGCGGAGGTCGCCGAGCTGCACGACCCGGCGTCCGGGCGGCTGCTGACGATCGCGACCACCGAGCCCGGCATCCAGGTCTACACGGCGGACCATCTGGGCGACCCGTTCGAGCCGTGCGACGGCATCGCCCTGGAGACCCAGCACTTCCCGGACTCCCCCAACCGCCCGCAGTTCCCCAGCGCCCAGCTGCGGCCGGGCGCGGTGTACCGGTCGGAGACGGTGTACGGATTCGGCGTCCGGGACTGACACACGTCCCGGTGACACACGTTCCGGTGACACACGTCCCGGCCGGACCTAGCCGGCCTCCCCGCGCATCCGCTTGGCAGCCCTGCCCAGCAGGGCCATGGCGCCCGCGCAGACCAGCAGGGTCGAACCGCCGATCGCGATCGGGGGGAGCGCCCCGCCCTTGATGCCCTCGCCGGTCACCGTGGTGGCCAGCACGAAGATGATCGAGTACAGGCTCCGGCCGACCTTGGCGCCGGCCGGGATCACCCGGAGCAGCTGCGGGATCGTGGTGGCGGCGGCGACGCCCATGCCGAGCGGGATGCACGCGCCTCCCATCAGCGCCCCGAAGCCGAAGGAGTTGCCGTACGCGCCCCACTCGGCGCCCTTGACCAGCAGATAGCCCGCCGCGCCGAAGGACAGCAGGACGAGCAGGCCGTTGATGTAGGCGGCCTGCGTGGCGGCCTTGCGGGCGCCGGGCAGATGGGCGGCCGGGGAGCGCCAGGCGTCCGGGGTGATCAGCCGCAGCTGCCGCTTGAGGGCCTGCATCTGCGTCAGGGCGAGGGCGCCGACGGCCACGAGGACCAGCCCGACGGCCGCACCCGCGAAGCCGACCGGGCTGTGTGTGATGCCGTAGTGGGCGCCGCCGAAGGTCAGCGGGACACCGAGCACAAAGCCGTAGGCGAGGAACTTGGCCTTCTGCTGGATCTTCACCACCAGCTCGCGCTGCCCCGGCGTGAGATTCGGATCGAGCCGCATCTGCCCCTCGCCCAGGCTCTGCCGGGGCGGCTGGGGCTGCGGCGGGTAGGGCTGCTGCGGCGGGTACGGCTGCTGGGGCGCATAGGGTTGCTGCTGGGCCGGGTACGGCTGCTGCTGGGGCGGGTACGGCTGCTGCGGCGCGTAGCCCTGCTGGGGCGGATACGGCTGGTACGGCTGCTGACCGCCGTACGGGCCCGGCTGCTGCTGGCCGCCGTACGGCCCCGGTTGCTGCTGACCTGGATACATGATGTCTCTCCCCCGAACCGGTGTGTTCCGGTGCTTGCGGCCCGGGAGTCTGCCACATCCGCCTCTGGGGCCACGAGCCCCGGCCCAGGGGTCAGGTCCCGGACCGGGGCTGCTCATGGGGAGACTTGTCCCGGATCAGACGTTAGTCGTGGCTGTGAGACGGCGGTCGATGATCGAGCGCCCCACTGTGATCTCGTACGAACCCTTCACAGACACCCACGAGTCGTCCCAGATTTCGAAGGCGCGGCGCGGGATCTCGACGGTCGCCTCGACGCTCTCGCCGGGCGCCGCCTCGACGCCCGCGAATCCGGCCAGCCAACGGGCCGGGCGATGGGCGTCCGGCTCGGTCGGCGCCAGATAGACCTGCACGACCTCCCGGCCCGCCCGCGCCCCGGAGTTGCGGACGCGGACCTTCACGTTCGTGCCCTCGACCTCCAGTGACTCGTACGTCCATTCGGTGTAGCCGAGGCCGTGCCCGAAGGCGTACGACGGGGTGCGGCCCGCCTTCTCCCAGGCGCGGTGGCCGATGAACACGCCCTCGGTGTAGGGCAGCTCGCCGTGGTCCGGGGCGACCCGGGTGACCGGGGCGTCGGCCAGGGAGCCCCAGGTGGTCGGCAGCCGGCCGCCGGGCTCGTGCGCCCCCGTCAGCACGTCGGCCAGGGCCGCGCCGCCCTCCTGGCCGGGGAACCAGCCGAGCAGCACGGCCGCGACCTCGTGGCGCCAGGGCAGTTCCACCGGGGAGCCGGAGTTGACGACCACGACGGTGTCGGGGTTGGCGGCGGCGACCGCGCGGACCAGGTCGTCCTGGCGGCCGGGCAGACGCAGGTCGCGGCGGTCGAAGCCCTCCGACTCGACCCGTTCGGTGGTGGCGACGACCACGACCGCGGTGTCGGCGTCGCGCGCGGCCTCGACGGCCTCGGCGATCAGCTCGTCCGGGTCGCGGCGGGGATCCTGGTGGGCCAGGGCGAAGACCACGCTCTTGAAGGGGCGCCTGCCGGAGTGGGTCACGACGTGGGTGAGGGAGACGTCCACCGGTTCGCCCGCGGTGAGTTCGGCCCGGGCGCGGGGCACCGGGGTGCCGAAGACGGCGGCGAAGGGGTCGTCGCCGGTGGGGTGCTGGACGTCTTCGTAGTACGTCGTGCCGCCGATCGTGAGTGTGAAGGCGCCCAGGCCCTTGATGCCGAAGGTGTGCTCGCCGGTCTCGCGCGGGGTGTAGGTGCCGGTCAGTTCGACGGTGTGCAGGGTGTCGAAGCCGACGCCCTCGGGCAGGTCGGAGCCCGTCCACTGGATCTGGCCGCCCGGGGCGGTGCCGGTGCCGATGACCCGGCCCTCGGTGTCCCGGCAGACGGCACGCAGCGCGAACCCGCGCTCGCCGACGGCGAGTTCGGTGCTCGGGTCGGCTCCGACGGCGTAGGTGAGCCCGCCCTCGGGCAGGGCCGTGGTGAGGGCGTCGAGCGGGGAGACGATCCGGGCCGGGAAGACGGTCGCGGAGCCCCCGCCGAGGATGCGGGCGTCACGGGCGGCGGCGCCGATCAGGGCCACCTTCCGGCCGGCCGCCAGGGGCAGAACGCCGCGCTCGTTCCGGACGAGGACGAAGGAGCGGCGGGCGATCTCGCGGGCCAGGGCCTCTGCGTCGACCGGTGCCGGCAGTTCGGTGACGGCCGGTTCGGCGCCTTGCAGGATGCCGACGCGGGCGGCGAGCCGCAGCACGTTCCGTACGGCCGTGTCGACCGTGGCCTCGGACACCTGTCCGGCGCGGACGGCCCGCGCGAGCGGTTCGCCGTACACCGTGACCGGGCCGGGCATGGCGGCGTCGAGGCCGCCCTCGATCGCGGCGACGGTGGAGCGGGCCGCCGTCCAGTCGGAGACGTTGAGGCCGTCGAAGCCCCATTCGCCGCGCAGGACTTCGTTGACCAGGTGGTGGTGTTCGGTCATCGTCGTGCCGTTGACCGAGTTGTAGGCGGTCATGACGCCCCAGGGGCGGGCGTTCTCGACGATCGCCTCGAAGGGGGCCAGGTACAGCTCGCGCAGGGCGCGTTCGGGGACCAGGTTGTTCACCGTGAAGCGGTCGGTCTCGGCGTCGTTGGCGACGAAGTGCTTGACGGTGGTGCCGACGCCGCCGGACTGCACGCCGGTCACATAGCCGGTGCCGATCCGCCCGGTGAGGTACGGGTCCTCGCTGTAGGCCTCGAAGTGGCGGCCGCCGAGCGGGGAGCGGTGCAGGTTGACGGTGGGGGCGAGGAGCAGGTGTACGCCCTTGCGGCGGGCTTCCTGGGCGAGCAGGACACCGGCGCGGCGGGCCAGTTCCGGGTCCCAGGTGGCGGCGAGCGCGGTCGGGGAGGGCAGGGCGACGGACGGGTCGTCGGCGGTCCAGCGCACGCCCCGGACGCCGATCGGGCCGTCGGACATGACGAGGGACTTCAGGCCGATCTCGGGCAGGGCGGGCAGGGTCCACATGTCCTGGCCCGCCAGGAGGCGGGTCTTGGCGTCCAGGTCGAGCCGTCGGAGGGCGGCCTCCACGACGGCCTCACGGGCCGCGTCCGCTCGGGCATTGCCAGTCTCCGCCACGGTGGTACCTCCTCGTCGAAGTCCGCTGGGTACCTCCCATCGTGTCCATCAGCCGGTCACTGCCGCCAGACGACCGCCAGCGCCTTGCTGACCGCGCAGAGCAGCGCGAAGGCGATCCCCCAGCCCACCGCCCCGGCGGCGAACAGCGCGAGCACCCCGGCCCCGAACCACAGCAGTTCGAAGCCGACGCGGACCGCTCCGCGCGTCTTGTACGACGCCTTCTGCGAGCCGAACAGCGCCCAGAGCACGACGAGTACGGCGGGCGCGGCGAGTCCGAGCAGCCATCGCACGGGGGTGGCCGCGTCCCGGGTGAAGCCCCAGTGTGCGGCGGCCGCGAGGGCGCCGAGTTCTATCAGGAACAGGACGCCCAGGTTCACGGCCTTCGCTGTCTTCATGCGCGGCAGTATCACCTGCCTCCGGGCACCGCCGCCACGATTTCGATCTCGACCAGGGCCTGAGGGCGGAACAGCCGGGGCACCTCGAAGGTCATGCTCGTGGGCGCGGTCCCGGTGAGGAACTCCCTTCGTACGGCGCCGTATTCGTCGAGCCGGGAGATGTCCGTCAGATACGTGCGGATGTTGATGACGTCCGCCAGGGTCGCGCCGTGCGCCTTCAGCAGTGCCTCGATCGTCTCGAAGACGCCCCGGGTCTGCTCGGCGAGGGTCGTGCCCTCGGCGATCTGCCCCGAGAGGAACAACAGGGCGCTGCCGTCGGCGTGTTCGACTCTCGCGACCTGGGAGTAGTAGGCGTTGAGGGGCTGGGGTGCGGAGGCGGGACTGCCCAGGGTGATCTGCATGGCGTCGACGCTAGGTGCGTCCCCGTGATGCGACAAGCGAGTGTCTAGCATGGCCGGCATGCCGAATGCGCATCACGATCCGGACCTCTCCACCGTCTGGCTGCGGGTGTTCCTGGCGGTCGCCCGGCACGGCTCGTTCACCACGGCCGCGCGGACGCTCGGCTGGACGCAGTCCGCGGTGTCCCGGCAGATCTCCTCGCTGGAAGCGGCGCTGGGCGGCGGTCCGCTCTTCGACCGGCTGCCGCGCGGGGTACGGCTGACGGAGGCCGGGCGGATCCTGGTGCCGTACGCCGAGACCGTCGCCGGGGCGCTGTACGGCGCCGGGCGCGAGCTGGCCGCGCTGCGCGAAGGGGCCGCCGGGCGGCTGCGGTTCGGCGCCTTCCCCTCCGCCGACGCGGCGCTGGTGCCGCATGCCCTGGCCGCCTTCCGGGCCCGGTACCCCGGTGTCCGGGTCACCCGTGAGGAGGGGCTGACGCCGGGGCTGCTGGACCGGCTGGCGGACGGGCACCTGGAGGTGGCCGTGGTCTCCACGACCGGCCGGGCGCCGCTGGAGGCGTACGAACTCCACCGTCTCCTCGACGAGTCCCTGTACGTCGCCGTCCCGGCCGGCCATCCGCTGGCCCGTGAGGGCGCGCCGGTGCGGCTGGGCGTGCTCGCCGACGCCGACTGGATATCCGGCGGCCCCCGCCCCGAGGGCACCCTCCTGGACGCGGCCCTGCGGCAGGGCTTCCGGCCGCGCGTGGCACATGTCGTCGCCGAGTGGACGGCCAAGCAGGGGTATGTCGCCGCGGGTCTGGGCGTCGCCCTGGTCCCGGCGCTGGCCGCCGCCTCCGTACGGCCGGACGTGGCCCTGGTGCCCGTCCTCGACGAGGGCGCCCCCGCGCGGGCGGTGTACGCGGCGACGGTACGGGGACGGACACCGACGCCGGCCACGGAGGCGTTCCTCACGGCCCTGCGGGAGGCGGCGGCGAGGATCCCAGGCATCCCGGACCGCCCGGGCCCTCCAGGCACCATGGCGTAGACCACACCCGTCACGCGATACTTCCGCCGTCCCGCACCAAGCGCCTGCAGCGATGGAAGGACTCGAACTCCCTTGAATTCTTTACGTGTTCGGATCGGCGTCCTCGGACTGGCCCTGATGGCGGGGCTGGCGGCCCCCACGACGACGGCGTCCGCCGGCACGGCCCCGGCGCCGACCGTCGAGGAGCAGCGGCTCGACCGGGCCGTGCCCCAGGAGATCCTGCGGCGCTCGGGATTCGACACCGTGGCCCCGGAGTTGGCCCGTGCGCTCGATTCCGCGCACTCCTACGCCCAGGCCCGGCGCCTCGTCGTACGGGCGGGATCGGCGCTGTGGCGGCGGGCGGTCGAGCGGGCGCAGGGGCGGGGGCCCGTGGGCGGCGACCTCAGCCGGGACGACGACCGGCCGCTGTACTGGGCCCGGCTGGGGATGACCCGGGAAGTGCGGACGTGGGAGCAGGAGTTCGGGCTGTCGGAGGCGCAACGTTCGTCGCTGCTCTCGGAGTTGGAGCGGACCTCACGCGGTGAGACCGACATCCGCTATCCGCACGGCAAGGGCGTCCGGCGCATCCTGGTCACCGGCTTCGACCCGTTCACCCTCGACCGGGACATCCGTATCTCCAACCCGTCCGGGGCCACCGCGCTCGCGCTCGACGGCACGGTGATCGAGACGGCGGACGGTCCGGCGCGCGTGGAGACGGCCGTGTTCCCGGTGCGCTGGCAGGACTTCACGGACGGTGCCGTGGAGCGGACGCTTCGGCCGTACCTGCCGAAGGTCGATCTCTTCACGACCGTGAGCCAGGGCCGGGCCGGGCGCTTCGACATCGAGCGCACCAACGGGGCCTGGCGGGGCGGCTTCCCCGACAACGACAACGTCGGCCGGACGGAGGCGGTCCCGGTCACCGACCCGGCCTCGCAGCCGCAGTGGACGACCACGACGCTGCCCTACGCGGCGATCGTGGCCGCGCGCACCGGCCGCTTCCCCGTGTACGACCACACTGAGGTGACCGAGATCCCGGCGGGCGGCACCGTTCCCGTCGTACGGGCGGACGGCCCGACCCCCGGCTCGACGGCCCGCGCCGGCGGGGGTGGCGACTACCTCTCCAACGAGATCGCCTACCGCGCGACGCTGCTGAGGGACCGTCTGGGCCTGCACGACAGCCTGCCCGGCGGCCATGTCCACACCCCCGTGCTCCAGTTCGGCACCGGAAACACCGACCCGGCGTCCGGCACGGTCACGGACCCGGAGTTCGTGCGGAACCGGCTCGACATCATCGACCAGGTGCGGTCGATCGTGACGGTGGCGGCGGACGCCGCGTTCAGGAGGTGATCTGCTCCCCCTCGGTGTCGCCGGTGCCCTGGTCCGCGTCCGCGTCCTCGTCCTCGTCCTCGTCGGTTTCCTCGCCCAGCAGGTCCCGCGCCAGCAGCGTCGCCCCGGCGACCGCGCCCGGCATCAGGAAGACCGCGACGAACGGGACCAGGAAGGCCAGGCCGAGGGGGGTGCCGAAGCCCCAGACCAGGGTCTTGCGGGAGCGGAGCAGGGTGAGGCGGGCGCGCAGTTCGACGCCCCGGCGTTGCAGGGCCACGCCGGCGAGTTCCTCGGTGAGGAAGAAGCCGGTGACGAAGAACCCGAGCACCGGTACGGCCGTCTGGCCGACGAACGGCAGGAACCCGAGGGCGAACAGCAGCACGCCCCAGACGGCGGCGCGGATCAGGACGCGGAGGCTGTCCCGGGCCGAGATCCACAGTTCGCGCCACAGGGGCAGGCCCGACTCGGGTGCCGTGCCGTCGGGCGACACGTCCCGGTCGACCTTCTCGGAGAGGTTCTCGTAGAAGGGCTGGCCGATCAGCAGGGTGATCGCGGTGAAGGTGAGGACGGCCATCAGGAGGCCCAGGGCGAAGAGCACCGCCGTGAGGAAGCCACGGAACAGCCCCTGCCAGGGGCTCGACCAGTCGTCGGCGAAGGGCGTGGCCCAGCCGACGACGTCCTCGCCCCAGACGGCCAGCGCGACGAGCGCCGCCGCGTAGAGGACCAGGGTGATCAGGCCGGGCACGAGGCCGAAGCCGTACTGCTTGCCGTGCCGGGCCACCCAGCGCTGGCCCTTCAGGAGATAACCGAACCCCGCCCCGAGATCACGCATGGCGAAAACTTTACCTATCCGTCCAGCATGCGTCGCAGCAGGTCCCGCAGGGACTGACGCTCCTCGTCGGAGAGGCCGGCCAGGGGCTCGCGGGCGAAGCGCAGGCCGTCGCGGAGGTCCTGGGCGACCTGCCGGCCCTCGTCGGTGGCGGCTGCCAGCTTCACCCGGCGATCGGCCGGGTCGGGACGGCGCTCGACCAGGCCGCGGGACTCCAGACGGTCCACGATCCCGGTCACGTTCGACGGCTCGCACTTGAGCTTCTGCGCGAGCTTGCGCATCGGCAGCGGCTCCAGGGACAGCAGGCTGAGCAGGCGGGCCTGCGCCCCGGTCAGCGCGTGCTCACCCGCCGCTTCCTCGTAGTCCGCGTAGAACCGGGCCACGACGTCCCCGATCAGCTCGACGACCTCCATGGTCAGCCGGTCGGGGCGGTAGGTCTTCTGTGGGGTGGACATGCCCTCAAGAGTACCCGGTTACTTGACATCATGAAATATTCAGGAGCATGGTTGTTTCAGGTACTGAAACAAATCGGAAAGGCACCGTCATGATCAACCGCGAATGGCACCTCCTCAGCCGTCCCGTCGGCTGGCCGAAGCCCGAGGACTTCGCCATGGTCGAGACGGAGGTCCCGACGCCGGGCGAGGGCCAGGTGCTGGTGCGGAACAAGTACCTCTCGGTCGACCCCTACATGCGCGGAAGGATGAGTGCCGCCAAGTCGTACGCGGCCCCCTTCGAGCTGGGCAAGGTCATGCAGGGCGGCGCGGTCGGCGAGGTCGTGGCCTCCGACGCCGAGGGGATCTCGGTCGGCGACCACGTCCTGCACTTCTTCGGCTGGCGCGAGTACGCGCTCATGGACGCGAAGAACGCCGTCAAGGTCGACCCCGCTGCCGCGCCCCTGTCGACGTATCTCGGTGTCCTCGGTATGACCGGCCTCACCGCCTACGCCGGTCTGCTGCGCACCGCCTCCTTCAAGGAGGGCGACAGCGTCTTCGTCTCCGGCGCCGCGGGTGCCGTGGGCAGCCAGGTCGGCCAGATCGCCAAGCTCAAGGGCGCCTCGCGGGTCATCGGCTCCGCCGGGTCCGACGAGAAGGTCAAGCTGCTGGTGGAGGAGTACGGCTTCGACGCCGCCTTCAACTACAAGAACGGCCCGGTGGCCGAGCAGCTGCGTGAGGCCGCTCCGGACGGCATCGACGTCTACTTCGACAACGTCGGCGGCGACCATCTGGAGGCGGCCATCGGGTCGCTGAACCAGGGCGGCCGGATCGCCGTCTGCGGAATGATCTCCGTCTACAACAACACCGAGCCGGCCCCCGGCCCGAGGAACCTCGCCCGGCTCATCCAGACCCGCGGCCGCATCGAGGGCTTCCTGGTCGGCGACCACTACGACCTGCAGCCGCAGTTCGTGGCCGAGGTCGGCCCGTGGGTGGCCTCCGGCCGGCTGAAGTACCGCGAGACCGTCGTCGAGGGCATCGAGAACAACCTGGAGGCGTTCCTCGGGGTCCTGCGTGGCGACAACACCGGGAAGATGATCGTCAAGCTGTAGGAGCCGGGCTGTAGCAGCCGGCTTGGGGCCTGCCGCTGCATGCGGCGGAAGGCCGCACCCTAGGACGGGGGTGCGGCCTTCCGTCTGCCGGGTGCGGCGAGCTCCCGAGTGCGGGTTGTCGTGGGTTGATCGCGCAGTCCCCGCGCCCCTCCGGGGCCCGCTCAGCCGGCCGGCGCTGCCAGGTGCACGGCTCTCGCCAGTCGGTCGTTCTCCGGGGCCGCGCCGCCCGGGAAGGCGAAGCGGCGGCGGGTGTAGCCGTAGGCCAGGCCGGTGCGCGGGTCGGCGAAGGACTGGGAGCCCGCCGCGCCGCTGTGGCCGATCGCGCCGGCGCCCAGGAACGGGTGCCAGGTGTCGGCGGTCGCCTGGAAGCCGAGGCCGAACGATCTGTGCGCCCGCGCCACCAGGTCGTGGCCGACGGAGTGGAACTGGCCGAACTCCGCCACCGTGTCCGGTTTCAGCAGCGGTGCCTTCCCGTCGACCTCGCTGATCATCGCCGCGTACAGCCCGGCGAGCCCACGTGCCGAGGCGACCCCGCCGACCGATGCCGGGCCCTTGGCGCGGATCAGGCGGTCGTTGGGGAGGGACTCCAGGTCGGTCGGCTCGGGAGCATGGCCGTTGAAGGCGATGGACGCGAGGGTGTGCGGCCCGCTCGGCTGCGCGTCGAGCAGGGACTGCTGCTCGGCGGTCGGCAGCATCGGCTGGGTGGTGCGGAAGCGCGGCTCGCGGGAGGCGGGCAGGCCCAGGTAGAAGTCCAGGCCGTAGGGGGCGCGGACCCGCTCCTCGTGCAGCTCCTGGATCGTACGGCCCGTCGCGCGCCGTACGACCTCGCCGGTGAGCGCGCCGATGACCAGGGCGTGGTAGCCGAAGGCCGTGCCCGGCCGCCAGAACGGCCGCTGGTCGGCGAGGCGTTCGGCGATCGCGCGGTCGTCGGCCAGCTCCGCCGGTGTGAAGCCGGAGTCGGTGCCGACCAGGCCCGCCCGGTGCGCCAGCAGGTCGCGCAGGGTCAGTGAGCCCTTGCCCTCCGCCGCGAACTCGGGCCAGTAGTAGGTGACTTTGCGGTCCAGTTCCAGTGTGCCGTCCTGCACGAGCATCGCCACCACGAGATGGGCGGCGCCCTTGGTGGAGGAGAACACGCCGTAGAGGGAATCCCCGTCGGCGTCCTGCCCCGCCCACAGGTCGACGACCCTGCGCCCGTTGACGTACGCGCACAACTGACCTTCGTAGTCTGCTCGTTCACCCGCGACGAACGCGGCGAACTCCTCACGCACCTGCTCGAAGCCGTCGGCGACCGTGCCGTGGACGGTGATCTCCTGTGTCATCCGCTCTCCTCAACCGAGCCGCTGCTCACTGCTCCCACCGTGCAGAGATCGGTACGGCGAGACGTACCTGTTCGACTCAACAGCAACAAGGGGGGTCTCGGTGTCACCGATGCCCCGGATGGCCGATGGCGCAGGGGGCCCACGGGGCATGCTGGGGTCGGGTGCACGCGAGACGCGGGCCGAGGAGAGGCGGGGGCCCATGGCGACGATTCCTTCACTCCCCAGCAGGGACGACATGCTGCGCATGGCACGCAGCACCACCGACATCACCGGCCAACTCCTGGACACGGCCGGGAACATCACCAGAATCGCGATCAACACCCTGGATCCACGGGACGGTTCGGGCACCGAGCTGTTGCGGGTGTTACGGCAGACCACGGCGGAGCTGGCGGAGGCGAGTGCGTCACCGCAGGCGCAGGAGGCGTTCTACCGGATCGTCGACACGCTGACCCGGCTGGGCACGAGCGGCGCGCCCCTGGCGGTGCACCCGGTCAGCGAACCGGCCCAGGCCCTGCTCGCCGCCCTCGGCGACAGCCTGCTGCCGGTACTGGACGCGGTGGAGCCGGCCGTGGAGGAGGTGGCCGCGGCGGTCGGTGAGCTGGCCGAGGCGATGTCCCCGCTGCTGCCCGCGGCGGCGGGCCTGGGAGCGGGTGTCCTCCTGGCACTCACCCCGGTGCTCCGTGCGGCGGCCGAGGTCCTGCGGGACTCCTCCCCCGAGCTGCGCCGCATCGCGGACGCCCTCACCGCGGCGGTGGCTCCCCTGATGCCCCTCCAGGTGGCCCTGGCGGAGCGGGCGGCCAAGGCGGGCGTGAGCGTCGTCCGCGCCACGCTGCCGCCCCTGGCCGACCTGACCGAGGCGGCAGCGGCCACGACGACGGCGGCCCGCCCGCTGCTGATAGCGGGCGAGGAACTGTTGGTCGCCGCGCTGGAACACCTCCAGCCCCTCCTCCTGTCAACGGCAACCCACACGGGCCGCGTGGCCCGCGCGGCAGCGGTACGGGTATCGGCGGCGGCGAATCCGGCGGCCGACCGGGGGGTGGTCGTGGCGGTCACCCCTGCGTAGCCGCTCCGCTCGATTCGCAGAACGAAACACCGAGGGCAACGCCGGGGGACCTGCGGCCGGGGCGGGTGTCGTCGGGGCCGCGGCAGCGGCGGGTGCCGTCAGCCGCGGCTGGCGCGGGTGCCGTCGAGGCCACGGCAGGGGCGGGTGTCGTCAGCCGTGCCTGGGGCGGGTGCCGTCGCAGCCGCGGCTGGGGCGGATGTTGCCGGGGCCGCGGCCGGGCGGGTTCGCCGGAGCCGCGGCTGGGGCGGATGTCGCCGGGGCCGCGGCCGGAGCAGGTGCCGTCGAGGCCGCGACCGGCCGGGTGCCGCCGGGGCCCCGGCCGGGGCCGATGTCGCCGGGGCCGCGGCCGGGCGGGTGTCGTCAGCCGCGGCTCAGGTAGTCGTCGACCGTGCGGTCGCCGGGCCCGGCGGTGCCGAAGCCCGCTTGCCTGCGGCAGCGGCGGCCGGCCGACCCGCGCTCGGAGCAGACGCCGACAGGCCCGGCGGGGTGGTCACCGACCAGGCGATCGCCATCCCCGACAGCGCCGAACCCAGCTCGCTGCCGCAGCAGCAGCCGACCGACCCGCACTCGAAGCAGACGCCAACAGGACCCCGGCGGCGTGG
>NZ_JBFAIQ010000032.1:26885-66148 GCF_040654755.1 Streptomyces sp. NPDC050625
CGTTGGTCACCGACCGCACGATCGCCATGCCTGGCGGCAGCGAAGCCCACTCGCCTGCGGCAGCGGCGCCCGACCGACCCGCACTCGAAGCAGACGCCAACAGGACCCCGGCGGCGTGGTCACCGACCGCACGATCGCCATGCCTGGCGGCAGCGAAGCCCACTCGCCTGCGGCAGCGGCGCCCGACCGACCCGCACTCGAAGCAGACGCCAGCAGGACCCCGGCGGGGTGGTCGCCGACCACGCGATCGCCGTGCCCAGCGGCGCCGAACCCCGCTCGCCTGCGGCAGCAGCCCGCGCTCGAAGCGCGCGCCCACCGTCAAGACCGCGGGCGGAGTGGTCGCCGGCCGTGTGCCCCCGGGCGCGTGGCGGTTTCGTCGGCTACCTCACGTGCACCACCACAAGAACCGTTTGCATGTCTGGGTCGGGGACGGGTGGGCGGTCGGGACGGAGGTCGGCGCGGCCGTGGTCGGGGCGGGGGCCGGCTCGGCCGTGGTCGTGGCGGTCGGGCGGGAGGTTGCAGTGCCCGAGCCGGTGGCCGACGAGTCGTCGGACTTGTCCGTCGCCTTGTCGTCGGGGGACTTGGACGCCTTGTCCTTGTCGGACTTCGAGGACGACGGGGAGACGGAGGCGGTCGAGGAGGTGCCCTCTCCCGACGAGCCGCCGGACGCGTCGTCCAGGGGCCCGGTGGCCTTGCCGGCCTTCGCGGACGAGGAGCCGCCGTCCGTCGTCGCGCCTCCGGCCGCGGCCGGTTTCGGGCTGGAGAACGGGGCGTCGATGCCCAGTTCGGCAAGGCTCAGTCCACCCGCGGCGAGGACGAACCCCGCGGTGATCAGAATCGTGCGGCGCCGCCGTCGACGGTGGGCCGCGGCCTTGCGGTCGCGACGGCTCGCGTCGGCGCCGGACGGACCCTCGGCGGCGCCTCCGCGCGCCCGGCCCCGGCCGCGGCCACGGCCCTGCTCGCGGCGCCGGGCCGCGCGTCCCCGCGGCTCGTTCTCATCGCTGCCACCATCGCCGTCGGCGTCGTCGCCCTCGTCGTCGTAACCGTCGTACGGGGACTCGTCCTTGTACTCGTGCGGACCCTGAGGGACCGCGTCCGCTTCCTGCTGATACGCGCGTAGCTCTTCGACGGGTGTGCCGCACCCCGGGCAGGCGAGGGCGCCGTTGAGGTGCCGTCGGCACGGGTGGCAGTAGTCCATGACGCCGGAAGACTAAGTTCCGCACCGGTCACGTTCCTAGGCGCCACTGTGAAGGTTCTGTGGGAGATCGAAAAAGCTCTCGAAAGCCTTGTCGAAACCGTTACCTGTTCGACCCATTGACACCCCCGCCGCCCCGTCCTTACTGTCACGCCAGCATTTCGAACGTGTGACGAAATCTCGAACAGCTGAGAGGCAACTGCCGTGCGCATCACCGGAATCAGCACACACGTGGTGGGGACGCCGTGGCGCAACCTGACCTACGTGCAGGTGCACACCGACGAGGGGATCACGGGAGTCGGCGAGACCCGGATGCTCGGTCACACCGACGCGCTGATCGGCTATCTGCGGGAGGCCGAGGCCAACCACATTCTCGGTTCGGACCCGTTCGCCGTCGAGGACCTCGTACGCCGTATGAAGTACGGCGACTTCGGCCGGGCGGGTGAAATCGTGATGTCCGGCATCGCGGTCGTCGAGATGGCCTGCTGGGACATCAAGGGCAAGGCGCTCGGCGTCCCGGTCTGGCAGCTGCTCGGCGGCAAGGTGACCGACAAGGTCAAGGCGTACGCCAACGGCTGGTACACGACGGAGCGGTCCCCGGAGGCCTACCACAAGGCCGCCCAGGAGGTCATGGCCCGCGGCTACAAGGCCCTCAAGATCGACCCGTTCGGCACCGGGCACTTCGAGCTCGACCACGCGCAGACCCTCTACTCCGTCTCCCTCATCGAGGCGGTGCGCGACGCCATCGGCCCGGACGCCGAGCTGATGCTGGAGATGCACGGCCGCTTCTCCCCCGCCACCGCGGTCCGGCTGGCCAGGGAGCTGGCCCCGTTCAAGCCCGCCTGGCTGGAGGAGCCGGTGCCGCCGGAGAACCTCAAGGCGCTGGAGAAGGTGGCCGCCAAGGTGGACCTGCCGGTCGCCACCGGTGAGCGGATCCACGACCGGATCGAGTTCCGTGAGCTCTTCGAGAGCCAGGCCGTCGACATCATCCAGCCGGACGTCGGCCACATCGGCGGCATCTGGGAGACCCGGAAGCTGGCCGCCACCGCCGAGACCCACTACATGCTCGTCGCCCCCCACAACGTGGGCGGCTCCGTGCTCACCGCGGCCTCCCTCCAGGTCGGGTTCACCTCCCCGAACTTCAAGATCCTGGAGCACTTCAACGACTTCGCCGACGCGGAGATCAAGAAGGTCGTCAGGGGCGCCCCGGAGGTCGTGGACGGGTACTTCCAGCTGTCCGACGCGCCCGGTCTCGGCGTCGAGTTCGACGCGGACGCGGCCGCCGAGTTCCCCCAGCAGCAGGCCCGGTTCGACCTGTGGGCCGACGGCTGGGAGCAGCGCAAGCCGAAGGGTGCCCAGAAGTGAACACCGCCGTCGTCGTCGAAGCACCGGGCGAGCACCGCGTCGTACCGCACGAGCCGCGCGATCCGGGTCCGGGCGAGGCACTGGTCGCCGTGCACGCCGTCGGCATCTGCGGCAGCGACCGCGAGGTGTACCAGGGCAACCGGCCCGAGGGCTACGTCCGTTACCCGCTGACGCCCGGCCACGAGTGGTCCGGCACGGTGTGGTCGGTGGGTGCCGGGGTGCCGGACTCCCTGGTCGGCCGCAAGGTGGTCGGCGAGGGCTTCCGCAACTGCCAGGTGTGCGACCGCTGCCACGCGGGCGAGACCACCCTGTGCACCGCGGGGTACGAGGAGACCGGCTTCACCCAGCCGGGCGCCATGGCCACCACGCTCACGCTCCCGGCCCGGCTGCTGCACGTCCTGCCGGACGAGGCGGACCTCACCGCCGCAGCCCTCCTGGAGCCGGCCGCCTGTATCGCGGCCGCCGCGCTCAAGGGGAACGCCCGGCCGGGCGAGCGGGTCGCGGTGGTGGGCACCGGGACGCTGGGGATGTTCGCGGTGCAGTTCCTGAAGGCCGTCTCGCCGTCGGAGCTGCTGGTCGTGGGCACCCGCAACGACCGGGAGGCGCTGTCCAGGCGGTTCGGGGCGAGTGACTTCCGTACCAAGGACCAGGAGCTTCCCGACGACTTCGACGTCGTCATCGAGACCGCCGGGTCCGCGTCCGCCGCGCGCACCGCCGCCTCCCTGCTCAGGCGCGGCGGACGCCTGGTCCTCACGGGCATCCCGGCGCCGGGTGCCGAGGGTCTCGACCCGACCGGTCTGGTCGTACGGCAGCTGGAGGTGCACACCGTCTTCGGGGCGCCGCCGGACGCCTGGGCGCACGCGGTACGGGTGTTCGGCGCCGGGTTGCTCGACCCGCTGCCCCTGGTCACGCACGAGCTGCCGCTGACCGAGTTCTCGCAGGCCATCGAGCTGGTGGGAGCCGGCGATCCGAAGGTCGGCAAGGTGCTGCTCCGCCCCTAGCCGTACGCCGGTCACGGCGTCACCTGACGGCGCCGTGACCGGCGTACCACCCAGCCCTTTTTCATACCCAGAGCCGCGAACCTTGTCCGAAATATCGAACACGAAGGACAGCTTGTGACCGACGCATCCGCCACGGCAGCCCGCCGGCCCGGTGAGCAGGCGCTCACCACCCTGGGCCTGGGCGCGCCCGCCCTCGATCCCGCCGACGCCTCCGCGCACACCTTCCCGGGCGGCGGCCGCTGGCGCACCGAGATCCCCTCGTGCGAGGGTCCCGAGGCGCTGGCGGTCGTCCTCAAGGAGTCCTCCCGGCTCGACGTGCCGATCCACCGGATCAGCCAGGGCAGCGGCGTGTGGATGCTCACCGACGCCGAGATCACCGAGATGGTCGAGGCCACCGGCGAACGCGACATAGAACTCTGCCTGTTCACCGGCCCGCGCGGCACCTGGGACATCGGCGGCTCGGTGCGCAGCGACTCACGCGGCGGCGGCCTGCGCGCCCGGGGCCACGACGCGGTCGCCGGATGCGTCGAAGACGCCGTCCGGGCAACCGAGTTGGGCGTCAAGTGCCTGCTGGTAGCCGACGAGGGCGTGCTGTGGACCCTGCACCGGGCACGTGAGAGCGGCATCATCCCGGCCGACACCACGCTCAAGGTCTCGGCACTGATCGGACCCGTCAACCCGGCGTCGTACGCGGTGTACGAGCGCCTCGGCGCCGACTCCCTCAATGTGCCCAGCGATCTGACGCTCGATCATCTGACCGAGATCCGCCGGGTGTCCGCCGCCCCCATGGACATGTACATCGAGGCCCCCGACGACCTCGGCGGATACATCCGGATGTACGAGGTCGCCGAGCTGATCCGGCGCGGCGCACCGCTCTATCTGAAGTTCGGTCTGTCCAAGGCTCCCGGCATCTACCCGTGGGGCACCCATCTGCGGGACGTGACCCTGGACACCGCCCGGGAGCGGGTGCGGCGCGGCCGCCTCGCCCTGGACCTGCTCGCCCGGCACGGCGCGGACGGCGACATGGCGCCGCTCGGCTCCCGGTTGCCCGGACCGCTCAACCGCTTTCCCGCCGGCGCCTGAAACGCCCAGGACCCCCCAATGTCGAGACGAACAAGGACTGATCACATGCGCAACCGCAGAGCCGCCCTCGCCGTCATGGCCTCGGCCGCCTCCCTCGCCCTCACCCTGTCCGCCTGCGGCCAGAACAGCGAGGGCGGCAGCAAGGACAAGGGCGGCAGCGTCAAGGGGGCCACCATCGGCATCGCGATGCCGACCAAGTCCTCCGAGCGCTGGATATCCGACGGCAACAACGTCGTCAAGAACCTGGAGTCCAAGGGCTACAAGACCAAGCTGGTCTTCGGCGAGGACGACCCCGACCAGCAGGTCTCGCAGATCGAGAACCTGATCACCCAGGGCGTCAAGGGCCTGATCGTCGCGGCGATCGACAACAAGTCCCTGAACAACGTGCTCCAGGAGGCCGCGGACGCCAACATCCCGGTCATCGCCTACGACCGGCTGATACTCGGCACCAAGAACGTCGACTACTACGCGTCCTTCGACAACAGCAAGGTCGGCGAGCTCCAGGCCAACTACATCGTCGACAAGCTGGGCCTGAAGAGCGGCAAGGGCCCCTTCAACATCGAGCTGTTCGCCGGCTCCAACGACGACAACAACACCAAGTACTTCTTCAACGGCGCGATGAGCGTCCTGAAGCCGTACATCGACAGCAAGAAGCTGGTCGTCCGCTCCGGCCAGACCGAGCTCACCAAGGTCACCACCCTGCGCTGGGACGGCGCCACCGCCCAGAAGCGCATGGACGACATCCTGACCTCGTCCTACAAGAGCCAGCGGGTCGACGCGGTCCTTTCCCCGTACGACGGCATCTCCATCGGCATCCTGTCCTCGCTGAAGTCCGACGGCTACGGCTCCAAGAGCAAGCCGCTGCCGGTCATCACCGGCCAGGACGCCGAGCTGGCCTCGGTGAAGTCGATCATCGCCGGGGAGCAGACGCAGACCGTCTACAAGGACACCCGCAAGCTCGCCGAAGTCGCCGCGACCATGGTCGACGACACCCTCAAGGGCAAGAAGCCCGAGGTCAACGACACCAAGACCTATGACAACGGCACCAAGGTCGTGCCCTCCTACCTGCTCCAGCCGGTCAGCGTCGACAAGGCCAACTACGAGGACGTGCTGGTCAAGGGCGGCTACTACACCGACGCCGAACTCAAGTAGTCCGGACGCACCCGACCCCGACAACACTGATTGGAAGGCACGACCATGGCGGGACCCGTCCTGGAAATGCGCTCGATCGTCAAGACCTTTCCCGGTGTCAAAGCGCTCTCGGACGTCACTCTGACCGTCCGCCAGGGCGAGGTCCACGCCATCTGCGGTGAGAACGGCGCCGGGAAGTCCACCTTGATGAAGGTGCTCTCCGGCGTCCATCCGCACGGCACGTACGAGGGCGAGGTCCTCTTCGAGGGAGAGGTCTGCCGCTTCAAGGACATCCGGGCGAGCGAGCACCACGGCATCGTCATCATCCACCAGGAGCTGGCGCTGGTGCCGTACCTCTCCGTCGCGGAGAACATCTTCCTCGGCAACGAGCACGCCAGGCGCGGGCTCATCAACTGGAACGAGACCCTCAGGCACGCCACCGAACTGCTGCGCCGGGTCGGTCTCGACGAGCATCCGGAGACCCGGGTCGCCGACATCGGCGTCGGCAAGCAGCAGCTCGTGGAGATCGCCAAGGCGCTGTCGAAGTCGGTCAAGCTGCTCATCCTCGACGAGCCGACGGCGGCCCTGAACGACGAGGACAGCGGCAAGCTCCTGGACCTCATCCTGGAGCTGAAGAACCAGGGCATCACCTCGATCATCATCTCCCACAAGCTCAACGAGATCCGCAAGGTCGCCGACTCGGTGACGATCATCCGCGACGGGAGGTCCATCGAGACGCTGGACGTCAAGGCCGCGGAGACCACCGAGGAGCGGATCATCGCCGGCATGGTGGGCCGCGACCTGGACCACCGCTTCCCCGAGCGCACCCCGCACGAGGCGGAGGAGGGCGCGGCCCCGGCGCTGGAGATCCGCAACTGGACCGTGCACCATCCGATCGACCAGCAGCGCAAGGTGGTCGACGACGTGTCGATCCAGGTGCGCCGCGGGGAGATCGTCGGCATCGCGGGCCTGATGGGCGCCGGCCGCACCGAGCTCGCGATGAGCGTCTTCGGGCGGACCTACGGCCGGTACGCGGGCGGCACGGTCCTCAAGGACGGCAAGGAGATCCGTACGAAGTCCGTCGCCGAGGCGGTGGACCACGGGATCGCGTACGTCACCGAGGACCGCAAGCACTACGGCCTCAACCTCATCGACACCATCAACCGCAACATCTCGCTGACCGCGCTGGGCAAGGTCGCCAAGCGGGGGATCGTCGACGAGCACGAGGAGCGGCAGGTCTCCGAGGGCTACCGCAAGTCCATGAACATCAAGGCGCCGACCGTCTTCGAGCCGGTGGGCAAGCTGTCCGGCGGCAATCAGCAGAAGGTCGTCCTGAGCAAGTGGATCTTCGCAGGGCCGGACGTGCTGATCCTGGACGAGCCCACGCGCGGCATCGACGTGGGCGCCAAGTACGAGATCTACACGGTCATCGACCAGCTGGCCGCCCAGGGCAAGGCGGTCGTCTTCATCTCCTCCGAGCTGCCCGAGCTGCTCGGTATGTGCGACCGCATCTACACGATGTCCGCGGGACGGCTGACCGGTGAGGTGCCACGGGCCGAGGCCACGCAGGAAGTGCTGATGCGTCATATGACGAAGGACAAAGAGGTAACGCGATGAGCACGGATGTCACCGCCAAGAGCCCGGCCCCCGCGCCGCCGGGCAGGAGCGGGCCGGCCACGGGCGGGGGTCTGCTCGGGCTGATGCTGGACGGCCTGCGCCGCAACATGCGGCAGTACGGCATGCTGATCGCCCTCGGCCTGATCGTCGTGCTCTTCGCGATCTGGACCGACGGGGACCTGCTGCTGCCGCGCAACGTCTCCAACCTGGTGCTGCAGAACAGCTACATCCTGATCCTCGCGATCGGCATGATGCTGGTGATCATCGCGGGCCACATCGATCTGTCGGTCGGCTCGCTGACCGCGTTCGTGGGTGCCTTCGCGGCCGTGCTGACGGTGCAGCACGGGATGGCCTGGCCGCTCGCCCTGGTGCTGTGCCTGCTGGTGGGCGCGGTCGCGGGCTCGGTCCAGGGATTCCTGATCGCCTATCTCGGCATACCGTCCTTCATCGTCACCCTCGCCGGGATGCTGCTCTTCCGCGGCCTCACGGAGATCCTGCTCAAGGGCCAGACCCTCGGCCCGTTCCCCGACGGTCTGCAGAAGATGGGCAACGGCTTCCTGCCCGAGGCCGGCCCGCACACCAACTACCACAACCTCACGCTGCTCCTCGGCCTCGTGCTGATCGTCGCCGTGGTGTGGCAGGAGGTGCGGGACCGCGGCCGTCAGCAGGAGTTCGCGCTGGAGGTGCTGCCCGGCCGTCTCTTCCTGCTGAAGCTGGTCGCCCTGGTCGCCGCGATCCTCACCCTGACGATGCTGCTCGCCAGCTACAAGGGCGCGCCCATCGTGCTGATCATCCTCGGCGCGCTGGTGGTCGGCTACGGCTACATCATGCGCAACGCCGTCTTCGGCCGTCACATCTACGCGATCGGCGGCAACCTGCCGGCGGCCAAGCTGTCCGGCGTCAAGGACAAGAAGGTCACCTTCTATGTCTTCCTGAACATGGGCGTGCTCGCGGCCCTGGCGGGTCTGGTGGTCGCCGCCCGTCTGAACGCGGCCTCGCCGAAGGCGGGCGTCAACTTCGAACTGGAGGCGATCGCCTCCTCGTTCATCGGTGGCGCGTCCATGAGCGGCGGTGTCGGCACCGTCCTCGGCGCCATCATCGGCGGTCTCGTCCTCGGCGTGCTGAACAACGGCATGAACCTCCTCAGCGTCGGCACCGACTGGCAACAGGTCATCAAGGGCCTCGCCCTGCTGGTGGCGGTCGGCTTCGATGTGTGGAACAAGCGCAAGTCCGGTTCGTAAGTAGCTCGGGCCCCGCCGGAAACGGCGGGGCCCCTCCCTTTACAGGAGCCGCACATGGAACTGAACAGACGCACGGTCATAGCAGGCGCCGCGGCCGCTGGCCTCGCCGCCACGACCCTCGGAACGGGCACCGCCGAGGCCGCCGGCGGCGGCAGGCTGCCGAAGAAGTCGCTCTTCGGGAAGCTCGCCGACGGCACCAAGGTGTACCGCTGGTCGCTGGAGAACGGCGGCACCCGGCTGAAGGTCCTCAACTGGGGCGGTGTCGTCCAGTGCCTGGAACTGCCCGACCGGCACGGCCACTACGCCAACGTCTCGCTGGGCTTCGACAACATCGACGACTACGTGGCGAAGACGCCGTACTTCGGCGCCCTGATCGGGCGCTACGGCAACCGCATCGGCAAGGGACAGTTCACGCTGGACGGCAAGTCCTACCAGCTGTCCGTGAACGACGGTGTGAACAGCCTGCACGGCGGGGTCAAGGGCTTCGACAAGCACATCTGGGACGTCGAGCCGTTCACCAAGGGCTCCGACGTGGGCCTGCACCTGTACTACACCAGCGTCGACGGTGAGATGGGCTACCCGGGCACGCTCCGGACGAAGGTGACGTACACCCTCACCCGGCACGGCGACTGGCGTATCGACTACGAGGCCACCACCGACAAGGCCACCGTCGTCAACCTCACCAGCCACGTCTACTGGAACCTGGCCGGCGAGGGCAGCGGCACGATCGAGAACCACGAGCTCACGATCGCCGCCTCCCGCTACACCCCCACCGACACGGGACTGATCCCCACCGGCGAGCTCGCGAGGGTCCAGGGCACCCCCTTCGACTTCCGCAAGACGAAGGCGATCGGCCGCGACATCCGCGCCGGCCACGTCCAGCAGGTGCAGGCCAAGGGCTACGACCACAACTGGGCCCTGGACAAGGGCAGCACCGCCGAGCCCGAGCACGTCGCCAGCCTGCGCGACCCGCACTCCGGCCGCACCCTGCGGATCGCCACCGACCAGCCGGGCCTGCAGTTCTACTCCGGCAACTTCCTCGACGGCACCCTGACCGGCACCGGCGGCCGCACCTACCGCCAGGGCGACGCCCTCTGCCTGGAGACTCAGCACTTCCCGGACTCGCCGAACAAGCCCGCGTTCCCGTCGACCGTGCTGCGCCCGGGGCAGACGTACCGGACGACGACGATCCACTCCTTCGGTGTCTGAACGACCTGCGTGACCTGCGTGATCTGAGCCACGGGGCCCGTGACGCGGCGCACGGGCCCCGGGTTCCCGAACACACACTTCTTTCACACGTGTTGAACAGCCCACCACCCGTCTCCGTATAGAGAGGTGGCCCGTGCTCCCCCGCGCGGGCCACCCAGGACGACGAGCCCAGCCGTCCCCGTCGGGCTCGCCTCATACGGAGGTTCCATGGCCGAAAACGTCACCTCGCTGTTCCGCAACACCGCGGCACACAGCCCGTCGATGGCGGCGCTGACGCGGCAGGGCGGCGACGGGGCCGGGCCGGTGGACTTCTGTATCCCCTGTAATCCGTACTTCCCCACCCCGGCGATGTTCGAGGAGATGTCGGCCCGGCTGCGGGACATCATCACGTACTACCCGAGCAGCGCCGACACCATCACGGCGGAGCTGTGCAACCTGCTGCAACTGCCGCCGCAGTGCGTGGCGATGGGCAACGGCTCCACGGAGCTGATCACCTGGATCGACCACCTGCTGGTCCGTGAGTCCCTGGCCGTCCCGGTGCCCACCTTCGGCCGCTGGACGGACCAGCCGATGGAGACCGGCAAGCGCGTCGACATGTTCCCGCTCCAGGAGTCCAGCGGCTTCGCCCTGGACCTGGCGCAGTACGCGGAGTTCATCCGCAAGCGCTGCACCCGCGTGGCCGTCATCTGCAACCCGAACAACCCCGACGGCGGATTCATCCACCGCCAGGCGCTGGTGCAGTTCATGGACGCGATGGCGGACCTGGACCTGGTGGTGATCGACGAGTCCTTCCTGGAGTTCGCCGACGCCGAGGCCGAGCCGAGCGTCGTGCAGGAGGCGATGCTGCGCCCGAACGTGGTCGTGCTGCGCAGCCTCGGCAAGAACTTCGGACTGCACGGCATACGCTTCGGCTATCTGGTCGCCAACCCGTCCCTGGCGGGCAAGGTCCGCTCCATGCTTCCCAAGTGGAACCTCAACTCCTTCGCCGAGCACGTGGTGTTCATGCTGAAGGAGCACGGCGCGGAGTATGCGCAGAGCCTCATGCAGGTGCGTCGCGACCGGCTGGAGATGGCCAGCCAGCTGTCCGCGCTGCCGGGTCTGACGGTCTATCCGTCGCAGGGCAACTTCCTCTTCGTGCGCCTGCCCGTCGGCGCCGAGGGCACCGTGGTCCGGGACCGGATGCTCACCGAGCACCGGATCCTGGTCCGTGAGTGCGGCAACAAGATCGGTTCTTCCAGCCGCTTCCTGAGGCTCGTGGTGCGCCCCCAGGTCGACGTGCGTCGCCTGGTGTCCGGCCTGGAGCAGGTGCTCTACGGGTCCAGGAGGGGAGCCGCCGTACCCGAGCTGAGCACAGGGACCAGCTACAGCTCGGGTACGGCGGCGGTGGACCGGCTGGTGAGCGAGACCAACGGCGCCGGGATGCTGGGGCTTGCCGCGCAGGCCATCGGTGCCGGCGCCGCCCCGGCCGCCGGCACCGGCATGCCGCTCCCCGCCGCCGTCCAGCCGGCCGGCGTCGGGATGCCGATGCCGGCGGCAGCCCAGGCCATGCAGCAGCCCATGGCCGCCCCGGCCGCCCCTCCGGCGCCGACCCCGATGCCAACCTCGATGCCAACCCCGATGCCGGTCCCCACGCCGGTCCCCACACCGGTTCCGGCACCGGTCCCCACGCCGGTGCCGGCGCCGTTCCCCACGCCGGTGCCGGCGCCGTTCCCCACGCCGGTGCCGGCACCCGCCGCCGCGGTCGCCGGGCCCACCCCTCCCGGGGTCCCGGCCCGCGGCGGCCTCACCGCGGCCCAGGTCCGCGGTATGACGGCCCCGGCCCCGGGGCTGACCCCGGCTCCGGCGACGGGCTGGCCGAACGCCCAGAGCTGGCCGAACGCGGCGGGCATGGGACAGGCGGGCTAGGGCCGGCCCTCACACGGCTGTCTCAACGGCGCCTTGACGGTCCGACGTCACCGAAGGAAAGCCGGGCGCCCCGCTCAAGTTCGCCCTCACCGTCGTGAACTCCGCCTGCACCCCCTCAGCAACGCCCTGGTGGAGATCCGGCACGCCGACGCGCTCGGCGAGTACTCCGGCTACGTCGGCAACAACGGCCACACCGAGTCGGACGACGGCACCTTCCTGCGCGGCGGCGTACGACGGAGGAGGCGCATCGTCCGGTCTCCTGGCCCTCACCGCCCTGGGCAGCTCGGCCTCCTCCGGCTACAGCGGCACGCTCACCCTCGGCGTGGACGACTGACCGGCGCGACACGAGAGCCACGGGCCCGCGCCCTGCCTCGCAGGGCGCGGGCCCGTGTGCGTACCCGGGTGCGGTCGGGGTACGCGTCCCCGGTGCGGTCGGGGCCGATCGTCAGGCCGTCAGACCGTCAGGACTTCGCGGGGCATGTCTTCCATGCCATGTGGTACACGGTGCTGATGTCACCGTCCGTCGAGTCCATCGTCATGAAACTGACCTTGCCGGGGTTGGCGCTGCCGGCGTTGACCCGGAGCTCGGTGTTGATGTTGAAGTTGCGCAGCACCCCGCAGGGCGCCCAGACCAGCTGCGCCCAGTCGGTGCTGTCGGTGGCCTGCCAGTCGTCGTTGTAGGGACCGCTGAACGGGTGGGTCTTGGCCGCGGTGTTCGAGGAGCCCTGGAAGTAGTAGGAGGCTCTCTGGACGCCGCTCGCGCCGGACTGGAGCGAGGCGAAGCCGCGGTAGTCGGCGCTGGCGATGGCGTAGGTGAAGCCCTGCGGGACGTGCACGATCAGGTTGAGCTGGCAGTTCTTGCGGAAGGACGTCGGGTCGGAGTTGCCGCCGGCCTGGGCGAGGTACTGGCTGTAGGTGACCGTGAAGGCGGTGTTGTCGGGCGAGACGGCGACGGCGGCGGTGCCCTGCGGACAGCCCGAGCCGTTCACTGTGGCGACATCGATGACGATCTTGTCCGGGGGCGGGTTGTCGATCACGGAGGACGGGCTCTGGCCCGGCAGCGCGGTGGTGAGGAGAGCGGCGACCGCGCCGCTCAGAAGGAGTCCACCAGTCATGGTTTCTCCAGTCGTGGAGTGGGGGGTGGAACGCCTCCGGCCCATGAAGAAACTGTGTGGCACCTGTGAAGGCCGGGGCGGCGATCGCATCGTAGAAAGCCGCACGAGAGCAGGGCAGGGCGAACTCAGGCCATTCACACCAGCGGATTTCACACTCCATCGCCGACGACCGCGCGCCGTTCACCGGCGAGGTTCAGGGGTTCTCCCAGGACGCCGGTTCCGCCGCGAGCCGGCGTACCGGCTCGGGGAGGGTGTCCGTCGCGATGTCGGCGATCGTGACGCCCTCCAGGATCTTGCGCACGTTGGCGCGCAGCGCGATCCACACGGGGAGCAGCGGCTGGGCGGTCCCCGTGTAGGCGAGGCCCGTGGGGCGCTCGCCCCGCACCGAGACGATCGGGCCGTCCACCGCGCGGATGACATCGGCCACCGTGATCTTCGACGCCTCGCGGGCCAGCCGGTAGCCGCCGCCCCCGCCGCGCCTGCTGTCCACGATTCCGGCGCGCCTCAGATCCCCCAGGATCCCCTCCAGGAACTTGTGCGGGATGACCTGTTCGGTGGCGATTTCCTCCGCCTTAACCGGGCCTTCACCCTGCCGTACGGCTACCTCCAGCACCGCCCGTACCGCGTAATCCGCCCGTGCCGAGATCCTCATGGGTCCATTGTGGGGCGTACCTCCATGGAGAATGGCCGGACCCGCGCCCCGTAAGATCGCCCGGGAGGATCCCTTGGCGCTCAGCAGACGTTCATTCAGTGCCCTCGCCGGCTCGGCCGCGCTCGGCTTCGCCCTGGGCGGCAGCGGCGGCCCCGGGGCGCCCTCGGCGTATGCCGCGCGCAGCGTGCCGACCGGCCCGGCCCCCGCCCCGCCGAGCGCCGACGGACGACGGCACACGATCGGGTACGACCACTACTCGCTCGTCGTGGACGGCAGACGGCTGGTCGTCTGGTCCGGCGAGATGCATCCCTTCCGGCTGCCCAGCCCGTCCCTGTGGCGGGACGTGCTGCAGAAGATGCGGGCGCACGGCTACAACGCGGTCAGCATCTATGTGTCGTGGAACTACCACTCCCCCGCTCCCGGCCACCACGACTTCACGGGTGTGCGGGATCTCGATCTGTTCCTGCGCATGGCGGCCGAGACCGGGCTGTATGTGATCCTCCGCCCGGGTCCCTACATCAACGCCGAGATCGACGGCGGCGGCTTCCCGGGCTGGCTCACGGCCACACCGGGGACGGCGAGGACGGCAGACCCCGCCTATCTGAAGTACGCCGACGAGTGGCTCACCGCGGTGAACCGGATCGCCCGCCGGCATCTGTTCACCGAGGGCACCGGCACGATCCTGCTGTACCAGATCGAGAACGAGTACGACGCCCATGTGAGCGAGCCGGCCGGCCGCGACTACATGTCCCATCTGTACCGGAAGGTGCGGCGGGACGGGATCGACGTCCCCCTCTTCCACAACGACAAGGGCAGGAACGGCCACTGGGTCCCCGGCACCTTCGACACGGGTGGTGAGAAGGGGAACTGGCTGTACGGCTTCGACGGCTACCCGTCGCCCGCCCAGCCGCCGCCGGACTGGGGGCACTTCGGGCCCGGCGGGCTCAAGGGCGGTGCCACGGCCAGTCCGCGCACACCGGGGTTCGTGCCCGAGTTCGGGGGCGGCTGGTTCGACCCGTGGGGCGGGGCGTGGTTCCAGGGCAAGGGGTACGCCGAGTCGCGGCGCACCCGGGACGCGGCCTACGAGCGGCGCTTCTACCTGACCAACCTGGCCAACGGCATCACGCTGCACAACGTCTACATGACCTTCGGCGGCACCTCGTGGGGCTGGCTGCCCGCGCCGGTCGTCTACACGTCGTACGACTACGGCGCGGCCATCGACGAGGCGCGCAACGTCACCGAGAAGATCGCCCCGATGCACCAGCTCGGGCATCTGCTGCAACGGGTGCCCGACTTCGCCAAGCTGGACCGGGCCGAGGACGTGCGGGCCGACGGGCTCAAGGTGTACCACCTCACCAACCCGGACACCGAGGCTCATGTGTACGTCGTGCGCAACGACGGCACGAAGGCGGTCACCTCCAGTCTGCCGACCGCCGAGGGCGACGTCCCGGTCACCGTTCCGGCCCGGGACGCCAAGCTGCTGACGACCGGGCTCTCCCTCGGCAAGCGCCGGCTGAGGTACTGCACCGCGCAGCCCATGATGGTCATCAACGCGGGACGCCAGGACATCGCGCTGTTCACCGGGCGGTACGGCGAGATGGCGCGCCTGGTCCTGGAGTGCCCGGTCGAGCCCGTCGTCAACCGGCTGGACCCCGAGGCCGGCTGGGTGTACGACCGCAACGCCCTGTATGTGAACGTGCCCCTCGGCCAGGGCGGGCTCACCCGTGTGCTGGTCGAGCGCGGTGAGAGCGAGACACCGCTGCTGCTCCTGTTCGCCGACGACGCGACCGGGGTGCGCCTGTGGCCGTACGACACCCCGTCCGGCACCGTGTTCGTCTACGGCCCGGCGCTGCTGCGCCATGTCGCGCTGAACGGCTCCACGGTCGAGCTCACCGGCGACACGATCGGGGAGACCGGTCTGGAGGTGTGGGGGCCGCGCGGGATCGAGAGCGTGACGTGGAACGGGCGCCCGGTGCCCACTCGGATCACCACCTCCAAGAGCCTGTACGCGGAGACGCTGGTGCCGGGCGTGCCCGAGGTGCGGCTGCCCGAGCTGGGCGGCTGGCGCATGCGCACCGAGAATCCGGAGGCCTGGCCGAACTTCGACGACTCCGCGTGGCGGGCCGCCGACCGGACGACGTCGTACAGCACCACACCGGTACCGAAGGGACAGCCGGTGCTGTTCGCCGACGACTACGGCTTCCACTACGGCGACGTGTGGTACCGCGGCACGTTCACGGACTCGACCGGCATCGAGGAGGTCTCGCTCGGCTACAGCACCGGTACCCAGGGTCTGCTGATGGCATGGCTGGACGGGGAGCCGCTGGGCACGCACCGGATGCCGGTTCCGGACAACAGCACGGTCCGCAAGGGCAGTTGGGCGGCCACGGCCGCCTTCCCGGTGCGCGAGCAGCTGCGCGGTCCCGGCCGGCATGTGCTGTCCGTACTGGTCCGGCGCATGCAGCACGACCAGGACGGCAAGGCGCTCGACACGCACAAGGTGGCCCGCGGGCTGACCGAGGTCTCCTTCAAGGGGGCGGCGCCGAAGGTCGGTTGGCGTCTGCAGGGCGAGGCGGCCGTCGATCCCGTGCGCGGGCCGCAGAACAACGGCGGGCTGTACGGCGAGCGGGAGGGCTGGCACCTGCCGGGTCTCGCGGACGGGGACTGGGAGGCCGTGGCCTTCCCGCGTGCCGAGCGGCGGCAGGGCGTGACCTGGTACCGGACCGAGTTCAAACTGGCCGTGCCCGCCGGCATCGACGCCTCGGTCGGGCTGGTCCTGGAGGACGACCCGTACCGCTCCTACCGGGCGCAGATCTTCCTCAACGGCTGGAACATGGGCCAGTACATCAACGACGTCGGCCCGCAGCACACCTTCGTCCTGCCGAACGGCATCCTGCGCACCCGGGGCACCAACACCCTGGCCCTGGCGGTGCTGTCGGAGCTGACCACGCAGTCGGGCCCGGGCCGGGTGCGGCTGACGCTGCTGGGCAGCGCGGCCGGAGGGGTGCCGGTGACACCGGTGGCCTCCCCCGGCCGCTGAGGCCTGCGCCTGCCGGTGAGGCCTAGGCCAGCCGGATCACGTTCCAGGACAGCGGCTCCAGTACGGCGGTGAGCCTGCCGTCCTGGAGGGTGGTGCCCTCGGCCGGGTGCGGGGCGACCCGCTCCGGGTCGTCGAGGGTGTTGCGGGCGTCGGGGTCGGCGTCCGCGAGGGCGCTGTGCTCGACGACGGAGGTCAGGCCGAGCCCGTTCAGGGCGATCTCCAGCGGGAGCGGCTCGGTGCGGCCGCGGTTGACGGCGAACACGGTGACCGTGCCGTCGTCGGCGCGGACCGCAGTGGCGTGCAGCAGGTCGGCCTCGCCGTACCTCTTCGTCTCATAGGTCGGCGAGTCCACCCGGACGTCGAGGACCGTGCCGCGCCCGTACCGGGAGGCCTGCGCGAACGGGAAGAAGGTCGTCTGCCGCCAGGCCGGTCCGCCGGGCTCGGTCAGGATCGGCGCGATGACATTGACCAGCTGGGCGAGGCAGGCGACGGCGACACGGTCGGCGTGCCGGAGCAGGGCGATGAGCAGCGAGCCGAGGACCACGGCGTCCAGGACGCTGTAGTTGTCCTCCAGCAGGCGGGGGGCCTCCGGCCAGCCCGCGGGGTCCTGCGCCTCGGCGTGCGCCTCCCAGCGGGACATGTACCAGACGTTCCACTCGTCGAAGGAGAGGCTGATCCTCTTGCGGGACTTGAGCCGGGCGCCGATGTGGTCGCAGGTGGCGACGACGTTCTCGATGAAGGACTCCATGTCGACGGCGGAGGCGAGGAAGGAGTCGAGGTCGCCGTCGACGGGCTCGTAGTAGGCGTGCAGGGAGATGTGGTCTACCACGTCGTAGGCCTCCGCCAGGACGGTGGCCTCCCACTCGGCGAAGGTGGGCATGGACTGGTTGGAGGAGCCGCAGGCGACGAGTTCGACGTCCGGGTCGAGCTGCCGCATGGCGCGGGCGGTCTCGGCGGCGAGACGGCCGTATTCCCGGGCGGTCTTGTGGCCGGTCTGCCAGGGGCCGTCCATTTCGTTCCCGAGGCACCACAGCCGGATGCCGAAGGGGTCCTTGTCGCCGTGGGCGGCGCGCAGGTCGGACAGGGCGGTGCCGGAGGGGTGGTTGGCGTACTCCTGGAGCTCCAGCGCTTCCGCGACGCCACGGGTGCCGAGGTTGAGGGCCAGCATGGGCTCGGCCCCGGGGCCGATCTTCCGGAGGAAGGCGATGTACTCGGAGAGGCCGAAGCGGTTGGTCTCCGTGGAGTGCCAGGCGAGGTCGAGGCGGCGGGGGCGGTCCTCGACGGGGCCGACGGAGTCCTCCCACCTGTAGCCGGAGACGAAGTTGCCGCCGGGGTAGCGGACGGTGGTGACACCGAGTTCGCGGATCAGCTCCAGCACGTCCGTGCGCAGGCCGGCCGCGTCGGCGCCGGGATGGCCGGGTTCGAAGATGCCGGTGTAGACACAGCGGCCGAGGTGTTCGACGAAGGATCCGAAGAGACGGGGGTCGACCTCGCCGACCGTGAAGGCCGGGTCGAGGGTGAAGCGGGCGGTGCTGCGCTTGCTCATGGGGTCCGTTTCCCTGCCCTGTTGTTCGACATCTCGAATTGTGATCGCAACCTCGGACCGGACCGTAAGATCCGGGCGTCGGCGCGTCAATGGGGCCGGCGTGACTTTCGGGCGGCTCCCGTCACCGAAGTGATCATTCCTGGTTGAACCACGGTCGTCGGATCGCATGACGCGAACACGTCCGGGCGCGTAATCTCGGACAGGCCGTCGACCGGCGGTGAGAAGGGGGAGTGATGGACATCGCGGGCGCGCGGCAGCGGGCTGCCCGGATCGCCGCGAGGCTGTGGCGCACCCGTTCCGCATCGGGCAAGCGCGGACTCGCCGCCGACCTCGCCCGTGCGGTGCGTGCGAGACCCCATCCCCCCGCCGACGTACGCGAGTTGTGCCGGGCGCTGTGCGCGGCCATGGGCGAGCGGCGAGCCGGGCGGCCGGTCGAGCTGCGCTTCGAACGCTTCCCCGACGAGATCGAAGTCACCGGTCTGTGGGTGGAGTTCCAGGACTTCGACCTGGTCATCGTGGAGGAACGGGCCGAGGCCCTGCAGCAACTGGTCATACTCGGCCATGAGTTGTGGCACCTGCACGCGGGGCACCGGCACCATCACGGCGTCGGCGCGGCCACCGTCCACGCGCTGGCGGGCCTGGACGACGTCGCCCTGAGGGTCGCCGCCCGCAACGGCTCACGCGAGGCCGACGAGGCCGCGGCCGACGACTTCGGGCACCGGCTCGCCGCGGCCTTCCGGCCCCTGCTGTCCGGGCAGGGGACCCGCGCGCGCCTCGACCCGGTCCAGCGCTCCATGGGCTACCGCGGAGGTGCGGCGCGGTGACGAACGCCTTCGGCCTGCCGGGGCCCGATCTGTCCCGCGGTCTGTACATCTCCTTCTGGCTGCCGACGGTGGTCCTCACCGTCGCGCTGGCCATCAAACTGCCCAGCATCATCAAGATGTGGCGCGACCCGCTGCTGCGGGCCGTCGGCGGACTGCTGCTGTTCGCCTGCGCGGTGTTCGTCTTCGCGGCCCCCAAGACCATCTCCTGGACCAACCGGGTCACCGGGGTGCCGAACATCTCGGCGCCCTGGGTGTATTCGCTGCTGACCGCGCTCTGCGCGTCCTGGCTGCTGCTGATCATCGCCTGGCGCAACGGCATCTCCGACCGCTCGGCCGCGACCCGTCGCGCGACCCGGTGGGTCGTCTCCCTCTACGCCGGTGTGGTCGTCGCCCTGTGGGTGCTGTTCGCGCTCGCGGACGTCCCCGTGGAACGCCTGCAGGACCTGGACACCTACTACGCCAACACGCCGTTCATGCGCGAGGAGATCCTCCTCTATCTGATCGCGCACACCGTGGCCTGCACGATCACCGCCCGGCTGATCTGGAACTGGATCCGCACCGACGGCCTCGACGCCTGGCTGCGCTGGGGGCTCAGGTTCCTGGGCGTCGGCTACGCGACGAACCTGCTCTTCGACGCCTCCAAGCTCACCGCCGTCGTCGCCCGCTGGACCGGCCACGACCTGGACTGGCTGAGCACGTACCTGGCGCCGTCGGCCGCCTGTGTCTCCGCCACCCTGGTCGCCGTGGGCTTCATCATCCCGCACGCGGGGCAGTACCTGGCCGAGCGCTGGCACGTGCGCCTCAGCCACTGGCAACTGCGGCCCCTCTACCAACTGATGCGGACCGTCACCGGCAACCGCGAGCCCTTCACGCCCCGCGCCACCGGGGAACTGCGCCTGATCCGCCGCGAGACGTTCATCCGCGACGCGCTCCTCCAGCTCTCCCGGCACCTCGACGAGGGCCTGCGCACCCGGTCGTACGAGGCCGCCCGCGCCCTCGGCGCCGAGCCCGGCCGGGCGGAGGCACTCGCCGCCGCCGTGACGATCCTGGACGCCGTCGAGACCCGCAGGCGGTCGCCGGAGACCGACGCCACCGCCGCCTCGTCCGGCCCGGACACCACCTATCTGCTCCAGAAGATCCAGGCCGTGTCCCGGGCCCTGAGCCACCCCGACGACATCGAGGCGGTGCGCGCCCGGGCGACCGCCCCGGCAGAGAGTGCCCGCGCATGAGTGAACGCTCCACCCCCGCCGCCAGAACCGCCGTCGTGCTGGGGGGATCCCACACCGGCATGCTCGCGGCGCGGGCCCTGGCCGGCTTCGCCGACCGTGTCGTGGTCGTCGACCGCGACGTCCTGCCCGAGGGGCCCGAGCCACGCCGCGGGCTGCCGCAGGCGCGGCACGCCCACATGCTGTGGTCGGGCGGCGTACGGGCCGTGGAGGACCTGCTGCCGGGCATCACCGAGGCACTGCGGAGCGCGGGCGCCCACCGGCTGCCGGTCACCACGGACGTGGTCGCCCTGTCCTCGCAGGGCTGGTTCCGCCGCTGGCCGGAGTCCCACCATGTGATCCTGGCCGGCCGCGACCTGCTGGACGCCACGATCCGCGCGAAGGTCCTCGCCGACGAGCGCATCGAACTCCTCGGCGGAGCCGAGGTGCTGGGGCTCACCGGGACGGACCTGGAGGTCACCGGCGTACGCATCCGGACGCCGGACGACGAGGAACGCACCCTCGCCGCCGCCCTGGTCGTCGACGCCACCGGGCGCGGCTCCGGGACACCCCGGTGGCTGGCCGCGCTCGGGCTGCCCGCGCCGGAGCGGCGCGAGGTGGACTCCGGGCTGGTGTACGCGAGCCGCCTCTTCCTCGCCCCCGACCAGGCCCGGGACGGCTTCCCGGTCGTCAATGTGCAGGCCGACCCGCGCGCCGGGGTCCCGGGCCGGTCGGGCTGGCTGGTGCCCATCGAGAACGGCCGGTGGATCGCCACCCTGTCCGGCACCCGTGGCGGCGAACCGTCTGCGGAGAACGACGACTTCCTCCCCTTCGCCCGCGCGCTGCCGCACCCGGTGGTCGGCGATCTGCTCGGCAACGCGGAACCGCTGTCCGACGTGTCGGTCACCCGCGCCACCGTCAACCGCCGTCACTTCTACGAGCGGATGCCGGTCTGGCCCGAGAACTTCGCCGTCGTCGGCGACGCGCTCGCCGCGTTCAACCCGATCTACGGGCAGGGCCTGGCGGCGGCCGCCCAGAGCGTGCGGATCATGCGGGACGTGATACGGCGTCAGGGGTGGGCCGTGCCGGGGCTGTCGCGCCGTGTCCAGAAGGCGGTGGCCCGACCGGTCCGGGCCGCCTGGGACCTGGCGATAGGCCAGGACGTGTTCTACCCGGGCGCGACGGAGAACGGCCCCACGCTCAGGGACCGGCTCGTGGCCGCCTACGTCGACCGGCTCATGCTCACGGCCACGGGTAACGGCCGGGTCGCCCGCAGGGTCACCGACGTGACGTCCCTGGAGCGGGGCGCCGAGGTGCTGCTCGCCCCCGACGTGCTCCTGGCGGCGGCGATCGGCCCGCTCAAGCCTCGGCTGAGCGGGCCGCCGCTGACCGCCGAGGAACGCAAGGCGGGCGGGCTGTTGTGAGTCCGGGGGCGGTCAGCCCGCGAACGCCGGCTGGGGCAGGCCCTTGCCCGCTCCCGGGACCACCAGGAGCGAGCCGGCCACCGGGTGCGGTGCCGTCAGTCCCACCCGTGCCGTGGTGATGTACAGGTCCGTCAGTTCCGGGCCCCCGAAGGCGCACGACGTCACCCGTGGGGTCGGCAGTTCGATGACGCGGTCCTGCTCGCCGTCCGGGGTGTACCGGCGCACCTCGCCGCCGTCCCACAGCGCCACCCACACACAGCCGTCGGCGTCGACCGTCAGCCCGTCGGGAAAGCCCGCGCCGTCCTCGATCTCCGCGAGCCGGCGCCGGTCCACGGCCCGTCCGTCCTCGTGGTGGAAGACGTCGATGCGCCGCGTCGGCGAGTCGACGTAGTACATCAGGCGGCCGTCGGGGCTCCACCCGGTGCCGTTGCTGACCGCCACGTCGTCGAGGACCGTCCCGGCCGAGCCGTCGCCGGTGATCCGGAAGAGCGTGCCGCCCCCGGGCGCCTCGTCGTAGCGCATCGTGCCCGCCCACAGCGAGCCGTCCGGTGCGACCGCGGCGTCGTTCGCACGGCGGCCGGGGACGGGCTCGTGGTGCAGCCACCGGAAGGTGTCGTCCGGGTCCAGGAGGCCCACGCCGTCCCTGAGGTTCAGGACCAGGCCGCCGCCCGCCCTGGGCTTGGCGGCGCCGACGTGCTGGTGCGTCGTGCGGACCGTACGGCGGCCGGTGGACGGGTCGTAGGTGTGGACCCGCGAGCCCAGGACGTCCACCCAGAGCAGCCGGCCGGTCGCGGGGTCCCAGGTCGGGCCCTCGCCGAGCGTCGCGTGCGCGGCCACCGCCACCTCGTAGGCCGTCATGCGGCGCCCCGGTGGCCGAGGCGTTCCGACAGCTCGGCCGCGCCCTTGGCGGCGAGCTGCTCCAGCTCGTCGCGGCGTTCGTCGCTCCAGCGGATCATGGGGACGGAGATGGACAGGGCGGCGACCACCTGGCCCGTGCGGTCCCGCACCGGCGCGGCCACGCAGCTCACGTCCGGGTTGGACTCGCGGCTCTCGACCGCGATGCCGCGCTGCCGGATCTCCGCCAGGGCCTCGCGCAGGACGCCCGGGTCGGTGATGCTGTTGGGGGTCATCGCGGCCAGTTCGGCGTCGTCCGGGAGGCGCGAGGCCAGCTCCGGCTCGGGCAGCGAGGCCAGCAGCATCTTGCCGACCGAGGTGCAGTGGGCGGGCAGCCGCCGGCCGGCCGCCGACACCATGCGCACGGCGTGCGTGGAGTCGACCTTGGCGATGTAGATGACGTCGGTGCCCTCCAGGATCGCCACATGGACCGTCTCGTCGCAGGTCTCGGCGACGGACCGGGCCACCTGCTGGCCCTCGGCGGCGAGGTCGAGCTGCTCGGCGTAGCGGCTGCCGAGCTGGTACGGGCGCACACCGAGCCGGTACCGTCCGGGCTGGCCCGGCACGGGCACGATGTACGACCGGGCGGCGAGCGTGGTGACCAGTTCGTGCACGGTGGTGCGCGGCAGCTGTAGCTTGCGCACGATGTCGGGGGCGGAGAGCGTCCCGTCCCCGTCGAGGAAGAGCTCAAGAATGTCGAGAGCCCGGGTCACGGCAGGTACGAGGCGTCCCACGTCCGGCCCCCTCCCTTGGGTCTAAGCGCCTGTGTTCGAAATTTCAACAGACGATCGGCATGACGAACGAACACAGGCTAGTCATGGTGGGTTGTACGGGCAATGGTTCTGTACACGGGTGATGAATGTGCGTTCGACCACGGCCCCGCCGCTACCGTCCCCGCCACCACCGTCCCCGCCACCACCGTCCCCGCCACCACCGGTGCCGCCACTACCGGTGCGCCCTCGGATCGCCCAGCTCTCCGCGCAGCCGCTGGGCGCGCAGCACCAGCTCCAGCTCGAAGCGGCGGTCCGGGTCGTCGATCCCGTCGCCCCACAGCTCGCGGATCTGCCGCAGGCGGTAGCGGACGGTCTGTGGATGGACGCCGAGACGCGCGGCCACCTCCGGGGCGCCTCCCCGCGTCTCCAACCACGCCAGTAACGTTTCCGCAAGCCTTCTCCCATGCGTCGGCCCGCAGTGCGCCAGCGGCGCCAGGCAGCGCAGCGCCAGGTCGTCGATCAGCTCCTCGGGCTGCAGCAGCACCAGGGCCTCCGTGTGCTCGGTGCAGTGCAGTACCTCTCCGGCCGGCAGCAGCCCCCGCTCCATCAGGTGTACGGCGGCCTCGGCCCAGCGCAGCGACTTGCCGGCGTCGGGCAGCGGCACCGGCGGGCCGATCGCCCCGGCCCAGCCGGACAGCGCCCGGTGCAGCAGCTCGGGGCGGCCCCCGGCATCGGGGTCGGGGACGACCATCCGCGGCTGCTCGTACTCCATGTCGAGCAGCACGCCCTGCCCCACCGCCGGGGCCATCGCCTCCCGCGCCGGGCGCAGCAGCACCCCCACCGCGACCTTCCCGGGCAGCGGCCAGCCGATCCGGGCGGCCCGTTCGGCCAGCGCGTCGGCCGGATCGCCCCGGTGGCGCTCGGCGAGGAGCAGTTCCATCAGCCGGCGCTGCAGGCGCAGCCGTTCCCCGGCCTGGCGGGCGGCGGCCTCGGCATAGCCGCGCACCGACTGGTCGACCAGGCCGTCGAGATACTCGTAACCCGCGTCGACCAGTTCGTACATGGCCGGTGGCGGGATGTCGAGGCGCTGGCCGATCTCGGCGAAGCGGCGCCAGGCCAGCCGTACTCCCAGGCGGTACATCGCCTGGAGGGAGTCGAGGCTGCGGCCGCCCAGGCCTTCGCCCCGGCCGAACTCCTGGAACACGCCGGGCGGTACGGTCGGGCGGCCCTCGGAACTCTCCAGGTGCTGGACGAAGACCTCGATGGCCCGGCGGATGCCGATCAGCGCCATCGGCTCACCGCTCTCGTCGAACACGACGGGCAGGCCGGGGTACTCGCGGCGGATCTCGCCCAGGATCTCCTCGGCCAGCGCGGGCGCCTCGGCCATGGCGAGCGCGGCGAACTGCCGAACCTGGAGGCGGGGCACGTCGTGCCAGGCCGAACGGGCGGACACGGGGGCCGGCCAGGCGGGCGGCATTCTCCGGTTCGTCTCCGGCGCGCCGCTCCGGGTCACGGGGTCAACTCCCCTGGCCGGCTTGCTCGTAGCTGATCAAAGGGGTGTTGGGCTGGTCGGGCCGGGCGTCGAGCAGCGCGACGACACCGAGCGCGGTACCCACGGCGAGGGCGGCGGCGGCCACGACGGTGAGCGCGGCGGCGAGCAGTCTGGACATCGCAGGGTCAGCCTCTCTGTCCGAGTCGGCCCCGGGAAAACTTCCCGGAGTCGGTCCCATCCGGCGTCCCACCCCTGCCTGTCCGGCCCAGTGTCGACAGTCATTGACACCGAGTCAAGGGGCGCCTACGGTTCCCGGCCCAGAGGGGTGGGTCAACTCGCACGCGCACTGTTCCTTCTCGGACCTGGAGTGCCGGATGCGCCGTACAGCCTCACCCTTTTCCCTGATCACCCTGGGTCTCGGCACGTTCCTGCTGGTGCTGGCGCCCCTGCTGGCGTGGTACGTCGAGCCGCGTGCCGCCGTGAATCCGATCGACATCGACACCACCGCCGTCTACACCGGCAAGGGCAGCTATTTCGACACCGGGCAGGTCAGGACCGTGGCCGACCGGCGGATCACGATCACCCAGGTGGTGCGCGGGGACGTCGAGGACAGCGAGCGCAGCGGGCGGGCGGTGTGGGACGTGACGACGACCGTCGACACGGACCAGACCCTGCCGGCCGCGGATCCGCACGACGCGCTGGAGTTCTTCCTGAACCGCTGGGTCACCGACCGCTCCACCAACAAGCCCGTGCACTGCTGCAAGGAGAACCCCTACTTCGAGGGCGACGCCTATCTGAAGTTCCCCTTCGACCTGCGCAAACACTCCTATCAGTGGTGGGACAACTCGCTCGGCTCCACGGTGACCCTGCACTACGCGGGCACCAAGGAGGTGCAGGGCTACCGCGGTTACCGGTTCACCGGGACGGTGGCCCCCACGAAGATCGGCACCCGGCTGGTGCCCGGGAGCATCGTCGGGCTGCCGAAGCGTCCCCAGGTGCAGGCCGAGGAGTGGTACGCCAACCACGGCATCGAGCTGATCGCCGACCGGCGCACCGGGCGGGTGATCTACGCCCAGGTCGGGCCGCGGCGGACGCTGCGCGCCCCGGGGTCGGAGAAGGACGCGGTGGTGCTGCTGGACAGCCGGAAGATCGGGTTCACCACCGGGACGCAGAAGGAACAGGTGAACCTGGCGAAGAAGGAGAGCGGCCGGCTGCGCATGGTGGGGCAAACCCTGCCGCTCGGTGCCGGTGTGGCCGGATTCGTCCTCGCGACCGCAGGGGCTGTTTTGGTGGCACGAGGACGGAAACGTCCTGAAACAGACGCCATATCCCGGCCGCCGCTCACGATGTGACGTGACGTCAGCTCTAATAGGCCCCGAAATTGTCATCCCGGTGAGTAGCCGTGGGGGAACGGCTGGGCGAAAACTGTCCACCCCACCCCGAGCACAGTCCATCCACAGAATCGCCCCCCACCGTGAGTTCCGCACCCTGAGACGAGTTGGAGCACCCATGCCCCAGCACGTGCCGTCCTCGATGCGCGCCGCGCTCCCCCAGGGCACGCGGCACCTCCCGGCGCTCCCCCCACATCCGCGCCGGATCGTCTTCCTCGCCCACCGGGACCTCGGCAACCCCTCCGCCGGCGGCTCCGAACTGCTCGTCGACCGGCTCGCGGACGGACTGACCCGTCTCGGCCACCAGGTCACCCTCCTGTGCGGCGGCCCGGCCGCCTTCCGGGACTACCGGGTCGTGTCCGCGGGCGGCACCTACGCCCACTACCTGCGCGCCCGCTCGGCCTTCGCCCGCCAGGTCGGCGACTGCGACCTGCTCGTCGAGGTGTGCAACGGCATGCCCTACTTCGCGCCCCTGTGGCACCACGGGCCCACCCTGTGCCTGGTCAACCACGTCCACACCGACCTGTGGCGGATGCGGCTGAGCGGACCGCTGGCGCCCGCCGCGCGGATCGGCCGAAGACTGGAGCACTGGGCGCTGACCGGTGCGCAGCAGCGGAGTCTGATGGTCGCCGTCTCCCCGTCGACGGCCCACGCCCTGCGCGCGATCGGGGTGCAGCGGGACCGCATCCGGATCGTCCACAACGGTGTGGAGGAGCCCGGTCCACGGGCCGACCGCGCTGCCGAGCCGCTGTTCGTGGCGGTGGGGCGGCTGGTCGAGTACAAGCGGATCGATCTGCTGCTCAGACTCTGGGAGCGGGTGCGGCCGGTCACCGGCGGCCGACTGCTGATCGTCGGCGACGGTCCGGAGCGCGAACGGCTGGAACGACTCGGCGGGCCCGGCGTGGAGTTCACCGGGCATGTCCCGGAGGCCGAGAAGCACCGGCTGCTGTGCGCGGCCTGGCTGCTGGTGCACCCCTCGGCCGTCGAGGGCTGGGGCCTGGTGGTGACCGAGGCGGCGGCGCGCGAGACACCGGCGGTCGCCTTCGACGTACCCGGCCTCAGGGACTCCGTGGTGGACGGCGAGACCGGAATGCTGGCGCGCGGCGAGTCGTCGTTCGCGGCGGCCTGGTGCACCCTTGCGCTGTCCGCGCATCGCCGGGAGCTGATGGGCAAGGCGGCCCGCGACCGCGCGGCGCGCTACCGCTGGCACGGCACGGTACGGCAGTTCCGCGCCGTGGCGACGGAGGCGGTGAGGAGCTGGGAGCCATGACCGGCACGGGTCTCAAGGACCCCTCGATACGCCGCTCCCTGGCCCTCTTCCGTGCCTTCCGGCACGAGCACGACGATCCCGAGGCCTGTTACTCCCTGCTCGCCCGGGACGCCGCCGACCAGGTCGAGGCCTACGACGGGCCGGTGGCCGGGCGGATCGTCGTCGACGTCGGCGGGGGCGGCGGGTACTTCACCGAGGAGTTCCGGCGCCGGGGCGCCCAGGCCCATCTGTTCGAGCCGGACGTGACCGAGCTGGGTGAGCGGCCGCCCGCCGGGACGGTGATCGCCGACGGCTATCTGCTGCCGCTGTCCGACGGGGCCGCCGACGTGACGTTCTCGTCCAACGTCCTCGAACACGTGGCGGATCCGCAGACGTTCCTCAGCGAACTGGCGCGGGTCACCCGGCCCGGCGGGCTGATCTATGTGTCCTTCACCAACTGGCTCTCCCCGTGGGGCGGTCACGAGTGGGCGCCCTGGCACTATCTCGGCGCCGAGCGGGCCCGCGCCCGCTACCGCCGCCGTACCGGACGGCCGGCCAAGCACACCCTGGGCGAGAACCTGTTCGCCGTGCACATCGGAGCCACCCTGCGGCAGGTGCGCGCCCGCGACGACGTCACGGTCGTCTCGGCACGCTCCCGCTACTGGCCGTTCCTCGCGGAAACCGTCGTGAAGGCGCCCGGCATCCGTGAGCTGGCCACCTGGAACCTCCTCCTCATCCTCCGGCGGTGTCCCCCATGACAACCACGGTCCAGGCTCCTCCCCCGGCAGCCGTCCCCACCACCGCGGCCGCCTCGGGCCCGCCGGAGGGCCCGCGGTCGCGGCGCTGGCTGCTGGGGTTCTGGGCCGTGGTGTTGGTGCTGCTTCTCGCGGTGCACCCGGGACGGCAGACCTTCGACACCAAACTGGGCGTCACCGTCGACCCGGGCCGGTTCCTCTCCGACCTCGGCCAGTTGTGGCACGACCAGGGGTCCTTCGGCGGCATCCAGGACCAGTACGCCGGCTATCTGTGGCCGATGCTGCCGTTCTACTGGCTGTGCCACGCCGTTTCCCTGCCGGTGTGGCTCGCGGAGCGGCTGTGGCTGTCGCTGATCGTGTCGGTGGCGTTCTGGGGTGCGCTGCGGCTGGCCGAGCGGCTGCGCGTCGGGACCCCCGCGTCCCGGCTGCTCGGGGCGGTGGCCTATGCGCTGTGGCCGGTGTTCACGGTGGTCGTCGGCTCCACCTCGGCGGCCGCGCTGCCCGGCGCCTTCCTGCCGTGGGTGCTGCTGCCGCTGGCCGACGAGCGGTACACCGCCCGGGTCGCGGCCCTGCGCTCGGCACTGGTCGTGCCGTTCATGGGCGGCGTCAACGCGGCCGCGACCCTGGCCTCCCTGCTGCCTGCCGGGCTGTATCTGCTCTCCCGCCCGCCCGGACCACGACAGCGCAAGCTGATCTCCTGGTGGGTGCCCGGAGTGCTCGTGGCGACGGCCTGGTGGTGGATCCCGCTGCTGCTGCTCGGCGTCTACGGGGAGAACTTCCTTCCCTATGTGGAGACTTCGCAGACGACGACGGCGACCATGTCGGCCACGGAGGCGCTGCGCGGCGGCGGCAACTGGGTCGCCTATCTGCATCTCGGCGAGGCCTGGCTGCCGGCTGGATGGGCCGTGGCCTCCGCGGTCGTCGTGATCGTCTGCTCGGCGCTCGCCGCCGGGCTCGGGCTGGCCGGGCTGGCCCGGCGCGACATGCCGGAGCGGCGCTGGCTGGTGCTGACGGTGCTCAGCACCGCGCTGATCACGCTCGCCGGGTACGGCGGCGCGTTCGGGGCGCCCTTCCACGGGGTCGTACAGGACTGGCTGAACGGCCCGCTGGTGCCGTTCCGCAACATCTACAAGTTCCAGGCGGGCATGGCGCTGGCGCTCGTGCTCGGGCTGGCCCATCTGGTGGGCGTGGCCGCCGAGCCGCGCGGGGCCCGCCCGGTGCGCGGCCGCCGCTTCGCCCCGCTGGTCGCGGCGGTCCTGGTGCTGCCGGGGCTGCTGTGGCCGTATCTCAACGGGTCGATCCTGAACCCGGGTTCGTTCCAGCAGTTGCCCAAGTACTGGCAGACCACGGCCGACTGGCTGAAGAAGTACTCCCCCGACTCCCGCGCCCTGGTCGTCCCGGCCACCGCGCACGGCCTCTACACCTGGGGCTCCCCCATCGACCACCCCCTGGACGTGCTGGCCGACAGCCGCTGGGCGCAGCGGGACTTCGTGCCCTTCGGCACCCCGGGCAACCGGCGGGCGATGGACGCGGTCGAGCAGGCGCTGCTGAGCGGCGGAGAAGTCCCGGGCCTGGCCGACTACTTGAGCCGCGCAGGGATCCACTACGTGGTCGTCCGCAACGACCTGGACCCCGACCAGATCGGTTACGTGCCGACCACGACCGTCAAGCGCACCCTGGAGCAGTCCGGGTACCGTCGGGTGACCGGCTACGGGCCGGTGCTGACCGGTGGCCGGATCGCCCACGGCACCCCGCTCCAGGTGGAGGGGCTGTATCCGAGGCAGCGGGCGGTGGAGATCTACGAGCCGGTGGACCAGCACGTGCCGCGGCCCGGCCAGGCCCGGCTGCTGTCGGCCGCGGACACCGCCGTCGTCTCCGGCGGTCCCGAGGCGCTGCTGCCGCTCGCCGCCCGGCTGCGCGACCGGGCCACCGTGCTCACCGGTGACAACCACCCGGGGGTCGGCTCGCCCGGCCTCCAGGTGGTCGGCGACGGACTGCGCCGGGCGGACACCCGGTTCGGGCTGGTCGACGCCAACACCTCGTACACGTACACCCGTGACGAGCGCAACGCGCCCGACGCCGTGCAGGACGCGGGTGACGAGCCGCGCCAGATCCTGCCCACCGACGGCATCGGCCACCAGACCGTGGCCCGACTGCGCGGCGCCCGCACGGTGACGGCGTCGTCGTACGGCAACTGGCTCTTCCACCTCCCGCAGTACGACCCGGTGAACGCCTTCGACGGCGACCCGGCCACCGCGTGGGCGGAGGGCGCGCCCGGCTCGGCGAAGGGGCAGTGGCTGCGCATCGGCTTCGACGGGTCGTACGACATGCCGTCGTCCGTGAAGGTGACGCCGTTGCCGCAGCAGAGCGTGCGGGCGGCCGCGACCCGGGTGCGGGTGACGACGGAGAAGGGCTCGGTGACCAGCTTCCTGCGGCCCGACGGAATGACGCAGACCGTCAAGGCCCCGGCCGGCGCTACGCGTTGGATGAAGCTGACGATCGTCGACTCGGTGGCCCGGCGCCCCGGCCTGACCGGCGCGGGCTTCGCCGAGATCTCCCTGCCCCACGTCCAGGTGACGCGGATGCTGCGGCTGCCCACCGACGCCGACGGCTCCGACGCGGCGGCCGAGGTCGTCTCCCTGCACCGCGCGGCCGACCCGACGGGGCTGTCGGCGACCGGCACCGAGGCGGGGCTGCACCGCGCCTTCGCCACGGGGACGGCGGGGTCGTACCAGGTGGCGGCGAGCGCGGTGCCGGTGCCGGGCGAGGCGCTCGACAAGCTGCTGTACCGGGTCGCGCCGGACCAGAAGAACCGGATCACGGCGACCGCGGACTCCACCGCGGCCCTGGGTGCGGGCCTGTCCGCGCGCAACCTCACCGACGGCGACCTGACGACGGCGTGGATCGCGGGCGACCGTCCCACGATCCATCTGAGCTGGAAGGGCAAACAGCCCGTCGGGGAGCTCGTGCTCGCCCCCGCGGGCGGCCTGTCGACCCGTCCGACCGAGGTGGACATCAGCTCCCCGGACGGTGCGACGACCGCGGGCGTCGACGAGAACGGCATGGTCCGCTTCGACCCGATCACCACGGACCGGCTCGACATCACGATCACCAAGACGGCGCCGCTGACCCTGCACAACCCCGTCGCCGACGAGGACCTGCGACTCCCCGTCGGTCTCACCGAGGCGTACCTCCCGGCGCTCGACGGCTACCGCACCCGGCAGCCGGCCCCCACCCGGACGTTCTCCCTGCCGTGCGGCCAGGGCTCGGTGCTGGCGGTGGACGGCGAGCTGTACCCGACGCGCGTGAAGGGGACCGTACGGGACCTGGTGGAGCGCCGGCGGGTGGAGGTGACGCCCTGCCAGGAAGGCACGGTGGATGCGGCGTTGGAGCTGACCGCAGGCAGCCACCGGGTCGAGGCGGGGGACGCCGGTCCCCTGGTCCTGACCGACGTGACGCTGACCCGCGGAACGGTGAACGAGGCCGCCGGTCCGGGGCGTGAGCTGCGGATACGGGACTGGCTTGGCGACCGCCGCGAGGTGACGGTCGGCTCGGGGGCGGCCACCTACCTGACGACGTACGAGAACTACAACGACGGCTGGCGGGCCACCCTGAACGGCAAGGAGCTGACCCCCGTCCGGCTCGACGGCTGGCAGCAGGGCTGGCGTGTCCCGGCCGGGGAGGGCGGCACGGTCAAGCTGTCGTACGCACCGGCGACGACCTACGAGGCAGGTCTGATCGGCGGCGCGGTGGGGCTCGCGGCCCTGCTGGGCCTGGTGGTGTGGCGGCGCCGCGCGCCCAGTCCGGACGAGCCGCAGCCGGTGCCTCCGGCGCCCGGCGTGTGGCTGGGCACGGTGGTGCTGACGCTGGTCGCCGTGGTGATCGCGGGCTGGTTCGCCCTGCTGGTGCCGGCCCTGGCGCTGCTCGCCCACCGACGGCACGCGCTGCTGGTGCCGCTCGCCCTCGTGGCGCTCGCCGGGGCCGGGATCGCGGCGGCGACCGGCGCCGGGGAACCGGTGGCCGCCGGGCACGGCGCCTTCGGCCACCCGGCCCAACTGCTCGCGCTGATCGGACTGTTCGCGGGACTGGTGAGCGTCCGGGAGATCCCGCCCGGGGAGGCGGGCGGCACACCTCCGGAGGAGGAGGCACCGACCGCACCGCTGCCGCATCGGATACATGGATCCAGTCCCCTGGGCGCGCAGCCGCCGGGGCCCGCCCCCGCGCCACCGGAGGAGAAGTCCCCGCCACCGGAGGAGAAGTCGCCGCCGAGCGCCGCCGGGCCGACCGTCTCCGCCCGTGGCCCCGGACAGCCCGACGGAGGTGCCCCCGCATGACCGCGCTCCAGCACCGGCCGGACGGTCCGGCGCGGCCCCCGTCCCGAATCCCGTTCCCGGTCGTAGACGAGGTCGCCCGGCACTGTCTTCAGGACGCGGAACCGGAGACCGTGCACATCGAGGTCCGGCTGCCCGGCCGGCTGGATCCCGCCCGGCTGTGCAAGGCCTTCGGGGAGGCGCTGCGCCGGCATCCGCGCAGCCTGATGCGGGAGGCTCCCCGGCCCTGGTACCGGGCCCGGTACGAGTGGGAGCTGACGGCGGAACCGGACGTGGAGGTGATCCGTTTCCCGCCGCCGGACCCGGACGCCCGGGGGCAGGCACGGCAGCGCGCCCTGGACTGCGCTCCCCCGCTCTCCGCCGCCCCGCCGATCCGTCTGGAGGCCGTGTCCGAGGGCGAGGGCACCGTGCTGATCCTCACCGTCAACCACACCGCCCTGGACGGCCCGGCCTGCCTGCGCGTCGTGGCCACGGCGGCGGAGCTGTACGGCGGCCGGGACAACTCGCCCGCCGCACCCCCCGTCCGCACGCCGGACGCCGAGCGGGAGTCTGTGGCCGTACCGTCCAACTGGACCCCGCCCGCCCGTGTGGCCCCCGGCAGCCCCGGCCCCTCCCCCTCCCCGGGCAATGGCCTGATCGTCACCGAACTGCCGCTCCCGCACCGCCGCAAGGGCTCCCCGTACACGGTGAACGACCAGCTCATGGTCACCACCGCGCTGCTGATCGCCCACTGGAACCGGGACCACGGCGCCGGGCCCCGCCCGATCCGCATCACCATGCCCGTCGACGACCGTCCCAGGGACGCGGGCATGCCCATCGGAAACGGCACCCGGCTCGTCGAGGTCCCCTTCGCTCCCGAGGAACTGGACGCGACGGACATGGCCGGGCTGCTGCGCCGCACGGCCGTCCGCACCCGGTTCCTCAAGTCCCTGCCCCGGCCCCAACTCGGCCGAGGCGCCGCCCTGCTGACCGCCCCCTGGGCCCCGGTGGCCGTGCGCGCCGCGCTCACCCGGGGGCTGCGCAGGGCCGTCGCGCCCTGGACGTCGACCACCCTGCTCAGCAACATCGGCCGCATCCCCTACCCGCTGGACTTCGGCGCGGAGGCGGGCCGCGCGGACGCCGTCTGGTTCTCCGCACCGGCCCGCATGCCGCGCGGCCTCACCTTCACCACCGCCTCCACCGCGGGCCGCCTCCACCTCTCCGTGCGCTGGTCCCGCTCCCTGCTCGGCCCCGCCGACGGCGACCAGTTGCGCGATCTGTTCGAGCACTATCTGCACACCACGGAGGTGACCGCCCCGTGACGACCACCGCCACCCCTCCCGGGGAGCTGCGCGACTTCTACGAGGACCCCGCCGTACCGGTCGCCTCCGGCGCCGCGCGCAGCATCCGCCAGGCCCGGCTGCTGGCCGCCGCCCTCGGCCCGGCCGGCGCGGGGGCACGCACGGTCCTCGACATCGGCTGCGGCGACGGCACCGCGGCCGCCACCGCCGCACCGTTCCTCGCCGGTCACCGCATCGTCGGCGTCGACTGGTCCCAGGACGCCCTGCGCCGCGCCCACGCCCACGCCCGGCTGCCGTACGCCGTCCGGGGCGAACTCACCGGCGGCGGGCTGCCGTTGCGGACCGGCTGCGCCGACGCGGTGCTGTTCAGCGAGGTGATCGAGCACCTCGTCGACCCCGACGCGGCCCTGGACGAGATACGCCGCGTGCTGCGCCCCGGAGGCCATCTCATGCTCTCCACGCCGAACCTGGCCGCCTGGTACAACCGCGCCCTGCTACTGGCCGGCGTACAGCCCGTGTTCTCCGAGGTCAGCCTGCGCGCGATCCACGGCCGCCCCGGCAAGGAGGTGGTCGGACACCTGCGGCTGTACACGGCCCGCGCGCTGCGGGAGTTCGTGACCGCGACCGGCTTCGAGGTCGTCCGCGTGCACGGCGCCCCCTTCCACGGCGTACCGCGCCCGCTGCGTCCGCTGGACCGGCTGGCCTGTGCCAGACCCTCGCTCGCCTCGATCCTGCTGCTGCATGCGCGACGGACGTAGGGGCGGCCATGTGGTGGGGAGTGGTCGCGGCCCTGCTGGCGAACGTCCTGTACAGCACCGGGTTCGTGTTGGAGAAACGGGCCCTGTCCGCGCTGCCCGAGGTGACCGTGCGCAGGCCCGCGCGGCTGCTGCGGCTGGTGCTCGGCAGCCCGCTGTGGATCGGCGGGTCGCTGGCGCTGGCGGCCGGGTTCGGCGCGCAGCTCGTCGTCTACCGCACGCTGCCGATCGCCGCGGCGCAGGGCATCTTCGTGTCCGGGCTGGTGCTGCTCGTGCTGCTCTCGGCACGGCTGCTCGGCGAGGAGACCAGTGGCCGGGAGCGGTATGCGCTCGGCGCGATCCTGGCCGCGCTGCTCATGGTCGTACTGTCCCTGCGGGAGGGGTCGGACAGGGTCAGCCGGGCCGCTCCGTACCCGCTGGTGCTGCTGGTGTGCGTGCCCTCGCTCGCCGCGGGCGTGTGGCTGTACCGGGCCACCGAGCGCCGCGCCCGCCACCGGCACCGGCTGCCCACGACAGGGGTGGAGTACGGGGTCGCGGTGGGCCTGCTGTACGGGGTCAGCTCGCTCGCCATCAAGGGCGTGTCGGGCTATGTGACCAGCGGCCCGGCCGGACTGCTGCGCTCCCCCTACCCGTACCTGCTCCTCTTCACGGGAGCGTTCGGCCTCGTCATGTCCCAGGCGGCGCTGCAACGCTGCCGGGCCTCCCTGATCGTTCCGGTGTGCACGACGGTGACCTGCCTGTTCACCGCGGTGCTCGGCACGCTGTCCTTCGGCGAGGCGCTGCCGCACGACCCGCTGCGGCTCGCCCTGCGGCTGGCGGGCACGGCACTCGCGGTCACCGTGCTGCTGGCCATGCCGAAGCACGACCGAGCCCCCGAACCCTCCCTCGGCGCCAAGGAGTTGACACCCCCATGAAATCCGACGACCCGCTGCTGAGGATCCTGGCGTGCCCGCTGGACAAGGGGCCGCTGCACCTGCTGCCCGAGGAGGCCCTCTACAACCCGCGGCTGCGCCGCCGCTATCCGATCGTGGACGGCATCCCGCAGCTGCTGCCGTCGTCCGGGGAGCAGGTGTCGGACGACGAGCACGAGGAGCTGCTGAGGCGGATGACACCGTGAGCGGACCGACCCTGGCCGCCCGGCTGGCCCCCCGCCTCCCCACCCGGCTCGTCGCCGCCACCGCCCGCGCGCTCTACCCGCGCTTCGAACCCGAGCTGGCGCGCCTGGGCGAACTCTGCCCGGCCGGCTGCGGCACGGCGGTGGACGTGGGCGGCTGGTACGGCCCGTGGACGCGCCGACTGTCGACGCGCGCACGCCAGGTGGTCACCGTGGAACCGGTCCCCCATCTGGCCCGGCTCCTGTCCTCGGCCGCGTTCCCGGCGAACGTACGGGTGATCCAGGCCGCCGCCGCGGACCGCCCCGGCATCGCCCGGCTCTGGCTGCCGCCGGACGACGCGGGCGACCGGGGCGTGTCGTCCCTGGTGCGCCGGGACATCCACGGCCGGGCCCTGGAGGTGCCCTGTGTGACGCTGGACGACCTGGGGCTGCGGGACGTCGGCTTCATCAAGATCGACGTGGACGGCAGCGAGCTGGCGGTGCTGCGCGGCGCCACGGCACTGCTCGCGCGCGACCGCCCGGCGCTGTTCGTGGAACTGGAGTCACGGATCCAGCCGATCGCGCCGGTGCTGACGTATCTGCGGCTGCTGGGCTACGAGGGCTGGGTGCTGCCGGGGACGAGCTGGATCCCGCTGGCCTCCTTCCCGCTCGAAGCCCACCAGGCCGGTACCGCGCACGTCGTCTCGCGGGGCCTGCTGCGCCGCGTCCTGCCCTTCCGCGCCGTCAGGGGTCCGCGCTACGTCAACTCGGTGCTGTTCCTCCCGGACGGCCGCCGCCCGGGTACGGCATCGATGGGCGACGATGGTCCCCATGCCGCCCTCCGGAAAGCGCCCCGCTAGCCCCTTCACCGCGCTCGACTTCCAGCTGGTGCTGCTGCGCCGCATGGCCGATCACAACCCCGGTCTGGTCGAGGACGCCCGCCACGAGCTGGGGGTCTCGATCGCGGACATGCGGGAGGCCAACAAGCGCTGGCAGGCGATGGTCCGCTCCCCACGCGCCCGCACGGCCTCCGCACGCTACCGCTCGGTCCTCGGCCCGCCCGGGTACGAGACCAAGCGCACCGTCGGCGACCTCGAATGCCGGGCCTGGCAGTGGCCGCTCCCGCTCTGGCCCGCGCTGCGCTTCGAAGCACTGGTCGGTCCCGACGGCGCGGTCTGGAACGAATGGCTGGTCCGCGCCCCCGGCGCCCCCGCCCCGGACCTGCGCACCCTCGAAGACCTCACCCCCTGGTGCTGCACGGTCGACGAGGTGGCCCGCGCCTTCGCCCCCGCCCGCCCCCTGGAGGGCACGGCGCCGACCCGCTGGGGCCTGGCGTTCACGGCACCCGACGCGCAGGGCGTACGGCGGGAGGTGGCCGCCGAGTTCACCTGGGGGCTGCTGCAGCGGACGGCGGTCAGCGAGTAGCGGCCGCCGCGAGGATCCCCGCGACGACCTCGTCCACCGAGCCGGGGTGCAGGAACAGGAACAGATTCGGCTCGACCAGCTCCAGCTCCATGACCCGGGGTTCCCCGTCCTCCCCGTCGACGAGGTCCACGCGCGCGTAGAGCAGCTCGGGGGCTTCCGGTACGGCGGCCAGGGCGCGCTCGGCGACGGAGCGTTCGGCCGGGGTCGGGGTCCAGGGTTCCAGGTCGGGATGGGCCACCTTGTCCGCGTCGTAGGCGGCGCCGGGTGACAGGACGGCGCGCTTGCGGCTGGCGTGCAGCAGACGGCCGCCGAAGAACTGCAGGGCGCGCTCGCCGCTGACGTCTATGCCCTCGACGTACGGCTGCACCATCGCGGTGAGCCCTTCCTCATGCATCCGCGCCAGATGCCCCACGGCCCGGTCCCGCTCGCCGGGGGTGTAGCGCGCGGCGAACCGGGCGCCCGCGCCGAAGGTCGGCTTGACCACGAACTCGCGGTCGTCCGGCAGGTCGGGGGCGTCGCCGGGGGCGAGGTAGCTGGTCGGCACGACGGGCACGCCGGCCGCCGCGAGGTCGCCGAGGTACCGCTTGTCCGTGTTCCAGCGCACGACGGGCGCCGGATTGGCAAGGCGTGTCACCTTCCCGACCCGCTCCGCCCACGCCACGAACTCACGCGCGCGCCAGCTGTAGTCCCAGGTCGACCGGATGACGACGAGATCGAACCCGCCCCAGTCGACGCCGGGGTCGTCCCAGTGCACGGCGACGGCCTCGGTTCCGGCCCCGGCGTCCGTGAGGGCCTTCACCAGCAGGGGCAGGTCACGGTCGTGGTGGGGCTCGTCGCCCGGGTCATAGGTGGCGAGTGCGATACGGGGCATGCGCCGCAGGCTAACAACCGCTGCCGCAACCGATCCAACGGGTTTGACCTTCACCTTTGGTGAGGCCCCAGCATCGGTGGCGGAACGACGAGCGGACATACGGGGGTGGCGGCGCATGGAGCTGCTGACGATCGGGGCCTTCTCGAAGGCGTGCCGGCTGTCGCCGAAGGCACTGCGGCTGTACGACGAGCTGGAGCTGCTGCGGCCCGCGCGGGTCGACCCGGACACCGGGTACCGCTATTACGCGGTGGAGCAGCTGGAGCGGGCGCGGCTGGTGGCGTGGCTGCGGCGGCTGGGGATGCCGCTGGCCTTGATCCGGCAGGTGTGCGCGCTGCCGCCCGCGGCGGCCGCCCGGGAGATCCGTGCCTATTGGGCGCGGGTCGAGCGGGAGACGGCCGTGCGCCGCGATCTTGCCGGGTTCCTCGTCGACCACCTGACCGCAGAGCCGAGGAAGGACACCGCGATGCTTGAACTGCGCTACTGCGCCCACTCCGACGCCGGGCGCGTACGGCCCGCCAACCAGGACACGGCCTACGCGGGCACCCGGCTGCTCGCCGTGGCCGACGGGTTCGGGCCCGCCGGGGCGCCCGCGAGCAGCGCCGCCGTGGAGGCACTGAAGTTCCTGGAGAACGAGGAGCTGCCCGCGGGCAGCGTGCTGAACCTGCTGGAGGAGGCCGTACGGGGCGCGACCGAGGCGGTCCGGGACGTGGCCGGCGGCAGCGACACCGGCACCACGCTGACCGCACTGCTGTGGACGGGGTCCCGGCTGGCCCTGGTCCACATCGGCGACTCCCGCGCGTATCTGCTCCGCGACGGCGGCCTGTTCCGGATCACCCACGACCACACGGTCGTCCAGTCGATGATCGACGAGGGCCGACTGACCCCGGAGGAGGCCACCGCCCATCCACAGCACGCCCTGCTCCTCAAGGCACTCTCGGGCGGCACCCACGGCGTCCCGGACCTGAAACTGCACGACGCCCTGCCCGGCGACCGCTACCTCCTCTGCTCCGACGGCCTGTCCGGCGTGGTACCCGACGCCCGGATCACCCACCTCCTGTCCACCGCCCCGACCCCGGACACCGCGGTAAGCATCCTGATCAGCGAAGCAAACACGTCCGGTGGCCCGGACAACGTGAGCTGCGTGGTGGCGGACGTGGTGGAGACAACAGCCTGAACCCTCCAACACAGGCCCAGCCGCCCAACCCCAGGGGCGCGGGGAACTGCGCGACCGGCCACACACAACCGGCAGACCGCACCGCACCCACGCCCCCACGGCGCCACCGCCTCGGTCCCCAGGCGGACGCCAGCCCCTTCAACACAGCCCCAGCCACCCAACCCCAGGGGCGCGGAGAACTGCGCGACCAGCCACACACAACCGGCAGACCGCACCGCACCCACGCCCCCACGGCGCCACCGCCTCGGTCCCCAGGCGGACGCCAGCCCCTTCAACACAGCCCCAGC